>NZ_JBWKEB010000002.1:0-427512 GCF_056435665.1 Amycolatopsis sp. NPDC043887
GGGGGGGGGGGGGGGGGGGGGGGGGGGGGGGGGGGGGGGGGGGGGGGGGGGGGGGGGGGGGGGGGGGGGGGGGGGGGGGGGGGGGGGGGGGGGGTTGGGGGGGGGGGGGGGGGGGGGGGGGGGGGGGGGGGGGGGTTGGTTTCCCACCCCAACCCCCCCCCCACGACCACCCGGCACCAACCGCTCACGAATCGAGGCGCTACTGCCAGTGCGTCCGGTAAGCGAGCCAGCCCCGCATGGCCGCCGCGAGACGGCGCTGCGCCGCGCGGACGCCCGTCGTCGCGGGCGGTTCCGGTAGCCGGGAAGCTCGTTCGGCGTGCCCGGCCAGGGCGACACCGAACGCGGTGACCGCCCAGACCGGGACACCGGCAAGCACGGGGCGCCGCCGGAGCAGACGGTCGACGTCGGCGGGCTCGTGCCCGGCGTCGAGCAGGTACGGGACGAGCGCGACCAGATCGAGCCAGCCCGCGCCCCGCGCCGGGTAGCGCCAGTTGGTGACCAGCACCCTGCCCGGCCCGGTCCGCACCAGGTATTCGGGCTGGATGTCGTTGTGCAGCAACGTGTCCCCGGCCGACCAGGGATGCCAGGACGTCTCCAGTTGGACGAGCCGGTCGAGGTTGCGGACGGCCCAGCCGTCGAGGTCGTCCGGCGTTTCCTTCGCCAGTTCGTGCCAGCCGCGCAGGAGCGGGCCGAGATCGTCGAGGGCGTCCGGGACGTCGGGCAGCGGGCACGGCGTGAGCGTGCGCCCGAGCGCGCCGAAGGTGGCCAGCACCGCGGAGAGGTCCGGCGATCCGGGGCGCAGGTTCGGCCTGGTGCCGTCGAAGTCGGCGAACGCCAGCACCAGCCACTCACCATCCACAAAGGACAGAAGCTTCGGCGTGGGCGCCTCCGGGGGAAGCCGTCGCGCGATCGCGGCCTCCGTCCGGTAACCGCCCGCGCGCGGGCTGTCCGCCGGGATCGCCTTCAGGAAGACCCAGTGATGACCGCGGTCGAGTTCGAGCCGCGCGGCGACACCGCCGTCGAACTCCGGGGTCTGCCACAACGAGCGACGGACCACACGTCCCGAGGTTCTCTTTCCCGCCGAGGGCCTGAGGACACTGTCGAGCTCACGCTCCACGGCGTCACGCGTCGCCGACGGCAGGTCATGCCAGCCGAGGCGTGCGGAAACCGGCAACGCCCTACCACCCCCAGCGATCTCTCCGAGAGGATCGACTGTACCGAAATCCGCCCTTTCGGGTGACAACCGGTCAGGTCGGAACGGGCTTCACGTACCCGGCCCAGCGTTGGAACTCGCTGAACCCGACACGCTCGTAGACACCGAGGGCACGATGAGTGTTGTCCTGGTCGACGTTGAGCGAAGCCCGCTGGAAGCGCTTGGCCTTGGCCTGGGTGAGCGTGTGCCCGAGCAGCGCGCCCGCGATCCCGCGCCCGCGAAGGCTCGCGTCGGTCGCGACGTGGCTGACGTACAGATCCTTCACGCCGGTGGCGGCCGTATCGGAGGCGAAGTGGGCGCTCAGCACCATCGCGACCACCCGGTCCCTCTCCGGGCTCAGCAGCAGGAACGACAGGTCCGGCTGGAAGTCCTTCGCGCCGACGATCAGATGCCGCCACGCTTCCGGGGACTGCTCCGTGCTCCCCCAGTGGTCCGCGAAGGTCTCGTTACGGGACCGCAGCGTGAGGGCCTCGTACTTCTGCTCGTACGCGACGAGCGGGAACTCTTCGGGCAGCGGTTTGACCGGCGGGATCGAGCCGAGGTCCGCCCGCATGTCGACGAACCACCGGGCGTGCTCGTACCCGGCGTCCACGAGTACCTCGGAGAGCCAGCGCTGTTTGGTGTTGGCTGCGGCGTGCAGTTCCAGCGGCACGTCCGGGTGGGACGTCGCGTGGAGCTTCTTGCCCGCCTCCTCGAACCAGCCGGTGAGGCGCGCGGCGATCGCGGCGTCGCGGTACGCGGGGTGGACGAGGGTCTCGACCCGCATCATGTGCACCGGATCCGCCGCGTCACGTTTCCGGAGCAGACCGTAGGCGACCAGAGTGTCGCCATCCCAGGCACTGGTGGACGCCGTCGGCAGGTCGACGGTCGGCGTACCGATCTCTTCGGCGAGATCCTCCGCGCTGTAGTGCTCCTCGATCGGCTCGGCACGCTCCGCCTCGGCGAAGGTCTCGGCCAGTCGCGGCATGTCGTCCATGGTCAGCGGGCGCCAGGTCAGGCTCATGCGGACGAGGCTAAGGCCGCGGCTCGGGGTGACGCACTCCATTTAGTTACGCTTCCGTGGTGCTCGTGCTCCTGCCCCCTTCCGAGACCAAGGCCGCCGGCGGCACCGGCGCGCCGCTGGACCTCGACGCGCTGTCGTTCCCGGAGTTGAACCCGACCCGGGCGAAGCTGGCCGACGCGCTGGCCGAACTGGCCGTCGACGTCCCGGCCAGTGTCGCCGCGCTCGGCATCACGCCGCGGCAGGCCGACGAGGTCGCCCGCAACGCCGAGCTGTGGACTTCGCCCACGATGCCCGCGTTGCGCCGCTACACCGGGGTCCTCTACGACGCGCTCGACGTGAAGTCGTTCACCAGGGCGACGCTGGCGAAGGCCGAGAAGCGCCTCGCCGTCGCTTCTGCGCTGTTCGGGGTGGTCGCGGCGACCGACCCGATTCCCGCGTACCGGCTTTCGGGTGGCAACGCGCTGCCGTCGCTCGGCACGGTCCGCAGCGTGTGGAAGCCGGTCCTCGAACCGGCGCTCCAAGGTGTCGAAGGGCTCGTCGTCGACCTGCGCTCCGGGACCTACTCGGCGCTGGCGAAGCTCCGCCCGGACGCGGTGACCGTGCGCGTCGTGACCGAGGACGCGAAGGGCAACCGGACCACGGTGAGCCACTTCAACAAGGCCTACAAGGGGCGGCTGGCCGCGGAGCTGGTGAAGTCGCGCAGCGAACCGTCCACTGTGGAGCAGCTGATGCGGGTCCTGACGAAGGCGGGCCTCGACGTCGAGCGCACCGGAGACCACAGTATCGAACTGCTCACCGGCGACGGGGCGCATTAGTTCCGTACCCCTACGGGCTCCTTCCTCGGTTGTTCCGCCAGGTGCACATGCGGAAAGTGATTTCCAGCCACCTGGAAAGGAACCACCGTGAACAGAAGACAACGGCTACTGGGGATCGCCACCGCCACCCTCGGCTGCCTCTCGGTCCTCCTGCCCGCTCCGGCGGCCGCCGCGAACCTGCCCGCCGTCACCCCGACGGATCAAGCGGTCGTCCCCGGTGGACTGCACACGAATTCCATCGGCGGCACCCCCGCCTCGGTCCGGGACTACCCGTTCATCATCGCGGGCCTGCGCGAAGGCGGGACGCGGCCGCAGGGCCAGACGTGCACCGGATCGGTCGTCGCGCCGCGCAAGATCCTGATCGCCGCGCACTGCAAGGACGCGGCGGGCGAGAAGTCCTTCCTTTACGGGCTGGACGACCTCAACGCCGGTGGCGGGACGCGGATCGGCGTCGTCAGCTACGAGAAGCACCCGAAGTACGTCAACTTCGACCAGGGCTACGACGTCGCGGTCGTCACCACCGACGCGGACATCCCGGTGCCGGGTGGCCAGTACGCGAAGGTCGCGACGTCGGCCGACACGGAGCTGCACAAGCCGGGCAAGTCAGGGCTCGGGCTCGGCTACGGCAAGAAGGACCACAACGACGACAGCCGCAACGTCGAACTGCACAAGTTCACGCTGCCGATCGTCCAGGGCAGCAACTGCAACGGCGTCGGCGCGGGCTTCAAAGACGCCACGATGATCTGCAGCGGCTACAGCGACGGCCGCGTCACGATCCTGCCCGGCGACAGCGGCGGGCCGCTGATCGTGGACGGCAAGGTCGTCGGTGTCGCGTCCTGGAGCCGCAGCGATTTCAAGTGGTACAGCGTGTACGGCAGGCTCAACAACGAGATGGGCGACTGGGTCAAGCAGCAGATCGGCGAGCCGCAGAACCCGGAGACGTTCTCGCTCGGGGTGACGCCGTCGGCCCTCAAGGTCGAGCCGGGCAAGTACGTTTCGGCCACGGTGACCAGCAAGCCCGGCAAGAACGGCGCGGAGAAGGTCGATCTCAGTGCTTCGGGACTTCCCGATGGCGCGACAGCCACGTTCCAGCCCACGTCCATCACGTCGGGTGAGTCGGCGAAGGTGAGCATCGAGGTTCCCGCCGGTACGGCCGAAAAGGACTACGCGGTCACGATCTCGGGCAAGGGCACCGTCGACACCGCGACCACGAACCTGACGCTGACCGTCGGCGACGGCGCGCCCCAACCCGGCGAACTCAAGGTGGGCCTGAGTCCCACCAGCGGGACATCGCAGCCCGGCTTCTTCAGCAACGTCACGGTTTCCGCCACCGGGGGCACGGGCACGATCACGCTGTCGGCGTCCGGGCAGGGTCTGCCGTTCGCGCCGTTCTTCAGCCCGAAGACGATCTCGAGTGGCGGCAGTTCGACCATGCAGGTGGTCGCGCCGTTCCAGCGCGGCACGTACCCGGTGACCGTCACCGCGACGGACTCGGCGGGCAAGACCGCCACGGCGACCTACACCCTCACGGTCCAGTAATCGAATGCGCGTGAAGGCTCCCTTCCCTCGGCTGAGCCGAGGGAAGGGGGCCTTCACGCGCTCGCCAGCACCGCCATCGCGGCATTGTGCCCGGGAATGCCCGAGACGCCGCCACCTCGCACGGCGCCCGCACCGCAGAGCAGCACCCGCTCGTGCGCGGTCTCGACGCCCCAGCGGCCCACCTGAGCGGCATCCGCCGCGTAAGGCCACGACAGATCGCGATGGAAGATGTGTCCCGCGGGCAGCCCCAGCTCGGCTTCGAGGTCCAGCGGCGTCTTCGCCTCGATGCACGACCCGCCGTCCGGCGAACGCAGCACACAATCCTCGATCGGCTCGGCCAGCACACTGTCCAAAGAGGACAAGGTCGCACGCAACGCCTCCTCTCGCGCGGTGTCGTTTCGCCCCTCGAACAGCCGCGCGGGCATGTGCAGGCCGAACAACGTCAGCGTCTGCACCCCGGCCGCCTGTTCGGCCGGGCCGAGGATCGACGGATCGGTCAGCGAATGGCAGTAGATCTCGCACGGCGGCAGCGACGGGATCCGGCCCGCGGCGGCCTCCGCGTAGGCCGCCGCCAACTGTTCGTAGCCCTCGTTGACGTGGAACGTCCCGCCGAACGCCTCCCGCGGATCGACACTCGCATCGCGCAGCCTCGGCAGCCGTGACAGCACCATGTTCACCTTGAGCTGCGCGCCTTCCGGCGCCTCCGGCGGCTCTTCCCCCAGCAATCGCGCGAGCACTCGCGGCGCGACATTCGACAGCACGTGCCCGCCGCGCACGGTGAATTCGTCGTCGCCGAGCCGGTAACGCACCGACCCGCCGGGATCGACGGACAGCACCTCGGCACCGGTCACCAGCCGCGCCCCGGCCGCCCGCGCGGCCGACGCGAGCGCCCCGGTCACCGCGCCCATCCCGCCCACCGGCACGTCCCAGTCGCCGGTCTCGTTGCCGATCACGTGGTAGAGCAGGCACAGGTTCTGCCGGAAATCACCGGCTCCGGCGAAAGTGCCGATCAGCGCGTCGGTCAGGACGACGCCGCGGACGGTGTCGTCGCCGAACATCCCGGTGAGCGTTTCCGAGATCGGCCGTTCGAACAGCGCGTCCCACGCCTCCGGCTCGATGCCCGAACGCAGTTCCTCCCTGGACACCAGCGGTTCGGTCAGGGTGGGGAACGTCCGTTCCGCGACCTGGGCCGTCATCGCGGAGAACCGCCGCCACGCCTCGAAGTCCTTTGTGGACCCGGTGAGCGCGGAGAACGACGCCGCCGTACGGCCGTCGTCGCCCGTGTCGACAAGGAGACCACCGTCGCCGACGGGCGTGTACGACGACATCCGTCGCCGCCGGAGATCGAGGCCCAGCCCGAGATCCGCGATGATCTTGCGTGGCAAGAGGCTCACCAGGTACGAGTACCGCGACAACCGGACGTCGACGCCGGGAAAGGCCCGGAACGACACCGCCGCCCCACCGACCTCGTCGCGCCGTTCCAGCACCAGCACCGAGCGGCCGGCTCCGGCCAGGTAGGCCGCCGCCACCAGGCCGTTGTGCCCGCCACCGACGATCACGGCGTCGTAGGACTCCATGCAAAGCCTCCCAGCGAAAAACGACAGTGCGCCGCGGTCATCGTGACCGCGGCGCACCGCCGTTCGCAAGGACTCAGAAGGTGATGGAGAAGCCTTCGATCGTCCCGCTGTCGAACCGGTAGACGTCACGGACCCGCAGCTTCCAGGTCCCGTTCGCCGGTTCGGACGAGGCGTTCACCGTGTAGGACGTGTGCACGCCGCCCGCCTCGCCGATCCCTCCCGCCTGCTTGAGGCCGAACACCGCACCGCTCGGCCCGATCAGGTCTATCGCCAGGTCACCGGTGTAGGTGTGCGCGATGTCGACCTTGACGGGCAGCGTCGCCGACGCCTTGCCGTCGCAGCCTTCCTGCGTCACCGAACTGGTCACCGCGTCACCCGCGTCCGGAATGGACACCGGTGTCGTGTTGGATTTGGCCCCGCACGTCGGCGTGGGGCCACCGCCGCCGATGAACGACACGTTCAGCAGTTTGTTGACCGTGCCGGACGGCAGCCCCTTGAGCACGCCGTCGGAGGCGTTGTTCACCAGCGCGTCCCGCGTCTGCTGCGCGGTGGCACCGGAGTTCGCGGCGAGGTACAGCGCCGCCGCCCCGGCCACGTGCGGCGTGGCCATCGACGTCCCGCTCATGTTCGCCGAACCACCGTTGGACGTGGACAGCGACGTGATGTTGCTGCCAGGGGCGAAGATGTCCACGCACGAACTGTGGTTGGAGAACGAGGACTTCGCGTCGCTCTGGTCCGAGGCGCCGACCGTGATCGCCTCGGGGATCCGGGCCGGGCTGACGTTGCAGGCGTTCTGGTTCTCGTTGCCCGCCGCCACCACGTAGACGAAGCCCGCCGCGATGGACTTCTTGATGACGTCGTCGCCGAGCCCGACCTGGTCCATCCGCAGGCTCAGGTTCGCCACCGCCGGTTTGGTGCCGTTCGCGGTCAGCCATTCCGCCGCGTCCACGATGGCGGAGTCGGGACCGTTGCCCGAACAGTCGTTGCCCAGCACCTTCAGCCCGACGAGCTTGACCTTCTTCGCCACGCCGTAGGTCTTGCTGCCGATGGTGCCCGCGGTGTGACTGCCGTGCCCGTTGCAGTCCTTCCCGTTGCCGCCCACGAAGTCCTTGCCGATGGACGCGCGCCCCTCGTACTCCGGGTTCTCGGGGTTGATCCCGGTGTCGAGGTCGTACGCCGTGACGCCCTCGCCCGTGTTCGGGTAGGTGAAGCTCTTGTCCAGTGGCAGGTTCTTCTGGTCGACGCGGTCGAGGCCCCAGGTCGGGTTGGCCTGCGTGCCGACGGCACGCGCGGTTCCGTCCTGGTAGACCGCCTTGACCGCCGGGTCGGCCGCGAGCCGTCGGGCCTGCTGCTCGGACATACCCTTGACCGAGAATCCGCGGAGCACGTTCTTGTACGCCGACCGGACCTCGCCGCCGTAGCGGCCCGTCAACGTGGCCGAGGACTGCTCGACCGCCATGGTGCCGACATCGTGGAGCTCCACGATGTACTGATCGCCGTAGTGCT
This sequence comes from Amycolatopsis sp. NPDC043887, assembly GCF_056435665.1. NCBI lineage: Bacteria > Bacillati > Actinomycetota > Actinomycetes > Pseudonocardiales > Pseudonocardiaceae > Amycolatopsis > Amycolatopsis sp. NPDC043887. The sequence goes on from NZ_JBWKEB010000002.1 coordinate 7,654, forward strand.
GCTTCGCCTGCACGACAACGCCTTCCGCCTCCGCGGCGAGGGCGTTGCCCGCGGCGAGCGCGGCCAGCGCGGTGGCCGCGACGGCCACCACACCGGCCCGCACGCCGCGCCGCATCAGAGACCCGCCACGTTCAGCAGCTTGTTGGTCGAACCGGTGCCCGGGCTCTTCACGACACCGCTGGTGGCGGCGTTGGCGAGACCGGAGGCGACGGCGGCGGGGGTGGCCGACGGGTTCGAGGTCAGGTAGATCGCGGCCGCGCCGGCGACATGCGGCGTCGCCATCGAGGTACCGCTCATCTGCTGGGTGCCGCCACCGTTGCGCAGCGACGTGATGCCGGTGCCCGGCGCGAAGATGTCGGTGCAGCTGCCGTAGTTCGAGAACGAGGACCGGCGGTCGTCGCTCTGGGTGGCGTTGACGGTGATGGCCTCACGGACGCGGGCCGGACTGGTGGAGCAGGCGTCCGTGTTGGAATTGCCGGAGGCCACCGTGTTGGTGATACCCGCGGACACGGCGCGGCGCACGGCGGCGTCGACACCGGAGTCGGCCGGGCCACCGAGGCTCATGGTGAGCACCGACGGGCCCTTGGCGTTCTTCACGACCCAGTCGATCCCGCTGATGATCTGCGAGTACTGGCCGCTGCCCTGGCAGTTCAGCACGCGGACCGAGACGATCTTGGCGCCCTTGGCGACGCCGTAGGTGGCGCTGCCGACGGTACCGGCGACGTGCGTGCCGTGGCCCTGGCAGTCGCGGGCGTCGCTGTCGTTGTCGATGAAGTCGTACCCGCTGGTCGCGCGGCCGCCGAATTCGGTCTGGCGGTAGTCGACACCGGTGTCGAGGACGTAGACGGTCGCCCCGGATCCGTTGTTCGGGTAGGTGTACTTCTTGTCCAGCGGCAGATTCTTCTGGTCGATCCGGTCCAGGCCCCAGGTCGGGTTGGTCTGGGTGCCGGTCATCTGCGCGACCGCGTCCTGCTGGACGAAGTCGACGTTCGGGTCGGCGGCGAGCCGTTTCGCCTGCGCCTCGGTCATCTTCACCGAGAAACCGTTGAGCGCGGCGGTGTAGGTCGCCTTCACCTGGCCGCCGTACTTGGCCGCGAGGCCGGCGTCGCCGCTCTTGAGCGAGACGATGTACCCGTCCGTGACGGCTCCCGGCACACCGGCGCCGCGGATCTGCCCCTCGGCGGCCGCGGCCGGTCCGGCGAAGGCCACGGTGGCCGCCGCACAGGCCCCGGCGAGCACCGCACCCGCGATCCGGTGACGTCGAAGTTCTCCACGCATTTCCTGAGCTCCGTTCACTCGAACAGGTGGTTCGCACCGGCGGGGATCCAGGGCCGGTGCCGTGACGTGCAGTCACGCATGAATCACTTTCGGGTGGCGGGACCTGCGCGAACAAGCGAGGCAACACTCCGTAGGACTACGTATCTAATAGGCGAACTCCCCTGCCCTACGAAAGTTCTGTGACGGTCCGAGTGGGTTCCGTGATCACTAAGCAGGCGCTTAAGCTGCGTTCACTCGAACGGTGTGGTTCGTGAAGCGGGGGTGACCCGGCAATGGTGATCGGTGGCTGCCGACGCACGACGAGCTCGCCCGTGCTCGTCGGCCGTGAGGCGGAACTACGCGAACTCCTCGACGGCGCGATGCGCTCGCCGTCGGTGATCATGCTCGAAGGCGAAGCGGGGGTGGGCAAGACCCGGCTCGCCGCCGAACTGCTGGCCTGCCCCGAACTGGCCGGACGACCGGTCCTCACCGGAACCTGCCAGCCGCTGCGCGAGCCCTTCCCGTACGGCGTGGTCTTCGACGCGCTGAAGGACATCCACCCGGCGCGCGACCTCAACCCCGTGACCGGCGTCCTCGCGCCCTATCTGCCGGAACTCGCGGCCTTCCTGCCGGAGCCGCCGCCCCGGCTCGGAGATCCGAGGGCCGAACGGCACCGGCTCTTCCGCGCCGTCCGGGAACTGCTCGGCTCGCTGGGCCCGCACGTCCTCCTCGTCGAGGACCTCCAGTGGGCGGACGACGGATCCCGCCGCCTGCTGCGATTCCTGATGACCGACCCGCCAGCGGGCCTGACCCTCCTGCTCACGTACCGGCGCGAAGAGACGCCCGGCGGTATCCCGCTCGGCAGCGCCTATCGGCCGGTGCCCGGCACCGCGCACGCGCTCGTCACACTCCGGCCGTTGGACCGCGACGGCGTCCAGGCGCTGGTTTCGGCGCTGCTCGGCGGAGCGAACGTGTCCGCCGAGTTCGCCGCACGGCTGCACGAGCGGACCGCGGGGATCCCGTTCGTGGTCGAGGAGATCGTGCACGCGATCGGCGGCGTCGAGGGCGCGGTGCACGCCGACGGCGCGACCGCACGGCATCTGCTCGACACGGTCGAAGTCCCGGCGCTGCTGCGGGAAGCGACGGTCGAACACCTCGTCGCGCTGCCACCGGCCGCCCGGCGGATCGCCGAAGCCGCCGCGGTCCTCGCCACACCGTCCACTTCGGACCTGCTGGCCGCCGCGGCCGCGCTCACCCCCGAGCGCGCCCGCCGCGCACTCGTCCTCGCGCTGGAACGCAACGTCCTGGTGGAGACCGGTGAGGGCACGTACGGCTTCCGGCACGCGTTCGCCCAGCGGGCCGCGTACCGCACCATCCCCGGCCCCGATCGCCAGGAACTGCACCGGCGGGCCGCGCGGCTGCTGCGCGACCGCCTCCCGCAATCCCTGGTACGGCTGGCCGAGCATTGCCGCAAGGCGGGTGACCGGGCCGGTGCCATGAAGTATGGCGAAGCGGCCGCGGACCAGGCGTCCGCGGTCGGTGATCTCGCGACCGCGACGGATCTGCTCCGTACTCTGCTCGACGAACCGGGACTGCAACCGTCCGATGTGGACAGACTGGCGGTCAAGTTCAGCTCCGTGGCGTGCAACGGCCTCGCGCAGACCGAGGTCGTCCCGGCACTGGAGCGGCTGCTCACCGACGGCAGGCTGTCCGGGCGCCTGAGCGGCGAGGTCCGGCTGGGGCTCGGGCTCCTGCTGGTGCGCCAGGCAGGCGGGCTGGAGGCCGCGAGGACCGAGATCGAGATCGCCGTCAACGACCTCGCCGACCGGCCCGACCTGGCCGGACGCGGGATGGGCGTCCTCGCGCAGCCGTGGGTCGGCGCGACCCCGCTGCGGGAGCACCGGCGCTGGATGGACCGGGTGGACGGGCTCATCGAGCGGGCGACCGACCGGCGGCTGAAGATCATCCTGCTGGCCAACAACGCGGCGTCGCGGCTGCACATCGGGGACGCCCGCGGCTGGGACATGCTGGACCGGGCGCCCACCAGCGTCGGTTCCGCCGACGAACAGCGGCATCTGGCGCGGCTGCACTGCAACACTGCCGACGCGTGCGCCTGGACGGGCCATCATCGGCGGGCCAGAAGCCTGTTGCACAGCGGGATGCAGCTGGCCGCCGACTGCGGGGCGCCGTACGTCGTCAGCACCGCCCGCGCGACGGCTGTCCACACCGACTGGCTCACCGGGAACTGGGACGGCCTCGCCGAACGGGCCCGCGCGCTGATCGACGAGTACCGCGACCTCCTGCCGGTGACCAGCGAACTGTGCCTGGTCCTCGGCCTGCTCGCCGCCGCGCGCGGCGAATGGGACGAGGCCGCCGCCCGGTTCGCCGGCACCGCGGCGGACCAGCCGGAGAACGCGTTCACGCCGGTCGCGATCGCCGCGCACGCCGGGATGGCGGGCATGCTGCTCGCGCAGGATCTCGGCGAGGCCGCCGTCGCGCAGGCCGACAAGGGACTGGAACTCCTGCGCGCCAAGGGTGTCTGGGCCTGGGGCGCCGATCTGCTGACGGCCGCCGTCGACGCGTACTGCGCCACCGGGCGGGACGCCGAAGCGCAAGCGCTGACCGACGAGTTCGAACGGGAGATCGGCGATCTCGACGCGCCGTCGACCCGGGCGGCGCTGGCCGCGGACCGCGGCCTGATCGCGGCGTCCCGGGGCGAGTACGCGGAGGCGATCGAGGCCTTCGAGCAGGCTCGGACCCGGTTCGAGGCCCTTCCCGCGCCGTATCACGCGGCCCTGATCGCCGAACGCGCCGCGCGCTGCCGTCTGGCCCGCAACGAGGACGTCGCCGAAACCTTCGCGGCGCTCGCGGAGACCTTCGACCACCTCGGCGCCACCCGCGACGCCGCGCGCTGCCGCCACGCCTTCCGGTCCACCGGCGCGGTCGCCCCGTCGCGGCGCGGCCGCCGTGGGTACGGCGACGAGCTGTCCCCCCGCGAGCGCGACGTCGCCCGCCTGCTGGCCGCCGGGCATACGAACCGGGAGATCGCCGAGGTGCTGTTCCTGTCCCGGCGCACGGTGGAACAGCACGTCGCGAGTGTCCTGCGGAAGCTGAAGGTGCGGTCGCGGAGCGAGCTGGCGGGACTGCGGTCGGCATAGGACAGAAAAGGGAACGGCGTGGCGGTGTGGCGTGGGTCGGGTTGGTCGTGAGTGGCGATTCGGGTTCTAACCCGAATCGCCACTCACGACCACCTGGGCACCCGCCACCGCCATGCTTGTCACTTCAACGCGCCGGAAATCAATTCGGTTGCGCGCGCCTGACGGCGTCCGCGATGATCGTGCGCGATCCGGCAGGGAGCCGGTGGATGCGACAGGGAGGTGCCTCGTGCTGATGACTGTCCGGGGCCTTGGCCGCCCCCATCCACTCGCCCCTCGAGGCTGAGCACGACGCTCGCCCGGTGGGGCATCCCTGACTAGGAGAAACCCACCAGTGCGCAAGCACGATCTCGAAGAGTCCTACGAACAACGTCCTCGCCGCACCCGTCGTGCCCGTTTCGACGACGAGCCCGAACCCACCCGCGGCGGACGGCTCACCGAAGCCGAACGCGTCCGGCTCGCCCGGCTGCGTGAGGACGCCTACACCGAGACCGCCATCCCCGACGGCACCGACCGCTGGAGCACGTGGGGAGACGCGGAGCACGGGCCGCTGCCGCGCCCGGACTGGGTGATCACCGAACTCGCGGCGGTGGACACCGAACTCGGCGTCCTCAAGACCGGCAAGGAGGCGGACGTCCATCTCGTCCGGCGCAATCTGCCCGGCACCGAGGGTGTCGTGCTCGCCGCCAAGCGGTATCGCAGTGGCGAGCACCGGTTGTTCCACCGCGACGCCGGCTACCTCGAAGGCAGGCGGATGCGGCGGTCGCGGGAGATGCGGGCCATGGAGTCGCGCAGCAGCTTCGGCCGGAACCTCATCGCCGAACAGTGGGCGGTGGCCGAATTCGGCGCGCTGAGCAGGCTTTGGACGGTCGGCGCGCCGGTGCCGTACCCGGTGCAGCGCGACGGCACCGAGCTGCTGCTGGAATTCCTCGGCGACGGCGAGACGGCCGCCCCGCGCCTGGCACAGGTCCGGCCGGAGCCCGAGCAGTTGCGGGAACTGTGGTTCCAGACCGCGGCGATGCTGGAACTGCTGGCGTCGCAGGGGCTCGCGCACGGCGACCTCTCGGCGTACAACCTGCTCGTCCACCGTGAGCGGATCATGGTGATCGATCTGCCGCAGGTGGTCGACATCGTGGCCAACCCCGGCGGGCTGGAGTTCCTCGCGCGGGACGTGCGGAACATCGCGACGTGGTTCCACTCGCGGGGGCTGCCGGAGCGGCTCACGGCGGTCCCGGAGCTGATCGAGGAGCTGAAGGAGATCGCCGGTCTCCGGTGACCGTCCACAGTGGCTCGCGGGGTCCTTCCCGGCACGATCACGCCGGGAAGGACCCCGCGGTGGAGACCCTGCCCACAATCGGTCCCTCCGGTTGGGAGGCCGGATAACGGTCCGGTACAGTAGTGACAGACCGCAACCGGCGGCGTGGATGAGTTGGTGTCCGTCGCCTCCAAAGCCAACCGAATGGCTCGCGGTATCCGTATCAACCAATTGGCGCGCGGTGTCACGCAGACGCGGTGTGCCGGGTTCGTCCCTGTGAACGCCCATCTGTGCACACCATCTTGCCTTGCCTGCGTGCGGGCAGCCCGGGCCTCCTTGTGACGTGCCACGTCCGAGAGGCATTTGTGACAGTCACGTTCAACTCCGGCCACACCTCACCGTCGGCCCGGCAGCACCGCAAGCCGCGCACCCGCCCCGCGGGTGACGCGATGCTGCACAACGACGCCGTCGAGAGTGTCAAGGCCACCACCTGGGCGGAGCTCGGGCTTCCCGAGCCGCTGCTGCGGGCACTGGCCGACGCCGGTATCACCTCCCCGTTCCCGATCCAGTCGGCGACCATCCCCGACGCGCTCGCCGGCCGCGACGTGCTGGGCCGCGCCCAGACCGGTTCCGGCAAGACCCTGGCCTTCGGCCTCGCGATGCTGACCCGGCTCAACGGCGGCCGTGCCCGTCCGAAGCACCCGCGCGCGCTGATCCTGGTCCCGACCCGCGAGCTGGCCATGCAGGTCGCCGACTCGCTGACCCCGCTGGCCAAGTCGCTCGGCCTGTGGTGCCGCACCGCCGTCGGCGGCATGGCCTTCACCCGCCAGGCCGACGCGCTTTCCCGCGGCGTCGACCTGCTGATCGCCACCCCCGGCCGGCTGTCGGACCACGTCCGCCAGGGCACCGCGTCGCTGTCGGACATCAACTTCGTCGCGCTCGACGAGGCCGACCAGATGGCCGACATGGGTTTCATGCCGCAGGTCCGCGAGATCCTCGACCTGACCCCGGCCCGCGGCCAGCGCCTGCTGTTCTCGGCCACCCTCGACGGTGACGTCGACAGGCTGGTCCGCGCGTACCTGACCGACCCGGTCACGCATTCGGTCGCGCCGTCGACCGCGAGCGTCACCACCATGGATCACCACGTGTTCCAGGTGTCGCACCAGGACAAGCAGGACATCATCACCGAGATCGGCGCCCGTGAGGGCCGCACGATCATGTTCGTCCGCACCAAGCACCACGTGGACCGCCTCACCGAGCGCCTGCGCGAGAAGGGCGTCCACGCGGCCGCGCTGCACGGCGGCAAGACCCAGGGCCAGCGCAACCGCGTCCTCGCGGACTTCAAGGAGGGCTACGCGCCCGTCCTCGTCGCCACGGACGTCGCCGCGCGCGGTATCCACGTCGACGACATCTCGCTGGTGCTGCACGTCGACCCGGCCGCCGACCACAAGGACTACCTGCACCGCGCCGGCCGCACCGCGCGCGCCGGGGCGTCCGGTGTCGTGGTCACGCTGATCACCCACGACCAGCGCCGCATGGTGCGCCGGATGACCGACCGCGCCGGTGTCCGCGCCGAGCAGACCACGGTCCGCCCGGGCGACGCCGAGCTCGCTCGTATCACCGGTGCGCAGCAGCCCAGCGGCGAGCCGGTCGTCGAGCGTCGTCGTGAGTCCCCGCGTCGTGGCGGTGGCCGCGGCTACGGTGGCGGCGACCGCGGCTACCAGGGTTCGCGTGAGGGTCACGGTCACCGCGAAGGCGGCCGTCCCGGTGGCTTCCGCGGCCGCCCGCGTCGTGGCGAGTCCGGTGGCGGCAACGGCCGTCCGCAGCGTCCGGGCGGACGCCCGCGTCGCAGCTACGACAGCTGAAGTAACTGAAGCCGGTCCTTCCGGCGGCTAGTGCCATGAACGGTCCGTTCCTTGCGAATTCCGCAAGGAACGGACCGTTCCTTGCGTTCGCTGTGGGGACCACCACGCCCAGCGCCGAGCGGCGGATGGGAGACTGCGGGACGTGACTTCTTCCGGCCCCGCTTTCCAGAACCTCCCGCCCGACCAGGTCTTCGACTGGCTCGACGTGGAGGCGGAGAAGCGGGTCGAGGCCGGGCTGGTGCGCAAGCTGCGCATCCGGCAGGCGCAGGAACCGGAGCTGGATCTCGCGGGTAACGACTACCTCGGGCTCGCCAGGGACAAGCGCGTCGCCGGTGCCGCCGCGGCGGCCGCGTTGCGCTGGGGCGCCGGGGCCACCGGCTCCCGGCTCGTCTCCGGCACCACCGAGGTCCACGCCGAACTCGAGCACGAGCTCGCCCGCTTCTGCGGCACACAGGCCGCGCTGGTCTTCTCGTCCGGCTTCACCGCGAACCTCGGCGCCGTCACGGCCCTGTCCGGCGCGGATTCCGCGATCGTCACGGACAAGTACATCCACGCGTCGCTGATCGAGGGCTGCCGCCTGTCCCGCTCGGACATCGCCGCCGTCGCGCACAGCGACCCGAGCGCCTTCAAGCACGCGCTCGCGACCCGCCGCAAACCGCGCGCGCTCGTCGTCACCGATTCCGTGTTCTCCGTCGACGGCGACATCGCCCCGCTGGAGCAGCTCGCCGGTGTCTGCCGGGAGCACGGCGCCTCACTGCTGGTCGACGACGCGCACGGCTTCGGCGTCCTCGGCGAGGGCGGCCGCGGCGCCGTCCACGCGGCGGGACTCTCCGGAGCGCCGGACGTCGTCACCACGATCACGCTGTCGAAATCCCTTGGGGCACAAGGCGGAGCAGTACTCGGGCCGCGTCGTGTGATCAAGCATCTCGTGGATACCGCGCGCAGTTTCATCTTCGACACCGGCCTCGCGCCCGCCAGTGCCGCCGCCGCGCTGGCCGCGCTCAGCGCGTTGAAGGCCGAGCCCGAGCTGGCCACCAAGGTGACCGAAGCGGCCGGAAACCTCGCGATGCAGTTGAAATCCGCGGGTTTCCGGGTCGGTCTCCCGGACGCCGCGGTGATCTCGGTGCAGGCGCCGTCGCCGGAATCGGCCGTCGCATGGGCGGCCGCGTGCGCCGATCAGGGCGTGCGGGTCGGGTGCTTCCGTCCGCCGTCCGTACCCGACGGCATCTCCCGCCTGCGCCTGACCGCGCGGGCCGACCTCACCGAGGCCGACGTGGACCGCGCGGTCGGGGTGATCACGGCCGCGGCGCCTCCCGGCGCCACATCGTGAGGTGCGGGATCCCGTCCTCCATGAACTCTTCGCCTTCGACCACGAAGCCGTACTTGGCGTAGAAATCCGTCGCGTACGTCTGCGCGTCGAGGACGCACGGCGCGTCCCCGATCCCCGCGAGCGCGGTCTCCATCAGCCGTCCCGCCAGTCCCTTGCCGCGTGAGCGGACGGCCGTGCACACCCTGCCGATGCGGAAGGTGCCGCCGGCGTCCTGCAGCACCCGAAGGTACGAATCGACGGCGACGGAACCCCCGATCCAGAGATGCCGGGTGCCGGGCAGGAGGTCACGCCCGTCGATCTCGTGATAGGCGCAGTCCTGCTCGACGACGAACACGTCCACGCGCAGGCGGAGGATGCCGTGCAGCTGCGCGGCGGTGATCTCGTCACCGGCGACGGACAGCGGGAACGACGAGGTCTCGATGATCGGGGTGTCGGTGCTCACGCCCACTTGTTAGCACATCGGACGTGAAGAAGGCATCGATCAGCCGATCAGGCCCCGGTTCTTCTGCTGGGAGATCTCGTCCGCGAAGTGGGAGACACGGGTGTAAACGCCGGGTTTGCCCGCCTTCGCGCAGCCTTCGCCGAACGACACGATCCCGATCAGCGTGTCGCCCACCATGAGCGGTCCGCCCGAATCGCCCTGGCAGGCGTCGACGCCGCCTTCGGGGTAGCCGGCGCACACCATGTCGCTCGGGTCGTAGCCCGAGTACGCGGTGCGGCAGGTCTTGTCGCTGACCACCGGGACGACCGCGCTGCGCAGGTAGTCCGATCGCGCGCCGCCCTCGGCGACCCGGCCCCAGCCGAGGACGGTCGCCTTGGTGCCTTCGCTGTACAGGTCGGCGTCGCCGTTGTCCGCGACCTTCGCGGGCCGGTACGGCAACTGGCCGCTGACCGTCATCACCGCGATGTCGTCACCCTTGCCGGGATCGCCGCTGTAGTCGGGGCTGACCCAGATCCGCGAAACCCGCAGCTCCACGCCGTCCCGGGAGCGCTTGTTGTCCCGCCCCGCCACCACGCGGACATCGGCGCGCTTGACCGCGACCGCGCAGTGCGCCGCCGTCGCGACCGTGGTGGAACTGACGATCACCGCGCCGCAGTACTGGTTGCCGCCGCGATCGGCCAGATAGACCGCGTACGGGTACTGCGAGACCGAAGCCTTGCCGCCGCCGACGATCCTCGGCTGGGCAGCCTGCTCCGGGCCGCTCATCGAGCCGTCGTCCGCCGACGCGCTGTTGACCGCGACCGGCACCATCACGGCCGTCGCGAGCACCGCTCCGACCGCGAGCAGCAGCGTGCGACGTGACTTCTTGGGCATGTTCTGTCCCTTCACCGGGGCGTACGTACGGTCAAACCCTGGGAAGTCATTCGACTCCAGCGCGTACACGAGCGATCGCGAATACCCTAATCGGAGAAAGCCCGATGTGGTGTCACTGGAACGGGTGGACCTGTGCTCACCGAACGCATCTGTCACCCTGGACCTCGTGCGGGCTACGGCGACTATTCTGGCGGCTACGGCCCTTCTGCTCTTCTCGTGTTCGAGCCCGGCCGTCACCAGCGGTCCGACCCAAACCTCTTCGGCGGCAACGACTCCGACCACCTCGGCCCCGCCACCCGCACCCGTCTGGCAGGTCGGGGCGAAGCCGCTTCCCTTGCGCGGTGACGGCTTCGGGCAGATCCTCCCCACTCCTCCCGTGCTGGCGAACCGTTCCCTGCCGACCGCCGACCTGCTTCCGCCGCCGGCCGGAGACCGGTTCTCGGGCACGGTGAATCCCGTTCCCGCCGACGTGCTCGCCCGCAGCACCTGGCAGGCGGGCTGCCCCGTCTCCGCAGGCGCACTGCGCTATCTCACCCTCTCGTTCTGGGGTTTCGACGGCCGCGCGCATACCGGGGAAATGCTCGTGAACGCGTCGGTGGCGAACGCCGTCGTCACCGTATTCGGGCAGTTGTTCGCCGCGAAGTTCCCGATGGAGGAAATGCGCGTGACCGCTCCCGCCGTACTCGCCGCTCTCCCGACGGGTGACGGGAACAACACCAACGCCTTCGTCTGCCGTCCGGCGCGAGGCCAGACGAACTGGTCCGCGCACGCCTACGGGCTCGCGATCGACGTCAACCCCTTCTGCAACCCGTACACCAAGGGCGACCTCGTGCTGCCCGAGCTGGCGTCGGCGTACCTCGACCGGGAAAACCGGCGGCCGGGGATGATCACCGCCGGCGACCGGACCGTGGCCGCCTTCTCCGCGATCGGCTGGACCTGGGGCGGCACCTGGACGACGCCGACGGACCGGATGCACTTCAGCGCCAACGGGCGCTGAACCGGGAACAACCGCACGCCGTGACAAGTTGGCTAGAGTCGGAACCACCCGCTCCCCCGCCGCAAAGGAAGACAGCGTGCCCCACTACGACCTGGTCATCGTCGGTACCGGATCGGGCAACTCGATCCTCGACCCGCGCTTCGCGGACTGGAACACGGCGATCGTGGAGAAGGGCACGTTCGGTGGGACCTGCCTGAACGTGGGCTGCATCCCGACGAAGATGTTCGTGCACGCCGCCAACGTCGCGGCCACGCCCGCCACGTCGTCGAAGTTCGGCGTCGACGAGGAGCTGACCGAGGTCCGCTGGCGCGACGTGCGCGACCGGATCTTCGGCCGGATCGATCCGATCGCCGCCGGCGGTCGCGAATACCGCGTCCAGCACGAGGACAACAAGAACGTCACCGTGTACGAGGGCGAAGGCCGCTTCACCGGGCACAAGGAGCTGCGGGTCTCCTACTCCGACGGCCGCCCAGCCGAGACGATCACCGCCGACAGGTTCGTGCTGGCCGCGGGCGGGCGCCCGGTGATCCCGGACGTCCCCGGTCTCGCCGAAACCGGCTACCACACCTCCGACACGGTGATGCGGCTCGACGAGCTGCCGTCGAGCATCGTGATCCTGGGCGGCGGGTACATCGCGGCCGAGTTCGCGCACGTCTTCGCCTCGTTCGGGGTGAACGTGACCGTGGTCAACCGGTCCGGCGCGCTGCTGCGCTCCGAGGACGACGACGTCAGCGCCCGGTTCACCGAACTGGCGTCGCAGCGGTTCGACGTCCGGCTCGACCGGAAGACCGTCCGCGCGCGCAAGACCGCGTCGGGCGTCGCTCTGGACCTCGAAGGCCCGGAAGGCGCCGAGACTGTCGAGGCCGACGTGCTCCTGGTCGCCACCGGCCGCACGCCGAACTCCGACCTCCTCGACGTCGCCGCCACCGGCGTGACCACGGGCGAGCGCGGGCACGTCGTGGTCGACGAGTACCAGCAGACCGTGGTCGACGGGATCTACGCGCTCGGCGACATCTCGTCGGTCTTCGAGCTGAAGCACGTCGCGAACCACGAGCAGCGCGTCGTGCAGCACAACCTGCTGCACCCGGACGAGCGGATCGAGGCCGACCACCGGTTCGTCCCGCACGCGGTGTTCACCTCGCCGCAGGTCGCTTCGGTCGGGCTGACCGAACGCGAGGCGCGCGAGCGTGGCGTTTCGTACGTGACGTCGCACCAGGACTACGCGGGCATCGCGTACGGCTGGGCGATGGAGGACACCACCGGCTTCGCGAAGCTGCTCGCCGACCCGGCCACCGGGCAGCTGCTGGGTGCGCACATCATCGGCCCGCAGGCGTCCTCGGTGATCCAGCCGCTGATCCAGGCGATGAGCTTCGGGCTGGACGCGAAGAGCATGGCGCGCGGGCAGTACTGGATCCACCCGGCGATGCCGGAACTGGTCGAGAACGCGCTGCTGAACCTTCCGCTGGACTGACCCTTCGCCGCATTTAGTCCTCTAAATGCGTTCTTCGGGCGCACGTGACGCCCGAGTACGGCGCATTTAGAGGACTAAATGCGCTCTCAGACGACGCGGTCGCAAGCGCGGGCCCCGTTCCGCGCCGCGAGCGCGCTCACCGCGTTCATCTCGGCGTCCGAGGCGCCCATCAAGACGGCCGAGCGGGCCCCGTCCTCCGAGAACCGCTCGCCCGCCTCGACGTACCGGCGGATCGCCGCCAAGAACTCCTCCCGCGCGGATGCCGCCCCTCCTGGCACCGCGCGGACCCCCGTCGCCCCCTTGAGGACCTCCTTGGCGTCGTCCACCCGCGTCGCGACGTAGTGCTGCCACTTGCGCAGCTCCGTCGCGGCGTCCCCCTTCGGATCCGGCCAGTAGCGCTCGATATCCGCGCCGCTGTCCTTCCATACCCACACGCACACCCGGTCCACGGCGCGGTAGAACTCGTGCGGCGAAGCCACCGCCGCGGGCCGCTCCGGCGCCACGGCGACGCACGCCGCGGCGAAACACGCCAGAGCCGCCCCGTACGCCGGTCCCTCCACCACGCCGACCCCCAGGACCGAGTTTTGAACAGGTTCAACTCAATCAGGCTATGGCTCCGCCCCGGCCGGGTCAAGATGTTTTTTGAACGCGTTCAGACGAAGCGGCGGCGGCCGGCCAAGGCGCCGAAGGTCATCTGCGCGGCGAAGACGGCGAGCATCATGATCCAGGGAACGGTCCAGCCGTGGGTGAGATCGTGAAGCAGCCCGAAGAGGAATGGCCCGACGGCGGCCATCAGGTAACCGATGCCCTGCGCCATCCCCGACAGCCGCGCGGTGTCCTCGCCGGTGCGCGCCCGCAGCGCGATCACCGTCAGCGCGAGCGAGAAGACGCTCATCCCGAGCCCGATGAGGATGCACCAGAGCAGCGGCGAGGCGGCCGGAGCGACCATCATGCCGCCCATGCCGACGAAGCCGGGAACACCCAGTCCGACGATCCACGGGCTCTGGCTCTTGTGCCGCGCGGCCATCGGCGCCACCACGAGACTGATCGGGACGGCGATGAGCGAGATCAGGCCGAGCAACAGCCCGGAATCCCCCTTGCTCACCCCCGCGTCGATCATCACTTCCGGCAGCCAGCCCATCACGACGTAGGCCAAAAAGGCCTGAGTTCCGAAGAAAAGCGTGACCATCCACGCAAGGGGGCTACGCAGGAGCGATCGCCCGCTACCCTGCTTGCCTGCCTCGACAACGGGCGCACGCCCCGCACCGCGGGCTGCGAAAATCCAGACGAGGAGTGCGAGCACCGCCAGTACCGACCAGGCGCCGAGACCTTGGCGCCAGCCGCCGAACGCGTTCTCCAAGGGAGGGGTGAGCGCGGACCCCAGGGCGCCCCCGCCCTGCAGAGCGGCGGTGTACACGCCGGTCATCATGCCGACACGTGCCGGGAAGGAGTCCTTGATGACGACCGGGATCAGTACGTTCGCCAGGGCGATTCCCGCCGTGGCCACCAGGGTTCCCCCGAGCACGACGTACGGTCCGTCGAGCACCCGCAGCACCAGGCCGACGGCCAGCACCGAAAGCGCGGAAGCGATGGCCGCGCCGATGCCGAATCGGCGGGCCAGCAGGGGCGCGGCGAGACCGGCGGCGGCGAAACAGAGGCCAGGGAGCGTGGTGAGCACACCGGCCCAGGTCGCCGTGGCGCCGAGGTCGTCGCGCATCTCGCCGAGGATCGGGCCGACACTGGTGATGGCCGGGCGCAGGTTGAGCGCCACCAGGATCACCGCGACACCGAGCAGCACGCCGCCGGTGATCACTCCCGGCCGCCACTCCGTTTCGATCGAGCCTTCGAGTTCGAGACTTTCGTCGAACGGGGAAACGGCTTCTCGGGAGTCGACACGCACGTCGGCTAGTATCACATACATAGGATGATTGGATGAAGGGACAACGCTGTGCCATTGGCCACCACGCGCCGTGCCGGCCTGGTCGATCAGGTCATCGAGCAGCTGCGTGACGCCGTCACGCAGGGAGAATGGCCCATCGGTCAGCGGATTCCGACCGAACCGGAGCTGGCAGGGCAGCTCGGCGTCGGGCGTAACACCGTCCGCGAGGCCGTGCGCGCGCTCGCGCACACGGGGCTGCTCGAGGTCCGGCAGGGCGACGGGACCTACGTGCGGGCGACGAGCGAGGTCTCGGGCGCCATCCGGCGGTTGTGCGGTTCGGAACTGCGCGAGGTGCTGCAGGTGCGGCGCATCCTCGAGGTCGAAGGCGCCCGGCTCGCGGCCGCGTCGCGGACCGACGAGGAGGTCGCCGAGCTGAAGGCACTGCTCGAACGCCGCAACGCCGAGCTGCGCGATGGCCATTGGGAGGATTTCGCCCGCCTCGACGCGGAATTCCACTTCGCCGTCGTCCAAAGTGGACATAACACGCTGCTGACCGAGATGTACCGCGGGCTCACCGAGGTGATCACGGCCAGCGTGGCCGCCACGTCGAACGTGACGCCGGGGCGCGAGTACCTGCCGGAGATAGGGCACGAAGGCCTCGCCGAGGCCATCGCCGACCGCGACGCCGACCGGGCCGCCAGCGAGGCGTGCGGTTTCCTGGACGAGCTCCTGGCCCGCGTGGAGCAGGACGAGAGCTGACCCAAGATCCTCGCGAGCGGTAAGGGGATCTCAGGTACATACGGGGATACCGGCTGCGGTTGGTCCCGGGCCCGGTCCGTGAAGGCCTCCTTGCCTACCCTGAGGGTTGGCAAGGAGGCCTTCACTACCTCTGGGACCGGCACGCTCGTCCCACGCGCAGCAGCGGTCACATCGGTCTCGTGAGTGGTAAGGACGGTTAGAACCGTCCTTACCACTCACGAGCCGCCTAGGGCACCGTGAGGATCTCGGCGCCGTCCTCGGTCACCACGAGGGTGTGCTCGAACTGGGCCGTCCACTTCTTGTCCTTGGTGGTGACGGTCCAGTCGTCGGCCCAGATGTCGTACTCGATCGTCCCGAGGGTGATCATCGGCTCGATCGTGAAGGTCATGCCCTGCTCGATGACCGTGTCGACCGACGGTTCCTCGTAGTGCAGCACGGTCGGCGCGGTGTGGAACGCCGGGCCGACGCCGTGGCCGGTGAAGTCGCGCACGACGCCGTACCCGAACCGCTTCGCGTACGCCTCGATGACGCGGCCGATCACGTTGAGCTGCCTGCCGGGGCGGACGGCCTTGATGGCGCGCATGGTCGCCTCGCGCGTGCGCTCGACCAGCAGCCGCGCCTCCTCGGAGACGTCACCCGCCAGGAACGTCGCGTTGGTGTCGCCGTGGACGCCACCGATGAACGCGGTGACGTCGATGTTGCAGATGTCGCCGTCCTCGATCACCGTCGAGTCCGGGATGCCGTGGCAGATCACCTCGTTGAGCGAGGTGCAGCACGACTTCGGGAACGCGCGGTAGCCGAGGGTGGACGGGTACGCGTGGTTGTCCAGCAGGAACTCGTGGATCACCTTGTCGATGTCGTCGGTGGTCGCACCGGGTTTGACGGCCTTGCCGCCCACCTCGAGCGCCTGCGCCGCGATCCGGCCCGCGACGCGCATCGCCTCGATCACCTCGGGCGTGCGGACCCCGTTGCCCGTGTCGCGTTTCGGCGCCGGCCGGTCGACGTACTCGGGACGGGCGATGCTGGCGGGGACGACTCGCCTCGGCGTCTGGACGCCGGGCTTCAAGGGGGAGCGAACGGACATGAGCCCAGCCTACGACCTGACGGCTAGCCGAGCCCCGTCAGGAAGCGCTGGGCGGCCTCGACCGCGGGCTTGGACGTTCCCGCGTCGGTCGTCAGCACCGCGAAGGCCAGGTCACCGGTGTAGCCGACGAACCAGCCGTGCGAATGCGTCCCATCGCCGAACTGGGCCGTCCCGGTCTTGCCCCGCACGTCCGCCAAGGGCTTGAGCAGCGTCGCCGTGCCGTCGGTGACGACCTCACGCATCATCCCGCGCAGCGCGTCGAGCACCTCCGGCTTGATCGGCTTGCCGAGCCCGGACGACGTCGTGGCCATCCCCCGCACCAGCGTCGGCACCGGGACCTTCCCGGACTGGACCGTCGCGGTGGCGACCGCCAGCCCGAACGGACTCGTCACGACGGTCCCCTGCCCGAAGCCGTTCTCGGCCCGCTGCGCGACAGTGTTCGCCGGCGGGACCGAACCGGTGATCGTGGTCAGGCCGGGGATCACGAAGTCGGCGCCGACGCCGAGGTCGCGCGCGGCGTCGGTCAGTGCGGCGGGCGGCAGATCGGTCGCGAGTTTCGCGAACGTCGTGTTGCAGGATTTGGCGAACGCCGTGGACAGCGGGACGACGCCGAGCGCGAACTTGCCCTCGTTCGGCACGGTCCGGTTTTCGAACGTGGCCGTGCCGGGGCAGTCGACGGGGCTGTCCGCCCGCACCGAACCCGCGGTCAGCCCCGCGACGGCGGTGGCCATCTTGAACGTGGAGCCGGGCGGGAACCGGCCGGTGAGCGAGATCGCGCCCTGGGTATCGGCCGGGGCGTTCTGCGCCACTGCCAGCAGTTCGCCGGTCGACGGCTGGATCGCGACCAGCGCGGAGGCCGTCGGGACCGGCGCGAGCGCCCGCTCCGCCGAGCCCTGCGCCTTCACGCTGAGCGTGCTGACGACCGCGGGCGCGGGCTTGGGGTTCTCGGAGTGCAGGTCGATGATCTCGCCGCCGCCCGTGTCGAGCGTGACGACGCGCCAGCCCGCGGAGCCCTCCACCTGGTCTTCGACGAGCGACCGGACCGCGGGCAGCACCTGCTTGCCGAAGTTCTTGTCGTCGGGCAGCAGCCTTTCCTGCTGACTGAACCGGACGCCGGGCAGGTCGTAGATCTCGGGCTTCACCTCTTGGTAGCTGTTCGCCCGCAAGCTCACCACCGGATAGCCGGAGCCGGGTTTGAGCGTCTTCACCCCGTCGCGGATCGACTGGCCGGTCACCGACGCCTCGAACCGGTTGAGCGCCGCGCCGAGTTTGTCGGTGACGGCCACCAGATCGCCCGCCTTCGCCGGGTCGAGCACCACGCTGACGACCGTCTGCGGGCGCAGCAACGGCATCCCGTCGCGGTCCAGCACCGGCGCGAGATCCGGCGGATCGGCCTTCAGCGCGATGCTCTGCTGCGCGGCGAGCTGCGGATGGAGCGCCGTCGGCAACCAGCGCACCTTCCAGCCGTCCTGCGTGGAATGGACCTGCGCGTCGGCCTTGTACGTCCAGGTCCGGCCGCGCGGCAGCTTCCAGCTGAGCTGATAGGTCGCCGTCCCGTCGTCCGCCCCGGACGAATGCTGGACCTGCTTGTCCACGACGGTGATCGACTCGGGCGAAAGCGCTTTCCGCGCCATCTCCAGCGACGCACGCGCGGCCTCCGGCGAATCGGTGAAGGAGGCCGCGGCGGCGACGTCACCGGAAGAGAGTCCGCCGAGGAAGCCCGAGATGGCGTCTTCAGGACCGGAGTCGGCGAAGAGTCCGCACCCGGCGGCCGAGAGGCCCACCACCCCCGCGAGCACGACGACGGCGACACGACGACCTGCAGGCATGCTGCGAATCCTGCCAGCCCCGGCCCTTTCCGGCCGGACACGACACGGCCTAGAAGAGAACCGTCGCGTACTGCCCGACCTGCTGGAAGCCGATCTTGCGGTAGGCGGCGAGCGCGGGACTGTTGTAGGCGTTGACGTACAGGCTCGCCGTGCGGCCCATCCCGCGGACGAGCCTGGTCACCACCGACGCCGTCCCGGCCGTGCCGACCCCGCCGCCGCGGCGTTCCGGATGCACCCAGACGCCCTGGATCTGGCCGACCGTCGAGGACATCGCGCCGATTTCGGCCTTGAAGACGACCTCGCCGTCCTCGAACCGCGCGAACGCCCGGCCGCCGGCGATCAGCTCCGCGACGCGGGCGCGATACCCGGCGCCACCGTCGCCGTTGCGGGGATCGACGCCGACCTCTTCGATGAACATGGAGATCGCGGCCGGGAGATACCGGTCGAGTTCCTCCGGACGTACCGCGCGGACCAGCGGATCGGTGGCGACGGACGGGATCCCGTCGAGCGCCAGGAGCGGCTGGTCGTGCCGGACTTCGCGGGCGGGACCCCATTCCGGCTCCAGTTCGTCCCAGAGGCCCAGCACCTGCTCGGCCGGGCCGACCAGTGACGAACAGGTCCGCTGCCGCCGCAGGGCGCGATCGGCGAAGGAACGCAAAGCGGAGGCGTTGCCGCGCAAGGGGATCAAGTTCGGCCCGGAGAAGCACAGCCCTTGGAGCCTGCCCGCGCGAACGGGGCGGGAATCCGCGGCCCAGAGCTCACCACCGAGCCGCCAGGGGTCGAGACCCGCCGTCTCCACCCTGGCACTCACCATGCAGCTGCCGACCGGGTCTGTGGCGAGCGCGGCACGGACCGCGGGATAGTCCCGATCATCGAGCAGCCGTGCACCTGCAAGCCGCAACACCACTCCAGGGTGCCAGATCGGCGGCGTAAACGGAACGCAAGCTTCACGACACGCTGAGAGAACTTCGGCTGGTCGAGGCCACCGAGTGCAATGAAAGGCCCCTTCATCGCAAATTTTGCGATGAAGGGGCCTTTCATTGCAGTTGTCTCGACCAGTCAGCCGACGGTGACGGTGGGCTCGCCCTCACCGATCGTCTGGCCCGACTCCTCGGCGATGCGCATGGCCTCTTCGATCAGCGTCTCGACGATCGCGTGCTCGGGCACGGTCTTGATGACCTCGCCCTTGACGAAGATCTGGCCCTTGCCGTTACCCGAGGCGACACCGAGGTCGGCCTCGCGCGCCTCGCCGGGCCCGTTGACGACACAGCCCATGACCGCGACGCGCAGCGGGACCTCCATGCCCTCCAGCCCGGCGGTGACCTGCTCGGCAAGCGTGTAGACGTCCACCTGCGCGCGGCCGCACGAGGGACAGGAGACGATCTCGAGCTTGCGCTCCTTGAGGTTCAGCGACTGCAGGATCTGGATCCCGACCTTGACCTCTTCCACCGGCGGCGCGGACAGCGAAACGCGGATGGTGTCACCGATGCCCTGGCGCAGCAGCGCGCCGAAGGCCACGGCCGACTTGATGGTGCCCTGGAACGCCGGGCCCGCCTCGGTGACGCCGAGGTGCAGCGGGTAGTCGCACTGCTCGGCGAGGATCTCGTACGCGCGCACCATGACCACCGGGTCGTTGTGCTTCACGGAGATCTTCACGTCGTAGAAGTCGTGCTCGGCGAACAGCGACGCCTCCCACAGCGCCGACTCGGCCAGCGCCTCCGGGGTCGCCTTGCCGTACTTGTCCATGATCCGCTTGTCCAGCGAACCCGCGTTGACGCCGATCCGGATCGGGGTGCCGTGGTCCTTCGCGGCCCGCGCGATCTCCTTGACCTGGTCGTCGAACTTGCGGATGTTGCCCGGGTTCACCCGGACCGCCGCACAGCCCGCCTCGATCGCGGCGAAGACGTACTTCGGCTGGAAGTGGATGTCGGCGATCACCGGGATCTGCGACTTCTTCGCGATCGCGGGCAGCGCCTCGGCGTCGTCCGCGGACGGGCACGCGACGCGCACGATGTCACAGCCCGCAGCGGTCAGCTCGGCGATCTGCTGCAGGGTCGCGTTGACGTCGGAGGTGAGTGTGGTGGTCATCGACTGCACCGAAATCGGGTGCTCGCTGCCCACGCCCACCGGCCCGACCTGCAGCTGTCGGGTCTTGCGACGCTCGGAGAGAACGGGAGGAGGAAGCGCTGGCATACCTAGAGCGACAGTCACGCCTTCAAGCGTACCTACCCCGATCGGCGGACATACACGACGTCAGCCGTCACGGTGAGCAGCATTACCTGGGCAGCCCAACGGTGCTGACAGCGCGCTCCGTAACCGTCCTCCCGCGTCACTGGAACAGCTTGACCGGGTTCACGATGTCGGCGGTGACGGTGAGCAGGGTCACCGCGCCGCCGATGAAGACGAGCACCATCGTGACCGCGGACAGCTTGGTGTAGTCGACCGGTCCGCCCGCCGCCTTGCCGCGCAGTTTCCGGAACCAGTCGCGGACCCGCTCGTACCAGACGACCGCGATATGCCCGCCGTCGAGCGGGAGCAGCGGCAGCAGGTTGAACACGCCGATGAAGAAGTTCAGGCTCGCCAGCAGGAGCACGAAGATCTCCCACAGACCGCGCTCGGCGGCCTCGCCACCGATCCGGCTGGCGCCGACCACGCTGACCGGGGTGTTCGGGTCGCGCTCGCCGCCGAAGATGGAATCCACCACCGCGGGGATCCGCGACGGGAACTCGATCAGCCGCTTGGCGGTCTCGGAGAACATCGTGCCGGTGAAGGAGAACGTCGCCCCGACCGCGTCGACGGGGCCGTAGCTCAGCAGCGGCGGCGCGGTGTTCTGGATCGGCGAGGCGCCGATCATGCCGACGTCCTTGACCGTGGTGTTGTTGGAACCGTCGGCGACCAGCCGCTGCACCCTCGGCACGTCGACGGTCAGGTTCAGCCGCTGCCCGTTCCGCTCGACCACGAACGGCGTCGGACCGCTGGCGACCTGGACGGCCGCGAGCATCTCGCGCCAGGTCTTGATCGGCTTGCCCGCGACGGAGACGACCTTGTCGCCCGCCTGGAGACCGGCGGTCTTCGCGGGGGTTGGGGCGTTCGGCGGGCAGGTGGTGTCGTTCAGCTGCTCCACCGTGGTGGCCGCGCGGGCGCAGGACGTGGCGCTGATCACGGCTTCGGTGGGGGCGGCCTGCGCGGCCGGATTCGGCAGGCCCATGGTGACGGCCATCAAGTACAGGATGATGAAACCGAGGATGAAGTGCATCGCCGAGCCCGCCGACATGACGACGGTGCGCTTCCAGGTCTTGAAGCGCCACATCGCGCGCTTCGACTCTTCCGGGGTCACCTCGTCGAGCGCGGTCATGCCCGCGATGTCGCAGAACCCGCCGAGCGGGATCCACTTCATGCCGTACTCGGTCTCACCGCGACGGAAGGAGAAGATCGTCGGCCCGAAGCCGATGAAGTAGCGCCGGACCTTCATGCCGAAGGCTTTCGCCGCCCACATGTGGCCGGCCTCGTGCAGCGCGACGGACAGGCAGATGCCCAGCGCGAACAGCACGATCCCGAGAATGAAGACCACGCGCTACTTCCCCTTACCGATCAGCGCACCGGCACGCGCGCGAGCCCAGCGCTCGGCAGCTAGTACGTCATCCACGTCGCGAGGTTCACGACGCCATTCGTCGGCGGCTTCCACCACCTGGGCAATAGTGTCCACAATCGAGGTGAAGCCGGTGTTCTGTGCCAGGAAGGCGGCCACCAGTTCCTCGTTCGCCGCGTTGTAGACCGCCGGGATGCAGCCGCCGACGGTTCCGGCGTGCCTCGCCAGCTCGACGGCGGGGAACGCCTCGTTGTCCAGCGGCTCGAAGGTCCAGCTCGCGGGCTTGTCCCAGACGCACGCGGCCGCGGCGCCGGGGACGCGATCCGGCCAGTGCAGGGCCAGCGCGATCGGCAGCCGCATGTCGGGCGGGCTGGCCTGGGCGATCGTCGAGCCGTCCGCGAAGGTCACCATCGAGTGGATGATCGACTGCGGGTGAACCACCACGTCGATGCGGTCGGTCTCGATGTCGAACAGGAGCTTCGCCTCGATCAGCTCCAGTCCCTTGTTGACCAAAGTAGACGAGTTGATCGTGATGAGCGGGCCCATCGACCAGGTCGGATGCGCCATCGCCTGCTCGACGGTGACGTCGGCGAGTTCCTCGCGTTTGCGGCCACGGAAGGGGCCGCCCGACGCGGTGAGCACCAGCCGGGCGACCTCGGCTTCGCGGCCGGCGCGCAAGGCCTGGGCGATCGCGGAGTGCTCGGAGTCGACCGGGACGATCTGGCCGGGTTTGGCCGCGGCCAGCACCAGCGGTCCGCCCGCGATCAGCGATTCCTTGTTGGCCAGCGCGAGCGTGGCGCCGGTGGCGAGCGCGTGCAGGGTCGGCGGGAGCCCCTGCGAGCCGGGGAGCGCGTTGAGCACGACGTCGACCGGGGTGGCGTCGATCATCTCGACGACGGCGCCGGCCCCGGCGAAGATGCGCGGGAGCTTGAAGTCGCCGCGGTTGTAGCCGCGCTTCTGGGCCTCGGCGTACAGCGCGAGCTGCAGGTCTTCCACGGCCGTCGGCCTGCTGATCGCCACGGCGTCGACCTGGTGCGCCAGGGCCTGCGCGGCCAGCGCGGCGGGGTCGGAGCCGCCCGCGGCGATCCCGGCGACCCGGAACAGCTCCGGGTTACGGGCCGCGACGTCGAGGGCCTGGGCGCCGACCGATCCGGTCGAACCGAGCACGAGCACACTTCGCGAGGTAGTCATCGGGGCTCATTGTCGCTTGGGGCCCGTCGGGCGCGTGCAGCCAGGTGTGGGATCATTCGCGGGCAAGCGAACCATCGGGTTTTGAGGAGTTGATCGTGGCGAGCAAGGCGGTCGAAAAGCGCGGCCGGGTGGGCGTCGACACCGTTGACCCCCGCGACGAGCCGTCGGCCGAGTGGGGCTGGCACGGTTCCTTCCCGAAGGCGACGCGGATCGCGGGCTGGCTGAGCGCGATCATCCTGCTGGTGATGCTGTACGGCAACCACCACGGCTGGACCGAGAACCTGTGGCTGATCGGCCTGTCCCTGCTGCTCGTGTTCGGCCTCGTGCTGGACATCCGCAAGCAGCGCACGGCCTGGCGCAAGTAGCTCCTTCACGGCTCATCGGCCCCCGTTCTCCTTCGAGGACGGGGGCCAATTGCCGTTCCCGGCCCACAGCTCGTTGACGATCTTGACCGCGTCGCCCGCCTCGACCCCGTAGCGATGCCGGTACTTCGCCGCCGGCCGCTGGACGACCGCGGCGACCTCCCCGATGGCGACGTTGTTCCAGGAGTCGTTCGGGTAGAACTGCCGCATCACGGCGAGGAACCGGCCGGTCGCCCAGACCGGGTCGGTCCGCTGCTCGAAACTCCCCCAGCTCGCGCGCTGCTGGAAGAGCCCGACCGAGTCGCCGAGGCCGCCGTCGAGATTGGCGATACTCGACTCGACGATCACGGTGGCGATCGCGATGGCCGCCGCGCGATCGTTGAGCCCCTGTCTCTGGACGGTCTCGACGATCACTCTGGCGCACGACGTGTTGTACGGGTTCATGTAGCCGCGCATCTTGGTGGCGAGTTGCTGGTTGAGCGCTCCCGCCGTATCCGCGTCGTCGGCGGACACGCCCGTCTGGAGGCACGGCAAGGCGACGTGTTCGACCTGGTCGGGCCGGATCTCGGTGGGCGGGAGCAGGAGCAGGAGAACCGCGAGGGTCGTAGTGATCATGTGCGTGTTCTAACGGCCACGGCCACCCAGCCTGCGCGACCCGCGTGAACCGCTACCCGACGACCACTCTTTTGAGTTAGGTTCCCCCTCATGAAGCTGCGCTGGGGTGTCACCGCTGTCGTTTCCGCTCTCGCCGCCGTCGTGCTGCCCGGCGTGGCCACCGCCGCGCCCGCGTCTTCGGCGTCCCTGCCGATCGTGCGCTGCGAGTTCACGCCGACGCCCGAAAACCCCGCGGCCCGGCCAGTCCTGCGCCCGCTCCCCTTCGCGCTGACCCGCGGCACCGTCGACGTCACGTTCCGCTTCAACTACGGCCCGGTGACAGTGCGCCTGAACCGCGCCGGCGCCGCTCCGTGCGCCGTCCACAACCTGGCGAGCCTGGCGCTACAGCGCTTCTACGACCACAGCCAGTGCTGGCGCCTGACGAATTCGTCGCGCCTCGGCGTCCTGCAGTGCGGCGACATCTACGAAGCCGAGAAGGGCGGGCCGGGCTACAAGTTCCCGGACGAGGTCGACGGCACCGAGACCTACGAACGCGGCACCATCGCCATGGGCAACCAGGGCCCCGGCACCAACGGCAGCGAATTCTTCATCGTGCACTCGTTCGCGAACATCCCGAAGAACTACTCGGTGATGGGCAAGGTCGTGCGGGGCATGGAGGTGCTGGACCGGATCGTGGCGAACGGGATCATCCCGACCGATCCGAACGGCCCGCAGGACGGGCTGCCCGCGAAGCCGGTGAAGATCCAGAAGGCTACCGTCGGTTTCTGATCGTTCAGGCGTCATACCATCCGAGGTTGGCCTTACGCGTTCACCCGCAGCTCGCACTGAAATCGCTGTGACCTCACAAATAGTGACATCGGATTACCTGGCAAGCCAAGCCCTCAGGCGATCTTTTTCTTGATCCACCCGCTCGATAATATCAACCACCTCAGAAGAACCTTCCTTCTCAAACTCTCGATAGAGAATCCAGAGGCCCTCGCGAGCTCGCGCTCGACATTCATCACCCAAAGATGAGTTACCCCGAGCAATAGCTTCTCGATCAGATTCACCAGAAACCAGCTGATAGAGCAGCTCTATAACATGCGTCTTTGCCGCTTTCGTCACTCCATCCGCCAGAGCAGCCATCAGCACGGAAGTCACCGCAGGGGCTGCTTCGAACAGCTGTCCTTGAACAACAACGACGTTCTCGAGCTGCCAGTATGCCGATTCCGCCTGATCATCGGTCTCCGCTTCAATCAACGCGACAAGCACTTGAGCAGTCGCATTCGACCTATCGCCCATCACAGGGAGCAAGGACCAATCGATTCGGTTGATCTCCTTTCTTGCAATTTCACTCATCTAATCACCCTCTCGATCAGTACGATCAAACGACTTGCTCCATGGTCCCCCCTGGTCAAACAAGCCATTTTCCGGCATCTGATCCTGATTGTAACGACCTTGACACCTGACACAAGTCGGAATCTCCCTCCAATTTCCGCTGCGCCAGCCAAACGCGCGAGTGAATATTGGGGCACCCGGACCGCGGCCGATTTGACGTTCTACATCCTCTTCGGCGCACCCCGTGGGATTGGATGAGCAGCCGAGGTAGATCTTCCCTGTTACGGGATCGACGGCGCCGATGAATGTGGGGACCTTCTTACCCTTGATCTCACCTAGGCCATCTCGCTCGAGACGAGCTTGGGCAGACGCCGCCTCAAGCTCGTCCTGCGAGGGCAGGTCATCGCAGGCGAACGCCGTCCGTGAGGTACCACCGTTGAAGTCGTCCCTGACAACGCCACCGCCGCAGTTGTCCCAAGCCGACACCTGCGAAGGCAGGAGCGGCGACGGGATCGGCGCGTCGACGGTTTGAACCACCGGGTTCTTCGGGTCCAGGACCTCCTTGAGGAAGCCGTCGTAGATCGACACCAGATCCTGAACGTTGTCGAGGACTCCGGCGACCACGTTCGCCGGCAGGTTCGGTGACGACGAGATCTGCGGCCCGCTCACAAAGGGGTTCTTCGCTGCGACCGGGATCGGATCGGCGACCCGCTCCGCCTTCCTCTTCTGCTGTGCCCGCGCCCAGATACCGATCGGAGGGGGCGGGGGCGGGGGAGCGATCCACTTCGGGGGCCGAGGGCCAGGGCCAGGACCTGGGCCAGGGCCAGGGCCCGGAGGGTTGCTTCCGCTCCTCCACGAAGGATTCCAAGCCCTGTCACTGCTGGTGTCGACCCAGTAGCCAAGGCGGCCGCTACCGGCATAGCAGTCCCGGAAACCGAAGCCGCACCCCGCTCGCCACGCCTCTCGAGTGGTCGTAGCACAACGATTGCCTGCCGCATCTCGGAACTCACAAGACGGTCCGGCGGCCGGGACATCCCAGAGGAAGTTGTAGGCATTGCCGATCCATCCGCCGAGCCGGGACGCGAACCGGCCCGCTCCCTTCCAGGGGTTGTACGCCGGCGGCGCTGCTACCGGAGCCGGAGCCGGGGGCGCGGGAGCGACCACGCGGTGTCCGTCCGGGTCGATTCCATTGAGCGAATCGGCGTTCCCGTACGTATAGCGGTTCGCTCCCACCGAAGGAGTGACCGGCAGGGAAATACTGTCCCGTGCGTTGAAGGTCCCCGAGCCCGGTGAGTACCACCGCGCCCCCATGTCGACCGAACCGGTGCTCGGATCCGTGTAGTCCGACTGGAAACCCAGCGCGCTCGAGACACCGTTGGACGCGGTCTTCCCGCCGAACGGGTCGAAGGTCGCCGAGCCGGCCAGGACTCCCGCGGACGCGTCGAGCATGCCGACGACGTCCGAGTGCTGGTCGGTCAGCGTGAGCTGCGCAGCGCCGTCCGGCGAGCGCTGGGACAGCACGCCGTCGCCGGCCCCGCGGGCGAAGGCCGACGAGCCGTCCGAGACCAGGTCGAGGCTCAACCCGTCGTAGGACAACGCCGCACCGTTTCGCGACGAAGTGCGGTCGAGGCCGTCGTATTCGTAGCTGACACTGCCCTGTTTGACCGCACGGTCGAAGCCGTCGAATCCGGATTGGACGGTTCCGGCCGGACCGGTTCGCGAGACCAGAGTTCCCCGCGGGCTCCACGAGAAGCCTTCGGCGCCCTGGGTCAGCTGACGGTTCCGCTCGTCGAAGGTCGACGTCTGGTCTCCGACCTTGATCCTGTTGCCCGAGTCGTCCCAGCCGTAGCCGACGGTCGTTCCGCCGGCACTCCACGACTTCAAGCGGCCGGCGTGGTCGTAGGCGTAGGTGTTCTCCGCGGCGCCCGCAAAGCCGACCGTCTTCTTCGCTGTCAGCCGGTCGTTGAGGTCGTAACCGTAGGTCAGCGACGCCACGGGCTTGCCGTCCGCGCCCTTCAGCTCGTCCTTGGAATGACGGCCGAAATCGTCATAGCCGTACGTCCGCACGCGTCCCGAGCCGTAGTCGAGGCTGGCCACCTTCCCCGCGTCGTCGTAACCGACCGTCTGCTTGACACCGGTCAGTCCGTCCTGCTGGGTATCGAGGCGCCCCTTCGTATAGGTGAAGACCGCGGTTCCGGCGACGTCGACCCGCTTGGCCAGCCGTCCGCTGTCGTCGTAGCCGTACGTCGACGTGCCGGTCGTCGGCCCGGTGCTGGTGAGCAGATCGCCACGATCGTTGTAGGTGAACGTCTTTTCCCCACCGGGCGTGTCGACGCCCAGCAACCTTCCCGCCAGGTCGAACCGCTGTTTGCGTTCCGTCGTCGCTTGTTCGGCACCTGTCGCGGTCTCGGACTTCAGCCTGCCGAGCGTGTCGAACACGGGTCGCCGGACGACGTCGCCCGGCGCCCGGACCGAGGCCGGCTTGCCGCCCAGGTCGTAGGACGTCGTCCACGTGCGATCCGCAGCCGCGGGATGCGCCTGTGTCGCGGGCTCGATGACCGATTCCGGCAGTCCCAGCGAGTTGTACGTCTGGTAGGTCGCGTTGCCCCGGCCGTCCGTGATTCGCGTGCGGTTCCCGGCGGCGTCGTAACCGAAGCTCGTCGTGATGGTCGCCGATTCGGAGACCGGTTCCTGCTGCTTGACGAGCAGGCCCCGGCTGTCGTATTCGAAACGGGTCGTGCGACCGAGAGCGTCGGACACGGACACCTGGTTACCGTCAGCGTCGTAAGCCGCCGCCGTCTTGCGCAGGATCCGCTCTTCCGGCGAAAGGCTGTAGACGCCCGTCGCACGGCCTACCTGGTCGTAGCTGACGTACTCGGTGCGGCCGTGCCCGTCGGACTCCCGGACCTGTCGTCCCGCGAGGTCGTAGCCGTGTCGCGACACCACTCCGGCGGGGTCGGTCGCCTTGATCCGCTGACCGAGCACGTCGTACTCGTAAGCGGTGAGCTCTCCGGTCGGGGAGGTCACCGACCGGAGGTTGCCGGAGTCGTCGTAACGCAGCTTCGTGACGAAAGCGGCGGGGTCGGGACGCCGTTCCAAACGTGTCGCGGTGACCTTGCGGCCCAGGTCGTCGTAGGTCGCCTCGACCCGCGACAGGGTGGGATCGGTCGCCGAGAGCATTTCCCCTTCGGTCGTGTAGCCGTACTTCCAGACGCCACCAGGGCGGTCGCCCGCCTCGGGGTCCGGGTCGATCCGCTCCACCGGACGGTTCAGCTGGTCATAGCGGTACCGGGTGACGGCGCCGAGAGGATCGGTCTGCGCCAGCAGATTGCCCAAGGCGTCGTACTGCCGTTTCGAGACCGCCTTCGCCGCGGCGGAGTCTCCCGGCTTGCGGTAATCCGCCGACGTCGCCTGGATCATCCGGCCGAGCCGGTCGTACGAGTTCGTCACGACGTTGCCGTTCGGATCCCGGGTCTCGGTCACCTCGCCGAAGGTGTTGTAGCCCGAGGTGCTCTGCGGACGCGTCGTGGCGGCCGCAGAACCCGCGGTCTCCGCGGAAACCGGTGCGAGCGTGGTGACGGACAACCGCCCCACCTTGTCGTAGACCAGGTTGGTGGTGAACCTTGCCGCGTCCGCACCGGAGACATTCCCCCGCGGTGCCGTGACCGAGGTGACCGATCCACGCTGGTCGTAGGCGACGGTGGTGGTGAGCTTCTCCGTCAGGCTCTTCGTCACCGATGTGCTGGTCTGGCGGCCCGCCGCGTCGTAGCGGAACTCGGTCGTCTCCTGGTTCCCCAGGTCCAGTCTCGTGCTGTTCGAACTCTGTCCGGTGTGGACGACCTTTTCGACGTCGCCGCCCGATCCGTAGGTCCAGGCGATCCGGTTGGCGAGGCCGGTCGGGTCGACCGTCTTGGCGACGCCTCTTCCCGCGGCGTCGTATTCGTACGTGGTGACCCGGCCGCCGGGCTCCACGAGCTTGGTCTTCTGCCCCGCGGCGTCGTAGCCGAACTCCTGCAGCGTGATGTCACGCTTGGGCGCGCTGGGGTTGAACGGATCGCTCACGTTGTGCGCGATCACTTTCCAGGGCTTCCCGTCGCCGAAGTACTGGTAGCGGGTGGTACGGCCCATCGAGTCGGTCTCGCGGACTCTCCGCCCGGCCAGGTCATAGCCGTACGAGGCGAGAACCAAAGTGGGCGAAGAGGACGTGTCGCCCTCTCCGTCGGTGTCGCCACCTTCGCCACCCGGGTCCGTCGCCTGGCCGTGCCAGGACCGCAACCGGACCTCGGCGAGCGCGTTGCGCGCCGTGTACCCGTACTCGTACTTGTTTCCAGCGGGGTCGACCATCCACATCTTGTTGCCGAAGTGGTCGTATCCGAAGTGGGTCGTCCCACCCTCAGCGTCGGTCACCTGGTTCTGCCGGCCGAAGGCGTCGTTGCCGAACGTCGTGACCCTGCTTGGATCCCCGCCGGTCAGGTCCTTGGTCTCCGTACGGATGACGCTGCCGTCGGCGTCATAGGCGGTCAGTGTCTGCGCGGTGTGCGTCACACCGGTGATCGGATTCGTCACTCCCGGACCGGTCACGGAGACCGGCTTCGAGCGCGCGTCGTAGGCGTAGGTGGTCGTCGATCCACTCGGATCCGCGTCGCTGACCACGGTTTCGGTCTTCTTGCGACCGAGGACGTCGTAGGTGTAGGACGTGCTCAGCCCCGCCGGGTCGACGACCTTCGCCAGGTCGCCGTTGCGGAAGTACGAATAGGCCGTCACTCCGCCGCGCGGATCCGTGGTCTTGAGCAGCGAGCCCGCGGGAACGTTGCCCCCGCCCACCGCCGCCTCTGACCCATTCGCGTATTCGTGCCGCGTGACCTCACCGGCGGCGTTGGTTTCGGTCGTCAGCAACCCACGAACACCCAGGTCCGTGTACGCGTAGTTCGTCGCGAAGGTCGCATCCGAGCTGCTCGCGGAACGCGCGTCCCTGGAGATCAGGAGCTTGTCGTTGCGCGGGTCCGTGACGTCCGCCGAGTTCAGGTAGTAGCTGTAGTAGGCGGTCTGGCAGTCCCCAGGCGCCACCCGGCAGGTCTTCCTCGCGACGACGTTGCCACGCTCGTCGTTGGTGAGCACCAGGACGTTGCCGAGCTCGTCACCGATGGTGGTCTGGAATCCCTTTTCGTCGTAGTCGTAGGTGCGAACCCCTTGACCGTTGACGGGTCCACCGACCCAGGTTCCGTCACCGCCTACCGGTCCACCGCAATACGAGGGGTCGCCCGGTGTCGGCGGCGCACTCGGATCACAGGGAACCGGGTCCGGCGGCAACGGCTTTCCGCCGGAATCCCGCTTGTCCTCCTGCCGGAGCCCCTGGCCCAGCGGGGCGACGTAGCGGAGGATGCGGCCGCGAACCGGGTCGTAGTCGTAGAAGTGCAACCGGTTCGCCGGATCCGCCACCTGAGTGGTCCGGATCAGGTTGGTCTCGGTCCCGGTGACGACGGGGCGGCCGAGGCGCCAGCGTCCGCCGTCCCGGTCGACGACCTCGGAGAGCCGGTCCGCCGCGGCGTCGTAGCTCAGCTGGGCGGCCACCCTGCCCGTGGGCAAAGTGATCTTGGAGAGGTAGCTCGCGCCCGTACGCGCTTGGTAATGGGCCGCCGCGGTCGTCGGCCCGACCGGGTACTCGTAGAAGGCGACTTCGTCGATCTGGCCGGAGAAAAAGCGGCGTGCGTCGGTGCCCCAGGCCGGCCAGGCGGACGGCGGAACCGTGTAGGCCGCGCCGATCTGGTTGTAGACGACGTCGTCATGCGAGATCTCGCCCTGGACCGAACCGGCTTTCTGCCCGTCGAGGTACAAGGTCTGCGTGGCGAGCGAGCCGGAAAGCACGACGTGATGCCAGCGATCGTCGTTCACCACCGTGGCCGAGGTGATCGGCGCGGCCGCGCCGTTCCAGAACTGCCCGCGCAACTTTCCGTCGGTGCCGACGTACAGCACCGGCACGGCACCGGATGGCGTGCCGCTGATCGGCGCCTTCTGGTACCCGAAGAGCGGGCCACCCGTCGTGGTCTTGAACCACAGTTCGACCGCGAGATCACGGTTCTTGCGGACCATTCCGTCCGGCAGCGTGACCACGGAGGACGTTCCGTTGAACGAAGCCGCCGTGTTCGCCCCATCGGTCAACGGACCCGGCTGACCCAGGACGACGTCCTTGTAGGTCCCGTTGTCCTTGCCGAGCTTGAGCCCGTTCTCACTGGCCGCGGTGGTACCCGCGGACTCTCCCAGCCGCCAGTACGACGACGGCCGCGAGTCCACGACGGAACTCCGGTAGTGGGAACCCGCCGTGTAGTCGTAACCGGTGCAG
Organism: Amycolatopsis sp. NPDC043887; assembly: GCF_056435665.1. Classification (NCBI taxonomy): domain Bacteria; kingdom Bacillati; phylum Actinomycetota; class Actinomycetes; order Pseudonocardiales; family Pseudonocardiaceae; genus Amycolatopsis; species Amycolatopsis sp. NPDC043887. Next base: position 39,264 of record NZ_JBWKEB010000002.1, read on the forward strand.
CCGCCGTCGGGATCGCAGACCTTGGTGAGGCGATCGCCGTCGTAGGTGTAGTTCCAGGTGAGCTGCTTCCCGTCGATCGGATCGGTGCTGACCGACGTGACGTGGCTTCCGGTCCAGCCGAAGTACAGGATCCGGTCGCTCGTGCGGCTGATCGCTCGCCGAAGTTGTTCGGGTGTCCCGTAATCGAGCTCGATGTGGTTGCCGGCGTGGTCGTAGATCTCGATGAGCCTGCCGTCCGGCCTGAACCGGTACAACGTCGCCGATTTGTCGGTCAGCACCCAGCCGCCGCCCGCGGCTTCGACCTCGATGCGGAAGTTCGCCTGCCGCCCGGGTGGCGGCGCGAACGTACCGTCGTGGTTCCGTCCGAATCTGACCTGCTGGCCATCCGGATAGGTGACGACCACGTTTCCGGAGCCGTCGCCGTCAGGGACGACCTTCATGTCGTACCGCGTCGACCACCCTGCCCCGAAGAGCAGATCCTTGCGGGGATCGAGGCTGTTGTAGGTCCGTCCGACGGTCAGCTCCGGCCCCTTCACCTGCAGGGCCGCGTCGATGGCGCTGGTGAAGTAGTTCCCGGTCTGCGGATCGAAGTCACGCTGTGCGCCGCTGTAGGGCGCGTTGGACAGATGCGAGGTGATCTCCGGCTGCGGCACCGCCGTCAGCAGGTGGCTCGGCGGGAGCTTCTGACTCTCGGAGTTCCCGTCGAAGGCGAAGGCCCGCCACTGATAGTCCTTGCTCCACCTCAGCCCACCGACCGGGACCGTCCAGGTCCGCTTCGTCACGTAGCCCGAGTCCACACAGGACACACCGGTGAGCGTGCCGTCGGGTTTCGGCACGTATTTTTCGCACACCTCGAAGCGGTACTTCAGGGTCGACGAGACCGGAGCGTCGACATCGACGGCGTCGACCCACAGCTGCGGGGTCAGGGTCTGCGAAGAGAAACCGTTGGGCGGGTATTGCGCCTTCACGATCGGCGGGACGTCGAAAACGGTCATCGCCAGCCGTGTCGGCGGGATCTGTTCGTCCGTGAACCAAGCGCCGCCGCGGCGCAGCATGCTGAAGTCGAAGAAGTAGTCGCCCACATCGATCGCCTTGATGGTCGCGTCAAGGGTGACCGAATCGCCACGGGGGACGTCGCGGGGCAACGAAGCGGCTTCGATGGCGCCGACCGGCGCACCCGCCTTGGTGAACACGCGATAACCGAGCGCGAAGTTCGCGGCGGTCCAGGTGTCCGCGCCGCGGTTGGTGACGGTGATCTTGACCTTGCCGCTCTGCACACGCGTCACCGGCGGCTCGGGCACCCCGCGATCGACCCGGTATTCGGCGTCGTAGGCGGAATGGGTGACGAACAGGCGGGGCGGATTGGCGGTGCGGTTACCCGTGAACTTCTTCCATCCGAAGCGATCCGTCTCCGACGCGCGCACTGTCAGGCCGTAGTTGGGCTGCGCGCCCGTGACCCACCGCTGCACCAGATCACGCCCCGCGACGCCGAGCGGGATCAGCTCGGTCGCGGACGGACAGCTCGAAGCGTGTTGATAGAGACCGATATACCCGTGTGCGAAAGACTCTTGTGCGAGAGCGGCGCCGTGGGCGGGGCCGGGGAAAGCACTCGACGTGTTCCAGGGCGCGATGACGTCGTGCACGGTGACCGGCCTCGGCTGGCAGGACCACGACCAGCTGCTCTTGAGCGTCAGCTGCGCGCCCAGGATCTTGTGGTTGCGCAGACGGTTCTCGACGCCTCCGAACGACAGATAACTGGCGGCCTTGGAGGAGCCGTTGGTGCCGACCTTGAGCTCCGTCCCGCCATCGATCCGCGAACCGCTCTGGAAGACCGCGCCACCGTCCGACACCGTCGTGTCGACGCTGGGGTCGACCTCGACCGGGAACTTGCGTGCCGGATCCCGGAGCCAGGTGGCGTCGAGATCCACTCGCAGCACCGTCCCGCCATCGCGTTCCAGCAGCCGATAGGTGACGCCCTCGGATCTTGTCTGTTCACCGGTCTCGGGATCGGTCCGTGAATCGACCATGAAGCCGGCCGGAATCCGGGCCCTTTCCCGGTCCTCCGCATCGAGCAGCACGACGTCCCCACCCGCCAGCGACGCTCGAAGCCCCTTGAGACGCAAAGGAAATTCCCAGCTCGTCGGCGCGTTCGCCGATTTGAGGACGAGGGTTTCCTTGACCCCGCCGGGAACGACGTCGAATCTGACGTCCGATTCGGGTCGCACCGATGGGTAGACGACCCGACTGCCGGACGCGGCGCCCCCCTGGCGCGCGGCGTCCGAGAGGCCGAAACCGAACTGGTGTTCATCGTCGATGCGAACATCGACCAGCCCGTCCGCCGACACCGCCGAAGCGAAGTTCAGCGCCACGCTGTCCCCGCCGTTGCGCCAGCCTTCGTTCCGCTCGCGCGGGACGAGCGCCGTGTCGATCGGCCGGTAGGTGCCGTCCGGCGCACGGTAGTTGATCGCCTCGTCACCGAACTCCGTGGTCAGCGTGCCGTCGGCGTTGGCGAACGTCCGATCCGTCGCCGTCCGGCGATCCGGCAGCTCCCTGCTGGTCTTCTCGTCGAAACCCCGGACCTGCGCGGTGACCGGTTCGACCTTGACCGCATTCTCCCGGACGTTCTCCGTGCCGGCGGCGATCGGCGGGTACTTCGCCTGCAAGGACTTCGCTGCCGCGACATTGGCCGGACCACCGGCCTCCGGCTCACCGGACGCCGCGTCCCCCTGCTCTTGGCGTGGCGACAACGCCATCGCCTGCTGCAGCAACTCGGCGTCGGAAAGGCCGGACGCGCCGTACCGGGTGGCGGGCCCGAGCAATCCGGCCACGAGCGCGACGGTCAAGCCGAGCAGGCCGATCCTGCTCAGCAGACCGGTTCCCCGTGTGCTGTCCCGGTGCGAAAAAGACATGGGTAGACCCGTCCTCGTGAGGTGAAGTCACTGCAGGGATGGAAAAGTGGCGGTTTCGCCCGGGTGCGGCCGGAATCTCTCCGGCCGCACCCGGGCCTCGTCACCGGGCCGTCAGAACGACGGCCTGGGCAGCGGTCCGCCACGGTAGGCCGTGCCGTCCGGAACCGATGCCGACCGCATCGCCGCGGCCGGCGCCGGGGTGGGCGAATAGGCGTAGGTGATGCCGTCGATGTCCCGGAACGTCACCACCACCCCGCCCCCTGAAACGCTCGTGACGGCCGGGTCGGTGGCCGACTGATAAGCCGCACCGGTCCGGGAGTCGATCAGCTGCCGCCAGGCCTTGTAGTTCGTGCTGCCCGGCGCACTCTGCTCGGTCGTGTAGACGTAGCCGTCGTTGGCCCGGACGGCGACGTGCACGATGCCGCCCGAATCCACCGTCGCGGCGGGCGGTCCAGCCGCGACGAGGCCTGCCAATGGGACCCAGCCGCCGGAGAAACCGTCGGCCTTCTCACGCTGGGTGACCACTGCTCCGTCGGCCCGGGTCACGAAGGCTTCGAGTGAGTTGTCCGGGTTCGGAGCCCCAGCGAGTTTTCCGGTCCCCCCACTGCCCGACACAGCGGTCCAAGCGCTGAGCGCGCCGTTCGCATAAGTGGCCTTGGTGTAGGCACCGGCAGTCGTCCTCGCCACGAGGTCGATCCCGTCACCCTGCACCACGGCGGTGAGATCGCCGGCGAGCCCGGACGACGGGAGCACCCGCCACGGCAGGTACTGCTTGCTCCCCCCATCCTGGGGGCGCGCCCAGAGTTTGCCGAGGTCGTCGATCATGAACGCGGTGCCGAGACCCGCCCGCTGAACGAGCGAAGCGGCATCCGGCGTCCAGCCACCGAACCCGGATACGGCAGGCCAGGTCGTGGTGCCCGCGGCCAGAGTGCTGGTGCGGCTTTCACTGTCCTGCCCGAGTGCGACGACACGCAGGCTGTCGTCGGCGAGCCGGACCGCGGAGGGAGTCCCGGTGTACGCCTGATGTCCAGGCACGACGGTGAACTCGACCACGGTGACGTCGTCGGAACGCTGGCGGCCATGGATCAGCCTGCCGAATCCGTCCACGTAAAAGTGCTGAAGCCTGCCACCCGCTCCTTCGAGCACGATGCTGGGCGCGTTCGTCCGCAATGGGACCGACGGGCGGGCGGGCACCCCCGTGTTGACGAGCTTGCAATCGTCCGTCGTGACGGAGAGCTGCCAATCCGCGCCGATGGTGCCGATGACCGTCGGGCCGGGAGCCCAAGTGCCGCCTCCGAGGTAGCGGTACCACTTGATCTGACCGTTGTTCTTGTCGAGCGTGTAGAGGACGTCGCCGCCCGCGGACGCCATCTGGGCGAAGTTCTGCCAGCCACCGGCGCCGACGAGCTTCGCGTACTCGAGCCAGCGCTGGCTGTTCGCGTCGTAGTGGAAGCGGTGAAGGTCTCCGCCGGGTGTGCGCGCGTAGAAGACACCGGCACCGGCCCCGACGATCATGTCGTACCGGGTGGTCGTCCAACCGGTGTCGATCAGCCGGTCGGTCCACACCTTGGTGGCCTCGTCGTAGTGGAGCCAGGCCAGGATGCCGTCGTGCGACCAGTAGAAGTCGCCCAGCGCATCGACGGTGATCCTGTTGCGCTGAGAGGGATGTGTCACGCCTCGCCAGCCAGTGGCGATGATCTGGCCCGCCCCGCCGTTCTCCCAGCCTGTCGCCAGCCGCCGCTGACGCAGGACGTCACCGTTGTCATTGATCAAGTACATCCGGCCGTCGGGACCGGCCAGGGTCTTGCCCGCCCAGGTATTGCCGATCGTCACGTTGCCGGTCCACGAGTTGGCGCCGGTCTCGGGCTCGTTGTGCCGGTCGAGCTGCAGCAACGTGTCGGGTCTCGTGTAGAAGACACCTGCGTTCGCCCGGCAGGTGATCGTCTCGGCAGCCGCGACCTGCGTCCCGGCCACCGCGGTCACACCACTGAGCAGGATGGTGAAGGCGGAGCAAAGAACCACAGATCTCCGGACAGACCGTCTCTGGCGCATGGAAATCCTTTTCGTAATGTGAAGGTAATTCGGGCAGCGTCGCCGCGCTCCACCACGAAGGCGTGGTGGAGCTGCGAGATCTTGGGTGAATCGTGAAGACGTGGCGTCAGCGAAACGCCGACTGGACAAACGAACGTGCCCCTGATCCCGAACGATCGGACGCAGTCCCGTCCCCCAGTACCAACCTCCGACTTCGGCCGGGCTCACCCTCCCGCGAGCCGTCCGATGATCACATCGGCACGCTCCGGCGCCCGTTACCGAATTTCTTACGATTCGGCTGTCTGGCCTACATCCGACGAATGTCATCCCCGCTCGCGTCCGTGCCCACGCCGACCCGTCCCACAGTGCGGGAAGCCGAACCCGCGCTGGCCAGCAGCTGAGCAATTCAGGCGAAGTGCCCTTGTCTTGATCCGGTAGTCTTGGGCACCAAGGTCGAGAGGCGCTGCAACGGACCGCCGGGTCCGCCACGCTCGGCCCCGGACTTCACCGCAAGGGCGCCTCCCACGACATGGGAGGAGCGCTGGATGAAAACGACCGCCCTGCGAAAGCTGCTGGATGAGCGCATCGTCGTGCTTGACGGGGCGTGGGGGTCGATGCTCCAGAACGCCGGCCTCAAGCCGGAGGACTACCGCACCGAGCGGTTCCAGGACCACCCCCGTGACATCACCGGCGACCCCGACCTGCTGAACATCACCAGGCCGGACGTCGTGCGCGACATCCACCGCCAGTATCTGGACGCCGGCGCGGACATCACGACCACGAACACGTTCACCGCCACCACGATCGGCCAGGCGGACTACGGGCTCGAGCACCTCGCGTACGAGATGAACCTCCGCGGCGCCCAGATCGCCCGCGAGGCGGCGGACGCGGCGGGCGGGAAGTTCGTCGCCGGGTCGGTCGGGCCGCTGAACGTCACCTTGTCGCTGTCGCCCAAGGTCGAGGACCCGGCGTTCCGCGCGGTCACCTTCGACGAGGTGTACGCCGCGTACGCCGACCAGATCAAGGCGCTCGCCGAGGGCGGCGTGGACCTGCTCCTCATCGAGACGATCTTCGACACGCTCAACTGCAAGGCCGCGATCGCCGCCGCGCGCGACGTCGCACCGCATCTGCCGCTGTGGATCTCGGTGACGATCGTCGACCTCAGCGGCCGGACGCTGTCCGGGCAGACGGTCGAGGCGTTCTGGAGCTCCATCGAGCACGCGGATCCGCTGCTCGTCGGCGTCAACTGTTCGCTGGGCGCCGAGGAAATGCGCCCGCACATCGCCGAACTGTCCCGCCTCGCGGGCACGTACACCGCCTGCCACCCCAACGCCGGCCTGCCGAACGCGTTCGGCGGGTACGACCAGACGCCCGACGAGACCGGCGGCCTGCTCGGCGACTTCGCCACGGCCGGGATGGTCAACGTCGTCGGCGGCTGCTGCGGCACGACCCCCGCGCATATCAAGGAGATCGCCGACGCCGTCCGCGGGATGGCGCCGCGGAACGTCCCGGCCCCGAAGCCGCACACCCGGTTCAGCGGGCTCGAGCCGTTCGAGATCGGCAAGGACACCGGGTTCGTCATGATCGGCGAGCGGACCAACGTCACCGGATCCGCCAAGTTCCGCAAGCTGATCGAGGCCGACGACCACCAGGCCGCCGTCGACGTCGCGCTGGAGCAGGTCCGTGGCGGGGCGAACCTGCTGGACGTCAACATGGACGCCGACCTGCTCGACAGCGAAAAGGCGATGACCACGTTCCTGAACCTCATCGCCACCGAACCCGAGGTCGCCCGGCTGCCGATCATGATCGACAGCTCGCGCTGGACAGTGCTCGAGGCCGGGCTGAAATGCGTGCAGGGCAAGGGAGTCGTCAACTCCATCAGCCTCAAGGAGGGCGAGGAGCAGTTCCTCCAGCAGGCCCGGCGCATCCGCGACTACGGCGCGGGCGTGGTCGTGATGGCCTTCGACGAACAGGGCCAGGCCGACACCGCCGACCGGAAGGTCGAAATCTGCGCCCGCGCCTACGACCTGCTCACCCAGCAAGCCGGTTTCGTCGCCGAGGACATCATCTTCGACCCGAACGTGCTCGCGGTCGCGACCGGTATCTCCGAGCACAACGGGTACGCCAAGGCGTTCATCGACGCGCTGCCGCGGATCAAGGAACGCTGCCCCGGCGTGCATATCAGCGGCGGTATCTCGAACCTTTCCTTTTCCTTCCGCGGCAACAACGTCGTGCGTGAGGCGATGCACTCGGCCTTCCTGCTGCACGCGGTGCGCGCCGGGCTGGACATGGGCATCGTCAACGCCGGACAGCTCGCGGTCTACGAAGACATCCCCAAGGATCTGCTGGAGCTGGTCGAGGACGTGCTCTTCGACCGCCGCGAGGACGCCACCGACAGGCTGGTCACGTTCGCGGAAACGGTCAACGGCAAGGGGACCCGGCGCACGGTCGACCTCTCCTGGCGCGAGAACACGGTCGAGGCACGGCTGAGCCACGCGCTGGTGCACGGCATCGTCGACTACATCGAAGAGGACACCGAGGAAGCGCGCCAGAAGCTGCCGAGGCCGCTGGAGGTCATCGAAGGCCCCCTCATGGACGGCATGAAGATCGTCGGCGACCTGTTCGGCTCGGGCAAGATGTTCCTGCCGCAGGTGGTCAAGAGCGCGCGCGTGATGAAGCGGTCGGTGGCCTACCTCGAACCGTTCATGGAGGCCGAGAAGGAGAAGGCGCGCCTCGAAGGCCGGATCGAGACCCGCCAGGGCAACGGGAAGGTCGTCCTGGCGACGGTCAAGGGCGACGTGCACGACATCGGCAAGAACATCGTCGGCGTCGTCCTGGGCTGCAACAACTACGAGGTGATCGACCTCGGCGTGATGGTCCCGGCCTCGGTCATCCTGGACACCGCCGTCTCCGAAGGCGCCGACGCCATCGGGCTTTCCGGCCTGATCACGCCGTCGCTCGACGAGATGGTCAACGTCGCCGCCGAAATGGAGCGGCGCGGGCTGAAGCTGCCGCTGCTGATCGGCGGTGCGACCACGTCGCGCCAGCACACCGCGGTCCGCATCGCGCCCGCGTACGAGCACACGACCGTGCACGTCCTCGACGCCTCCCGCGTCGTCGGCGTCGTCGGCGACCTGCTCGACGCCGACCGCGCCGAGATCCTCGACAAGAAGAACCGCGAGGATCAGGAAGAGCTGCGCGTGCAGCACGCGAACAAGCAGCGGACGCCGTTGCTGACGGTCGAGCAGGCGCGGGCCAACCCGGAGAAGGTCTCCTTCGACGACATCCCGACGCCCGCGTTCACCGGCGTCCGGTACGTCTCGCCGTCCCTCACCGAGCTGCGCGAGATGATCGACTGGACCTTCCTGTTCCTGGCCTGGGAGCTGAAGGGCAAGTACCCGGCGATCCTGGAGAACCCGGTGGCGCGGGAACTGTTCGACGACGCGAACACCCTGATGGACCAGATCATCGCCGAAGAGCGGTTCCAGGCCAAGGGCGCGTACGCGTTCTGGCCGGCGCACTCCGAGGGTGACGACATCATCCTGGAGTCGGGCGTCAAGTTTCCGATGCTGCGCCAGCAGACCAAGAAGCCGCTGTCGCGCCCCAACCGCTGCCTGGCGGACTACATCGCCCCGGCCGGCGCGGGCGATCACCTCGGCGGTTTCGCGGTCACCATCCTCGGCGCCGAGGACTTCGCGGCCGAGTTCGAGGCGAAGCAGGACGACTACCGCGCCATCATGGTGAAGGCGCTCGCGGACCGGCTCGCCGAGGCGTTCGCCGAGCACCTCCACCTCCAGGCGCGGCGGGACTGGTTCGAGCCCGACGCCGATCCGAAGCTGGAGGACCTGCACGCCGAAAGGTTCCGCGGCATCCGCCCGGCGCTGGGCTACCCGGCGAGCCCGGATCACAGCGAGAAGCTGGAGCTGTTCGAACTGCTCGATTCCGACCGGCTCGGGATGGGATTGACCGAGTCGTTCGCGATGACGCCGGCGGCGAGCGTCAGCGGGCTGATCTTCGCCCACCCCGATTCGCGGTACTTCACCGTCGGACGGCTGGGCAAGGACCAGATCGAGGACTACGCCGCCCGTCGCGGCCTCGAACTGTCCACTGTGGAGCAGTGGCTGCGTCCGAACCTCGCCTACGAGCCCGAATGACACAATGATCAGGTGACCGCCGAAGGCTCGGACTTCCTGCAGCTGGACATCGGGGACGCCCCGCCGGGACGCCGGTCGGACTGGCTGGCGTCGCGGTTGCGGCACGCCATCTCCGACGGCCGCCTGCCGGTCGGCAGCAGGCTGCCCGCGACCAGGGCACTGGCCGCGGACCTGCGGGTCTCCCGCGGTGTGGTCACCGAGGCCTACCAGCGGCTGGTCGAGGATGGTCATGTCGCCGGACGCGGCCGCGCGGGCACGGTGGTCGTCGCGGCGCCGGCGCGGACGAAGGAGCAGACGGCGCCCGGTCCCCCGTCCGCGGGCACGATCTTCCGGCCCGCGCCCGGGATCGGTGTCTTCGACTCACTGCGGTCGACCCCGGCGAGGATCGACCTGTCCCCCGGCGTGCCGGATCTGACGGCGTTCCCGCGAACGGCCTGGCTCCGCGCCGAACGCGCCGTGCTCAACAATCTTTCGGCGGCGGACTTCGGCTACGGCGACCCGCGGGGCGCGCCCGCGTTGCGGCTCGCGATCGCGCACTGGATCGCCCGCACCCGGGGGATCACCGCCGACGCCGACGACGTGCTGATCGTCGCCGGTGTCGCGCAGGGCCTCGGCCTGCTGGCCCAGGTGCTGTGCGACACCGGGATCTCCGAGATCGCGGTCGAGGATCCGAGCTCGCTGGGCGCCCGGCAGCATCTGCACGACCGGCGGCTGGCGACGCCGCCGATCGGCGTCGACGAAGACGGGATCGACGTCGAGGAGCTCGTGCGCAGCGGCGCGCCCGCCGTACTGCTCACGCCGGCGCACCAGTTCCCGACCGGGGTCGTGCTCGGCGGGGAACGCCGTCGCGAGCTCATGCGCTGGGCCGCGGACGGCGGGCTGATCATCGAGGACGACTACGACGCCGAGCACCGCTACGACCGTCCGCCGGTCCCCGCGCTGCGCTCGATGCTCGCCGAGCAGGTCTGTTACGCGGGCAGTGTGTCGAAGTGGCTCGCCCCCGCGCTCCGGGTGGGCTGGATGCTGGTTCCGCCGCGGTACCGGGACGAGGTGGTCGCGGCCAAGCGGTTCGCCGACCTGGGCAACGCCGTCCTCCCGCAGCTGGTACTCGCGCATCTGATGGAGTCCGGCGAGATGGAGCGGCAGCTGCGGTTCGTGCGCAAGCGGCACCGCCGCCGCCGGGACGCGATGATCGACGCGCTCCGGACGCATCTCCCGGACGCCGTGGTGCACGGCGCCGCCGCCGGGCTGCACCTGACGATCACCTTCGACGCGGAGTTCTCCGATCTCGACTTCGCCGCCGCCGCGCTGGATCAGGGGGTGAAGGTGCAGCCGCTGTCGTGGCACTGTCAGCGGCCGATGAATCCGGGGCTGGTCCTCGGTTATGGGGCCAGCCCGGCGAGCGACATCGCCGAGGGCATCGCCGTCCTGGGCAGGCTCAGGCGCTAGCCACCATCGCATTTCGTCCTCTGAATGCGGTGGTTCGATGGCGAACTACCGCATTCAGAGGACGAACTGCCGGGGGAAGGGCAGGAGCGCGGACGGGTCTTCGACGTGGGCGTTGTGGCCCAGTCCGGGGAACTCGACGGTGAAAGAGCTGAGCGCGCGAAGCTGCTCGGGACGGCTCATGGGGTCGTGCTCCCCTGCCGCGAGGACGACCGGGCAGCGTGCCGCGCCGAGCAGTCCACGCATGTCCGGAGCCCCGACGGCGAACGCCCGGGGGTCCAGCGCCAGCCGCCAGCCACCTTCGGTTTCGGCCACGCCGTCGGGATCCGCGTCGGCGATACCGACCAGGCCGGCGATCTTGAGGAAGCCGCGTTCGGCGTCCTCACGGGACGGGAACACCCTGGGCGGCTTGGCGGCCATGGCGGCCGCCCGCGCGAGGTCCTCCTCGCTCCATTCGACCTTGACGCCGACCGCGAGCAGCCCGGCGACCTTCACCCCGAACCAGCCGGAGGCCAGCGCGAGCCCGACCACACCACCCAGCGAATGGCCGACCACCAGTACCGGACCGCGTTCCGGGAGCGCGTCGGCGACCGCCGCGGCCAGGCCGCCGAACGAGTAGTGCGGCAACCGGGGCGATCCTCCGTGACCAGGCAGATCCGGTGCCAGCCAGCGATATCCCGGCTGCGCCATGAGGCCGTCCCAGACCGCTCCTGTCGCGCCGAGGCCGTGCAGCAGGAGCACGGCGGGGCCTTCGGTTCCGGCGGTGCGCATCTTCAGCGTGTCCACCGGACGGATCTTTCCGCAGTCACCCGTCCGCGGGCTAGGGTCGGAGGCGTGATCACCGATCCGGACGTATACACCCGGGGCGTGCCGTACGAGCACCTCGCGTCGCTGCGCCGGGGGTCACCGGTCGTGCGCGTCGACGATTTCTGGGCCGTGCTGCGGCATTCGGACGTCAAACACGTGCTCAGGAACCCGAAGCTGTTCTCGTCGCGGCTGGGCGGGACGCAGATCCGGGATCCGGCGACCGAGCAGGACCTCGGGTACGTCCGCCGGATGATGCTCAACATGGATCCGCCCGAGCACGCCCGGCTGCGGGGCCTGCTCACCAAGGCGTTCACGCCGCGCGCGGTCGGCAGGCTGACCGAACGGATCCAGGGCTGGGCGAGGGATCTGATCGCCGGAGTCCGCGCGGACGGTGGGTGCGACTTCGCCGCGGTCGCCGCCGATCTCCCGCTGCTGACGCTCGCCGAGGTCTTCGGGATCCCCGAGCAGGACCGGCGGCTGATGTACGACTGGAGTAATCGCGTGATCGGCTATCAGGACGCCGACTACGCGGTGAGCGCGACCGTCGAGGCGGACGAGGTCACCGAACTCGCGCGGGCGGCGCTGGCCGTCCGGCCGGTTCCGGGGCCGGACGGGTCGATGCCCGATCCGCGCACCCGCGCGGGGATGCCGGATCTCTACGCGTACGCCAACGAGCTCGGCGAGTACAAACGCCGGCATCCCGGCGAAGACGTGATGAGCAACCTGATGAGTCACGTCGAAGACGGCGGCCGGGTGTCCATCGCCGAGTTCGAGAACCTGTTCTGGCTGTTTTCCGTGGCGGGCAACGAAACGTTGCGCAACGGCATCCCCGGCGGCATGCAGGCGCTGCTGTCGCATCCGGACCAGTACCGGCGGCTGCTCGCCGACCGTTCCCTGCTTCCCGGTGCGGTGGAAGAGATGCTGCGCTGGTGGACGCCGGTCATGCACTTCCGCCGGACCGCGACCGAGGACGTCGTCCTGTCCGATGTGGACATCCGGGCGGGTGACAAGGTGGTCGTCTGGTTCTCCGCCGCGAACCGCGACGAGACCGTTTTCGAGGACCCGGACCGCTTTGACATCGGCCGCACCCCCAACGATCACCTGACCTTCGGGCACGGCCCGCATTTCTGCCTCGGCGCCCAGCTCGCCAGGGTGCAGCTGCGCGCGATGTTCGAAGCGGTCCTGGACCTGCTCGGCGAGGTCGAACCCGCCGGGGAACCGGTGAGGTTGCGGTCGAACTTCCAGAACGGGCTGAAATCGCTGCCGATCCGCTGGTAGCGACGGGCCCCTTCCCGCCCCCGAGCGCGGGAAGGGGCCATCACCCCCTGGTCATTCGGCCGCGGCGAACTCCGGTTCGGCGACGGTGGAGCGGGCTTCGGCCTTGCGCAGGCCGACGACTCCGGACAGCGCCACCAGGACACTGATCACGGCGATGCCGGTGACGACGGTGAGCGCGGGCGCCAGCCCGTTCAGCAATGCGGCAGGACCGGTGGCACCACCGGAGTTACCGGTCAGGACCGCGGTCACCACGGCGAGGCCGATCGCGCCGCCGACCTGGATCGACGTGTTCAGCAGCCCGCCGGCGAGCCCCTGCTCGTCGTCGGAGATGCCGTTGGTCGCCTGGATGTTCAGCGAGGAGAACGCCAGCATGAAGCCGATACCCAGCAGGATCATGCTCGGCAGCACCGAACCGGCGTAGCTGGAACTCTCGTCGATCCGCAGGAACAGCGCGTACCCGATGACGTGGGCGACGACACCGGCGAGGATCGTGCGCGGGGTGCCGAGCCGGTCGATCAGCGGCTCGATCCTGGGCGAACCGAAGGCCACGATCAGCGCGGCGGGCAGGAAACCGAGCGCGGTCTGCAGCGCGGACCAGCCCAGCACGGTCTGCAGGTACAGCATGACGACGAACTGGAAACCGATGTAGGCGCCGAAGAACGTCGCACCGCCGAGGTTGGCGCGGGCCAGCGGGCCGGAGCGCAGGATGCCGAGGCGGAGCAGCGGGTGCTTGCTGCGCTTCTCGATGAACACGAAGGTGACGAGCAGGGCGAGCGCGAGGGCGAACGAGATCAGCGTCCGCGGCGCGGCCCAGCCGATCTCCGGTGCCTCGACCACGGCGAAGACCAGCAGAAGCGAACCGGCGGCACCGGTGATCGCGCCCGGGAAGTCATAGCCGCCACCGGTCTGCGGCCGGTAGGACGGGATCAGCTTGATCGCGGCGACCAGCGCGGCGAGCGCGATCGGCACCGGCAGCAGGAACGTCCAGCGCCAGCCCACCTGGGTGAGCAGACCGGAGAAGACGAGGCCCGCGGAGTAACCGCTGGCACCGAAGACGGCGAAGATGCTGATCGCCCGGTTGCGGGCGGGGCCTTCGTGGAAGGTCGTGGTGATGATGGACAACGCGGCCGGTGCGGTGAACGCGGCGGCGAGTCCCTTGATGAAGCGGGTGGCGATCAGCAGCGCGCCGTCGTCGACGAGGCCGCCGAGCAGGGAAGCGAGCGCGAAGACCGCGACGGCGACGAGGAAGACCCGGCGCCTGCCGAGCAGGTCGGCGGTGCGCCCGCCGAGGAGCAGCAGGCCGCCGTAGCCGAGCACGTAGGCGCTGATGATCCATTGCAGGGCACCGGTGGAGAGACCGAGTTCGGCCTGGATGGACGGGAGGGCGACGGCGACCATCGACACGTCGAGCGCGTCGAGGCCCACGACGACGGACACAGTGAGCAGGACACCCCAGAGGCGCGCGTCCCACCTTGTCGAGCTGGTGGACAGCTGCACGGAAGAACTCATGACCCATACAGTACATGCACGCGCATCTAATGCAAGTGCATTTAATGACTTTGCATAAAATTCATGTGCATGCTATCTTGGGCCGCGTGAGCGACGTCGCCGAACAAGACCTGCTGCGGGAGTGGCACGAACTGTCCGCCCGGCACGCGGCGGTCTTCGGACGGCTCGAGTGCCGCCTCCAGGAGCGCCACGGCCTCGGCGTCACCGAGTTCGAAGCTCTCGAACGACTGGTGACCTGCGTCGTCGGCAAATGCCGCGCGGCCGACCTGACCGAGGTCGTCCACCTGAGCCAGAGCGCCACCTCACGACTAGTCGCCCGCCTCGAACGTGAAGGACTCGTCCAGCGCGCGCTCTGCGAGTCGGACCGGCGCGGGATCTTCGTCGTCGTGACCGACGAGGGCCGCCGTCGCTACGAAGAGGCGAAGCCGACGCACCGGGCGACCCTCGAAGAGACCCTCACCGTCGACGCCTGAATCTCGGCAGCCGGGTCAGTTCCGGGCGAGCTCCTCGCGGATCGCCGGGACGACCTCGTTCCCCCAACGGCCGAGCGCGCTGTCAGTCGTGGTCGCGTCTTCGACCGGGAAGTAGATGAACCCCGCGGCGCCGTGGTCGCGCACCGCCGGAACCAGTTCCTCGACCCACCGCTCCGGCGAACCACCGACCCATCGTCCCTCGTCGTCACGCGGCGACGGCAGGGGCTTTTCCGTTATGCGGCCCGGGAAATTGTAGATGGTGGCGATCTCGCCAGGGTCGCGGCCCGCGTCGGCGGCGGCCTGGTCGATCACCGGACGGGATTCGGCGAACCGCGGGCTGAGCCAGTCCGCGGCATGCCCGGGGATCCAGCCATCGGCGAGTTTTCCGGTCACCGCCAGGGATTTGGGCCCGACAGCGCCCGTTCAGACCGGGGGCGCGGGCGCGGCCGCCGGCACCAACCCGTCGACGGAGTAGAACTCCCCCTCGAACGTCAACGGCGCCCCGCCGCCGGAAAGCGCCTTGATCAGGGTGATCGCCTCGCCCATCGCCCGGACCGCTTCGGCGGGCGTCCGATGCTCGACACCGAGTTTGGCGATCTCCCGCCAGAGGCCGCCCGCACCGATGCCGAGCGTGACCCGGCCGCCGGAGAGCGCCGAAAGCGAGGTGATCGTCCTCGCCAGCATCGGCGCGGGACGGCTCGGCAGGTTGGTCACGTTGACCGCGGCCGTGACCTGCGACGTCCGGCCGAGGATCACGCCCAGTGCCGCGTACGCGTCGAGCCGGTCGGCGAAGTTCGTACTACGCACTATTTGCATCACGAACTAGCTGCCCGCGTCGAAGTAAAGAATGTTTGACATCATGTCTAGAACTCTTTACCTTTGGTCTCGTGGCTATGGAAGAGAAACGCGCGTGGATCATGGTGGTGGTCACGGTCTTCGGCTACGCCGCGTACCTGATCGTCGTCCTCCGCCGGGCGGGCTCCGGCCCGCTCGTCGATGTCCCTTACGTGGCGGCACTGGTGTGGACGATCGGCGCGGCCATCGCGGCTTCGATCGTGCTTCACATCGCCGCGGCGATCGCCTCACCGCGCGACGCGGGCCGCAAGGACCAGCGCGACCGCGAGATCGGCCGGTTCGGCGAGCACATCGGACAGTCGTTCGTCGTGATCGGTGGTGTCGCGGCACTCGTCATGGCGATGGCGGAGCTGGACCACTTCTGGATCGCCAACACCGTGTACCTCGCCTTCGTCCTGTCCTCCGTGCTCGGCTCGATCGCGAAGATCGCCGCCTACCGCCGGGGATTCCAGGCATGGTGAAACCGACCAAGGTCACGAACTCCATCCGTGCCCTGCGGTTCGCGAAGGGTGAGATGACCCAAGCGGAACTCGCGGACCGGATCGGCGCCACCCGCCAGACGGTGATCGCCATCGAACAGGGCCGCTACTCGCCGTCCTTGGAGATGGCCTTCCGGATCGCCAGGGTGTTCGGCGTCGGGCTCGACGACGTTTTCCAGTACCCAGACCAGGAATGAGGCCGCCGTGAAGGCGATCACCCAGAACGAGTACGGCAACACTGACGTCCTGACACTGACCGACCTGCCCGAACCCGAAGCCGGACCGGACGGCGTGGTCGTGCGGATCCGGGCGGCGGCGGTCGATCCCGGAGTCTGGCACCTCATGGAGGGCACGCCGTACTTGGTGCGCTTGATGGGTTTCGGCGTACGGAGACCGAAGGCCCGCGTCCGCGGGCTGGACTTCGCCGGCGTAGTGCACGCCGTCGGCGACGGGGTGACCCGATTCCGGCCGGGCGACGAGGTTTTCGGCACCTGCCAAGGGTCCTTCGCCGAGTACGCACTGACCACGGTGGACAAGATCACCCGGAAGCCCGAGCGGCTCAGTTGTGAAGAAGCCGCGGCGGTCCCCATCTCCGCTTTCACCGCGCTCCAAGCCCTTCGGGACAAAGGCCGGGTCGCGCCCCGGCAGAAGGTCCTGGTCATCGGTGCCGGCGGTGGCGTGGGCACCTTCGCGGTGCAGATCGCCAAGGCGTTCGGTGCCGAGGTGGACGGCGTGTGCGGAACGGGCAAGGTCGACCTCGTCCGCTCACTCGGCGCGAACCGCGTTTTCGACTACACACGCGAGAACTTCGGCGGCGGCTACGACCTCATCCTCGACACCGCGGGCAACCGGCCGCTGTCCTCGCTGCGGAAGGCCCTTACCCCGCAAGGCACTCTCGTCCTCGTCGGCGGCGAGAGCGAGGGGAAGTGGATCGGCGCGGTAGGACGCAATGTGCAGGCGCTGCTCCTCGGGCCGTTCGTGAAGCAGAAGCTCCGTGGCCTGTTCTCCATGGAGGACCACGACGATCTCCAGACACTGCGGGCGCTCATCGAAGCGGAGAAACTGGCGCCGGTCATCGATCGGGCCTACTCGCTGGCCGAGGTGCCCGAAGCCATCCGGTACGTCCGCGAAGGACACGCACGCGGCAAGGTCGTCATCACCGTCTGATGTTCTCCCCCACGTCGGACTCCGGCCATCTTGGCAGTGTTCGGTGTCGGAGAGCGATCCGCCGAGTGCCGAGGAGACCACCGATGTCCGTCAACCGCCGCGACCTGTTGCGAGGCGCCGCCACCGCCGGTGTGCTGGGGCTGGCCTGGCCGTTGAGTTCGCGGATGACGGTCGCGCAGGCCGAGGAGGCCGCGGCGGCGCTGGGCGCGACCTGGGACGAAGCGCCGTTCACCCTGGGCGTCGCGTCCGGTGACCCGGTCCCGTACGGCGTCGCGCTCTGGACCAGGCTCGCCCCGAAACCGATGGAGTTCGAGCAGCCGCTGGACGACACCGTCGAGGTCGCCTGGGAGGTCGCCACCGACCGCGCGTTCCGCCGTCGCGTGGCACACGGGACGACGGCCGCCACCGCCGGGCTCGGGCACAGCGTGCACGTCCCGGTGTCCGGGCTGGAGCCGGGCTCTCAGTACTACTACCGGTTCCACGCGCTCGGCAAGGTCAGCCGGATCGGCCGCACCCGAACCGCGCCGGTCGGGCCGGTCCGGCGGGTGCGGTTCGCCTCGGCGAACTGCCAGGCGTTCCACGACGGGTTCTACGCGGCGCACGCCGGGATCGCGCGGGAGGACCTGGATTTCGTCGTCCACCTCGGTGACTACGTCTACGAGCACGGTCAGGTCGGCGGGAACCCTCTGCGCGATCACGAAGGACCCGAAGTGCTCACCCTGCCGGCGTACCGGCGGCGGCACGCGCTCTACAAATCCGATCCCTCGCTGCGGGACGCCCACGCCGCCCACCCCTGGTTCATCACCTGGGACGATCACGAGGTCGTCAACGACTACAGCGGCACGACCCCGTCTTTGCGGGCGCGGCGCTCGGCGGCGTACCAGGCCTGGTTCGAGCACATGCCGGTGCGCCCCGACCACCCCTCGTCACCGAGGATCCACCGGCAGCGCCGCTGGGGCGACCTCCTCGATCTGTCCATTTTGGACCTCAGGCAGTACCGGTCGGCGCAGAACCTGCCCGACGGCACGATCCTCGGCGCGGACCAGAAGGCATGGCTCAAGGACCAGGTGACCGGTGCGGGCGAGGCGTGGCACTGCTGGGTGAACTCGATCATGCTGAGCCAGCTCGCGAAGCCCGGCGGCGGCTACATGTTCACGGACCAATGGGACGGCTTCCTCGCCGAACGCAAGGAAGTGCTGACCCACGTGGCCCAGAGCGGTCTCGAAGACCTTGTGGTGATCACCGGCGACTGGCACTCCGCGTTCGTCGACGACATCCGCCCGGACTTCGCGGATCCGGCCACCCCGGTGATCGGCACGGAGTTCACCGCGCATTCGGTCACCTCCGGGGCCTACTCCCCCGAATGGAACGCCACGAACGGACCGAAGATGGGTGCGGCGAACCCGCACCTCAAGTACTTCGAGGGCGACCGGTACGGCTACGACGTCTACGAGGTCACCCCGCACCGCTGGAGCACGCACATGCGGGTGATCGGCGACCGGCGCGACCCGCGCTCCCCGGTCAGCACCCTGACGACGTTCCACGTCGACCGCGGCAGGCCCGGGTCGTACGAGGACAGGTCCACCATCACGTCTCCGGCGCAGTACCGGAGGCGCTAGGCCAAAAGGGGAGCCGGGAACTCAGAAGAGGGGCGAGCGACGCCCTTTCGGAGCAGCGTGGTTCACCGCACGCGTTCTCGTTTCACCTGCCCGATGAATTCACGACAATTCTTCCGTGCGGCTAATCTGGGCATTCCATTGGGAACGAGCCGCAGGAGAAAGCAATGAAGAAGAAAATCGCCGCTTTAGTCATGGCCGCCTTTTCGGCGGCCGGAATCCTGGCCGCTTCACCGGCCTCCGCGGCGACCGAGGGCAGGTTCCCACCCTACGGATGCGGCAGCGATCGCTATGGAATCCTCTTCGGCGAGGGTATTTCCCTGACCTGTTTCGGCCTGCCGGGACACTCGGAGACCTACCGGGTGGTCGCCCACTGCGCGTCCGGATCCTCCTATTGGTACACCGTCGGACATTGGGTTCCGGTCGGTTTCGGCCCGTCGACGGCGGAATGTCACGGCGCACTGCTTTCGAGCGCATACGTGGCCGGATATCACGTAGACGACTTCTAATATCCGAATGACTTGATGTCGATCTTGACGGCGCGGTTCAGCGTCCGCTCCCGGCAGGTCCCCACCGGCCCACTTCCGCGGTGAGCCACCGATGCAGGGAAAAGGCCAGTTCGACCGGCGCGTCGTACTGGATCAGATGCCCGGCCTCGGGAATGACGTCCAGTAGCGCATCGGGAATCGCGTCGGCGAGACGCTTCGCCCGGTCCACCGGGATCCACGTGTCGTCCGCACCCCAGATCACCTTCACCGGCAACGCCAGTTCCGGATAGCGGTCCTGGATCTCGTCGGTGTAGCGGACGTCCGCCTCGGCGATCTGCCGGTAGAAGGCACGTTGCCCGTCCGCGTCCAGCCAGGGCCCGGTGAGCGTGGCCAGCTGCGCGCCGGTGAGACCGCGATGGGAGGCCGTCCCGATGTAGGACTCCAGCGCTCCCCTGTGCACCGCCGGGGGCTGCGCCTGGAAGACCTCTGCGTTCTCCGCGACGAGCCGGAAGAACTCCGAACCCCACGGCCGCAGCGCGACGACGTCCACAAGGGCGAGCGAGGCGTACTCCGCGCCGTGCAGCAGCTTCGCGCGCAGAGATACGGCCCCGCCGTAGTCGTGGGCGATCACGTGCGGGGCCGTCAACCCCCAGTACTCGAGCAGGTCGGCGAAAAGCTCGCCCTGCGTCCCGAGATCGACGGCGTGGCCGGGGTCCTTCGACGAACGGCCGTACCCCGGCATGTCCCAGACGTGGACGGCGAACTCCGCGCTGAGCGCTCGCGCGAACGGCGCCCACAGTTGCGCCGACCACGGTGTCCCGTGGCACAGCACCACCGGGACGCCTTCGCCGAGGCGTTCCCACGCCACCGAACGGCCACGCCACTCGAACGTCCGCGACAACTCCAGCTCACCGAAACCCATGATCGCGATCGTAGTGGCGGCCACCGGCTCAGTCCGGCAGTTGCAGTTCCGTATGCCGTTTGGACAGCATCTCCGCCAGCTCCCGGAGTTTGACGTTCATGTTCTGCGACGTGTGCCGCAGCACCTCGAACGCCTCCGCGGCGTCGATCCCGCGCCGCGCCATCAGGATGCCCTTGGCCTGCCCGATCGCGTCGCGGCTGTCCAGCGCCTGCTGGAGCTGCTCCTCCTGGAGCTGACCGCGCGTGACCGCGTGGGTCGTCGCCAAGGCCAGCGACGCGTGCGTCGCCAGAAGCAGCAACACGTCACGGTCGGCCTTGGCGATGCCGTGCGGACTGCGCGAATAGACGTTCAGCGCGCCGGAAGGCTGCGAACTCGACGCTTCGGGCAGGAGGGCCGTCGAGACCAGCGAGTGGAACCCGAGCGCCGCGGCGGCGGGACCGAAACGCGGCCATCGGGCGTCTTCCGCGAGATTGTCGCTGAACGCCGCCGCCGGCCCCGAAACCCGCGCCGCTTCGACGCACGCACCCTCGCCGTACTGATACTGCAGCTGATCCAGCTCGCCGGCGATCTCGTCGGTCCGCACCGGCGTGTGGAACCCTCCGTCGGGATCGAGGAGGGTGACGCTGACCAGATCCGCGCCCGGCACCAGGTCTCGCGTCGCGAAGACCACCCGTTCGAGGACCGCCGCTATCGAACCGGAATCCAGCAACGCCCTGGTCAGGGCTACGAACTGGGTGACAAGTGGCCCGGCGATGAGCCGGACGCCGCTTTCGGAGATCACCGGCAGGTCGCCGTCGCCGACATCCTCGACGAATCGGTTCTTATCCTGCTGCCAGTCGAATTCATCGGCCAAAGCCCGCCTCTCCCACTTCTGCACATCGGCGTGATGCACCACGGGAGTCACCGGCGGGAACCGGCGCCGAGCGCGCACCATCAACCGCCGCAACCAACCCGGTTACCGGCGGATCGGCGCTAACTTCTCAACGCTCAGAACCGCTTTCGGAAGCCGACTTTAGCCGAATGCGATCACCCGGCCTACCGCGCCCCACGTTCGGCCCGTCCCGGATCGCCTCCTCCGGCCACACCGGCGATGACGGGTTCGGCCACCTGGCGTAATTCCGCACCGGCCCGCCGGGTCCGGCTCATGTTTCACCTCGGGCCGTGGTGGTACCCGGGCCGGTGTCGCCGAGAACCCCGGGGGTGATCACTGTGTCCTCGTTCCAGGCCGCGGAGCAGCGCCGGATCATCGCCGATTGCTTCACGCACACAGGGCTGACTTTGGAACAACTGTGGCTGAGGTACTTCGCACTGGGCGGCGATGTCAGCGAAGTCGACTTGGAGGCCTACCTGCGGGGAGTGCTCCCCTTGCCCAGAATCCAGCGGGACATGGTGGCCCACGCGGTCAACGAGCGACTCGACGAGCTCTCCGGCGCGCGACGGGCACCGTACAGCCGCGACGTCGGGGAGGACAGCCGCCCCCGCGGTCTCCTGGCCGCGCTGGTGGGACTTCTCGATGGCGCCCAGCGGGTCTCACCCGAGCGGCTGCCCGAGATCGTCACCGCCGCGGGCCTGGCGCTGGACCTGGAGCTGACGGTCTATCTCGCCGACTATGAGCAGCGGCTGCTCTTCCCCCTGCCCGGCGAGCGGGCGCCCGGCCGAATGCCGCTGCCCATCGAGGCCAGCACCGCCGGCCGGGCCTACCGGAACGCCGGCACCACGCTGACCGAGGAGCCGAGCGGACCGCGGTTGTGGGCCATCCTGCTGGACGGCGACGAGCGGATGGGCGTGCTCGAGATCGAAGCCACCACGGACGCGGACCTGCACGACCCCACCCTGCGCACCCAGTGCCAGTGGCTCGCCTCGCTGTCCGGCCACCTCATCGCCGCCGCGATGCGCTACGGCGACGGCCTCGACATGACCCGGCGTCGAAGACGGCGCGGCCCCACCGCCGAGCTGCTTTGGCAGAACCTGCCCCCGTCGACGGCGGCGACGGGCGACTTCGTGGTGGCGGGCGGCGTCGAACCGGCTTACGACGTTCGCGGAGTGAGCTTCGACTACGCCCTTTCCGAAACGACGGCGTGGCTGGCGATCTTCGACGCGGGCCGGGACACCGTGTCCTCGGGCCTGGTGGTGTCGGCGGCGCTCGCCGCCTACCGATCCGCTCGCCGCGAGGGCCAGGATCTACGTGGTCAGGAGCGCTCTGTCGACAAAGCGCTTTCGACGCAGTTCGGTGACGGCACCACGGTCCGCGGCACGCTGGCCGAAGTGGACCTCACCCATGGAACCCTGCGCCATCTCGAAGCGGGCGGGGAACCACCGCTCGTACTCGGCACCGGGTACGAACCGACCACAGTGGACAGTGAACGGCGGCCACCGTTCGGCGACGGAGGCCCCGGGCGCATCACGACCGCCCACCTCCGGGCCGGAGATCTCCTTGTCCTGCACACCGAAGGCCTCGCGGGAACACGCGTCGCCGACGGCGGACGGTTCGCGCTCGCCGACAGCCTGGCCGCCGTCGCCGAGCATGTACCGCCGGAAATCGTCCGTCGTGTGCTCGCGGCGGCGAACTCCCACTGCCGCAGCGGTTTCGCGGGCGACGCCGGTCTGCTGGTCGCTCGCTGGCCGGGCACGCGGTGAAGCGGCTCAGCCGCGGAAATCGACGTCTTCGGTCTTGACCGTCCCTCCCTTCCGGCCCGGCGCGACCTGGTGCCGCCAGTACAGATTCGTGTGCGCGATGACCTGTTCCGGCTTGGGCGCACCCCACTCCGATTTGTCGAAGGTCGTGTGCGCGTCACCGACCAGCGTCGCGTCGTACCCGCGGACCAGCGCGCCGTGCAGTGTCGAACGGATGCAGGCGTCGGTCTCCGCCCCTGCGACCACGAGCCGCCCGACACCGCGCTCGGCGAGCACCTGCTCCAGATCGGTGTCCTCGAACGAGTCCCCGTAGGACTTTTCGACGAGAGGCTCGGAGTCTTCGCGGTCCAGTTCGCCGACGATGCGCCACTCTTCGCTGCCTCGCACGAGTCCGTCGTCGGAATGCTGCACCCACACGACCGGCACGCTTTCCCGGCGCGCCCTGCCGACGAGAGCGCCGATGTTCGCGACCACGGAGTCACGCTCGTGGGCTCCGTCGACGACGCCGTTCTGGACGTCGACGACGAGGAGCGCGGTGTTCGGCCGGTTGGCGAGTGTGGTCATCGCGGATGTCCCTCCAGGTCAGACTGCTGGGCAGACCTTAACCCCGGGCACCGACAAGATCCGGCGGTCAAGCTCCGGGAACGGCCAGCGCCTTCGCGTTGCGCCGGACGTCGGACCACGCCCGGTCGCTGCACAATCCGCAGGAAGCGCCGAAGAATTCCGCGCGTGCCCGCTCGTCGCCGGAAAGCCAGAACCGGAACCACGCCGTGATCACGCCGCGGAACCCGCCTCCGTCCCCGACTGGCGTGAAATGGGTCGCTCCCCCGAGTTCGCCGTAGACCGCGGGGACCTGGTCCGCGAGGCGGTAGCGCGGGATGACCAGCAGCCCGGGAACGACGATGGTGTCGAACTGCCCACCCAGGAAGAACGCAGGCCCCTTCAGCGCCGCGGCCGAGCCCTGCGGTCCCGGTTCGATCGGGATCGTCGTGGTGACACGGGAGTCCGCGCCGGCGGCGATCGCCCCGCCGCCGCCCTGGGAGTGGCCGGTGGCGCCGATGTGCGCCGTGTCGATCTTCCCGTGGTACGGACTGCCGGGACGGGGGTTCTCGGCGATCAACGTCGTGGCCCCGGCCGGCATCTCCTGGCCGGAACCCGCGTTCGGCGTGTCGGCCGCCGCGACCACGAAACCGTGGGAAGCCAGATGCCGCGACAGGCCGTCGTAGATCTTCGGGTTCGCGCCGGTCCCGTTGCCCCACAGGATCACCAGGTGCTTCTCCAGCCGCGAAGGCCGGTACACGGTGTGGGCGCCGTCGAGGGCTTCGACGGTCACCGCGTACGGCCCCGGTTCACTCCACCGGCTCGCGATGCCGGACTCGGCCGTCGCGGCGGGCGTGATACCCACGGTCGCGAGCGCGACCATCCCGGCGATCAGTATCCGTGCGCGAAGTTTCCCCATCGTGGCCACCGTCCCGTTCCGTCCGGGCCCCGTTGCCCGCGATGCTCCTCCCAGCGTGTCGGCACGGTCACCGTACGTCCATGGGGCCGATCACAAGATCGGGCGAAGGAGTCCTGTGATCGACCCCAAACCGGCGTCAGCCGATGAGCTGCCAGAGGTAACTGGGGCTCTTGACCGGCGCGACGGCGTTCTTCTTCCAGAGGTACTTGACCTTGCACGGCGGGACGATCCGGTACTTCTGCACGGTGAACGAGCGCGCTTCCTTGTACTGCTGCAACCGCAACGTCTTCCCCGCGGGCACCGTCGCGGCATACGACCACGAGTCGGACTTCGAGTAGCTCGCGCCGACGCTCACCGCCAGCGAAACACTCGCCTTGGCGAAGATGACGCCCGCCTCGGCACTGGTCGTACCGGTGATGGACGCGTTGACCGAGGAGGTCGTGGTCTTGTTGTAGGTGATCGTCCCCGGCCCGCGCAGGTAGTCGCTGCGCAGGTTCGTCTTCATCCAGGCCTTGGCGCCGTTCGAGATCTTGTAGTCGGGCGGATCGTTGACCTCGGGGCAAGGCTGGATCGCGAGCGACTGGGCTCCGGCACCGAGTGCGGCGGGCGCCACGCACAGCGCGCAACCGAGAAGGACAGAAGCGGCCACCGACCGGAAACGCACCGCGAACCTCCCGTTGTCGATCATGATCGAACGGTAATACGGCTCCGGCGGCGGCGCGGAAATCCAACCTGTTCGAGTTAAGCGTCTTGGGTGCGTCGCGGGCCCGGTCCGTGAGGGCCTCACGGCGATGTGCGTGAAGGCCCCCTTCACGCGTTCCCAAGTACATGAAGGACTCCTTCCTTCGCGGCGGCTGGGGTTTCGCGTGTCTGGACGGACGACACACGTGATGGGATGGACAGGCACGCGAAACCGGGCATTCGGCACGCCGAACTGTCCACTGTGGCCGTCACCCGAACGCCGAAAGCCCGTCCAGCAGCCTGTCGACGTCCTCCGTGCTGGTGTACGGTGCCAGCCCGACGCGGAGCGCGGGGTCCTCGAGCTTCAGGGCCGCGAAGACTTCGTAGGCGTAGAAGGACCCCGCCGGCGCGACGACATTCCTCTCGGCGAGAGACTTTTGCGCCTCGCGCTCGCGCCCGCCGAGACTCATCAGGACGGTCGGCGTCCGGTCGGCGGCCTTGCCGTGGACGGTGACGGCGTCGCCCAATCCCTTCTCCAGCCTGGTGTGCAGCAGGCTTTCGTGCTCGTGCAACGAGTTCATCGAGTTCGTCAGCCGGTCGCGTCGCGATCCGGCCGGCCCCGGGTCGAGTGCGGCGAGGAAGTCCACGGCCGCCGTCGCGCCCGCGAGGATTTCGTAGGGCAGCGTTCCGAATTCGAACCGTTCGGGCACGGTGTCGGGCGACGGCATGAGCTTGTCCGGCTCGACGGTTTCGAGGAGGGACGGCGACGCGCCGAGCACCCCGCAGTGCGGGCCGAGGAACTTGTACGGCGAGCAGACGAAGAAATCCGCTCCCAGCGCGGGAACGTCCACCAGGTCGTGGGCGGCGTAGTGCACTCCGTCCACGAACACCAGCGCCCCGGCGTCGTGGGCGAGATCGGCGATCCGGCGGATCGGCGGTTTCGTGCCGAGGACGTTCGAAGCCGCCGTGACCGCGACCAGTTTCGTCCTTTCGGTGAGGACCAGGGAATCGAGGTCCAGTTCGGTGGTCAGAGGATCGATGTCGAGCCAGCGGACGGTCATCCCGGCTCGCTCCGCGGCCTGCACCCACGGCCGGACGTTGGCGTCGTGATCGAGCCTGCTGACGACGATCTCGTCGCCCTCACACCAGCTTTTGGCCAGGTGCCGGGAAAAGTCGTACGTCAGCTGGGTGGCGCTGCGGCCGTGGACGACACCTTCGGCGGGCACACCGAGGAAGTCGGCGTAGGCGGCTCGGAACGCGGCGACGGAGTTCTCCGCGTTGAGTTCGGACGGACAGACCTCGCCCCGGTTCGACAGTGGCCCGGTGAGTGTCCGGGCGATGGCGTCGGCGACGGGCCGGGGTGTCTGGGTACCCGCTGGTCCGTCGAAGAAGGCGGTTCCGTCGGCGAGGGAAGGGAAATGGAGCCGGAGGGCGGCGACGTCGATGGCCATGCCCTCGACTCTGACATTCGGCGAGGACCGAGTAAACGCTTCGTGGCCGGAACTTTCTCCGACCACGAAGCGCCAGGACTCAGTACAGCTTCAACCGGTACGCGCCGGACTGCGCGGTGCCGGCGAACAGATACCGGCCATCCGCGCTGATCGCCAGGGAGAGCACCCTGGGATCGGGCAGCGCGCCGGGCACGGGCGCCCAGGTGCGGCCGAAGTCCGTGCTGCGCAGCACGCCTCCCCCGGTCGAATCACTCGCGAACCACACCCGGAAGTCGAACGGATGCGGCAGGATCCGGCTGATCTCACGGGGGTCTTCGCCGTCGCGAACCCGGCGGAACGTCCGGCCGCCGTCGTCGCTCAGGTGGATGCCCGCGCCGCCGATGAGCACGCGACCGCCACCCCACCGGCTGACCGAGATCGAACTGACCGGTTCGCTCGTGACATGGGTCCAGGTCTTGCCGCCGTCGTCCGAGCGGGACAGACCGCCGGAGTCCCCGCCCCAGACGCGGTTCGGGTTCCACGGATCACCGGCGAACGTGAGGAAGCCGCTGTCGGTCGCGAGCTTTTCCCAGGTCTTGCCCGCGTCGTCGCTGCGGTAGAGCACGTAGCCGCCGGGTGCGAAGGCCGATACGAGGAGCCGGTCCGGGTCGGCGGGGTGGGCGAAGATCGCCCTGGGGAGTCCTTCCTTCGCCTTCGCCGCGAACTGCCAGGTCCGCCCGCCGTCACCGCTGCGCAGCACGTCGAGCGAGAACCCGTTCCTGGTCACCTGCCAGACGACGTCCGGGCGGCTCGGCGAGACGGACAGGCTCGCGTCCTCGTGCAGCCGGTCGGTGGGGTGGGACTGCCAGACCCGGTCCGTCGCGGAGACCTTGCCGCGCGGGAGCGGGGTGTTGTAGATCTCCTGCACACCGGCCGCGACGACGCTCTCCCGCAGGAGGTTCCCGGTGGTCACGAGGTCGCGAATGGTCTCCCCGGGCACGCCGATCTGCTGGTATCCGCTCTTGCCGCCGTCGGCGTACACGCCGCGGTACAGCGAGGAGATCAGCGTGGTGGCGGGTTTGCCCGGCACGGCGGGAAGATCGATCATGTCGCTGACACCCTCGCCGGGAGCGGGCGCCGGTTTGCGGGTCCAGGTACGGCCGAAGTCCGTGCTGGCGTCTATGTCGTTATACGTCGAGACGTACAGGCGTCCGCCGACGAAACGCGGTTCGCGCAGGGTCTGCCCACCGGGCTCGCGGCGCAGCACCGTCCAGGTCTTGCCGCCGTCGGCGGAACCGTGAAGTTCGGGGCCGACCGTGACCACGAGCCGCTCGCCGTCCGCGGCGACCTGATTGACCTCGCCGTTGGTCCGGTAGACGAGTTCCGCCCGCCGTTCCTTGCCGCTGACCCCGCGGACCACCCAGAGCGCGTATTCGGGGTAGACCGTCGTGAAGTAGGCGTCGTCGCCGACCATCGTGAGCTTGAGCGCGCCGACCGGCGAGGCGATCCCCTCGCGCGGCCAGGTCCTCGGCACGTCGTTCCAGTGCTCGCCGCCGTCGATGCTGACGCTCAGCGAGTCGAGGTTCTGCACCACGACGACCCGGCCCGTCGGGTCCGTGGCCATCCCGAACGCGCCGTCGGGGTACCACTCGCGCAGGGTCTCCCAGCTCTGACCACGGTCGGTGGTCCGCAGCAGCATCCCGTGCCACTCGCCGGGCATCCCGCCGGGCGAGTTGCCCACCGCGAGCATCCGGTCCGGGTTCACCGGATCGGCGAAGATTCCCTGGATGGCGGTGTCCGCCGGCAGCCCCCTGCGCACGGTCCACGAGGCGCCGCGGTCGCCGGAGAGCCACAGGGCGGGCGGGCTGGGCACCATCATCGCGAGCCCGGCGGGCGAAACCGCCAGCAGCCCGCCGACGCTGTTCGGGCCGACCGGGTCCCAGGCGCCGTGCGGCAGCCCGGTCGCGTTGGCCTCGGCGGGCGGAAGCTGGGGTTCGGCGGTGGCCACCGACGTCGCCCCGGTGGTCCCGAGAGCCGTCAGCAGTCCGAGAACGAACATGCGTTTGGTGATCGATCTCAGTTTCATGCGGGAGATCTTGGCGCAAGTTCCCGAAAAGAGATAGAGGATTCGTCGGATCTTTGCCTGGCGATAACCCCTTGCCAGCTTGTCGTAGCCTTGTCAAGGGTTGATATCCGCCAAACTCATCCGATCACTACCGCACGACGATCGCGACCAGCGCGGTGACGAGCAGGGCGAGGTACGCGATGGCGTGGGCGCGATCCGGGATCCGGCCGACCACCCGGCGCGTCACGGCGATGGTCGGCAGCGATCCGCACAGCAGCGCGCCCGCGGCCACCAGATCGATGTAACCGAGGTGGGCGGCGCCCGGAACCATGCCCGTCGCCGCGAAGGCGTAGACGGCCGTGCCGATCACCGCCACCGGCAGGCTCAGCGGGTTCGCCAGCGCGGCCGCGTCGGCCATCGGCAGGCCCTTGCGCCGCATGAGCGGGACGGTGAGGACACTGCCCCCGACCCCGAGGAAGCTCGCCACGGCACCGATCCCGGTCCCGCCCGCGGTGGTGGTGATCCCGCCGAGCGCACGCGGCCGGCTGTCGTCCCGCCTGCTCACGAATCCCTTCCGGACCACGCTGTCGGCGATGGTCAGCGCGAGGTAGGCGACGAAGAGCCAGCGCAGGACACTCTCGTCGGCCATGGTGGCCGCGAAGGACCCGAGCACGGCACCCAGGCCGATGAACGCGATGAGCGGCCACAGGTAGTCGCGGCGAAGCCGTCCTGTCCGCAGCTGCGCGAGGGTCGCGCTCCCGGCGTTGACCACCATCACCGCGGTCGACGTGGCCACCGCCACGTGCATCGCGCCCAGCGCGTGCTCCGGCTCGGCGAGCGCGAAGGCGTAGACGACGGGAACGGTGATGAATCCGCCGCCGAATCCGAAAAGGACGGTGGTGACCCCGCTCAGGCAGCCGAACCCGAGGAGCACCGAGATCTCGATCAGCACTCCTGCGACGGTAGGCGCCCGCGGCGCGGCGGGCATTCGAAAGAACGTCAATTTCTTTCGCGGACCGGACACCCAGCGTAGGCTCGGTGAGGTGCGTGACATCCCCATCGACGAGGTCGACCACCTCGACCGCGCGGTGGTGGCGATCCGCACCGATTACCCGCCGGAGCACCGGATCCTCCCGCATCGGCACCGGCGGGCGCAGTTCCTCTACAGCGCGACGGGATCGATGCGGGTCGAAACGGCCGACGGCACGTGGACCATCCCGACGCGGCGGGCGGTGCTCGTGCCGCCGGAGACCGTCCATCAGGTCTTCACCACGACCGTGAGCACCCGGAGCCTGTACATCGAGCCGAAGGCCGTGCCGTGGTTCCCGCGCCGCTGCCAGGTCGTCGAAGTCTCCGCGCTGCTCCGGGAACTCCTGAACGAGGCCGTCGGCGTGCCCGATCTGTACACCCCGCGTGGGCGGGACGCCGCGGTCATCGGCCTGACCCTGCACGAAATCCGCCGGGCCGCCCCGGTCCGGCTCGATCTCCCGCTGCCGAAGCACGACCGGCTGCGAACCCTCTGCGAGTCCTTTTTGGACGATCCGGACATCCACGATCCGGTCGCCGGCTGGGCCGCCCGGCTGCACGTGAGCGAGCGGACGCTGAACCGGCTCTTCACCACCGAAACCGGACTGAGTTTCGCCCGCTGGCGGCAGCGGGCCTGCGTCCTGCATTCCCTCTCGCTGCTGTCGGAGGGTCGTCCCATCGCCGGGATCGCCGCCTCACTCGGCTACGAGAGCCCCGCCGCGTTCTCCACGATGTTCACCCGGCTTCTCGGCACCTCTCCGAAGGACTATCGCGCAGCGTCGTCGCTCTGATCGCCGGTGTCTCAAGGTGAGACAC
The DNA here is from genome assembly GCF_056435665.1 of Amycolatopsis sp. NPDC043887. Lineage (NCBI taxonomy): Bacteria > Bacillati > Actinomycetota > Actinomycetes > Pseudonocardiales > Pseudonocardiaceae > Amycolatopsis > Amycolatopsis sp. NPDC043887. Next base: position 69,509 of record NZ_JBWKEB010000002.1, read on the forward strand.
GAGGTCCCCTCCCACGGTGCGTCGTCGCCCCTACCTTCCGTTCAAGCCCAGGCGAACAAGGGAGTCATCGTCGGAAAGGGGATCGCGCTCCGGCTCGCCGCGGACGGGCACGACGTCGCGGTCAACGACGTCGCCGCCAACGAAGCGGAACTCGAGGCGGTCGCCAAGGAGATCCGCGGAACGGGACGGCGCTCCGCGGCGATCACGGTGGACGTTTCGGATCCGGAGTCGGTCACCGCCATGGTCGCCGAAACCGCCGCCGCGCTGGGTTCCCTGGACGTCATGGTGGCGAACGCGGGGATCGCGCAGGTCCTGCCGCTGCTCGAAGTGACCCCGGAGGACTGGGACCGGATGATGGCCGTCAACGCGCGCGGCATGTTCCTCTGCTACCAGGCCGCGGGCCAAGCAGATGATCCATCAGGGGAACGGCGGCAAGATCACCGGCGCGGCCTCCATCGTCGCCCATCGGCCGTTCGCGTTGCTCGGCCACTATTCCGCGTCCAAATGGGCGGTGCGCGGGCTGACCCAGGCCGCCGCGATGGAATGAGCCCGCCACGGAATCACCGTCAACGCGTACTGCCCTGGCATCGTCGGGACGGCCAGGTGGGACCTCATCGACGAGAAACTGGCGGAATCGGAAGGGATCCGGAAGGGACCGCTTCATCAGCCACGCTGGGCCCGTGCCGCCCCGACGCAGTACACGCCGAAGGCCGCGACGCCGAGGGCCACCACGATGAGCAGTACCGTGCCGAACGGCTGAGCGGCCAAGGTCCGCAGGGCGGCGTCGAGCCCACCGGAGCGGGCCGGGTCGTGCGTCAGCGCCGCATAGCCGACGAGTACCGCGACCATACCGAACACGACACCCCTTGCCACATAACCGATCCTGCCGAGCCGCTCCACCCAACGCCGGGTCTTCGACGGGAGCCGCGAAAGGTCGAGATCCTGTTCGAAGGTCCGGCGTACGCCCTTCACCACCGAACCCACCGCGACGCCGAACACGATGACGGCCACCACGGTCACCAGGAACGGTCCGGCGGGCAACTCAAGCAGCCGCGCGGTGAACTCCTGCTGCTTCTGGTCGCCGCTGCCCTGCTGTCCCGCGCCCGCGGCGACCCTGGCCGCGTAGACGCCCAGGGAAACCCCGACCACGCAGCGCACTCCGGACGTCACCCGCTTGACGGTCCGGGTCCCGCGTTCGTCGATCCAGGTGTAGCCGACCGCGGCCAGCAACGCCTGCCACAGGCCGTAGGCCACCAGTCCCGCCGCCAGCACCCACAACAGCACACCGCCCATCGCGGTCGAGCCGACCTCCGCGATCGCGCCACGTCCGTCGGCCTCCTGGCCGCCACCGCCGACGGCGACGCGCACCGCCAGGTACCCGATGAGCAGGTACACCAGGCCGTAGCACCCCATCCCGATCCGTCCGAGCACCTGGACGGCCGTGTTGTGCCGCACCTGTCTCGCCTTGGTCGCGGACATCCGGTCCACCTCCTCGTGAGTCTTCATCGAGTGTCACGGCCGACGGCCATGACCGCCGCGCGACTGGTCCGTCCGGCCCAGCGGGGAAGGAGGTGGTGTGTCGCCTAAGCGAGGAGCCAGTCGCGCGTGTCGCGGTGCCTGCCGAGCCCGACGGCGTCGAACTCGTCGAAGTGGTCACCCTTGACCACGCCGAGCCGCCGAAGCGCTTGGGAAATCGGACTGCCCCCGGCCGGGGCGGCCTCGCCCTCGGCCAGGTGCAGCGGGCCGAGGACCCTCTCGCCGCCGTCCCACACCTGCGCGGATTGCGTCCCGGCGCCGCCGAAGTACTCGGCCTCGACGTACGCCACGGCGCCGTGCTCGGAGCACTCGGCGAGCGCTGTCCAGAATTCCCCGGCTTCGAGGAGCGCCTCGCTCAGCGGCATCAGTGACAGCTGGTGTCCGAGCGAGACGAACCGCGCGCCATCGACCGAATCGAGCAATTCACCACGTGCGGACTCGGTGACGAGGGCAGCTTGCAGGCAATACACGCCCACATCCTGTCACTCGTGGCCCAGTGGCGGATTTTTCCGGGCCGATGTCGATCGGCGCCGGGCCCTTTCGTAGCCAGGGTGAGGGACGAGGAGTGCCCTCCATGCGGAACTCACCGAAGGAGCACCATGACCGCGACCTGAACCTTCGACGTCTTTTCCAGCCTCGACGGCTACGGCTCCCACACCGGCGATTGGGGCGGCTACTGGGGCAAGCAGGGCCCCGAACTCCTCCGGCACCGCCTCGCCCTGTACTCCGAGGAACAGCGGATGGTCTTCGGCGCCACCACGTTCCGCGCGAACATGGAGATGCTGAACGCGGAGATCGTGGAGCGCGAGGCTCTGGACCCGTGGGTGTCCGGCTGAAGCACCTGCCCGCGACGGTGGTGTCGGCCACGCCGCGGGGGCCGCTCGACTGGCCGGACGCGACCGTCGTGAACGGAGACGCGGTCGACGTCGTCGCCCGGCTCAAGGAGGAGTCCGACGTGCCGCTGCGCTCGCACGGCAGCCTGGCGATGAACCGGGCGCTGATGGCCGCCGGCCTCGTGGATCGCGTCCAGGTGACGGTCTTCCCTGTGGTCACCGGAAAAGCGGAGCCACACCTTCGACGGCGCGTCCAGGAGCTCGTCTACCGGCCGCCCCGGCACGAATCGAGCCGACCATCCACAAAGGACGGTCGCGTCGAGCCTGCCTAGACGGTGCTCGACGCGACCGCCGGACGGCGGTGAGAACCGAGCCAGGGCGCCAGCAGGGCTTCGAGGTCGGCGTCCGACAACGCGTACGGCCCGCCGTGGAACTCGTGCCACCGCGAAGCGTCCCGCGCCGCCATGTACTCCACCTCGAACGCCCGCATCAGGACGTACATGAAGGTCACCGAGCTGAACCGGTCACCGAGCAGCGTCCTGGCCTCGCGCGCGACACCTGTCGCGCCGTGGCCGATCACGTCTGTGAGCTTCAGCTCCTCCGCAGCCGGGTCCAGCAGGCTGGGGGCATACATCACGACAAAATCTCCATCACTGAAAGGAAGAACTCAGTTCTCGGCGGCGAGCTGACCGCACGCCGCCGCGATCTCCTGACCACGCGTGTCACGGACCGTGCACGCCACTCCGCCCGCGTTCACCAGACGGACGAACTCCCGCTCCACCGGCTTCGGCGAGGCGTCCCACTTGCTGCCCGGCGTCGGGTTCAGCGGGATCACGTTCACGTGCACCAGCTGGCCAAGGTGCTGCCGAAGCCGCTTCGCCAGCAGCTCGGCACGCCAAGGCTGATCGTTGACGTCCCGGATCAGGGCGTACTCGATCGACACCCGGCGGCCGGAAGTGTCCGCGTAGTACCGGGCCGCGGACAGGACCTCGTCCACCGACCAGCGCTCGTTCACCGGCACCAGCGTGTCGCGCAGCTCGTCGTCCGGCGTGTGCAGCGAAACCGCCAGCCGCACCTGCATCTTCTCGTCCGCCAGCTTGCGGATCGCCGGCGCGAGACCCACCGTCGACACCGTCACCGAACGCTGACCGATACCGAGCCCGTCCGGCGAGGGATCCGTGATCCGCCGGACCGCCGCCACGACGCGCTTGTAGTTCGCCAGCGGCTCGCCCATGCCCATGAAGACGATGTTCGACAGACGGCCGGGGCCGCCGGGCATCGCTCCGTCGCGCATCACCGCGGCGGCCGCGCGAACCTGGTCGACGATCTCCGCGGTCGACAGGTTCCGGTCGAGACCGCCCTGACCGGTCGCGCAGAACGGGCAGGCCATGCCGCAGCCAGCCTGGCTCGAAATGCACAGGGTCGCCCGGTCCGGGTAGCGCATCAGCACGCTCTCCAGCAGCGTCCCGTCGTGCGCGCGCCACAGCGTCTTGCGCGTGGTGCCGTCGTCGCACGCGAGGGCCTTGATCTCGGTGAGCAGCGTCGGCATCAGATCGCCGACGAGCTTCTCCCGCGACGCCGCCGGGATGTCGGTCATCTCCTCGGGGTTCACCGTGAGCCGCGAGAAGTAATGGTTCGAAAGCTGCTTCGCGCGGAACGGCTTCTCCCCCAGCTCGGCGACGGCAGCGGCCCGCTCGGCGGCGGAGAGGTCGGCGAGGTGGCGCGGCGGGAGGCCGCGCTTGGGCGCGTCGAAGACAAGAGGGAGGGCAGTCATAGCTCACTCAGTGTCCCATGTCCACCTTTGACGCGCCTGAGCCGCCCCGGATCGCTGTTTCCCAGGTCACGTGAGCCGCACCCGGGCCGGACCGTGTGTTCTTCCCGCGGAGTCGTGCGGATCGCATTTCAGGAGACGTCGGGAGGTCACGTCCGGACCGAGACTTGGTCATGTCGCGCCACGGAGCGTGACGACCCCGAGTGAACTACAGGAGGAACCATGATCTCGACCTACGAGCGCCCCGCCGCCGTCGTAGTCCACAACCGTGCCGTGGTCCACAACCGCGCGGTCGTCCACAACCGTGCCGTCGTGCACAACCGCGCGGTCGTCCACAACCGTTCCGCCGCCAAGTAACCGGCCGACAAAGCCGCCCCCGCCGCCGCGGTCCCGCACCTGGTCCGCGGCGGCGAGGCGGGCGTCCTGGAAACGATGGGGTTGCCATGGGGTACGAAGAGTTCAGACCGCGGCTCGACGGAATCGAGATCACCGATCTCGAACCGGAGCTCTGCTTTCTCGTCACACCCAGTGGGGGACAGTTCTACATCGCCGCGCCCACCCGGGAGTTCCGCGCCTGGGCGAACCGCTGCGACGGCACCCGGACCCGCGCCGAGCTGCTGGCCGGCATGACCCCGGACTACGAGGAAATGATGGAGATCCTCGAAGCGGACGGCTGCCTCCGCCACGATCGGGACACCGGGGCGGACGACGTCGCCGCCACCTCGATCCTTCTCACCGGCTCGCCCGCGCTCGTCGAGCCCTTGGCGGAGATCCTCGACGGCAGCGGGTACGCGAGCGTCGAGACGGTCCCCTACTTCCACGATCTGTCCGAAATGGACATAGAGAACGCGGTCGTGGTCGCGGCCTTCGATCACCCCGCCTATACCGAGTTGATCGCGCTTGACGCGTTGTGCGCCGGCAGCGGGGTGCGCTGGCTGCCGTTGCGCCGGGAACGCGGCCGGGTGATCGCCGGACCCGCGATCGCGCCCGACGGCATCGATTTCGCCGACGTCGTCGCGCGGCGCCGCTCCGCCGCGCAGGACCCGCGTGTCGTCGAGGCGTTCCTTTCGGTCACCTCGGACTCCACCCCGCTTCGGCCGGGCGACGCCCGCTGGGCGCTGACCACTCTCGCCGTCCATCTCGAACGCTGGCTCTCCGGCGGACGATCCGCCATGACCACCGGCGAGATCGAACTGAACCCGGCGGACCTCACCGAGATCCGCCGCCCGATCCTCCCCTTACCCGACCGGGCCCGGCCCGTTCCCGCCACGACCGACCCCGAACTGCTGGTGGACGACCAGACCGGGATCGTGACCGGCGTCGGCGAAATCCCGCCCGCACCGGGGATGCCCGCCCGGCTGCGGGTCTGCGCGGTCGATGTCGCGGACATGCGCCGGGTGACGAACTGGCCCAACGACCGTCAGGCCTTCGGCACGTCGTGGCACGATTTCGACCTCGCGCGTCAGTCGGCCATCGGCGAAGCGGTGGAGCGCTACTGCGGAAGCTGGCTCGCTCCGGAGCACGAAGTGTGCTTCGGCAGCTACAAGCAATTCGCCCGCTACGGAATCCCCGCACTCGACCCGCAACGGCTGAACCTCTACTCCGCCACGCAGTACCGATCCCCGGGTTTCCCGTTCGCGCCACTGACCCAGGACACGGAATGCTCGTGGGTGGAAGGCTTCTCCCACACCACCGACGAACCCGTCTGGGTTCCGGCGTTCCTGTTCTCGAACGAACGCCAACCGGGGGAAGCGCATTTCGCCGATCCGCTGATCGCCGGCCTCGCGAGCGGGACCACCGAGGAGCACGCCGTCACCTCCGGCCTCGAAGAGGTACTCGAGCGCGACACGACCATGCTCTGGTGGGCGAACACGCCACGCCTCGGCAGGCTCACGATCCCGGATGAGATCCGGTCACTCATCGCCGACGCCACCGACGACTACGAAGTCACGCTCATCCACCTGGACAACGAGTTCGACGTCCCAGTGGTCGCCGCGGTGGTACTCGACCGTGTGAAACGCTGGTTGTCGATCGGCTTCGCCACCCGGCCGGACGCGCTGGAGGCCGCGAAGAAGGCGCTCGCCGAGGGATTCACGCTCCAGCACACCTGCCGCGCCCTCGACGACGAACGCGAGCTGTCCGGCATGCGCCGGGACCTGCCGCATCTGGGCAACCTCAAGCCGCACCGGGCCGATCGGCGCTACCTGGACTCGTACCGCGAAGACTTCGCCGATGTCGCGGATCTCCTTTGCCAGCAACAGATCTACCTCGATCCCCGGGCCGTGAAGCGAGTGGCCCCCTGGGTCATGGACCTGCCGAGCCGCGGCTGGGGCGACCTTCCCGCCCTCGGGGAACGACGGCTCAAGGCCTACCAAGCCCGCGTCGAAGCCCGGGGATTCGAGGTGATCAGCGTCGACCTGACGACCTGCGACGTCGCGGCCGCCGGATTCCACGCCGCGCATACGCTGGTCCCAGGGCTCGTCTCGAACTTCCCCGCCGGATCGCCGATGTGGGGCAACGGAAGGATCGCCGACGCGGCGGTGGGGCTCGGCTGGCGGGACGAACCGCTCGCCGAGCACGAACTCAACGTCTTCCCGCTCCCCCACGCATGATGGCCGCCGCCGACCTGCTCGGTCTGCCGAGCACTCGCGGCCGGTTCCCGCTCATCGCGGCGCAAAGCGTCGACGCGCTGGGGACCGGCTTGTTCCTGCCGTTCGCCGTCGTGTACTTCCACGCGGCGAAGGGTCTGTCGCTGACGGCCGTCGGGGCGGCGCTGTCGATCGCGGCGATGATCGCGCTGCCGTCGGGACCGCTCGCGGGACGGTTGATCGACCGGTTCGGGCCGGGCCGGATGGTGATCACCGCCAACCTGATCCGCGCGGTGACCTTCACCGGCTACGTCTTCGCCGGCGAGGCATGGCATCTGGTCGTCCTGGCCGCGGTGACGTTCTGGGGCGAGGGCATGTTCTGGCCGTCGACCGGCGCGCTGGTGGCGCAGGTGGCCGACGACGGCCAGCGCGCCCGCTGGTACGCGATGGAACGCGCGCTGCGCAACGTCGGCATCGGGCTCGGCGGACTCCTCGGCGCCGCGATGGTCGCCTGGGGCGGTACCGGCGGCTACACCGTTATCGTGCTCGTCAACGCGGCTAGTTTCGTCGTCGCCGCGGTTCTCGTCGCGTCGTGGCGAGCCCCGGCGAGCACCCCTCGCGAGACCGGATCGGAGGCCGTTCCCGCGGGCGGCTACCGGAAGGTGCTCGCCGACCGGATCTTTCGCGGCGTACTCGTGACAGTCTTCGTCTTCGCGTTGTGCGATCTGGCGTTGACCGTCTTGCTGAGCGCGTACGTCCTCGACGGCCTGAAGCTGCCGGCTTGGCAACCCGGGGTCCTGTTCGCGATCAACACGGTGCTGGTCGTGCTCGCGCAGACCGTGGTGTCGCGCCGGGTCGAGCGGCGCCGGATGCCGCGCACGCTCCAGGTCTCGGCCGCGGTGTGGGCGGTGTCGTTCATCCTGTTCGCGCTGGTTCCCACCGGGCGGCCCACGATGGCGTTCCTCGTGCTCACCCTCGCGATGATCGTCTTCACCGGCGCCGAACTGCTCCAGGCGCCGACCAGCAGCGCGCTGACCGTCGCGATCGCCCCGGCGCGGTTGCGCGGCCGCTATCTCGGCCTCGAAGAACTCGTGTGGAGCGCGGCGCGGGTGATCGCCCCGGCGACGTTCACCTGGTTGCTGTCGCACGGCGCGGCTTTGCCGTGGCTGGTGCTGATCGGCTGTTGTGGCGTGGCGATCCTGGTACTGGGCAGACTGAACCGTGCGCTCTGAACTGGACGACGTCTACCGCCGCGTCTACCGCGAACCGCCGTACCTCGAAGGAGAGGACGACGTCGCCCGGTTCGGCGTGCTGTTCGCCGAACACGCCGCGCTCCCGGGGTTCGCCATGACGACAGTGTGCGAAGGCGGAGCACTCGGCGGCTTCGCCTACGGGGTCCGGCAAGAAGCCGGCTGGTGGCCCGAACGCGCGGCGGCTCCGGCGCCTTCGTGGCTCGACGGCGAAGAGCTGTTCTACGTGTACGAGCTGGCGCTCCTCCCCGAGCTCCGCGGTCGCGGGCTTGGCCGCGCTCTGCTCGATGACCTGCTGAAAGAGCGCCCCGAGCGATTCGCCGTACTCGCGTCCCGCGTCGAGGCGCCCGCTCGGCGGCTGTACCGCCGCTGGGGCTGGCGGAAGGTCGGCGAGTTCGACTCCGGTGGCATCGATTTGCTCGCGCTCGACCTCTCCTGAGACCCAGATCACCGAGAACGGGTTGTCGTACGACTGTTTCCGATATATCGTGTACATGTCGGAACAGTACGTAGAAAGGATTCACATCATGCGACGACGACCCTTCCCTCCAGAACACGGCCGACCGGCCTTCGGCCCTTGGGCCCGCGGCGGCTTCGGCGATTTCCCGCCGGGTCCGGGCGGACCGGGCCATCGGCACCGGCACGGCCGCCGCGGTGGCCCCGGGCGGCGCGGCAAACGCGGTGACGTCCGCGCCGCGATCCTGGCGCTGCTTTCCGAGCAGCCGAGGCACGGCTACGAGATCATCCGGGAGATCGGCGAGCGCAGCGGCGGCTTCTGGAAGCCGAGCCCCGGCTCGGTCTACCCGACCTTGCAGTTGCTGGCCGACGAAGGCCTGGTGATCAGCAAGGACGAGAACGGCAAGAAGCTGTTCGAACTCACCGAATCCGGCCGCGCCGCGGCCGAGCAGCAGGACGCGGTCCCGCCGTGGGAGCAGATCGCCCACGACGTCGACCCGGTCGAGGTCAACCTGCGCAAAGCGGGCGCGACCCTGGCCGCTGCGGTCGCGCAGGTGATGCACGCCGGCACCGAAAGGCAGCAAGCCCGCACCGTCGACGTGCTCAACGAGGCACGCCGGACGATCTACGGCATCCTCGGCGAGGCCGAGGACTCGACTCCGGACGAGGACACGGAGTGACCTGGCACGACGAGGCCGGTGGGCTTGACGCGCGTATGCACGCGATAGCCCACCGGCAACGTCATCCGTTTCTCCCCGGAGCCTGACGAAACCTCGTTCAGGCGCCGGACCTCCGCGATCGCCTTCGCCGCGACCGGAGCGCTGAACTCGATCTTCAGCACGGCTTCCATCGCGGCGTCGTCCTCGAACAGCCACCGCGTCATCACCTTGCGACAGCCGAATCCCTGACGGGCGAAGAACTTCTCCACTCCGGGCGGATCGTAGTGCGGAAGATCCAGCCGCATCCAGCGTCCGTAGGGCTCACTCGCCACATCGAGATCCACGATCATCATCAGCCCACCCGGACGCAGCACCCGCTCCGCTTCGCGAAGGCCGGGTTCACAACCGGGGCCGAAGAAGTACGCGGTGCGCGCGTGGACGACGTCGAAAGCCGCGTCCGATAAGGGAAGCCGCTGCGCACGTCCTTGCCGCACCTCGACGTTCTCCAGCCGCCCCACCCGTTTCCGCGCGTCGCGGACGAGCGGCTCATGGGGTTCGATCCCGACCACCGACCGCGCCGTCTCGGCGAACCGCGGCAGATGGAAACCGTCACCGCAGCCGATGTCGAGCACGTCCGCACCGGACCAATCGCGATACCCGGCGAGCGCGCGCCAGATCTCGTCGTCGACGTCCTGCGCGCGGTTCTCGACCTCGTAGGCCTTTTGGTAATACCAGATGTTCGGGCTCGGCAGCACCTCCTCACCGCCGCGGCGGAAGGAGGAGAGGGCTCGGGGAAACCAGCGCACGGAAGCTCCAACGAAGGGACACCGGGCCGGGTTCCGGGGTCATCCGGTCGGAATCTTTGACGGAAACAATGCGGTCAGCGACTAGACTTTACTCCCACCGGTAAGGGAGAACCGCATGTCGCTCGGCTCGGCCGCCCACACTTCCGTCATACCTTCGGGAATCCCGTGCTGGATCGAGCTCGCGTGCAGAGACGAAACGGCCGCGCAAACCTTCTACAGCGGGCTTTTCGACTGGGAGTACGTCGTCCAGCGTGATCCGGCGACGCCGACCGGCCGCTACTCGATAGCGACGCTGAACGGCGTCCCGGCCGGTGGTCTGTACCGCGCGGGTTCGGGCGGGCCGTCCGGCTGGAGCGTCCACATCTCGGTGCCCCAGGCGGCCGCGGCCGCCGAGTGGGTGGACAGTCTCGGTGGCCGGGTCACGCTCGGGCCGGTGGCGATCCCCCATCGCGGCACCATCATCCACGCCGTCGACGCGTGCGGCGCGCACGTCGTCTTCTGGGAGCCGCCCGCCACCTGGGAGTTCGCGACAGGGGTGCCGAACACCTTCAGCGGCGCGGATCTCAACACCCACGACGGCGCGGCGGCGGATCACTTCTACTGCCGCCTCTTCAACTACACCAGCCACCAGATCGGCGACGGCGCCTCGCTCGACTACGCCGAATGGCTCATCGAGCATGAACCCGTGGTGTACCGATACGTGATGGGTTCGGAGTACCGGCCGGACACTCCCCCGCACTGGATGGTCTACTTCGAACTCGCCCCTGCCCGCGGCGCCGACGCCGCGGCGGGACAGGCCCTGATGCTCGGCGGCACCGTCGTGGTCCAGCCCTACGACACCCCGTACGGCCGGATGGCGATCCTCGCCGACCCGGACGGTTCGGTGTTCGCCGTGATCGACCACTCGCGGGCCGTCGAGGGCTGGGGCACCGCCGAAGTCGACGACCCCTACGACGACTGAGCCGGGGCGACGAGGCCGCCCCGGCTCTTCGGTCAGATATCCGCCCAGAACCGGCAGTCGTGCACTGCCGCGAGGTCGACCGGGCCGATCACGCCCGGCGCCAGCGATTGCGTCCGCGGCGAAGGACGCCATTTCGGCAGTTCGCCGCCATTCGGATCGCCGGTGCGCGCGAACGCGGTCCAGTACCGAATCATTTGCCCCGCCAGTTCCTGCTGCGCGGGCGTCAATTTCGCCGGGAACCCGGTTAAATCAGACAAATAAGCCAATTCGGTTCCATGGGCGGCGCCGAGATTCATGCCTGGTGGCGCGGGAACAAGCGGGGGAGCCGCCCGATCGGCGAACTCGTAACCGAAGGTCCGCGTGCGCTCGCGCAGCAATCGCTCGGTCCCCACCTGCGGGCAGCCCCAGATCCGGTCGGTCATCGCGTCCGCGAACGCCATCGCCGGGCCGCCGTGCTTCGCCGACGGGTATCGGGCGGCGACGAGCGGAGCCTTCTCCCCGAACGCGGTCCGCAACAGTCCCTGGTAGTGCTCCTCGGTGAACGGATGTCCGGGGAACAGGGCCACGAACAGCCTCGCCTCGTCCCTGGTGACCCCCGTCAGCACCGGGACGCGGGCGAAGCGCCCCGCTTTCAGCGCGTCTGCCGGATGCTCGGGCAGCAGGCCGGTGCCGAACGCGGGCGTCCCGAGCGGCTGGTTCACCAAATCCTTGGCCGGAAGCCGCCGCATGCAGGCGATGTCGGCGCAGCCGAGTTTCTCGGCCCCTGCAGCACCCATCGCTTCGGCGTCGGCGCGGGGCAGATACGGCGAGCCCGCGGGGACGCCGGGAAAGAACCCGCCGTCGGGCCAGGTCAGCGTGCAAGGCCCGCTCTGGATGATCGCGCGGTGGAACAGCCCCGCGGCCCAAGGGGAGGCCAACTGGACACAAGTGCTCATCGCTCCGGCGGATTCGCCGAACAACGTGACGTTCCGGGGATCCCCGCCGAACGCATGCGCGTTGCGCTGCACCCAGCGCAGGGCGGCCTGCTGGTCCTGGAAGCCGAAAGAACCGGAGTCGCGGCCGAGTTCCGGATGCCCGAAGAAGCCGAACACACCCAGCCGGTAGTTCACGGTCACCACGACGACGTCCCCGCCGAGGGCCATGCGCTCGAAGTCATAGTCGCTGCCCGCGCCGGAGGTGAAGCCGCCACCGTGCACCCAGACCATCACCGGACGCGGCTTACGCGCGGGCTTGGCCGGGCTGATCACGTTGAGGTACAGGCAATCCTCGGCCTCGCTCGCTGCCGAACCGAGGCCGGCTCCCTGCGCGCATCGAGGTCCCGGTTTGCTCGCGTCCCGCACCGCGGTCCACGGCTCGGGTCTCCGCGGCGAGGCCCAGCGCAGGTCGCCGACCGGTGGCGCGGCGAACGGAATGCCTTGGAAACTCCGGTATTCGGCAGTACTCACCCCGCGAACGGGGCCGGAATCCGTGCGGACTACGGGGCTTCCGCCCGCCTCCGCCACGGTCGTCGTCAGGGCGCCGAGCGTCACCACGCCCAGTGCCATGGCCAGAAGTCGCTTACTCATCCGTCGAGTTCGCATACCCCGACCTTGGCCCGGCGCCCCGGACTTTGTCACCTGGGTTCGGTCTAAACGGGGACGAATGCGGAGAGCAGCAGCCAGGAGACGACGGCCGAAGGGAGCAACGAATCGAGCCGATCCATCAGCCCGCCGTGGCCCGGCAGCATGTTCCCCATGTCCTTGACGCCGAGGTCGCGCTTGATCAGCGACTCGACGAGATCGCCCAGGGTCGCCGTGCAGACGATCGCCGCGCCGAACAGCACACCCTGCCAGGCGTGGCCGTCGAGGAGAAGGCTCAGGGTCAGCGCGCCGGCGACCACACCGGCCACGAGCGAACCGGCGAACCCTTCCCAGGTCTTCTTCGGGCTGATACTGGGCGCCATCGGATGTTTGCCGCCCAGGACACCGGCGATGTAGCCGCCCGTGTCCGAAGCGACGACGCCGATCATGAACGCCAGCACCCGGCCGACGCCGTCCTCCGGCGGGACGAGCATGGCGGCGAAGGCGCCGAAAAGCGGGATGTACGCGGCGGCGAAGACCGACGCGCTGATGTCGCGCAGGTAGCCGTCCGCGCCGCCGGGCAACCGCCACAGCAGGCAGACGAGCACCGTCAGCACGAACGCCGTCAGCGCGCCTTCACGGCCGTACGGCCACGCCAGCCAGATCATCGCCTGACCGCCGACGAGCACCGGGACCAGCGCGACCCGGATGCCCGCCGCGCGCTTCAGTGCCCCGGCCAGCTCGATCGTGCCGACCGCGATGGCGATCGCGATGATGCCGATGAACAGAAAGCGGACGGTGAGCAGGGACGTGACGATCGCCGCCCCCAGCAGCAGCCCGACCCCGATCGCGGCGGGCAGGTTGCGGCCGGCGCGGGAAACCTTCTTCGCCGGTTCCGGCTTCTTGGCCGGAACCGGTTCCGGGTTCTCCACCCGGTCCTCGCGTTCCTCGCTCACCTGGCTCATCAGACCTCGAGTAGCTCGGCTTCCTTGTGTTTCACCAGCTCGTCGACCTTGTGACTGTAGGTGTCGGTGAGGTTCTGGAGTTCCTTCTCGGCGTGGACGACCTCGTCCTCGCCCGCCTCGCCGTCCTTCTTGATCCGGTCGAGCTCTTCCTTGGCCTTGCGGCGGACGCTGCGGATCGAAACACGGGCGTCCTCGCCCTTGGCCTTGGCGACCTTGACCATCTCCTTGCGGCGCTCTTCGGTGAGCTGCGGAATGACGATGCGGATCACGTTGCCGTCGTTGCTCGGGTTCACACCGAGGTCCGACTCGCGGATCGCCTTCTCGATGGCGTTGAGCGAGGTCTGGTCGTAAGGCTTGATCAACGCCATCCGGGCTTCGGGGATGTTGACGCTCGCCATCTGGTTCAGCGGGGTCGGCGCGCCGTAGTACTCGACGACAATGCGCGAGAACATCCCGGGGTGGGCCCGGCCGGTGCGTACCGACGACAGGTCCTCCTTGGCGACGGACACCGCTTTTTCCATCTTCTCCTCGGCGTCGAGGAGGGTCTCGTCGATCACGGCAACTCCCGTAGTTGTGTATGCGTACCGATTGCGAAGATCAGAGCAGGCTTACGCGGGCACCCCGTCGGCGGGGGTGTCGACCAGGGTGCCGATCCTCTCACCACTGACCGCGCGGGCGATGTTCCCCTCGGTGAGCAGATTGAACACGATGATCGGCATGTTGTTGTCCATGCACAGGCTGAACGCGGTGGCGTCGGCGACCTTGAGATCCCGCTCCAGCACCTCGCGGTGGCTGATCTCGTGGAACATCTCGGCGGTCGGGTCGCTCTTCGGGTCCGCGGTGTAGACGCCGTCGACGGCCTTCGCCATCAAGACGGCCTCGCAGCCGAGTTCGAGCGCGCGCTGCGCGGCGGCGGTGTCGGTCGAGAAGTACGGCATGCCGACCCCGGCGCCGAAGATGACGACGCGGCCCTTCTCCAGGTGACGCTCGGCGCGGCGCGGGATGTACGGCTCGGCGACCTGCCCCATGGTGATGGCGGTCTGCACGCGGGTCGGCAGGCCCTCCTTCTCCAGGAAGTCCTGCAACGCCAGGCAGTTCATGACGGTGCCGAGCATCGCCATGTAGTCCGCGCGGTCGCGGTCCATGCCGCGCTGCGACAGTTCCGCGCCGCGGAAGTAGTTGCCACCGCCGATCACGACGGCGATCTGCACGCCCGTCCGCGCGACGTCGGCGATCTGCTGAGCGACCGAGTGCACCACATCCGGATCAACCCCGATGGAACCGCCGCCGAACATCTCGCCGCCCAGCTTCAGCAGCACCCGCCGGTATCCGCCTTCGACACGGACACCCATGTCGCCCTCCCTAGTGCTCTGAACCCGACTGTGCCCCGTCCCCGATGGACGGAGACGGGGCACAGTGGGGATTCTTGTGTTCCGCGCCTGGATCAGGCCTGGCCGACCTCGAACCGGGCGAACCGGCTCACGGACACGCCGGCCTCGTCGAGCAGGGCCTTGACGGTCTTCTTGTTGTCCTTGACCGACGGCTGCTCGAGCAGGACGTTGTCCTTGTAGTACGCGTTGACCTTGCCCTCGATGATCTTGGGCATGGCCTGCTCCGGCTTGCCCTCCTCGCGGGCGGTGGCCTCGGCGACGCGACGCTCGTTCTCGACGATCTCGGCCGGGACCTCTTCGCGGGTGAGGTACTTGGCCTTGAGCGCGGCGACCTGCATGGCGGCGCCACGAGCGGCCTCCGCGGCGGCCTCGCCCTCACCGGTGTACTCGATGAGCACGCCGACGGCGGGCGGGAGGTCCGCACCGCGACGGTGCAGGTACGTGGTGGTGGTGCCCTCGTAAGCGGCGACACGGCGCAGCTCGAGCTTCTCACCGATGCGAGCGGCGAGCTCCTGGACCTGCTCCTCGACGGTCTTGCCGTCGAGCGAGGCGGCCTTCAGCTTCTCGACGTCGCTGGTCTTCTCGGCCTTCGCGACCTCGACGATCTTCGCGGCGAGGGCCTGGAAGTCCTCGTTCTTCGCGACGAAGTCGGTCTCGGAGTCGAGCTCGATCAGCACGCCGCCGTCACCGGCGACGAGGCCCTCGGCGGTGGCGCGCTCGGCGCGCTTGCCGACGTCCTTGGCGCCCTTGATGCGCAGGAACTCGACGGCCTTGTCGAAGTCGCCGTCGTTCTCCTCCAGCGCCTTCTTGCAGTTCATCATTCCGGAGCCGGTCAGCTCCCGGAGACGCTTCACGTCTGCGGCGGTGTAGTTCGCCATCGTGGGTGTGTCCGTCCTTTTTCAGGTACGAGAAAGTCTTTTGGGGAAGTCACCCGTGGGGCCGCCCGGAGGCGGCCCCACGAGCGGGGTGGATCAGGAGGAGGCGGTGGCCTGCTCGGCCGGAGCCTCGGTGGCGGCCTCGGTCGCGGCGGCGGCTTCCTTGGCGTCCGCGGCGGCGGTCTCGGAGCCGGCGAGCAGCTCCTTCTCCCACTCGGCCAGCGGCTCGTCCGTGGCGACGCCCGCCTCGGGCTTGGCGTCGGCGGAGGAACCGTTGCGGCTGGAGCGGGCCATCAGACCGGCGGCGGCGGCCTCGGCCACGACCTTGGTCAGCAGCGCGGCCGAACGGATGGCGTCGTCGTTACCCGGGATCGGGTAGTCGACCTCGTCCGGGTCGCAGTTGGTGTCCAGGATCGCGACGACCGGGATGTTCAGCTTGCGAGCCTCGCCGACGGCGATGTGCTCCTTCTTCGTGTCGACGATCCACACGATGCTCGGCACCTTGGCCATGTCGCGGATACCGCCGAGGGTCTTCTCGAGCTTGTCCTTCTCACGGGTGAGCGTGAGGATTTCGCGCTTGGTCAGGCCGGCGAAACCACCGGTCTGCTCCTGCGACTCGAGCTCCTTCAGGCGGAGGAGACGCTTGTGCACCGTCTGGAAGTTGGTCAGCATGCCACCGAGCCAGCGCTGGTTCACGTAGGGCATGCCCACACGCGAAGCCTCGGCGGCGATCGCTTCCTGAGCCTGCTTCTTCGTGCCGACGAACATGATGGTGCCGCCGTGCGCGACGGTTTCCTTGATGAACTCGTACGCACGGTCGATGTAGGTCAGCGTCTGCTGCAGGTCGATGATGTAGATGCCGTTGCGCTCGGTGAAGATGTAGCGCTTCATCTTCGGGTTCCACCGACGGGTCTGGTGCCCGAAGTGCACGCCGCTGTCGAGCAGCTGCTTCATGGTGACGACGGCCATTGCCGGAATCAACCTCTTCTGTGTCGTGCGCGCCCGGCTCCGCCGGAACGCGCTTGCTCGGTTCGTCGCTCTCGGCCGGGTGGCCGATCGCCCTGGTGCCGATGCTCGGGCCCGGACCCGGGAGCGAAGTACCCCAGGGACCGCCGGGCCGTGTGCCCCCGGCTGTCCTGACCCTCCGTGAGGAGATCGGCCATCGGGAGCGCGCACGTGCACGCGAAGTCAGTCCGCTGCCGCGGACCGCGCAAAAGAGTCTACTCCCTGTCGCCACCGGGTACCGCACCGGCAGCCCCGGATGAGAGGGGTTGTCCACAACCGCCTCGGTTATCCACAGATTCCACCGGCGCGCCCCGCACGCCACGCCGTACCCCCAACCTGGAACACATGACCTCGACGACCTCTTCCCGCCCTGTCACCAGGCATTCCTTCGCGATCGACCGCACCGGCGGCAGGCACCGCCGCCCAGGGCACGCACGACGCCTTCCCCGCCTCGCGATCCTCGCGACCGTGCTCGCGATTCTCACGTCCGCGACGATGCCCGGGACGGCGAGAGGGGCGCCCTCCCCGCAGGGGCGCCTCTCCTGGCCGCTCTCGCCGGCACCGAGCGTCACCAGGTACTTCGAGCCGCCCTCGACGCCGTACGGCCCCGGTCATCGGGGCGTCGACCTAGCCGCGCCACCGGGTGCGAACGTGCTCGCGTCCGCCGAGGGAGTGGTGATGTTCGCCGGGCAGGTGGCGGGCCGCGGAGTGGTGTCGCTCGATCACGACGGAGGCCTGCGCACCACCTACCAACCGCTCGCCCCGACGGTCACCGCGGGTGATCAGGTCTACCGCGGCCAGGTGCTCGGAACGCTCGCGGCGGGCCACCCGGGCTGCCCGGAGCCGGCGTGTCTGCATTTCGGTGTGCGGCGGGGCGAAGAGTACGTCGATCCGCTCACGGTGATCGGTGAGCCGTCCGAGATCCGCCTCAAACCCTGGGAAGGGACTGAGTGAGCGCTTCGGAAGGCCGGTGCCCATGGCCTGCGGGTCTCGAGGACGGATGGGTCGCAGGCGTTGCCCGCGGAGCCGCAGGGTGGGTCGCGTGGTCCTGGCTTTGGTTCCTGGCGTGGTCCTGTTCGCCCTTGCTGCTGTTTCGGTGGATGGCGCGATTCGCGTGTCCAGGCACGGGACGCGCGTGATTTGGGGAGCGAACACGCCGGGACCGGACTCCGCACCAGGTGATCCGGCGCGAGACACGCATGATCCGGCTCCACACACGTGTCTTCCGGCTGGAGACACGTGTCGTCCGTCCAAGCACACGCGTCGTCACCGCCGCCCCCGGAGCATGCGACACACGCAGGGAAAGGGGTTCCGGTAGCGCAGCGAGGTTGCGACGCGGACCTCGGGTTATCGCGGCCCACCCGAAGCAGCTCGGCTGATCGTCGCGGAAACAGGACGGTGGCTAGGCCTGCTCGACCAGTTTGGCGCGCAACCGCATGACGGCGCGGGTGTGCAGTTGGCTGACCCGAGACTCGGTGACGCCGAGGACCTTGCCGATCTCGGCGAGCGTCAGGCTTTCGAAGTAGTAGAGACCGACCACGATCCGGTCGCGTTCGGTGAGCTGGGCGATCGCCTGCGCGAGCTGACGGCGGTTGTCCTGGTCGACCAGGACGGCCACCGGGTCGACGGCGCCGTCGTCGGGCAGGGTGTCGACCAGCGAGCCGCTGTCCTTGCCGGCGGCGACCAGGTCTTCCAGCGCGATGATGCTGGTCAGCTGCATCTGGCCGTAGAACTCACGAAGGTCGTCGACGCTGATTTCGAGCTCGGCCGCGAGCTCGGCGTCGGTCGGGGTGCGGTTCAGCCGGGCGCCGAGGCGTTCCAGCGCGCGCTCGGCTTCGCGGGCCTTGCTGCGTACCGCTCTGGGGACCCAGTCCTGGGAGCGGAGGTCGTCGAGGATCGCGCCCCGGATGCGCTGCATGGCGTAGGTCTCGAAGCGCAGGCCCCTGGCGGGTTCGAACTTCTCGATCGCGTCGACCAGGCCGAAGATCCCGGACTGGATCAGGTCACCGACGTCGACATGGGTCGGCAGCCCGGTGCCGACCCGGCCCGCGACGTACTTGACGAGCGGGGCGTAGTGCAGCACGAGCCGGTCGCGCACGATCTGGTCGGGAGACTCAGTGAACTCACGCCACAGCGCCTGGATCCCGGCGTCCACTTCGTAGCCGGTCCGCGCTTCGGGCGCGACGGCAGGACCGTCCCCGCCGGGGCGGTGTTTCCCGGCGGCTTCGGTGACATGTGGGTCGGCGGTCATCGGACCGCCGTTCTCAGCATGCGACTCAGCGTGTTCTCCGTGCTCGTGCGGATGCGCGTGCGCCGCCGGTTCGGGCCGCCGGGTCACCTGCCGAGTCCTCCCCGGCATCATCGGGCCCGGGGGTGCGCGCGGTCGTGGATCGCCTTCAGCCGATCGACGGTCACATGAGTGTAGAGCTGCGTTGTGGCCAGCGTAGCGTGACCAAGCAGTTCCTGAACGCTTCGAAGATCAGCACCCCCTTCGAGCAGATGGGTGGCTGCGGAATGCCTCAAGCCGTGCGGTCCCATGTCGTTCGCGCCCGGCACCGAACCGACGGCTTCGTGGACGACCCGGCGGGCCGCCCGCGGATCGAGCCTGCCTCCCCGCGCTCCCAAAAAGAGCGCCGCCTCCGCGGGCCCCTTCGCTTCGACGGCGAGCCTTCCCCTGCCCTCGTCCAGCCACGCCCGCAAGGCCGCTTCGGCGGGGACGCCGAACGGCACGACACGTTCCTTCCCGCCCTTGCCCAGCACGAGCACGACCCGGCGGGAAAAATCGACGTCGCCCACATCCAGCCCGCACAGTTCCGAGACCCGCACACCGGTCGCGTAGAGCAGTTCCACGATGGCACTGTCCCTCAAAGCCACCGGGTCGCGCTGTTCGGCACCGGCGGCTGAGAAGCGCATGACGTCACTGGCCTGCTCCGCGCGGAGGACCCCGGGAAGCTTGCGATGCGCGCGCGGCGCCACCAGCCGCCCACCCGGATCCGACGCGAGCGCCCCGCCTCGGTGGGCCCACGCGGTGAAGGTGCGGGCCGCCGCGGCTCGCCTGGCCAACGTCGTCCGGCTCGCCCCTTCCTCGCGTTGCCGGGCGAGCCAGCCGCGCAGCGTCCCGATGTCGAGGTCGGAGAACCGGCCACCGTTCCCGTCCACGAAACCCATCAGCGACACCACGTCGCCGAGGTAGGCACGCACCGTATGCGCGGATAGCCCGCGTTCGAGGGAAAGGTGCCGCTCGTAGTCGTCGATCAGCTTCCGGACAGGCTCCGGCAGCGCGGCACGGGCGGCGCGCAGATCGGGTCTGCGGGCGCGTTTCCCCGTGCCGTGGGGACCTTCGGTCGACGGCATGCCGATCACGCTGCGCGATGTACGGCGGATGGTCAAGTATCGCCGCACCCTGTTGCGGTGTCCGTGGTCGGATCGTGCCGGGATGGCGCCTCACGTGTAGGCCAGTCAGGTCTTGGCGGTCCGTCTTCGCCACCCTGCGTCACCCCTTTCCGCGAAGCCGTCGAGTTCGAGCGCCGGAAGCAGCGAACGGACACGTTCGACCGGGATGCCGGACTCGGCGGCGATCCGTTCCACCTGCCTCGCCGACCGATCGGACAGCGCGTCGTGCACTCGCAGCGCCTCCGGACCGAGCCGATCGGTGTGGCGGCGCGGTTTCGACGGATCCGCTCCGGCCGTGCCGAACCGTCCCGCCGTTTCGAGGATCTCGTCGACCGAGGTCACCAGCGTGGCCTCGCCTTCGCGGATCAGCGCGTGACAGCCGGCGGACATCGCCGAAGACACCGGTCCCGGCATGGCCATCACGACCTTGCCGAGCGCTCCGGCCGTCCCCGCGGTGTTCCGCGCGCCGCTTCGCCTGCCCGCCTCGACCACGACGGTCCCTTCCGTGAGTGCCGCGATGAGCCTGTTCCGGACGAGGAAGCGATGCCTCGCGGGTGTGGTGCCTGGCGGGTACTCGCTGACCACCGCGCCGGTCTTACCGATGGAGCGCAACAAGGTCGCGTGCTGGGCCGGATAGCCGACGTCGACACCACAGCCGAGCAAGGCGACCGTCGTACCGTCCGCGCTCAACGCGCCCCGGTGGGCCGCGCCGTCGATGCCGTACGCCGCCCCCGAGAACACCGGGATCCCACGGCTCGCGAGGTGGTAGCCCACCTCGGCCGCGTTGTGCTCGCCGTACCCGGTCGCCGCGCGGGCACCGACGATCGCGATCGCCTGGTCCACGGCCTCGTCGAGCCTCGCGGGGCCGCGTACCCACAGCGCCAGCGGTGGCGCCACGCCGGAAACGCCCCTGCTTTGGGCCACGGCCAGCGAAAGCAACGGCCAGGCCGGCCATTCGTCGTCTTCCGGGATGACGAGACGGGCCTCGCCCGCCTCGGCTCGCTCCAGATCCCGCTCGGCGTAGTCGTGTGCTCGCCGCGCGGCGGTCTCGTCGCGCACCTTCGGCGGGCATTCGGCACTTCGCACTCGTTCCGCGGCGGCGACGGGGCCGAACTCACCGACGAAATCGGCCAAGGCGGGTGCCGGCGGCTCGGCCACGCGCAGGAGATACGACCGGGCGATGCGCTCGGCGTCGAGTTCACTCATCCGGATGACCTCTCTCGGAAGTTCAGGGCAGCCGCGACCTCGTCCGCCTCCGGCTTGTCGGCGCCCTTCAAATCGGCGAGCGTCCAAGCGATGCGAAGGCAGCGGTCGGCGCCGCGCGCGGTGATCGCGCCCCGCTCCAACGCTCGGTCCAGCAACGCCGTGACCTGCGGCGGCAGCGCGAACTCACGGCGCAGCGCCGGGCCGGGCACCTCCGCGTTCGTGAGCCAGCCCTGCTCCGCCCAGCGTTTTCCGGCCCGTTCGCGCGCCTCCAGCACTCGCTCCCGGACGGCCGCCGACGCTTCGGGCGGCTCACTCAGGTGTGCGCTGAGCGCGGAAAGCGGGCGCAGCCGAACCCGCAAATCCACCCGATCGAGTAATGGCCCGGAGAGTCGGCTCAAGTAGCGCCTCCGCACGGTCGCGGAGCACGTGCAGTCGGCGTCCTTCGCCGGAGCGCAAGGGCAGGGATTGGTCGCCAGTACCAGTTGGAACCGTGCCGGGTACCGCACGGCACCCTTGACCCTCGCGATCCGCACTTCGCCCTCTTCGAGCACCGTACGCAGCGACTCCAGCCGCTCCGGGCCGAATTCGCACACCTCGTCGAGGAACAGGATTCCCCGGTGCGCCCGGCTGATCGCGCCGGGCACGGCAAGGCCGCTTCCACCGCCGATCAGGGCGGGCACGCTGATCGAGTGATGAGGCGCGACGAACGGCGGCACGGTGACGAGCGGCGCGGACCGCGAAAGCGAACCGTCGATCGAATGAACCGCTGTCACCTGCAACGACTCTTCAGCGGTCAGTCGCGGAAGAAGGCCTGGGAGGCGCCGAGCGAGCATTGTCTTCCCCACCCCGGGCGGTCCGGTCATGAGCAGGTGATGCCCGCCCGCCGCGGCCACCTCCAGTGCCCACCGCGCTTCCGGCTGTCCCACGACGTCGGCGAGGTCGGGTACCCGCGGCGGCTCCTGGACGACGGACGGCTCGGGACGGGTGAGTTCCCCTTCGCCCTTGAGCCAATCCACGAATTCGCTCAGCCGCGCTACCCCGCGGACTTCCAAGCCGTCCACGAGTGCGGCTTCGAACAGCGACTCGGCGGGTACGACGGCCCTCCGGTACCCCGCGTTGCGTGCCGCCAGCAGTCCCGGCAGGACCCCGCGGACCACCCGCACCCGGCCGTCCAGGGCGAGTTCGCCGAGCAGCACGGTGTTCAGCAGTTTCGTGGCGGGAACCGATCCGGTCGCGGCCATGATCGCCGCCGCGATCCCCAGGTCGTAACCGGACCCCACCTTCGGCAGATTCGCCGGTGACAGGCCAAGGATCACCCGCTCGTCCGGCCAGGTCCGCCCCGAATTGCGAACGGCGGAGCGGACCCTGTCCTTGGCCTCTTTCAGCCCCGTGTCGGGCAGTCCGACCATCGTCACCTTCGGCGAGCCACCGCCGATGTCGGCCTCGATCTCGATCATCCTGCCTTCGACACCGAGCAACGCGACGGACCAGGCCCTCGCCAGTGCCATTCAGAACGCCGCCTTGATATGCCGCACCTTGGGCTTGGCGTCGGGCCGGGCGACGATCGCGATGATGTCGTAGCGGACGGGGCACCAGCGGAGCATGAACTGGCGCTGCCACTGGTACGCGAGACGGCGGATGCGGTCCGCCTTGTCCGGGGTCACCGCCTCGGCGGGCGTGCCGAAACCCACCCCGGTCCTCGTCTTCACCTCGCAGAAGACGAGGCGTTTGGTGTCGGTCGCTATGAGATCCAGTTCGCCGTCACGGCAACGCCAATTGCGGCACAAGACGACATAGCCCGTCTTTTCCAGATGCCGGACCGCGAGCTCCTCGCCCCATCGGCCCAGTTCGATATGTGGTGCCCCGGCGGACGGCTGTTCGGCCGTGCTCGTCATCTCGATCCCCCTCAGCGATCGTCACGGTGCGTGTGCGATCAACGCTGCCAGGGTGAGGGGGCGGCGGACAGGTCTGATTTCGTCGCCTGTGGACAACCGGGGTGTTGTGGATGGTTCGGCCGTCGCGGAAGCTCGCCGGGCGGAATCGTCGGTGGGCTGTGCTAGGCGCCCCGGAGATACGTGAAGGCCCCCTTCACACGATGAAGGGGGCCTTCATGGACGTTCCGAAAGATCAGCCGGAGAACGGCCCGTCCTCCGGCAACCGGAGATCCGGTTTGTCGAGTTCCTCGACGTTGACGTCCTTGAACGTGATGACCCGGACGTGCTTGACGAACCTTGCCGGCCGGTACATGTCCCAGACCCATGCGTCGGACATGCGGACCTCGAAGTACACCTCACCGCCGCCGTCGCGCACCTGCACGTCGACGGCGTTGGCCAGATAGAACCGCCGCTCGGTCTCCACCACGTACGAGAACTGGCCGACTATGTCGCGATACTCGCGGTAAAGCGAGAGCTCCATCTCGGTCTCGTACTTCTCGAGATCCTCTGCGCTCATGAAATCCGCGCCCCTCCTCGCGATTTTGCTGCTGTTCCAGCGGCGGAGCGTTCATTGTCACCCACGTACGGGCCGAGGGCACGTATCGGCACGCTCGGGTTTTCCAGTGCCGCGACGGTCAGCACCACCGGGTGAGGTGGTGGCACGCGGTGCGCGGCGGCCGCGGTGGCCACGTTCGTGTACGACCAGCGATGGACCGGGCTCGGACCGTGAGTGTCCAGCGCCGCGCTGTGGTCGGTGGTGCTGTACCCCTTGTGCACGTCGAAACCGTAATGCGGGTGAACGTCGTGCAGGTCGCCCATGATGCGGTCCCGGGTGACCTTGGCCAGCACGGACGCCGCCGCCACGCACGCGACGGCCTTGTCCCCTTTGAGCACCGGGACGCTCGGGGCGGGCAGCCCGGACACGCGGAATCCGTCGGTCAGGACGTAGCCAGGTGTGTTCCGCAGCGCCGAGACGGCGCGCCGCATGCCTTCGAGGTTCATGACATGGATGCCGAACAGGTCGATCTCGGCGGCCGGTATGACGATGACCGAGTAGTCGACGGCACGCTGGACGACCCGGTCGTACACCCGGTCGCGAGCCTTGGCCGTGAGCACCTTCGAGTCGGTGAGCTCGGGCAGGCGGGCGGCGTCCCCCGGGCGCAGGACACAGGCGGCCACGACGAGCGGGCCGGCGCAAGCGCCGCGCCCTGCCTCGTCGACTCCGGCGACGGGCCCGAGGCCCCGCCGGTCCAGCGCACCCTGCAACCCCCAGAAGAGGTCACCACGCACCACTGCCCGCGGCGGCCGAAGCGGCTCGGCCGGTGTGAGCGGTACAGGAAATCTCAAGGCCTTACCGCCTCCGGTCGACCGCCTTGCGCACTCCGGCCGACATCCGCCTGCCGAGGAAGAGCACGGGCCACGCCGCGGCGACACCGACGCCGAGGGGAAGCCCCTGCTGCCAGGCGGGCGCACTGAGCGCCAGCGGCTGGGCGTTCGCCTGCGGGTTGTGGTCCGAAACGCCGCCCCAGCGGCCCGGCGGGAGCACGATGATCCGCGCCTTCCCGATGATGTTCTCGACCGGAATCGCGCCGTTGACCCCGCCGCCGCCCTGGCGCCGTGAGTCGCTCGAATTGTTGCGGTTGTCGCCCATCACCCAGACATAGCCGGCAGGCACCTTGACCGGAGCGAACGTGTCCTGGACGGGCTTGCCGCTCTCATCCACGTTGGAACCCGGTTCCCAGTGGATGTACGGCTCGTCGAGCGCCTTGCCGTCCACGATCACCCGGTTCTGCGGATCGCAGCACTGCACAGTCTGCCCGGCGGTCGCGATGATCCGCTTGACGAAGTCACGCTCGTCCGGCGGCGCGAACCCGATCAGGGAACCCAGCGTGCGGAATCCGGTGACGAAGATGTTGCTGGACTCCGGCGTGTCGATCTCGCCGACCCAGGCGGGCGGTCCCTTGAAGACGACCACGTCGCCGGGGCCGGGATCGGTGAAGTCGTACGTGATCCGGTCGACCAGGATCCGGTCGCCCGTGCACCCCGCGCAGCCGTGCAGCGTGGTCTCCATCGACCCCGAGGGGATCATGTAGACCTTGGCGAGGAACTGCTGGATCAAGATCGTCAGCACGAGTGCCACGACGATCAGGATCGGCAGTTCCTTCCAGAACGACCGCTTCTTGTTGACCTTGCCGAATTTCTTGGATCCGGACCGGCCCCGCCGGGAGGCCCTGGTGGGGCGCTCCTCTTCGGGGCGATCGGGCTCGTCTTCGGAGGTGTTCTGGGACACGGGTTCGACCACGACGCCAGGTTACCTGTAACCGTGCGGCTACCTACTTGGCGGAGGTCGTCTCGCGGTTTTCGCGGCGTTCCTTGATCTTGGCGGCCTTGCCGCGCAGCTCGCGGAGGTAGTACAGCTTCGCCCGGCGGACGTCACCGCGCTTGAAGACCTCGACCTCGGCGATGTTCGGCGAGTGCACCGGGAAGGTGCGCTCCACGCCGATGCCGAACGACACCTTGCGGACCGTGAAGGTCTCGCGGATGCCGCCGCCCTGGCGACGCAGCACGACGCCCTGGAAGATCTGGTTGCGCTCGCGGTTGCCCTCGATGACGCGGACGTGAACCTTGAGCGTGTCGCCCGGTCGGAAGTCCGGGATGTCGGAACGCAGTGACTGCGCGTCCAGCGCGTCCAGGGTGTTCATCGGTGGTCCGTCCTCGTCTTCGTATGGCTTACGTGCAGCTTGGGCGCGCAGTGTCGGGCACTGCGACCTACCCGGGGGCTGATGGCGTTCCGGCCGACCTCGCGCTTTGACTCCGGCCAATGGCAGAAGTACAAATTCGCGCGTCCGCTCACGCCAACCTGTCAAGTATTGCAGACCAGGTCTCAGGCGTTTGACCCGGCCTGGCCGCCGTCCTCGTGCAACCGCTCGAGGACGGCGAGATCGTGCTTGTCGAGACTACCTTCCGGCAGTTGCCCGATCAGTTCGGGCCTGCGCCGCACGGTGCGTTCCAGCGCCTGGTCGCGGCGCCAGCGGTCGATCAGCGCGTGGTTTCCCGAACGCAGGACGTCCGGTACGGCCAGGTCGCGCCAGACCTCCGGCCGGGTGTAGCTGGGACCTTCGAGCAGCCCGTCGGAGAACGAGTCCTCCTCGGCGGAGCGGGCGTTGCCGAGGACTCCGGGCAGCAGCCGGACGACGGCCTCGACCATCACCAGTACCGCGGCCTCGCCGCCGACCAGCACGTAGTCGCCGATGGAGACCTCGTCGACGGGCATCCGCCTCGCGGCGTCGTCGATCACCCGCTGGTCGATGCCCTCGTAGCGGCCGCACGCGAACACCAGGTGCTCCTCGGTGGCGTACTGGTGGGCCATGGCCTGGGTGAACGGCCGCCCGGCGGGGGTCGGGACCACGAGGCGGGTGTTCTCGCCGCAGACATCGTCCAGGGCGGGGCCCCAGATCTGGGGTTTCATCACCATGCCGGGCCCGCCGCCGTACGGCGCGTCGTCGACGGCGCGGTGGACGTCGTGCGTCCAGTTCCGCAGGTCGTGGACGCCGACCTCGATGAGGCCGCGGTCGATCGCGCGCCCGAGCAGCGCGGCGCGGAGCGGGTCGAGGTATTCGGGGAAGATCGTGACGACGTCGAGGCGCATCAGGCGTCCAGCAGGCCTTCCGGCGGGTCGATGACCACGCGGCCGCCCGGGACGTCGACCGCCGGGACGATCGCCTTCACGAACGGCACCAGCACCTCTCGTCCGTCGTGCTCGATCGACAGCAGCTCACCGGCGGGCGAGTGCACGATTTCGAGCACCTTGCCGACGACCGTGCCGTCGGCGAGTTCGGCCCGCAGGCCTTCGAGTTCGTGGTCGTAGAACTCGTCGGGGTCTTCGGTCGGCGGCAGCGTCGAGGTGTCGGCGATCAGCAGCGCGCCGCGGAGGGTCTCCGCGACGTCCCTGGTCAGCACCTCTTCGAAACGCACCAGCAGCCGCCCGCTGTGCTCGCGGGCGGCTGCGATGGTGAGGTCTCTGCTGCTGCCGTCACGCAGCTTCGTCGTGACGGCCGAACCGACCGCGAACCGCTGTTCCGGCGAGTCCGTGCGCACGTCCACCGCGAGCTCCCCGCGGATTCCGTGCGCCTTGGCGATCCGGCCGACTACGACGTCCATCCCGTTGTGTCCTTGGTCAGCGATCGGTGTCGACGACGTCCACGCGGACGCCGCGGCCACCGATGCCGCCCATGACGGTGCGCAGGGCGGTCGCGGTACGACCGCCCCGGCCGATCACCTTGCCGAGATCGTCGGGGTGCACGTGCACCTCGAGCGTGCGGCCACGACGCGTGGTCAGCAGCTCGACCCGGACCTCGTCCGGGTTGTCGACGATCCCGCGCACCAGGTGCTCGAGGGAGTCAGCGAGGAAGCTCACGCCTCGGCCTTGTCACCCTCGGCGGCTTCGGCCTTGTCGGCTTCGGCCTTCTTCGGAGCGGACTTCTTCTTCGGCGTGGTGGCCTCGGCGGAGGCCGAGTCACCGGCGGCGGCGAGCGCGGCGTTGAACAGGTCCTGCTTCGACGGCTTCGGCTCGGCGACCTTCAGGGTGCCCTCGGCGCCCGGCAGGCCCTTGAACTTCTGCCAGTCACCGGTGATCTCGAGGATGCGCTGGACCGGCTCGGTCGGCTGGGCACCGACGGACAGCCAGTGCTGGGCCCGCTCGGTGTCGACCTCGATGAAGCTCGGCTCTTCCTTGGGGTGGTACTTGCCGATCGTCTCGATGGCCTTGCCATCACGGCGGGTGCGCGCGTCGGCGACGATGATGCGGTAGTACGGCGCACGGATCTTGCCGAGACGCTGCAGCTTGATCTTGACGGCCACGGGTGTGGGTACTCCTCAGTTCTCTCTGATGCATGTGGAAGGCGTACGCCAGCCGAGTGGGGACACGGCTGCGCACACCCGAAGGGTGAGCTCGGGCGCGGTGAGAGGGTCCGGCCAAAGCAGGCAAGCGTACATTCTGCCAGACGCTGATCGGCTGTCAGAACGCGGCTATCCCGAGCGAGGCCAGCAGGATCGTCACGGCCGGGAGGAAGTTGTTCACCTGATGGGCGACCACGCTGCCGAGCAGCCGCCCGGTGAACACCCTGGCCAGCCCGATCGGGATCGCGATCACCAGCAGCAACGTGGTGCGCAGCGGTTCCAGGTGGCTCGCCGCGAAAACGGCCGTGGAGACCAGGAACGCCGCGATCCTCCCCCAGCGTTCGGTGCGCCACGTCAACCGTTCCACCGCGCCCCACAGAAGGCCGCGGTAGATGATCTCCTCGCAGATCGGCCCGACCAGCCACAGGTAGATGAACATGACCACGGCCGCCGAGACCGACATCCGCCGGTCCTCCACGAGCGCGCTGATCGCCGAGGTCGCGTTCTCGTCGCCGACGACCTGCGTCCAGATGTAGGCGGCGAGCGAGGTGAACCCGAGCCCGAGCACACCGAGCTTGAGCCCGACCTTGACGTCGGCCCAGCTCCAGCCGATCCGCAGGTCGGTGAATGGACCGTTGCCACGCAGGCGGGTGATCAGCAGCGCGACCCCGGCGGCGATCATCGTCGGCAGCATGGTGCCCAGCAGCACCATGCGCATCGGCAGGGGCTGACCGGGCTGGACGTCGCCGAGCAGGACGCTGATGAACGCCGCCGACGCCAGCAGGACGGCTTCCACCAGGAGGAAGGCCCCGAATCCCCAGCGATGCGGCGGTGGCGTGTCGGGCGCGGCCACCTCACCTCCGGCAATGAGCTCATCCGGCGGCGCGGCCTCGGGGATCGGCTCCCTGGGCTGAGATACGGTCACGCCGATCCTCCGGTGATCGTTCGGTTACTCAAAGACTCTAACCGCCTGGACCGGCGATCACCTCGCCGCGAAGAGCAATACAGCCGGTGGGAGGTTGTTGGCGGCGTGCGCGATCACGGACGCGCTCACCCTGCCGGAGAGGTAGCGGGCGAGACCGATGGCGATGCCCTGGCCGAACAACGCGATCGTGCGCGCGGCCTCGCCGTGCAACTGGGCGAACACCAGTGCGGTGACCAGCAGGATCACCCACGAGGGCAGGCGGTGGAAGCCCATGGCGTTCCACAGCGTGCCGCGGAACAGCAGTTCTTCGGTGACCGGAGCGGCGAGGACGACGATGACCGCGGCCAGCACCAGCCAGATCGTGTCGCCGTCGGTGGTGCCCGACAGCTCGGTGATCGGGCCGGGCGAGACGTCGGAGAAGGTCCTGTCGTCGCTGTCGGTCCCGTACACGGCGAGCAGGAGCAGGTTGAGGAGGTAGCCGGCGGCGAGCGCGGCGGCCCCGCAAGCGAGCCCGATCCGGACGTCGCGCCAGGTGGGTTTGAGCCCGAAGTCCGTGCGGAGCCCCTGCCCCCAAACGCGTGAGCCGACCGCCGGGCCGAGACCGAGCACGAGGGTCGGCAGGAACGCGAGGATCAGCAGCGGGCCGACGTCACGGAGTTCGAGCGGGTCGTAGCCGCCGAAGCGGCCTGACATCAGGAAGCTCATGACGAGCGTGACGAGGTGGTATCCGGCGATGCCCGCGAAGAACGCTACAAAGCCCCAGTGCGCTCCGAGCACCAACCGCTCGCGAGCCTGCCCGTCGTCCACCACGCCTCCACGCTAGGCCGTGTCCTGTGAGTCTTGTTCGATGGGATTCGTGATCCAGGTGGTTCCTGGCGGCACGGAGACCGCGGACAAGACTCACAGGACACGGCCCAGTGCCGCTCCGGTCACGGATGGAGTCGGGTCAGGCGTAGATCTTGCCACGCAGCACGATGTGGCTCGGATGCCGCAGCACCGCGAGATCCTCGCGCGGATCGGACGGGTAGACGAGCAGATCGGCCGACGCGCCGTCGACGATTCCCGGTACGCCGAGCCATTCGCGGGCCGCCCACGAAGCCGAAGCCAGCGCCTGCTCCGCGGACATGCCCGCCTTGTGCAGCGCCTCGATCTCGTCGACGAGCCTGCCGTGCTCGACCATGCCGCCCGCGTCGCTTCCGGCGTACACCGCGACGCCCGCCTCGATCGCCGTCGAGACCATCTCCCCCACGCCGGCGTGCAGTGCCCGCATGTGGTCGGCGTACACCGGGTATTTGCCTGCCTTGTCCGCGATACCCGGGAAATTCTCGATGTTGATCAGAGTCGGCACGAGCGCGATCCCGCGTTCGGCGAGGACGTCCAGCTGGTCCGTAGAAAGCTCAGTGCCGTGTTCGAGGCAATCGATCCCCGCGTCGATCAGGCCCGGCAACGCGGCCTGGCCGAACACGTGCGCCGTCACCTTGGCGCCCTCGGCGTGCGCGGCGGCGATGGCCTCGGCGAGGACGTCGTCGGGCCAGAGCGGCGCGAGATCGCCGACACCGCGGTCGATCCAGTCGCCGACGAGTTTGACCCAGCCGTCACCGTCACGCGCTTGTTCGGCGACCGCCTTCGGAAGTTCGGAAGGGTCTTCGAGTTCGAGGCCCAGGCCGGGGATGTAGCGCTTGCGCAGGGCGAGATGCCGTCCGGCGCGGATGATCCGCGGCAGATCGGCCCGCTCCTGCAACGGCCGGACGTCGATCGGCAGCCCGCAGTCGCGGATCAGCAGCGTCCCGGCGTCGCGATCGGTGATCGCCTGTTCGGCGGCCTCTTCCAGCGTGGTCGCGCCGCCGACGCCGATCCCGGGGTGACAATGCGCGTCGACCAGCCCGGGAACCAGAAAGCCTTCCCGGACCACGGTTTCCGCTCCGGCGACCGGTTCGGTGGTGATCCGGCCGCCGGTGACCCACAGCTCGCGGTGCTCGCCGTCCGGCAGGACGACGCCGGCCAGGTGCAGCGCTTCCACGGGGCTACTTGTCCTTCGGCAGCTTGAACTTCTTCGGGTCGAACCCTGGTACGTCGTTCATGCCGCCGAGCTGCGAGAGGTCGGGCATTCCACCGGGCATACCGCCACCCGGGGGGAGCATCGGCATGCCGCCGGGGAAGCCGCCACGGACCTTGGGCTGCGTCGGGCCGCGCCCCTTGCCCTTCTTCCCCTTCTTGCCCTTGCGGTTCTTGCTGCCGCCGCCTCCGCCGCCGAAGCCGAACCGGCCCGCCATCTGCGCCATCATCTTGCGCGCTTCGAAGAACCGGTTGACCAGGTCGTTGACGTCGCGGACGGCGACACCGGAGCCCTTCGAGATCCGGACGCGGCGCGAGGCGTTGATGATCTTCGGGTCGGCCCGCTCGGCGGGGGTCATGCCGCGGATGATCGCCTGCAGCTTGTCGAGCTGCTTGTCGTCGACCTGCGCGAGCTGGTCCTTCATCTGCCCGGCGCCGGGCAGCATGCCGAGCAGGTTGCCGATCGGGCCCATCTTGCGGACCGCGAGCATCTGCTCGAGGAAGTCTTCGAGGGTGAGCTGGCCGCTGCCGAGTTTGGCCGCCGTCTGCTCGGCCTTCTCCTGGTCGAAGTGCTGCTCGGCCTGTTCGATGAGGCTGAGCACGTCGCCCATGCCGAGGATGCGGCTGGCCATCCGGTCCGGGTGGAAGAGGTCGAAGTCCTCGAGCTTCTCACCGTTGGAGGCGAACAGGATCGGCTGGCCGGTGACCTGGCGGACGGACAGCGCGGCACCACCGCGGGCGTCACCGTCGAGCTTGGTGAGCACGACACCGGTGAAGCCGACGCCGTCGCGGAACGCCTCGGCCGTGGTGACCGCGTCCTGACCGATCATCGCGTCGACGACGAACAGCGTCTCGTCCGGCGAAACGGCGTCGCGAATGTCCGCGGCCTGCTTCATCAGCTCTTCGTCGACGCCGAGACGGCCGGCGGTGTCGACCAGGACGATGTCGTGCTGGGCGCGCTTGGCCTCGTCGATGGCGCGGCGGGCGACGTCGACCGGGTCGCCGACGCCGTTCCCGGGCTCGGGCGCGAAGACCGCGACCCCGGCCCGCTCGCCGACGACCTGCAGCTGCGTGACCGCGTTGGGACGCTGGAGGTCACACGCGACCAGCATCGGCGCGTGGCCCTGCTTCTTCAGCCACATCGCGAGCTTGCCCGCGAGCGTCGTCTTACCGGCACCCTGCAGACCCGCGAGCATGATGACCGTCGGCGGGTTCTTCGCGAACGTGAGCCGCCTGGTCTCGCCGCCGAGGATGGTGACGAGTTCCTCGTTGACGATCTTGATGACCTGCTGCGCCGGGTTCAGCGCGCCGTGCACCTCGGCGCCCTTGGCGCGCTCCTTGATCCGGGCGATGAAGTCCTTGACCACAGACAGCGCGACATCCGCCTCGAGCAGCGCGATACGGATCTCGCGCGCGGTGGCGTCGATGTCGGCGTCGGAGAGCCTGCCCTTGCGAGACAGCGTCTGCAGGGCGGACGTGAGCCGATCGGAGAGGGTGTCGAACACGGGTGTGCACGCTCCAGCTGGGTCGTTGTGGCTCGCCGGTACCAACCGGCGGCTTCCCAGGGTAGTCGGTGTCGGAGGTCAGCGTTTGACGCGGTTGCGCACGGCCAGCAGTGCCAGGCCGAGCAGCAGCGGCCCGAGGACGCGCGTGACCAGCCGCAAGACCTCTCCGAGCGGCGTCAGGTCCTTCGGCAGCGACGCCAGTTTCGTTTCCAGCGAAACGGTGCTTTGGGCGACGTAGATCAACGTGTCACCGAAGGGGGGCGTGGTCTTGAAGCCGCCCAGCCAGATGCTCGTGCTCACGACGGCTATGAGGACCGCCAGGGTCGCGAGGGCTCTGAGGGCACGAAGTCCGTAGCCGGAGACGAGCCAGTAGAGATGGAGGATGACGCGCTCGGACCACGGGGTGGCCGGGCTGTGGCGGCGCATCTCCATCTCGCCGTAGTAGAAGTCGGCGGCACCGGGTTCGTTCTTGCTGTCTTCCTGCGCCTTGCGGAGCTGGCGGTAGAGGTCGGCGATGCGGCGCGGGCCGACCGGTGCGTCTCTGCGACTTCGCCAGGCGCGTTCCTCGGCGAGGACCTGGCGATTGCCGTACGAGCCGAAGGTGCAGTCGCCTTCCAACCTCAGTTTGTCCAGGTGATGCGCACCGGCGAAGCAGCAGTCCGCCAAGTCGACGTCGGTGAACACGAGGTCGGCGACATCCACTCCCTCGACAGACGTCACGGACGCGGCTCCCGTGACCGTCGAAGCCTTGCCGAACACCGACCTTTCCAAGCCGACCATCGACTGACGGACCAGCCTGAGCGTGACCCCTTCCTCGAACCTGGTCTCGAAACAGTCCATCGACGGCGACGCGACGAAGAGGGTCAACCGTCTTCGGAAGGTCGCGCGGCCGAAGTCCAGCCGCTCGGCGCTGACCGGCCCGTAGCGCTCGGCGGCGGTGAAGACGGCTCCCTGAAAACGGGCTTCCGCATGGAATCTCACGCCATCGAAGGTCGCTTCCCCATCGAAGGCGGCATCGTCGAACCGCGCGTCGTCATCGAACACGGCACCGTCGAACATCGCGGCCGCGGCGAACTTCGCCCGGTGAACGTGGCACGGCCGGTGAACCGCGACGACCCGAATCCCGCCTCGCCCGCGAATTCCGTTTCGCCGAAGGAAACAGCGCCGAAAGTCTGGCGGGAGAACGACACGTCGCTCGTGAACTTCGCCCGGTCGAACGCGGTGTCGCCGGAGAAGGTCGCGGTCGTGAACCCGACCTCCTCGAAAGCACAGTCCCGGAACGAGACCGGGCCACCGAACCAGGTCCGGTGAAAAGTGGTGCTGTCACGGAACCCGGCTTTGTCGAATCGCGCGCCGCCCTCGAACCTGGCATTCGTGAAGTCCGCGTCGAAGAACGTCACGTCCTCGAAAGCCACGGGCCCGGAAAAGCGCGCTTCGGCGAACTCCGCTCGGCCGAACTCCGCGCGACGGCCGTCGATACTCCCGACGGCGTCGACGAGCCTCTCGATCAGTTCGCCGGAAAGCTCGGTTCCCCGCAGGTCGACCTCCGCGCCGAGCGAGAGACCGTCGAAGTATTCGTCCCGCTGCCCGGGTTCGAGGTGCCGGAGACAATGATCGAAGTCGGGAACGCGGACGCCGCAGCAGTGTTCGAGTCCGCATACCGGCCAGGCCTCGCCCATGCGTCATTACTAGCGCACAAAACAGGGCTCCGGGACCGATCGCCCCTCGCAGACCGGTACCGGAGCCCCTACGGAAGGCTCGCCTCCCCGCGAGCCGACCGTAAGCACACTTGGCGAGCGTCGCGGGACTCGGTATCGCCGGACCCCCAGTACCAGGCGATTCGCTGCCCGCGCTCTCTCCGCGCGATGACATAACCATGCCTGGTCACCCTGGGGTCACGGCAGCGTGAAGACCCCCAACTCCCCCTGAGTAGATCTACTCAACTGGTCTTGGCCGCCGACGAAGCCCGCTCCGCCCGCGTCCGCGCCTGGCGCGCCTTGTCCGCCGCTTCCTTGGCTTTCTCGACCGGCCCCTGCTGCAAGGCCGCCAGCAGCCGCGTCACGCCTTCGGCCTGTTCGGCGGCGGTCGGCTGGAGGACGTCGTCGCCGTCCAGCTTGGCCTGGATGAGCGCTTCGAGCGCTTCACGGTAGTGATCGGTGTACCGGCCGGGGTCGAAATCCCGCGTGAGGTCCTCGATCAGCGAAACCGCGTTCCGCAGTTCCCCGCGCCGCAGGTCGACGTCCTCGTGCAGGAACGGGAAGTCGGGCCGCCGGATCTCGTCGGGCCACAGCATCGTCTCGAGCAGGATCACCTGGTCCCGCACGCGCAGCGCACCCAGCGTTTCGCGCTGCCGCAAGGTCACCTTCACGATCGCGATCCGCCCGGACTGCTGCAGCGCCTCGCTCAACAGCACGTACGGCTTCGTGCCGGCCGGCTCCGGCTCGAGGTAGTAGCTGCGCGCGAAGTACATCGGGTCGACCTGCTCGGCGGGGGTGAAGCCGACGACGTCCATCGACTGGGTGGTGGGCGGGAGCAGCGACGCGAAATCCCCGGCGGTCAGCAGGACGACGTCGCCGTTGGGGACGGGATACCCCTTGGCGATCTCGGCCGCGGGCACCTCGGCGCCGTCGACCTCGCAGACCCACTTCACCCGCACCCGGCCGCCGTCGGGCTCGTGCACCTGGTGGAGGGGGACGTTGTGCTCTTCGGTCGCGCTGTACGCCTTCACCGGAATGGCGTAGGTCCCGAATCCGATCGTGCCTTTCCACACCGCTCGCATGGCCCACCTCCGCCTGGTCAGCGTATCCACGCGCCGAAGGGGCGGGACAGCTACAAACGGGTGTCAGGGGCGACCGATTCGCTCACACATTCGAACGAGGGACGGGATTCGGCGAGTGCCTCGGCCGAACAGTCGACAGCGGTGGCCGCCGCACGGAGCACTTCGGCGACGACCTCGACGTCGACCATCGGGGCGGTGGCCAGCGCGCCTTCGCCTCCCCCTTCGACCCGGCCCGCCATGCCTTCGAGCGCGATGGCGAGGGCCTGCTGCCCCGCGACGAGGTGCCGGACCACCTTGAGCAGTTCGGGCACGGTCGCGGCGGTACCGGACGCGGTGAGGGAGACGGCGAGGTCGTCGGCGCACGCACGGAGATGGGAGGCCACGACCGTCGGCGGAAGCGTGATCCGCTGTGGTCCGGGCGAGTCCTGCTCGTGGTCGAGCACGTGCTCACCGCCCCTCCGGCTCCTTCGGGTCTCGACCGCGCACATCCTGCCACCGCTACGCTCCGCGATTCGCGCGACACCCCGGTCCCGGGTCATCCGTGACCGAGCAGGACCACCGCGGCCGCCGCCAGGACCAACCCCGCGGATCGCACGGGTCCCGGCCGCTCACGGAGTGCCCTGACGGGTGGCGAGGAGATACAGGACCAGTGACAACGCGGCGAAGCAGCCATTCGCCGCCGAGCCGACGGCGAAGCGCCACGGCAACCGCACACCGTTCCCTCGTCGGATGACGATCGGGAGGATCGCCGAAGTCGCCGCCAGCCTGCTCGCCACGACCGGCCAGAGACCGGCTTCCGGTGCCGCCCGCGCCAGCGCGAGATACTGGACGGCGAATCCCGGCACCGAGGGCCGCTCGCCCAGCAGGGGCACGCCGACGAGCACGGGCAGCGTCACGCTGCCCACCGCGCTGATCGGCACCACGATGCTCATCGCCCCGCCGATCAGACCGCGATAGAGGAAGACCATGCCGACGGCCGTGCCGAAGCCGGAGGCCGCGCCCCATACGAGGTCCGGCATCGACGGATCCGCCGGCGTGAGCAGCGGTACGGCACCGAGCATGAACACGAAACCGCCCGCCTGGCCGGCGAACGCGACGGCGGCGAAGTCGGCCCGCCTGGCCAGGAGCCCGCCCGCGAAGTCGACGAATCCGTAACAGAGGGCGGATCCCAGCGCGAGCAGAGTGGGATCGGGCATGGCGCTCGCCTACCCGGTGGACGGCGTCCCAAACGATCAAGGCACCGGCGTCAGGAAGCGGCGGCCAGCAGCGCGGCTTCGATCTTCGACCGCCACTCCTGGTCGACGCGGCCCGCCCGCGGCGCGACGGCGAACGAGTCGACGACGGCGCCACCGAGCGTGGCCACCTTCGCCCAGCGCACCTCGGCCTCGCACCGGCGCAGCGCGCCCGCGACCCGGTACAGCAGCCCGATCCGGTTCGCGGCCCGTAGTTCGACCACGACCGTGTCGTGCCCGCTGGTCTCGTCGTCGAACCAGATCACCTTCGCTTCTGCCGACGGCGTCTCCCCTCCGCCGTAGTCCCGTTCCTTGGCCGCGAGCCGCTGGGTGAGCGGCAGCGTCCCGGCCACCGCCCGCGCGAACTGCTCACGCAGCAGGGTGACGTCGGGCAGCGAGCCGAACTTCGGCGACGCGGTGAACACGCCGGCTCGTCCCCCGTCGTGCCCGCGCAGCACCGCCGCGTGGACTTCGAGCGAGTTCAGCGCGAGCACCCCGGCCGCGGGAGCCAGCAGTTCCGCGCGGGCCGGGACCGCCAGCACCACGGTCACGACCTTGCCGGCGGCGGTGATGCGCACCTCGCCACGGCCGGACGCGACGGCTTCGGCGACGAGCTCCCGCTGTTCGGCACCCATCGGCTCCGGCGGCACGAAACCCTTTCCGTGCAAGGCTTCTTCGCAACCGGAGACGAGTTCGGCGAGCAGGCGTGCCTTCCAGTCGGTCCACACGCCAGGCCCGGTGGCCAGCGAATCGGCCGTCGTCAGGGCGTGCAGCAGTTCCAGCAGGACGAGGTTCTCGTCGAGCGTCTTCGTCACTCGCTGGATCGTCGCGGGATCGCTGATGTCCCGCCGCGTCGCGGTGTGCGGCAGCAGCAGGTGATGCCGGACCATCGCCGCGACCAGCGCCGAATCGGCGTCCGTCAGCCCGAGCCGGGCCGCGACCTGGGCGCTGATCTTCGCGCCGAGTTCGGAGTGGTCCGCGTCGCGGCCCTTGCCGATGTCGTGCAGCAGCGCGCCGATCAGCAGCAGATCCGGCCGCGAAACGGTGGTCGTCAGTTTCGACGCCTCGACCGCGGCACGCACGAGATGCCTGTCGACGGTCCAGGAGTGCACCGGCGATCTCGGCGGGAGATCCCGCACCGCCCCCCATTCGGGGAACAGGCGCGCCCACAGGCCGGTGCGGTCCAGCGCCTCCACGGCGTCGACGAGTCCCTCGCCCGCGCCGAGCAATTCCACCAGCGCTTTGAGGGCGTCGGCGGGCCACGGTGCGCGCAGTTCCGGCGCGGTTTCGGCGAGGGCCCGCAGGGTCCCGTGCGCGATGGGCTTCCGGATCCGGGCCGACGCCGCGGCGACCCGCAGCAGCAGGGCCGGATCCTTGGCGGGCACCGCGTCCCGCGCCAGCGCGACTTCGTTCCCGTGCAGGACGACACCCTCGTCGAGCGGCGTCCGCACCGGCCGCCGCCCGAACCGCGCCCTTGGCGGTTCCACAGTGGACCGGAGCGCGACGTCCACCGCGTACGCGATCGTCCTGCCGACACCGGAAATCTTGCGCGCCAAGGTGAACCGGTCGCCGAACCCGAGCTCGCCCGCGACCGTCTCGGCCTCCGGCGCGCTGAGGATGTCCCGCTCACGGCGCAGTTCCCGGCGCAGTTCCGTCCGGACGTCGAGCAGCAGGCTCTTCGCGGCCAGTAGTTCCTCGCCGGGTCTCGCCGTCAGCTGTGCCGCCGCCAGCGCTTCCAAGACGGCGAAGTCGCGAAGCCCACCCCTGCCGTGCTTGAGATCCGGCTCGGCGGACTGCGCGATCTCGCCACTGCGGGCCCAGCGCTGACGCACCGCGTCAGCCAGCTCGCCCATCCGTTTCCTCGCGGTCCGCCGCCACTGGTCCCGTGCCGCGGCCGCCAGCCTGGCGGTGATCTCGGCGTCCCCGGAGATGTGGCGGATGTCGAGCAGCCCCATCGCGGTCCGCAGGTCCTCGGACGCCACCTTCAGCGCCTCACCCGGAGTGCGCACCGAGTGATCGAGACCGATCTTGGCGTCCCACAACGGGTACCAGATCGCGTCGGCGATCTCGCCGACCCGCGAGTTCCCGTTGTGCAGCAACAAAAGATCGAGATCGGAGAAGGGCACCAGCTCGCTGCGCCCCAGGCCGCCGACGGCGGCCAGCGCGACACCGGGTTCAGCGGTGTCGACGCCGGCCGCCGCAGCGCCCTTGCCCAACCAGAATTCGTAGAGGTCGACCAGGGCCGCCCGCAACGCGGTCGCCCCCAGCCTCCCGTGCCTGCCCTCGAGCAACCGCTCGGTGGCTTTGACCAGTTCACCCCCGTCGGCCATCCGTGACGCCTATAGGGCGTCCGAGCCGCGCTCGCCGGTGCGTACCCGGATGACCGTCTCCACCGGCGTCACCCAGATCTTGCCGTCACCGATCTTGCCGGTGTGGGCGGCCGTGGTGATCGCGTCGAGCACCTTCTCGACGTTGGAATCGTCGGTGACGACCTCGACCCGCAGCTTCGCCACGAAGTCCACGGAGTACTCGGCACCCCGGTAGACCTCGGTGTGGCCCTTCTGCCTGCCGTAGCCCTGCACCTCGCTGACCGTCATGCCGAGCACGCCCAGCTGCTCCAGCGCGGAGCGGACGTCGTCGAGCGTGAACGGCTTCACGATCGCGGTGATCAGCTTCATGCCTTGCTCTCCTCGAGTTTCGTGGCCGCGTTTCCGGTGGACGACTTGACCGGGATGGAGCTCGGCTGGCCGAGGCCGCCGCCCGATCCGGTGAAGTCGTACGCGCTCTCCGCGTGCTGGGCCTCATCGATACCACTGACCTCGTCCTCCGCGCTGACGCGGAACCCGCCGAGCTTCTTGATCACCCAGCCGATGACGAAGGTGAGCACGAACGAGTAGCCGAGGACGACGGCCGCCGCGAGCGCCTGCTTGCCCAGCTGGCCGAGGCCGCCACCGTAGAACAGGCCGTCGACGCCGAGCGAGTTGACGCTGGTGGTGCCGAAGAAACCGATGAGCAGCGTGCCGACGAGACCACCCACGAGGTGGACACCGACGACGTCGAGGGAGTCGTCGAATCCGAAGCGGAACTTGAGGCTGATCGCCAGCGCGCACAGGGCACCGGCGATGAGGCCGATGGCGATGGCACCCAGCGGGCTGACGAAACCGGCCGCCGGGGTGATCGCGACGAGACCCGCGACGGCACCGGAGGCGGCGCCGAGGGTGGTCGGCTTGCCGACCTTGATCTGCTCGATGATCAGCCAGCCGAGGATGGCGGCGGCGGTCGCGACGGTGGTGTTGGTGAACGCGACGGCGGCGAGGTCGTTGGCGGCCAGCGACGAACCGGCGTTGAAGCCGTACCAGCCGAACCACAGGAGCGCGGCACCCAGCAGCACGAACGGGACGTTGTGCGGACGTCCGGTGCCCTTCGGCCAGCCCTTGCGCTTGCCGAGCACGATCGCGAGCGCCAGTCCCGCCGCACCGGCGTTGATGTGGACCGCGGTACCGCCCGCGAAGTCGAGCGCCTTGAGCTGGTTGGCGATCCAGCCGCCGACCGAATCGGCGCTGATGAAGCCGTTGAACGAGAACACCCAGTGCGCGACCGGGAAGTACACGACGGTCACCCACACCGCGACGAACAGCGTCCAGCCCCAGAACTTGGCGCGGTCGGCGATGGCACCGGAGATCAGCGCGGGCGTGATGATCGCGAACATCAGCTGGAACATCACGAAGGCGAACAACGGCAGCGCGTCCGCACCGGGCCAGGCGACCTCGGGCGCGGTGTCGGTGGCGGCGGTCGCGAACCCGGCGAG
This sequence comes from Amycolatopsis sp. NPDC043887, assembly GCF_056435665.1. Lineage (NCBI taxonomy): Bacteria > Bacillati > Actinomycetota > Actinomycetes > Pseudonocardiales > Pseudonocardiaceae > Amycolatopsis > Amycolatopsis sp. NPDC043887. Next base: position 109,900 of record NZ_JBWKEB010000002.1, read on the forward strand.
TTTGCCGGAGATGTTCGAGAGACCGGCGAAGTCGAAGTTACCGAGCAATCCTCCGCCGATATCGTTGCCGAACGCCATCGTGAAGCCGTACAGCGTCCAGAGGACACCGACTACGGCGAGCGCGATGAAGTTCATCATCAACATGTTCAGGACGCTCTTCGCGCGGACCATGCCGCCGTAGAAGAACGCCAATCCCGGTGTCATGAGCATGACCAGCGCGGCGCTGATCAACACCCATGCGGTGTCTCCTGCGTTCAGCACAATCTTCCTCCCGTGCCTGGGGTGTACTGCGCAGGAATCTTTGGACCGCGGTGTTTCCTCGGGCGGCGATTCAGGTTTCACCCGCGTGAACTGTCGGTGCGGCGTTGTTACGGCCAGGTTTCCGGAGACCTGGTGCGTTCTGTCCGGTTGCGAAACCTCATGGTCGAATAGGTCCATGAACGCACGTGTATCCGGCCATGACCCACTGCCACCGGAGATCGTCCGGTCGCTGCGGTGTTCGGTCTGCGGTGACCCGGTCGGGGTAACCGATCGCACGGTGCGTTGCGGGAGAGGCCACTCGTTCGACGTAGCGAAGCAGGGCTACGTCAATCTTCTGCACGCGCGCATCCCGGCGGGCACGGCGGACACCGCGCCGATGGTCGCGGCCCGCGTCGATCTCCTTTCTTCCGGTGCTTATCTGCCTCTCGCCGACGACCTCGCGAAGGTGGCCGCGGACCACGTCGAGGACGGGATGGTCATCGACGCCGGCGCGGGCACGGGGTACTACCTCGCGCACGTGCTCGACGCCGTCCCCGCCGCGTACGGCCTGGCGCTCGACGTCTCCGCCGTCGCCCTGCGCCGGGCCGCTCGCGCACACGCGCGCGCGGGCGCGGCCGTGTGGAATCTGTGGGAACCCTGGCCGGTGGCCGACTCGAGCGCGTCACTCATCCTCAACGTCTTCGCGCCCCGCAACGCCCCGCAGTTCCACCGCGTCCTGACCGCGGACGGGCTGCTGGTCGTCGCGACACCGAAACCGGGACACCTCCGGGAACTGGGCGACCTGGTGATCTCCGTCGACGGCGGCAAGGACGCGCGGCTGGAGGACACCCTCGGCGAACGCTTCACCCGGGTGGACCGGCACGAGGTCACCCAGCGGGTGACGCTGGGGCCCGCCCTGATCCGCCAGGTGGTCGAAATGGGGCCGAGCGCACACCACCTGCACCGCGACGGCCGCCGTGAACGCCTCGACGCGATCACCGCGCCGGTGGACGTCACCACCTCGTTCAGCGTCACGCTGTACCGGCCGGTGCCCTGATGGAGGCATCCGCGACCCTCCTCGCCGACGCAACCTGGGTCAGCGCCCGCATCGGCGGGGCCGCGAAACTCTACGGCTGCTCGCGACCCGAAGTGCTCGGCACGATCTGGTGGTACTCGCTGTCCTCCGTCCTCGTCGCGCCCTCTGTCGAGTCGCTCGTACGTGGTGAGCCGCTGGACCCGTCACTCGACGCCGTCACGATCGACCTCGTCCCGGACGGCCGTTTCACCGGCGCCCGGTCGGCACGGCTCCTCGACGGTGGGCTGGCCGAACTCGGCGCCGCGTTCGCCGGGACGCTGAGCACGGCGATCGGCACCATTTCGGCCGTCACGGGGGCGAATCCGCGCGCGCTGGGCGCGATCGCGACGGATTCGATCGGCAACCGCCTGCTGTGGACCGGCGACACCGCGCGAGCGATCGAGCTGGCGGCACCGCTCGTGGCCGCGATCGGGCTCGGGATGCCGGAGCCGCGATTCTCCCGGATCGGGCGGAACACCGTGGTGCGCCGTGCTTCCTGTTGCCTGATCTACGAAGCGGGCAACCCGAAGTGCACCAGTTGCCCCCGGCAGACCCCGGAGGAACGGGACCGGCGGCTGCGCGCCGCGCTCGGCTAGTGCGCGATTTCCTTGCGCGACAAGGCGAGTTCGCCTGGCGATCGGTCGGGTTGGTCGTGAGTGGCGATTCGGGTTCCAATACTCCAGCTGTAGTTCGTGATCTGGGTGTCGTCGCTGGTAGTGGCTGGTCTTGGCTCGGTGTTGGTGTCGGGCACGGGACCACGTTGGGCGGCGTGGTCGTCGAGAGCTACGGCGGACTGAAGTACTGGGAGAACTTCGGCGAGTACGCCTTCTGCACCCGGCTCCGCGCCGAGCAGTTGCGCGACATCGGCGCGGTCCTCTCCCCGCATTCGGCCTTCCTCCTGCTGCAGGGGGTCGAGACGCTGCCGCAACGGATGGACGCCCGACCGCGCGAAGAAGTACTTGCCCGCCGGGCCGGGCGCCGTGTTGTCCTTCGGCGTCGACGGCGGGCGCGCGGCCGGGGAGACGTTCGTGAACTCCGTCGAGCTGCTGTCGCATCTGGCGAACGTCGGGGACGCGCGGACCCTGGTCATCCATCCGGCGTCCACCACCCACCAGCAGCTCTCCGAAGACCAGTTGCGCGTGGCGGGGGTGGGAGCGGATCTGATCCGCCTGTCGGTCGGGCTGGAGGACGTCGACGGCATCCTGTGGGATCTCGATCAGGCACTCGGCAAGGCGGTGGCGGGATGACCTACGACGTCGGCGCGGTCGAACGCCGCCGCATCCTTTCGCGGACGAGGTCGGTGATCATCGTCGGCGCCTCGAACAACCCGGCGCGGCCGAGCTACCAGCAAGCACGAAGTCAACTTCGTGAACCCGAGGCTGGACGAGCTCCTCGGGCGCCCGGTGTACCCGTCACTGGCCGAGGTGCCCGGCGAGGTCGACCTGGTCAGCGTCTTCCGCAAACACGACGACCTCCCCGGCGTCGCCGGGGAGGTCGTCGAGGCCGGGGCGCGCACGCTCTGGCTGCAACTGGGCCTGTGGCACGAACCCGTCGCCGACCGCGCGAAGGAAGCGGGCCTGGACGTGGTGATGAACCGCTGCGTCAAGATCGAGCACGCCCGGTTCGCGGGCGGGCTCCACCTCGCCGGATTCGACACCGGTGTGATCAGCTCCCGTCGCCAGTCCGCCCCCTGACCAGCGCGACCGCCGCCCGTGAGAGGGTGGCGGCATGGCCAAACCGACGCCGCTGCAGATCAGGAACATCGTCATGGCGGTGCTGATGGTGGGTGCCCTGGTGTGGAACCTGTCCATCGGCGGCGCTTGGTGGCTCACCGCGATCTTCTCGATCGGCACCGTCCTCTCGTTGTTCTCCGCGTATCTGAACCGGCCCGGCGCTCAGCCCTGAGCGGCCTCGAAACGCGAAGCGAGATCCGCGCGGCCGCGCTCCGAAAGCGCCCCGAAGAGCCGTAGGCGCGCCATCCCGCCGTCGGGATAGATGTCGAGACGGACCTCGGTCACCTCGGGCCCCTCGGCGAGGCCGAAGCGGTGCCGTGTATCGGGCTGCAAGCGGGTCTTCGGCAGCAGTTCGACCCATTCGCCGTCGCCGTCCCGGCCGCTCAGCGACGCCCAGCCCGGCGCGTTGCCCTTGAGGTTGCTGTTGTCCAGTTCGGCGAACCGGACGACGCCCGCGCCGGCGAGGCGCACCGTGACCCAGTCGTTCCCGCCGTCCCGGCGCCGCGCGGTCTCCCAGCCCTCGGCCTGATGCGCGGCGAGCCCTGGCGAGAAGAGGTTGTTGGGCGAGGAATAGAACATGTTGCTGCACCCCGTGACCACCGCGCCGTTCTCCAGCGCGGCGAGATCGAGCGCGCCGAGGTCGAGCAGCCGCGGATCGGGGATCGGTGTGCCGTGCACCCGCAGCCGGGCCACGCCGCCGTCCGGGTGCATGGTCAGCCGGACGTGCGTGTAGCGCTTGCTCCCGCCGACCTCGAAGGAGTTCTCCGTGTGCCCCGCCGCCGCGCCGCGTTTCACCAGCACGTCCCAGTCCGCTTCGGCCACTTCGGCCGCGCTGGGATAGCCGTCGACGGCGCACGCCTCGACCGAGACGAACGGCGGGTAATTGCCCTTGAAGAAGGCGGTGTCCACGATGACACCGGTGATCGCGCCCGCCAGGCCGAGCCGGACGACGGCCTGGTCGTCACCGGGCTCGCGGTGCCGCCGGGTCTCCCAGCCGTCGTAGACCTGGCCCTTGGGGCCGAAGGTCTCCGTCTGATGCGCGGGGACCCAGGGGTTGACCAGGTTCTCCTTCTCGGCGAACAACTCGTCCGTGGCCCACATCACGGTCCCGCCGAACTTGCGCGAGGCCAGATCGGGCAGGGCTGTCCACTCAGGACGGTCGTTCACGGCATCCTCCATCTCAGCAGTCACCCCGGGTCAGCAGAACGCCTGCCGGGTCTTCACCGGTGATCTCCTCGCCCCGCAACCACGTGCTCCGGACGACACCGGCCAGCGGCCGTCCGTGGTAGGCGCTGACCGGGTTGCGGTGCTTCAATTTCGCGACGTCGACGACGAAGGCCTCGTCGGGCGCGAACACGCTGAAGTCGGCGTCGTAACCCGGCGCGAGATGCCCCTTGCGCCGCATCCCCGCCTGCGCGGCCGGATGTTCGGCCATCCAGCGGACGACGTCGGTGAGGGCGAACCCGCGCTGTCGTGCCTGGGTCCAGACAGCGGGCAGGCCGAGTTGCAGGCCGGCGATCCCACCCCACGCGAGCCCGAAATCGCCGCTGTCGAAACGTTTCAGCTCGGGGGTGCACGGCGAATGATCGGTCACCACACAGTCGATGACCCCGTCCGCGAGGCCTTTCCACAGCAGTTCGCGGTTCCCGGCCTCGCGGATCGGCGGGCAGCATTTGAACTGCGTGGCGCCGTCGCCGATCTCCTCGGCGGTGAAGCTCAGGTAGTGCGGGCAGGTCTCGGCGGTCAGCCGGACGCCGTCGCGCCGCGCGCTCTCGACCATCGGCAACGCGTCCGAAGAGGACAGATGCAGGATGTGCGCGCGGACGCCGGTCTTCCTGGCCAGCTCGATGACCTGCGCGATCGCCACGTTCTCCGCGCCGCGCGGCCGCGAGTGCAGGAAGTCTTCGTACTTCTCGCCGTGCGGGTCGGGCGCGTGGTCGATCGCGTCGGAGTCCTCCGCGTGCACGATGATCATGCCGTCGAAGGTCCGCAGTTCGGTCATCGCCTCTTCGAGCCCGCGCGCGTCCAGCGGCGGGAACTCGTCGACACCGGAATGCAGCAGGAACGACTTGAAACCGAACACGCCGGCCTCGTGAAGGCCGCGCAGGTCCGCGAGGTTGCCGGGAATCGCCCCGCCCCAGAAGCCGACGTCGACGTGCACCCGTCCCTCGGCGGTCTCGCGTTTCACCTCCAGCGACGCGACGTCGACCGTCGGCGGGAGGCTGTTCAGCGGCATGTCCACGATCGTGGTGACCCCGCCTGCCGCGGCCGCGCGGGTCGCCGAAGCGAAACCCTCCCACTCCGTGCGACCGGGGTCGTTGACGTGCACGTGCGTGTCCACCAGGCCCGGCAGCAGGACGACGTCCTCACCGAGTTCGAGCAGCCGATCGCCGCCCAGATCGGCTCCGGCGGGCTCCACCGCGACGATGCGGCCGCCGTCGACACCGATGGTCGCGGGTACCTCTCCGGCGGCCGTCACGGCCCGGGCGGCTTTGATCACCAAGTCCATCCACAAGCCTCCAACTTCCACTGAGTGGAATCGAGGTTTCGCACTCCGACATTAACTCCGGCCGCCCTGCTCGTCAACGAGCCCGGACGGCGCTACCTTCGCTTCGTGCAGTTAGAAGCCGAGTTCACCAGCGAACCGTTCCACGGCGAAGGTCCGCCACCCGAACACGCCGTCAAAGCCCGCGACACCGCGGAGGGCGCGGGCCTGTCCGCCGACTTCGGCCCGCTCGGCACCCTCGTCCGCGGCGACGCCGACACTCTCCTCGACGCGCTTCCCGCCATCGCCAGGGCGGCACTGGACGGCGGCGCCACCCGCGTGACCCTCCAGCTCCGCCAGGTCGGCGACGACGCGGGCGAACCCGCCGTCGAACTGCACAGTGCCCTCGCCCGCCTCATCGGCGACGTCGAACGCGAACTCGGCGGCAAACTCGACACCCTCGACCGCGCCGCCAAGCAGCGCGCGGTACGGCTGCTCAAGGAACGCGGCGCGTTCGGCCTCCGCAAGTCGGTGTCGACCGTCGCCGAGGCGCTGGGGGTCACGAGGTTCACGGTCTACAACTACCTCAACCGCGACCAAGACTGAAGAGCTGTTTCAACAAAATGTTGACGACGGCGGAAGCGTCGCCGTACCGTCAGTTCCCGTGCCGCTCACCATCCGAGAGTTCAACGAGGCCCCCGCACAGGACATCCGGCCGGCGCTGACCGCCTGCCTCGACGTCCCGCGCTGGGTGGAGACCCTGCTGGCCAGGCGCCCGTACGCCGATCTCAGCGCACTGCTCGCCGCTTCCGAGGCGCTCACCCCGTTGCGCCCCGAAGAGGTCCGGCGCGCCATGGCCGCCCATCCCCGGATCGGGGAGAAAGCGGACGGGAAGAGCACCGAAGCGAGCTGGTCGCGCTCGGAACAGTCCGGTGTGGACGGTGACGCGGCACGTGAGTTCGCCGCGGCCAACGCCGAGTACGAAGCGACGTTCGGGCACGTCTTCCTGGTCTGCGCGAGCGGCCGGAGCGGCGCCGAACTGCTGGAAAACCTGCGTTCGAGGCTCTCGAACGACCCCGAGAAGGAACTCGAAGTGGCCGGTCAAGAGCTGGCCAGGATCGCCGCGTTGCGGCTGGAGAAGGCGGTGACGGCATGAGCCTCGTGACCACGCACATCCTCGACACCGCCGCGGGACGGCCGGCGGCCGGCGTCGGGGTCAGGCTCGAAACCGGCGCGGGCGAACCCGTCGCCGAAGGCCGGACCGACACCGACGGCCGGATCCGCGGCCTCGGCCCGGACACCTTGGAACCCGGGGTCTACCGGCTGGTCTTCGACACCGGCGCCTACCTCGACCCCGACTCCTTCTTCCCCGAAGTCACCTTGACCTTCCGCATCGCCGACGGGACCGAGCACCACCACGTGCCGTTGCTGCTGAGCCCGTTCGCCTATTCCACCTATCGAGGGAGCTGATCGCCGTGGCCATCACCCTGGGCCCCAACCAGTACGGCAAGGCCGAAGTCCGGCTCGTCACCGTCCAGCGCGAAGGCACCGTCCATCACCTCAAGGACCTCACCGTTTCGACGTCGCTTCGTGGCGACCTCGCGGCGACGCACCTCACCGGTGACAACGCCGACGTCGTCGCGACCGACACCCAGAAGAACACCGTCTACGCCTTCGCCAAGGAAGCCCCGGTCGGCGAGATCGAGGACTTCGCGCTGCGGCTCGGGCGCCATTTCGTCGGCTCGTTCGAGCACATCACCGGCGCCCGGATCCTGATCGACGAACACGGCTGGAACCGCATCTCGGGCCACGACCACGCGTTCTCGCAGGCGGGCAGCGAGAAGCGGACGACCGCCGTGACCGTGCAGGGCGACCAGGCCTGGGTGGTGTCCGGTTTGGACGATCTCGTGGTGCTCAAGTCGACCGGCTCGGAGTTCCACGGCTTCCCTCGCGACAAGTACACGACACTGGCCGAGACGAACGACCGGATCCTCGCGACCGCCGTGACCGCGCGCTGGCGCTACCAGGGCGACGGGATCGACTGGGCCACGAGCCACGCCGAGATCCGGCGGATCCTGCTGGAGACCTTCGCGGACAAGCACAGCCTCTCCCTGCAGCAGACGCTGTACGCCATGGGAGAGGCTGTGCTCAACGAACGCGAAGAGGTCGCCGAAGTCCGGCTCTCACTGCCGAACAAGCACCACTTCCTGGTGGATCTGTCACCGTTCGGACTGAAGAACGACAACGAGGTCTTCTACGCCGCCGACCGTCCGTACGGCCTGATCGAGGGTGTGGTCCTCCGCGACGACGCCGAAGACGCCGGTCTCGCCTGGCACACCCTCGCCGCCTTCTAAGGCACCGGCAGCGGCATACCGGGGACGCTCTGGTCGGCGGGGACGACCCCGTCGACCAGGAAGGCGTTCACGATCTTGTCCACGGCGGGGTTCCCGTCCGCGTAGAGCCCGTGGTCGCCCTCACCGGTCACGGTCAGCATGCGCGAGTTGGCGAACCCCGCGTGCGCCTTCCGGGCGCCCTCGATCGTCGTAGCCGGGTCGTGCTCGGAGTGGACGATCAGCACCGGCGGGACCCCTTTGCCGTCCAGCTTCGGCAGCGGGCGCGGTTCCTTGTCCCAGAACAGGCAGACCGAGGCGTTCAACGTGCCGCCGCCCGCCAGGAGCAGACCGCGGTCGAGGTTCCGCTGTGAAGCGCGGATCAGCGACTCGCGGGTGCCGGTGAAGCGCCCTTCGCCGCAGACGGTGTTCCAGAAGGTGGCGTCCGCCGCGTCGGAGTGGTCACCCGCGGCCTCGACGGCGGCCTTGGCCTCGGGCTTGGCCTGCTGGTTCTCCATCGCGTCCCGGACCTTGACCAGCAGATCGGCCAGCGCCGGGAAGGTCGCCTTCTTGTAGAGCATGTAGATGATCGCGGTGTCGAGTTCCATCGGCCCGGTCCCGTCCATCGGGTTGCGGGACAAGGCGTAGCGGGCCCGCTCGTAGGTCTGCCGGACCTCCTCACCGCTGGTGCCGAAGTGGTACTTGGCGTCGTACCGCGCCATCCACGGCAAAAAGTCCTGCCTCCAGCGCCGTTCGAAACCGACCGGCTGCCGGTCGAACGTCTTCTGCCAGTCGGTGGTGAACTCCGTCGAGGAGTCCAGCACGAACCGCCCGGTCCGCTGCGGGAACTGCTGGGCGTAGTGCGCTCCCAGCCAGGTGCCGCCCGAGTACCCCACCCAGTTGATCTTCTCCCGGCCGAGGAGGGCCCGGAGCAGGTCGAAGTCCCTGATCGTCTGGTAGGTGGTGATCAGCGGCCCGAGTTCGCCGCCGGCGCTCTGGCAGGACTTGGCCGCGTACTCGGCGTTCGCCAGGATCTGGTCCAGATTGCGCGGATCCCGGTCGCGCGGATCCAGCTTCCGGATGCCGTCGACCGCTCCCCGGCAGGTGACGTTGGTGCTCTTGCCGGTCCCGCGCACGTCGATACCGATGATGTCCTGGTGCTCGCGCAGTTTCTCCTGCCCGCGGAACATCGTCGGCTGCCAGCGGCCGGCACCGCCCGGCCCGCCCGGGTTGGTGAGCAGCGACGCCGTCGACGGCCCGGTGGACTTCAGCCTGCTGATCGCGATGGTCAGATCCTGCCGCTCCCCCGCCCGATCCCAGTCACGGGGAGTACGGAACGTCGCGCATTCGAGCCCGCTGATGTCGGTGCCCGGCGGCAACGAGATCAGGTCGGATTCGGCGCAGGGATGCCACGCCAGCTTCTGCTCGGCGTAGTGGGCCGGGACGCCCGCCGAAGCCGGTGTGGCTCCGGCGAGGAGCCCGCCCACGATCACCGGGAGCATCCCGGCTGCCAAGAGCCGCTTCATGTATTTCCCCCTTCTTCCTTGGATTCCCAACGGCTCACGACGCTAGGGCCGGGCACACCACGCGGACATCGACCGCAGGTAGCGCCGGAGGGTGAACCAAGGTTCAAGGGGCGGCTAGATCCACGGACGCGTTTGATAGAACGCTCTATCATGGAAGAGTGACTGGAACGCGGGAACGCATCGTGAACGCCGGCGCCGAGCTGCTCCGGCGCAACGGGTACACCGGCACCGGGGTGAAGCAGATCGTCGAGGCGGCGAACGCGCCGTTCGGCTCGCTGTACCACTTCTTCCCCGGCGGCAAGGAACAGCTCGGCGAGGAGGTCATCCGCACCTCGGGGATGATGTACCTCGCGTTGTTCGAGATCTTCTTCGCCGACGAGCCGGACCTGCTCCACGGTATCGAGGCGTGCTTCGCCAGCGCCGCCGAGACGCTGAAGGCGACCGACTACGCCGACGCGTGCCCCATCGCCACGGTCGCGCTGGAGGTCGCCAGCACCAACGAGAAGCTGCGGATCGCGACCGCCGACGTGTTCACGGCGTGGATCGAGACCGGCTCCGAGAAGCTGGGCAAGTACGGCCTCGCCCCCGAAGCCGCGCGGCGCCTCACGATCGCTTTGGTGAACAGTCTCGAAGGAGCGTTCGTGTTGAGCCGTTCGCTGCGTAACACCGAAGCACTCGAGGTCGCGGGGGCCTCGTCGGTGGCTTTCGCGCGCACATTGCTCCCTGCTGCGTGAAGCACCGACGGCAGGCTTCTGAACACCGGGATTTCTCCGCAACGGACAACGGCTTCCGGCCGACCTAGCGGTCGCCAACACCGAAATCCGTTTGGGGAGCCCATGATCATCAGGAAGCTCGTGATCGGCACCATCGCCGCGGCCGCACTGCTCACCGCGGGCGCGGTACCAGCGACCGCCGCCGAGGTCCAGCCGTCCACCCTCACCACGACCACCAGCAGCACCCGGATCGACGCCGGGCAGAGCGTCACGATCTCCGGGAAGCTCGCCAAGGCCGACGCCACGCCGATCGCGGGCGCCGAGGTGGGTATCTCGTTCTGCTTCAACGGCTTCTGCGGTGAGGCCCAGGCCAAGCCGGTCACCGACGCCGCCGGCGCGTACAGCGCGACACTGACCCCGATCCGCACCGGCCACTACCGCGCCGACTTCTTCTCGGCCGACCCGTCGATCGCGAACTCGGGCGCCGACACCGCGAAGATCGTCGTGCTCCACCCGGCGGAGATCACGTCGTTCGCGGCGGGCCGGAACGCGGCCAAGGCCGTGACCGCCACCGGGACGATCGAGTTCCCCGGCCGGTACACCGCGAACCCGATCCCGGTCGAGCTCCAGTACTTCTCGTTCAGCACCTACCGCTGGACCACGGCGGCGACGGTCACCGCGACCTGGAACGGCACCACCTGGGCCTTCGCGGCTTCGGCCGAACACCGCAAGCCCGGCGCCTGGCGGGCCTTCTACGCGGGCGCGCCCGAGATGTTCCACGCGGCGGCGAGCGACCTCGTCTTCGTGCTCTGACGTTCCGTGAAGGCCTCCTTCCCTACTCTCAGGGTAGGGAAGGAGGCCTTCACGGACCGCTAGCGGGACGCGAGGTACGCCCGCCAGTCGCCTATCGAGGAGATGTCCGTCAGCTCCGGGGAGTCCACATAGGACGAACGCAGGACGGTGGCGAGGCAGGCCGCGCCGTCCTCGAGTTCGATGACGCCCAGCTCCAGTTCCGGCGGTTCGGCGGGGACGAGGTGGTCCCGCAGCACCGTGAGCGGCAGGTCGTAGACCTCGCCCACGACGGACGCGGAGCCGCCTTCGCGCATCGCCGGGAACCGGTCGCCCACGGAGAAGTAGTGGTACTTGGGCGCGGATCGGGCCACGCAGCACAAGGGCGCGCCCTGCAACTGTTCGTGCAGCGGTCCGCCGCGCATCCCGCCGCCGTTGAGGAACATCAGAACCACGACATGATCCCTTCGATCCCGAAGTACACCCCGAACACCGCGGCCAGGATCCCGAGGATCCAGCCGATCTCGCGGATCTTGCCCTTGCAGATCTTGATCAGCACGTAGGCGACCAGCCCGGCGCCGATCCCGTTGGTGATCGAGTAGGTGAACGGGATCAGCGCGATGGTCAGGAATACCGGGATCGCGAAATCCAGGTCCTGCCAAGGGATCCGGCGGCACTGCGCCATCATCATCCCGCCGATGACCACCAGCGCGGGCGCCGCGGCCTGCGCCGGGACGACGGCCGCGATCGGCGTCAGGAACAGGGTGGCGGTGAACAACCCGCCGGTGACGATGCTCGCCAGCCCCGTCCGCGCGCCCTCACCGACGCCGGCGGCCGATTCGAGGAACACGGTGTTCGGCGCCGACCCGGTGACGCCGCCCGCCAGCGCGCCCGCGCCGTCGACCAGCAGGATGCGACCCATCCCCTCGACCTTGCCGTTCTTGACCAGCCCCGCCTCCTCCGAGACGGACGTGATCGTGCCCATCGCGTCGAAGAACCCGGACAGCACCAGCGTGAACAGGAACACCGCGGCCGTCACCGCGCCCGCCGACCCGAATCCACCGAAGAGGTCGATGTCGCCCAGCAGGCTGAAATCGGGATGCGCCACGACCTGGTCGGGCACCTTGGGTTCCACCAGGCCCCAGCCCTCGACGTGGAACACGCTGTTGACCAGCACCGCGAGCCCGGTCGCGACCGCGATGCTGATCAGCACCGCACCCGGCACCCCGCGGCTCACGAGCACGATCATCAGCAACAGCCCGAGGCAGAAGATCGCGATCGGCCAGCCTTCGAGATGACCGGCGATCCCCATCCGCACCGGCACCGTCGACTGGGCGGAGTCCGGTGTCCTGGTCACGAATCCGGCGCTGACCAGGCCGACCAGCGCGATGTAGAGCCCGATGCCGACGGTGATCGCGACCTTGAGCGCCATCGGGATCGCGTTGATGATCCGCTCGCGGATGCCGGAAACGGCCATCAACACGATGCAGAAACCTTCGAGGACGACGAGCCCGAAGGCCTGCGCCCACGTCATGGCCGGAGCCATCTGGAAGGCGACGACACCGTTGACGCCGAGACCGGCCGCGAGCGCCAGCGGCGCGTTGCCGACCAGTCCCATCAGGATCGTGGTGACCCCCGCCGCGAGCGCGGTCGCGGTGGTGATCGCCTCGGTGCTCAGCCGGGCTCCGGTGATGTCGGCCGACGCCCCGAGGATGAGCGGGTTGAGCAGCACGATGTAACACATCGCGACGAACGTGGTGATCCCGCCGCGCACCTCGCGGCCGATCGTGCTGCCGCGGTGGGAGATCTTGAACCAGCGGTCGAGCCCGGACAGCCGCCCCGGCTCGGGCGAGGGCAGGTGGGGACGCTCGGTACCTAATTGGGTCATGCCTACTCCACAACGTTGTGGGGCGGGAAGAGATCAGTAAGCCTTCTTGTCGGGTTTCGACAGCCAGGCCTGGAAAGGCGCGAAAGAGTCCGGAAGGGACAGTTGGCCGACGGGTAGTGACCAGGTCTCGCGCGGGCGGGAAAAGAGGTCGTAGAACTCGCGGTCGTCGAAGCCCGCCTCGGCCGCGTCGTGGCGGTCCGCGGCGTAAACGACCTTGCCGACACGCGCCCAGAGCGCTGCGGAAAGGCAGAGCGGGCAAGGCTCGCAGGAGGTCACGAGGACGCAGCCGTCGAGTTTGTAGTCGCCGATCGCCTGGCAGGCCGCACGGATCGCGACCACCTCGGCGTGCGCCGTCGGGTCCAGCGTCGGGGTCACCTGGTTGGTCCCGGTGGCCAGCACCGAACCGTCGCGGACGATCATCGCGCCGAACGGGCCGCCGCCGTTTTCGACGTTCGCGGTGGCCAGCTGGACGGCTTCGGCGAGCCATTTCTGCTCGTCGGACTCCGAAATGGACAGACGGGTACCCACGGATGTGCTCCTAGCTCGAAAAAGTACGGATTCTCAGGTGCCGGTGAGGTGTTCGGGACGCACCGGGACACGGGACAGCGCGAGCCCGGTGGCCGCGCGGATGGCCGCGACGATCGCCGGGGTGGACGAGATCGTCGGCGGCTCCCCGACCCCTCGCAGACCATACGGGGCGTTGGGATCGGGCCGTTCCAGGACGTCGATGTCCATCGGCGGCATGTCCAGTACCGTCGGGATCAGGTAGTCGGTGAACGACGGGTTGCGGATCTTCCCGCCGTCGGTCTGGATCTCCTCCATCACCGCGAGCCCGAGCCCCTGCGCGGAACCGCCCTGGATCTGGCCGAGTACCGCCTGCGGGTTCAGCGCCTTGCCGACGTCCTGCGCGCAGTCGAGCGCGACGACCTTGATCAGACCGAGTTCGGTGTCGACGTCCACGACCGCGCGGTGTGCCGCGAAACCGTACTGGACGTGCGCGTTCCCTTGCCCCGTCTCGGGATCGATGGGCACCGTCGGACGGTGCCGCCATTCGACGGTCTCGTCGAAGACCTCGTCGCCGAGGACGTCGGCGAGGTCCGCGAGCACACTGCCGTCGGCCGAGACGACCTTGTTCGCGACGACGTTCAGCTTCCCGTCCGCGGCGAGTTTGCCCGCCAGGTGCTTGTGCAGCCCGGAACGCACCACGACGCACGCGGCCTGCACGGCGCCGCCGGTGACGTAACTCTGCCGGGAGGCCGACGTCGAACCGCCGTTGCCGATATTGGTGTCCATCGGCAGGATCGTCACCTGCTCGATGCCGAGTTCGGTCCGCACGATCTGCTGCATGATCGTGACCAGCCCCTGGCCGACCTCGCAGGCGGCGGTGTGCACGGTCGCCGCGGGTTCGCCGCCGACGAGTTGCAGCCGCACGCGGGCCGTCGAGTAGTCGTCGAAACCCTCGGAGAAGCAGATGTTCTTGATGCCGACCGCGTACCCGACACCGCGGACGACGCCCTCACCATGCGTGGTGTTGGAGACGCCGCCGGGCATGCGGCGCAGGTCGAGTTCCTCGTGCGTGACCGGCAACGGCTTGGCGCGCAGGCGTTCCAGCAGTTCGGCGACCGGGGCGGCCGAGTCGACGATCTGCCCGGTGGGCATGACACTGCCTTCGGCCATCGCGTTGCGGATCCGGATGTCCACCGGGTCGATGCCGCACGCCTCGGCGAGCTTGTCCATTTGGGACTCGTACGCGAAGCCCGCCTGCACCGCGCCGAAACCACGCATCGCACCGCAGGGCGGGTTGTTGGTGTACACACCCCAGCAATCGACCGAAGCACTGTCCACATTGTACGGACCCACGCCGAGCGTGGCCGCGTTCGCCACCACCGCGCCGGTGGACGACGCGTACGCGCCACCGTCCAGGTACAGCTTCGCCTTCACGTAGACGAGCCGGCCGTCCTTGTCCGCGCCATGCTCGTAGTACATCTTCGCCGGGTGGCGGTGCACGTGACCGTAGAAGGATTCCTCGCGGTTGTAGACCATCTTGACCGGCTTGCCGGTGTGCAGCGCCAGCAAACACGCGTGGACCTGGATCGAGAGGTCCTCGCGGCCGCCGAACGCGCCGCCGACGCCACCCAGCGTCAGCCGCACCTTCTCCTTGGGCAGCCCCAGCGCGGCCACGATCTGCTGCTGGTCGACGTGAAGCCACTGCGTGGCCACGTAAAGGTCGACACCGCCTTCGGTGTCCGGGATCGCCATACCCGACTCCGGCCCGAGGAAGGCCTGGTCCTGCATGCCGACCTCGTAGACGCCGGACACCACGACGTCGGCCTTCACCGACTGGTCGCCGTGCCGGATCTTCGCGTACCGCACGACGTTCCCGCCGGGGTGCAGCTCGGCTCCCTCGCCGGCGGCGGCCTTCTCGGAATCCGTCACCGGTTCGAGGACCTCGTAGGAGACCTTGATCCGCTTCATCGCGCGGCGCGCGGTCTCGGGGTGGTCCGCGGCGACGAGCGCGACGGGCTCGCCCTGGTAGCGCACGACGTCGACGGCGAGCACCGGCTGATCCGCGTGCTCCAGACCGTACTTGTTCACCCCCGGCACGTCTTCGTGGGTCAGCACCGCGTACACCCCTTGCACCGCAAGGGCTTCGGTGATGTCGATACCGGTGATCCGCGCGTAGGGATGCGGGCTGCGCAACGTCGCGCCCCACAGCATGTCCTCGTGCCACAGATCCGAGGAGTAGGCGAATTCGCCGCGGACCTTGACCGTGCCGTCGGGCCGCTGCGGGCTCGTCCCCACCCCGTTCCCGGTGGTCTGCTTGGAGACTTCAGTGGTGGTCATACCGTCTCCCTCAGCCGCGCACTGGCCACGGCCAGCTCACGGGCGATCTCGTCTTCGGATTCCTCGCGCAGCGTTCCACCGTCGACGACGGTCGCGCCGCCGACGTACAGCCGCTCGACCGGCGGGGTCGTGCCGAGCACCAAGGCGGCGACCGGGTCGGGGATCCCGGCGTAGTTCAGGCCGTTCAGGTTCCAGACCGCGAGGTCGGCGAGCTTGCCCACCTCGATCGAACCCAGGTCCTTCTGACGGCCGAGGCAGCGCGCGCCGCCCATCGTGCCCATCCACAGCGCCTCGCGTGTGGTCAGCGCACGGGGTCCGCCGCGCTGTCGGGCCTGGAGCAACGACTGGTGCAGTTCCTCGCCGAGGCCACCGGATTCGTTGGACGCGGCGCCGTCGGCGCCGAGCCCGACCGGCACCCCGGCGTCGAGCAGCTGCCGGACCGGAGCGATCCCTGCGCCGATGCGCCCGTTCGACGTCGGGCAGTGCGCCGCGCCGGTACCCGTGGCACCCATCCGCCGGATCGCCTCCGGGGCGAGATGGATCGAGTGCGCGAGCCAGACGTCGTCGGCGAGCCAGCCGAGTTCGTCGGCGTACTCGGCCGGGGTGCAGCCGACTTCGGCGAGGCACTGCTTCTCCTCGTCGATCGTCTCGGCGAGGTGCGTGTGGAGCCGGATCCCCTTGCGGCGCGCCAATTCCGCCGCGCCGGTCATCAACCGCTCGCTCACCGAGAACGGCGAGCACGGACCGGCCGCGATCTGCAGATGCGCGCCGGCGGACGCGTCGTGGAACCGGTCGATCGCGGCCTCGGTGCCCAGCAGCGCGGCCTCGGTCTCCTCGACGAGGTTGTCCGGCGGCAGCCCGCCCTGTGACTCGCCCCGGTCCATCGAGCCGCGTACGACGTGCAGCCGCACACCGACGCGGATCCGGGCGGCGGCCAGGGCTTCGACCTGGTCGCCGCCGTCACGCGGGAAGACGTAGTGGTGGTCGGCGACCGTGGTGCAGCCGGTGGTCGCTAGCCGGGTGAGCCCGGCCGTGGCCGCCGCGTGCGTGATCTCGGCGTCGAGCCTGCCCCAGATCGGGTACAGCGCGACCAGCCATTCGAAAAGCGTGTGGTCGGCGGCGAGGCCGCGCGTGGCCCACTGGTAGAGGTGGTGGTGGGTGTTGATCAGACCGGGCGTGACCAGGCAGCCGGAGCCGTCGACGCGGTCGTCGTACTCGCCGTCGGGCGCCTTCCCCGCGCCGACCGCCGCGACGCGGTCGTTCTCGATGACGACGTGGCCCGAAGCGTGTTCGGTGCCCGCCCCGTCGACGGTGGCGATCGCGGCGTTCTCGATGACGGTCTTCACGTGGTCTCTCCCCTGGTCGCGGCCAGCCGGACGGCGTCGAGGATCTTCTCGTATCCGGTACACCGGCAGAGGTTCCCCGCCAAAGCCTCCCGAATCTCCTCGTCGGCGGGGTTTTCGACGCGGTTGAGCAGGTCGTGCGCCGCGACCACGAGACCGGGGGTGCAGAAGCCACATTGGACGGCACCTGCGTCC
Source organism: Amycolatopsis sp. NPDC043887 (assembly GCF_056435665.1). Lineage (NCBI taxonomy): Bacteria > Bacillati > Actinomycetota > Actinomycetes > Pseudonocardiales > Pseudonocardiaceae > Amycolatopsis > Amycolatopsis sp. NPDC043887. The sequence continues at coordinate 127,061 of NZ_JBWKEB010000002.1, forward strand.
ACAAAGGACCGCTGGACGCGATCCAGCTTGTCGCCCTCGGCGAGTCCTTCGACCGTGCGGACCTCGCGGCCTTCGACCTGGCCGGCCGCGACCAGGCACGAACACACCGGGACGTCGTCGAGGTACACCGTGCAGGAGCCGCATTCGCCCTGTTCACAGGCGTTTTTGGAGCCTGGGAGGCCGAGCCGCTCGCGGAGGACGTAAAGCAGGCTTTCACCCTCCCAGACGTCGTCGGCCTGGCGGGACTCGCCGTTGACCGTCACGTTCACGCGCACTCGCGTTCACCCTTCTGGAAGTCGTTCCACGCCCAGGTCAGCGTTCGCCGCGCCAGGACGGACAGCGCGTGCCTGCGGTAGTCGGCGCTGCCGCGGACGTCGTCGATCGGCGACGCCGCCTCCGACACCAGCTCGCCGAACCGGCGTTTGACGGAATCCGTGATCGAAGCCTTGGTGGACCAGGGAAGCTCGTCGCCGAGGAACTCTTCGGCGGCGGTCGCGCGGCGCGGGGTCGGCGCCGCCGAACCGACGGCCGCGCGGATCTCGCGAGTGTCCAGGTGCAGCGCCAGCGCGAACGAGCAGACCGCGATGACCATCGCGTTGCGCGTCCCGACCTTGGCGAACTGCTGCGGGCCGACCTCGGCCGGCAGGTGCACCGCGGTGATCAGCTCGTCGGGTTCGAGGGCGTTGCGTTTGACGCCGAGGTAGAACTCCTCGGCCGGGATCAACCGGGTGCCGCGGACGGACGCGGCTTCCACCTCGGCGCCGAGCACGAGCAGGACGGGATGCGTGTCCCCGGCGGGTGAGGCTGCGCCGAGGTTGCCGCCGACGGTGCCCCGGTTGCGGATCTGCGGCGACCCGACGGTGCGCGAGGCCATGGCCAGCGCGGGCAGAACTTCACCCAGCTCAGCGATCACCCGGACGTAGGGCACCGAGGCGCCGAGCCGGATCCTGCCGTCGGTCTCGGTCCATTCGGCGAGTTCGGTGACCCGGTTGAGATCGAGCAGCGCACCGGGGCGGCGGTGGTCGAAGTTGAGCTCCACCATGACGTCCGTGCCGCCCGCGATGGGCACCGCGTCGGGCCGCTCGGCCTTGACGGCGAGCGCCTCGGTCAGCGAGCTGGGGCGCAGGAAATCCACTCTCGGGCTCCTCGGTTCGGCGGTGATGTGTGACGGCTGACTCAGTAGACGCCCTGTGCCCGTATGGCGGCAACGGTGCCGAAGCATGAAATCTCCCCTGCACGACCGGGTCGTTTTGTGCTTTCCTACAAACCTGATGACGACCGTGAAAACTCTGCTCGCGCTGCCCGGGCTGCGCTTGCGCGTACGTGCCGGGGCGGCTTTGCTCGACCGTCCGGTGTCCCGGATCTACGTCACGGAACTGTCCGATCCCGGGCGGTACGTGTCTGCGGGCGAACTCGTCCTGAGCGGGTTGCTGTGGTGGCGCGGGCCGGGTGATTCGGAGGCGTTCGTCGCGGCGCTCGCGAAGGCCGGGGCGGCGGCTCTGGCGGCGTCCGGAGCCGACTCCGACGGGATTCCCGAAGACCTCGTCGAAGCCTGTACGCGACATGGGATCCCGTTGCTCGAGGTGCCGGCGGACCTGTCGTTCTCGGTCGTCACCGAACGCGTCGTCCTGGCGCTGGCCGCGGCCGCGGAAGGCGCTCGCAAACGTTTGCTTTCAGCGGCCACGGAAGACTCGTCGGTCGAGGCCCTCCTGGAGCGAGCGCGCGGCGAGATCGGCCTGCCCTGCTCGGTGGTGCCCGTCGGCACGCCGTCGGATCTCGTGCGCCGGTTCGTCGCCGCGGGCGGGCGTTCCCTGGAAGCCGACGACGTCTCGGTCCGGCCGGTCGGCGGCAGGCACGCGCTGCCGTGGCTGCTCGTGATCGGCGGCAGGCTGACCGCCGCGCAGGCGGAGATCGCCGAAGAACTCGCCGGTCTGATCGGACTCGCGCGCACGCGGGCGGACGAGGTCCGCGCCGTCACCGACAGGGTGCTCGAACCGTTGCTCGCCGCGCTCGACGAGGGAAGCGATCCGCACGCGGCGCTGACCGCGACCGGGCTGCGCGGCGATCTCCGGGTCGTCGTCGCGCGCACCGAGGGCTCCGAAGCGGCGCGCGGCATCTTGACCGAACTCATGCCGCCGGGCGCGCTCGTCGGCCCCGTCGGCGAAACCACCTGGGCGCTGGCCGAGGACGACCGCGAATGGCCGGAGGACTGGCCCGCCACGGTGACCGACACACTGACCGGAGTGGAATCCTTGTTGCCGTGCCGCCGGGTGCTGATCGGCGTCAGCGATCGCTCCCCGGTCTCCGTGCTTCGGGGCGCCAAAGAGGTCGCGCGCTACGCGCTGGCCGTGGCGGAGGAACGGCCCGGCACGATCGAGGTCGTCCCCGGCGGCGAGATCGGCATGCACCGGCTACTGCTGGCGGGCGCACCCGACGACCTGCGAGCCGCGTTGCGACGGCGGGTGCTGGGCCCGCTGCTGAGCTACGACGCCGAACAGGGCACCGATCTGGTGCACACCCTGCGCGTCTACCTCGAATGTTCCGGCTCGCCGACGCGGGCCGCACGGGCGCTGCACGTCCACGTCAACACCTTGCGCTACCGGATCGGGCGCGCGAGCGAACTGCTCGGCACCGACCTGACCGAGTTCACCGAACAGCTCGACGTCTATTTGGCCTTGTCGGCAGGGAGCTGAAATGGGCATCACCACGGCGAAAGAAGCCGCCTACGACCCGCGCGTGGTCGCTTTCGGCCGGATGATGGGCGCCGCGAACCGGCTCGAATACCTGCTCGGCCGCGCGCTGGAGGCCGAATGCGGGATCTCGCACCTGATGTTCGAGGTCCTGCTCATCGTCGGCAGGTCGGGTGAAGCCGGGATGAGCATGCGCGCGATCGCGCAGGAGCAGGTGCTGACCACCGGCGGCGCGACCAGGCTGGTCGACCGGATGACCACCCTCGGCCTTGTCGTCCGTTCCAGCGCCCCCGACGACCGCCGCGTGCAACTCGTCAGGCTGACCGCGCAAGGCGAGGAGACGACCGTGCGGGCCGCGCGGGTGCACGTCGAGAACATCCAGCGGCTCTTCCTCGACCCGCTGCCCGCCGACCACCGTGAGCGGTTCGCGCAGGACCTCCGGACGCTGAGCCACTCGGCCCGTGACGCACTCCCCAAACTCCGGTAGGAATATCTGACCAGTCAGACATCGTTGAGTCCCGTCATGAAGCTCATCTATGTCTTCGACGCGTACTGCGGCTGGTCGTACGGGTTCGCCCGCACCATGGCCGACGTCGCGCACCGGCATCCGGACCTGCCGGTCGAAGTGGTGTCCGGCGGCCTGTTCCTCGGCGGGCGCCGGGTCCCGATCCGGCAGTTCGGCTACGTCCAGGGAGCCAACGCCGAGATCACCCGCCGGACCGGCGCGCCGTTCGGGGAGAGCTACGAACGGCTCATCGCGGACGGGGAGTTCGTCATGGACTCCGAAGCCGCCGCCTGCGGGATGGCGGCGTTGCGCGAGGTCGGGCCGGACCGCGCGGTACGGCTCGCGGCACTGCTGCAGGAGGCTTTCTACCTCGACGGGCTAAGCCTGTCCGAGGTCTCGACCTATCGTGTGGTCGCGCAGCGGGCAGGCCTGGACGGGGACGCCGTCGAGGCCGCGCTGGACCGGGTTTCCGCCGCGGACGACTTCCGGCGAGCACGGGAATTGGGTGTCACCGGATACCCGACCCTGCTCGCCGCCTTTCCCGCGGACGACGGGGAACGGGTCGTCACGCTGGTCTCCGGGAACGCGAGCGCGGACGAGGTGGAGCGGCGGATCGGCGCGCTGGTTTCCTGAACTGCGTTCTATCCGGCGCGAGGATCGCCCGGATCGATTATTTCCGCGCCGATGATCGTGCCGATCTGGCCGGCCGCCCGCACGACCTCGGCGGGCGGGTTCGCCGCCCGCTCCGCCAGTTCGTCCTGCCGACCCGGCTCGCCCCGGTCTTCGCCGGGCGCCACCAGTCGCGGATCGAACTCCTGGCGCAACTGAACGCCAGTGTCCCGCAGTTGCCCCCGAAGCTGCTCCAGGCGCACCTCTCCCTCCTCGATCTCCAGCCGATGACGCTGCCAGGTCATCACCATCTCCAGCAGCCGGTGCAACCCATACAGGGCTGCCGCGCCATAGGCGACCGGCGCCGAACGCTCGGCGAGCCCCGACAACACGCTCACCCAAGGACTGGCCATGGTGGTCCGAACGATTCCAGGAGACCTCGGCAGAACCCGCGCCGAGGAATCGAGCCATCGCGACTCGACGGGCGGGAGCAAACTGGCGTGGCCCGCCAGGATCAGCAGCGCGGTGACGTTCCGCTGATAGTCCTCCAGCGTAGGCACCGGGCCGAGGTCCACTTCGAGGAAGAGCAGTGGACCCGCCGCCGCGTCGGGGTCCAAGGGGTCGAGGCCACGGGTGGTTCCCATAAGCCGATACTGCCCGATTCCGGGCGCACCACAAAGTCGGCTCTCGCCACTTAAGCTGGCGTCATGCCTACCTCCACAATGGTCCGGGCGGCGACGTCCGCGGACGCAGATGCCATCGCGAAAATCTGGTACCACGGCTGGCAGGACGGCCATCTCGGCAACGTGCCCGACTCGCTCGTCCGTATCCGCACCCGCGAGTCGTTCTGGGAGCGAGCCGCGGAGCGCGTCGGCGACACGACAGTCGCCGTACTGGACGGCGAGGTGGCGGGTTTCGTGATGGTCGTCGGCGATGAGGTCGAACAGGTCTACGTTTCTTCGGATCATCGCGGAAGCGGCGTGGCCGGCGTGCTGCTCTCGGAGGCCGAACGGCTGGTGAGCGCAGGCGGGCATGCACGCGCTTGGCTCGCCGTTGCGCCGGGGAACGCGCGGGCGCGGCGGTTTTACGAGCGGTGCGGGTGGGTTGACGATGGCGAGTTCGATAATCGGGTCACCGGTCCGGAGGGGATGGTTTCGGTGCCTTGCCGACGTTATGCGAAGACGATTGCTTGAACCTTCGCAATTAGGCGACTAATTGCGGTGGATTCGGGCGCCTTGCACCCTTACGTAATCGACCTGACGGGCACCGCAGGCGCGTTGACGCTGGGAAGCCCGGGAATTGAGCCTCCGGTTTCCTTGCCTCAGCGTGTTCAGACCACAACGAGCGGATCACCCTTCAGTGGCAAATGCACTCGTTCACGGTGACTTAAAATTACAAACACGTGTTCGATTGTTTGCGGTATTCTTGAGGGGTGCCCGAGACCTTTCTTCCCGAGTTGCCGCAGGAACTGTGGCGCGCTGGCAAGCTGGAGCTTGCCCATGGCGTGCAGCGGTCTCTGCGGATGATTCGGATGGCTGCCGCCGGATTGGGGCGGTATTTGGCGGAGATCGAGTCTCGGGGCGTCAAGGACTTGTACGGGTATGGCCGCACGGCCAACTGGTTCGCCGATATCGCGGGGTTGTCGGTCGGTGAAGCCCGTTCGGTGGTGAACCGGGCCATCGCGCTGAATCCCACGCGTGCGTTGGACGGCACCGAGGTTCCTGCCGTGGCACCGGCTACTGCCGTTGTCGCCGCCGAAGGCTTGGTCGGGGACGAGCGGATCGATCAGATCCTGGAGTTCTTGAAGAAACTCCCCGCCGACACCTCCGCAGAGGATCGGGCGAGTGCGGAGAAGATTCTCGCCACTCTTGCCCGGGACGCGGGTCCTCGCCAGTTGGCGGAAGCTGAAGTAAATCTGCTCGGCTTGCTGGATCCGGACGGGAATGAGCCGAAGGATCCGGAACCGAAGGAGCCGCGCCGGGAAATCACCCTGGAGCGCCGGAAAGACGGGTTCTGGAAGCTGACTGGTCTGCTCGATGACGAGACCGGTGCCCGCACCGCGGCCGCGTTGGAGGCGTATGCCCAGCCGCGGCCGGTGGACGAGTTCGGGCAGGCGGATCCGCGGATGAAATGCGAGCGCCTGGGTGATGCCTGGGCCGACATCCTCGACCTGGCGATCGCGTGTCCCGATCAGCCCGGCACCAGCGGCTACCGCACCCTCGTGAACGTCACCATCGGCCTTGACGAGTTGAAGTCGGGACTCGGGACCGCGTGCCTGGATTTCGTGGGGACGATGACCGCCCGCGAAGCCCGGCTGGCTGCCTGCGACTGTCTGATGTTGCCCGTGGTGATGAGCGCCGCCGGAGAACCCCTCGATGTGGGACGGCTACGACGCTTCGTCACGCCAGGCCAACGACGTGCGTTGAACATCCGCGACCGGGGCTGCGCCTTCCCCGGCTGCCACCGGAAACCCAAGCACTGCCACGCTCATCACATTCATCACTGGGTAGACGGTGGCCCGACGGATCTTCGGAATCTGGTGCTGCTGTGCGGGTTCCACCACCGGCTGATCCACCACGGCGACTGGGAAGTCCGCATGGCGGCCGACGGGTTACCGGAATTCATCCCACCCCAATACCGAGATCCGCTCCGAAAACCTCGGCGTAACACCCTGCATCACCGCTGAACCCCGAGGAGCCCGCCAGCCACACCGGCGACGGGCCCTCGGCATGCCCACTGGAACCACAGGACCGAGCTAGGCCTTGTGGCTCAATGTGTTTCGGCGACTCGTGGGCGATTCCCGGTGATGTCGCGGGATGCGATCCCGGAAATCGGGCCGTTGCTCCCGTCAACGAAGGGCCGTAGGTCGATCGGCGAGCAGCGGTTGAGGCGACGACATGGCGGGACCTGCCGGAGTGATTCGGGAACTGCAACAAACTTCAAGCGATAGGCACAGGGAGCGCGGCGCGCAAAGGATGCAGTCCCTCGCCGAGGGTTCGGCCGGTCCCGTGGTGATCTGACATCCAAGACCCACCTGACCTGTGCTGAGCGTGGCCGCACGGTGGCGTTCGCCCGACTCCCGGGCAGGCGGCGTTTCCCGGAACTCAAGCAGTGGCGCGGAATCGCGAAGAAGTCTGACAAGCCGGCCGCGACACTCCACTGGCTCGCCAGGAATCCGGGAACAACGAATCGCTCAAGGTGATTCCTGGCTCCACCGGACCAGATACCCAGGCCCGTCGAGACGGTGACGATGCTCATCGAAGGAGGCCCAGTACGCGGTCCTCTTCTGGCGTGTCCGCGGAACTCGGCGCAGCGGCGCCAAAACCTCCTCGAGTTCGCCGTAGCGAACATTCTTCGGTGGACTACCAGGATGGGATCCGACCTGGCCGTTACCCAGCCACTCCGCGAAGATCGGATAATGCTCGATCTCCGCCTCGAGCGCGGAGCGGGTGATAGGCCAGATCAGGAACTCGCCCGAATCGGCTTCATCCTCGCCCGCGAAGTACGCGCTCTGAAAGTAACAGGGCACACCATCCACGTCGGCCACGCCTGACACTGGAACGTACACGCGTTCAAAACCTGAGCCGTCAGGACCTGCCGCCGATGAGCCACATCATCCACTGGAACCCACAGCCCGGACTTGTAGCCGGCGGCGGCCCCCGCGCGCGATCTCCCCAACCGCTCACTGAGCGGGATCTCGAGGAGCCGAACCCAGATAGGCCAAGGACATTTCGGTCATCTCACTCGCCCAAGCGTCCCAGCCGAGGCCGTCGGACCAGAACCGGCCGCTGGCGGCCCGGTGCACACAGGATCCGATGATGGTCCGGCTCGTCATCCGGATCGCCCGCTCCTCGTCCGCCCGGCGGATCTCGCCGAAGCAAGGCCGGGCAGCCTTCACGAAATCGCGCTGAATCGTGTCCAGCGCCCGGAGGCCGCGGTCGCGCCCTTCGGCGCGCTGACTGTCGAGCAGTTCGGAGAAGATCCGGTCGTGACGGGCGAAGGTCAACGCCAAAGCCTGGGTGAAGGCGCCGACGACCGCGCTCAATCCTGGCTCAGCGGAACGAAGCGCTTCGTTGACGCCGACCTCCAACTGTCCTAGCAGCTGGTCTTTCACGGCGTACAGCAGCTGGTTCTTGCCGTCGAACCGGCGATAGATCGCGCCCACCGACATGCCCGCCTGCTCGGCGACCGCGGCGACGGTGAACTCCTCGAAGCCCTGGCCTGCCAGAACGTGCTCGGCCGCGGCCAGCACCTTCTGCAACGACTCCCGGCTGCGGGCCTGCTGCGGCGGCCGGAAGCCCTGCTCGACGGATCGACTCACCGGCCGCACGATACCGCACCCAGATGCGAATGATAACTTCCGTTCGCATATTACGGAGCGCGAAGGGCGGCATCATGGTGAGCATCGAGGTGCAGGGCGCCTACGTCGATTTCCCGATCTTCGACGCCAAAACCCGGTCATTGAAGAAACAGGTACTCGGCAAGGTCGGCGGCAAGATCGGCACCGACGCGAAGGTCCCGGTCATCGAGGCGTTGCGGGACATCTCCCTCTCCCTGAGCGAGGGCGATCGCGTCGGCCTGGTCGGGCACAACGGCGCCGGGAAGTCCACGCTCCTGCGGTTACTGTCCGGCATCTACGAGCCGACCAGAGGCAGCGCACGGGTGGTCGGCCGGATCGCGCCGGTGTTCGACCTCGGCGTGGGGCTGGATCCCGAGGTCTCCGGCCACGAGAACATCCTGATCCGAGGCCTGTTCCTCGGCATGAGCCGCAAGCAGCTGACGAAACGGGTCGACGACATCGCGGAGTTCACCGAACTGGGCGACTACCTGCACCTGCCCTTGCGCACCTACTCCGCGGGCATGCGGGTGCGGCTCGCGCTCGGCGTGGTCACCACCATCGACCCGGAGATCCTCATCCTCGACGAGGGGCTCGGCGCGATCGACGCCGCGTTCCTCATCAAGGCCCGCGAACGCCTGGTCGACCTCGCCCGCCGCTCCGGAGTACTGGTGTTCGCCTCCCACTCCGACGAACTACTGCGCGAACTGTGCACCACCGCCCTTTGGATGGACGAAGGACGGATCCGGGCGCGCGGCTCACTCGACGAGGTACTCGCGACCTATCACGGCTGATTCAGAGAAAGATCTTGACCAGCTGGTCCTGGCCGTCCGGGTCTCGCAGCACGACCTGCTTGCCCGCGCGGAGTTCCGCGTCGACGAACTCGTAGACCAGCAGCGCGCGGTTGACCAGGTCGACCTTCTTCAACCCGGTGCGCTCCTGCAGTTTGCCCAGCGCGTCGACCGCCTCGGCGATCAGCGCGACATTGACGCGATCGACCACCGCGGGGCGGCCGGTCGCGGTCTCCTCGACCGATGGCATACCCGCTCCCTTCCCCTGCGGCGAAGAGCCGCCTGTCCATGCTGACACAGACGGCACCCCTTAACCACATTTTCCACACCGAAAATGTGTGAGATGGGTTGCGGCTTCCCTCACAGCGGCCCTACAGTGGGTCTCGGCCCTCCGGGGCCGAGCCGGACCGGCATCCGTCCCATGCGACGGACGGCAAGTGCGACCACTCACTTCGTCGGCCTGGTAGGAGGATCTGCGGCGTGCGAGCTGGAGAGAAGCTCGCAAGCCGCAGATGCGAGGGGGAAACGGAGGCAGCTGGGGAGTCGCCTCCGGATGAAAGTGGTCCCCAGCTTGACGCGCCAATCCCGGCTCGCCTGACTGGGTCGGAAAGGGCATGCGCATGGCTGCCGAAACCGAGGGCCCGGGAGAGACCGCGCCCGTGGAAGCAGTACCGGGCTGGGACGAGACACCGACCCCGCTCGCCAGGATCAGGATCGAAACGACCGAGCTGAAGGCCGAAGCGACGGTGCCCGCCACCGAAACCCGTCGGCTCCTCGCGACGATCCTGAACACGTTGTTGGTGCTCGGAGCCGTACTCGGCCCGGCGCTCACGTTGCAGGTGGTTCCGGCCGCCTTTCCGGTGTGGGCGACGGCGGGAACGATCGCAGCCCAGCTCGCCATGCTGGTGCTCGTCGCGAAGTCCGCGCACCCGAAGGAGACGCCCGGCCGCGGTCCATCCGTCTGACGCCGCCCGGGCGAGGAGCGGCTGAGCGAACGCCTGCCACGAAAGGCGCTCGCTCAGCCGCTTCTCACACCGCCCGTCGCGCGTAGCCGTCCAACTCCGCCCGGGAGAACGAAAGCTCCCCCCCGTCCACGGCCCCGCAATCCAAGCCTCGCACCAGGAAACTCGCCAAGGCCTGAGCGGTCGCCGGTTCGTCGAGCACCCCGCGCCCGGTCTGGTCCGCGTAGTCCCGCAACCGGCCCAGCGCCGCCGGGAAACCCTCGCGGAAGAACGCGTACGTCGCGGCGAACCGGGTCGGCAGCTGATGCGGGTGCAGATCCCAGCCCTGGTAGAAGCCGCGTTCGAGGGATCGCCGCACCAGCCGCAGATGTTCGCGCCAGGCCGGGAGGATCGCGTCGCCGACGGGCAGCTTGTTCGTCGAGCCGTCGGAAAGCCGGACGCCGGTGCCCGCGGCCGAAACCTGCATGAGTTGCTTGGCGAAATCGGCGGCCGGATGTTCCATGCTCTGGTACTCGGCGCCGATCCCGAGCCCGGCGCTGTAGTCGTAGGTTCCGTAGTGCAGACTCGAACACCGGCCGCGCGCGGCTTCGATGATCCGCGGGACCGCCACCGTCCCGTCCATGTCCACAATGGACTGGGCGGTCTCGATCTGGACTTCGAACCGCAGCGCGCCCTCGGGCAGCCCGTACGCGGATTCGAGGCGCTCCAAGACGTCCGCCGCCACTTCGACCTGCTCGACGGCGGTCACCTTCGGCAGCGTGACGACGAAACCATCCGGCAGCGGACCGCTTTCCAGCAACCCGGCCAGGAAGAGATCGAGCGTGCGGATGCCGCGACGGCGGGTCGCCTGCTCGAAGCTCTTGAACCGGATGCCGACGAACGGTGTGCCGCCCGTGACGGCGAGGGTCCGCCCGGCGGCGAGCGCGATGGCGTCCTCTTCGTCATCGCCCGGCCTGCCGAGGCCGTCCTCGAAGTCGATCCGCAGATCCTCGATCGGCTCGGTCAGCAGTTTGGTCCGGACCCGGTCGGCGATGTCCGCGTCCAGGCCCAGCTGATCGGCGTGCTCACCGAAGACCCGCAGCGCCTGCTTGCCCCAGTCCGCCACGAGCCGCGTCTTGTACCGCGACGCGGGCACGTACACGGTGTGCACGGGCTGGCGGCCGGGCGGCTCGCCGGGGTACTTGGCCACGACGCGCGCGTCGGCTTCTGCCAGACGCGCGTCAGCGGCGGTGTAAACGTCCTCGGTGAGCCGCCCGTTCCCCATCTGTCTACTTGATCCGTTCGTAGGCGGGCAGGGTCAGGAAGTCCGGGAACTCGTCGGCGAGCGCGACCTGCTCGAACAGTTCGACGGCGGGCTCCAGCAGCTCCGGCTTGATCTCGGCGGCGAGTTCGCCGCGGACCTCGGCCAGCACGCCGCGCACCAGCTCCTCGGTGACCTTGTCGCCGGTGTCGAGCTGCGTGCCGTTGCGCACCCACTGCCACACCTGCGAACGCGAGATCTCCGCGGTGGCGGCGTCCTCCATCAGGTTGTGGATGGCCGCCGCGCCGTTGCCGCCCAGCCAGGAGGCGATGTAGCGGATGCCGACGTCGACGGCGGCACGCAGCCCGGCCGCGGTGGCACTGCCCGGCGTCGAAGCCGCGTCGAGCAGCTGGTCGGCGGTGACGGACACCTCGTCGCGGGTGCGGTCGAGCTGGTTCGGCTTGTCGCCGAGGACCTTGTCGAACTCTTCGCGGCAGATGTCCACCATGCCGGGGTGCGCGACCCAGGAGCCGTCGAAGCCGTCGCCGGCCTCACGGCTCTTGTCGGCACGGACCTTGTCGAGCGCCGCGGCGGTGACCTCCGGGTCCTTGCGGTTCGGGATGAACGCGGCCATACCGCCGATCGCGAACGCGCCGCGCTTGTGGCAGGTGCGCACCAGCAGCTCGGTGTACGCGCGCATGAACGGCGCGGTCATGGTGACCGAGTTGCGGTCCGGCAGGACGAACTTCTCGCCCGCGTCGCGGAAGTACTTGATGACGCTGAACAGGTAGTCCCAGCGGCCGGCGTTGAGGCCGGAGGCGTGCTCGCGCAGTTCGTAGAGGATCTCCTCCATCTCGAACGCGGCCGGGATGGTCTCGATCAGCACGGTCGCGCGGACGGTGCCGTGCTCGATGCCGAGCGCCTTCTCCGCGTGGGTGAAGACGTCGTTCCAGAGCCGGGCTTCGAGGTGGCTCTCCATTTTCGGCAGGTAGAAGTACGGGCCCTTGCCGCGGTTGAGCAGTTCCTGCGCGTTGTGGAAGAAGTGCAGGCCGAAGTCGACCAGCGCGCCGACGGCCTGGCGCCCGCCGAAGGACAGGCCACGCTCGTCGAGGTGCCAGCCGCGCGGGCGGACGACGATGGTCGCGTGCTCGACGTCGTCACGCAGGGCGTAGCTCTTGCCGCCGCTTTCCAGCGTGATGGTCTCGCGGACCGCGTCGTACAGGTTGACCTGGCCCGAGACGACGTTCGCCCAGTGCGGCGTGTTGGCGTCCTCGAGGTCGGCGAGCCAGACCTTGGCGCCGGAGTTCAGCGCGTTGATGGTCATCTTGCGGTCGGTAGGGCCGGTGATCTCGACGCGGCGGTCGCGCAGCGCGGGCGGGGCCTCGGCGACCTTCCAGTCGCCCTCGCGGATCTCCTTGGTCTCGGGCAGGAAGTCGAGTTTGCCGGTGGTCCTGGCCTCCTCGCGGCGCTTGCTCCTGGCCTGCAGCAGCTCGTCGCGGCGGGCGGCGAAGGCCTCGTGCAGGCCGGCGAGGAAGGCGAGGGCCTCCGGCGTGAGGATTTCGTCCCCGCGCTCGACCGGATCGCCGAGCACCTGAGCTTCAGACATGAGTAACACCCCGAGTTCGGAAAGATAACGTCCCTACGGTTTTACATGACGGACTATAGTTTCTGCATAGCGGAACATCAACGCCGACGTAAGGAGTACCACGGTGGCAGCGGAGAAGAACGGGCGCGACGGCGGCGTCCAGTCCCTTCAGCGGGCCTTCGAGCTCCTCGAGCATCTCGCGGACACCGGCGGGGAGGCCAGTCTTTCGGAGCTGGCGACCCTGTCCGGGTTGCCGATGCCGACCATCCACCGGCTGATCAGGACACTGGTGGACCTGGGTTACGTCCGGCAGAACACCAACCGCCGGTACGCGCTGGGCGCCCGCCTCATCCGGCTGGGCGAGAACGCCAGCATGCAGTTCGGCTCGTGGGCGCGGCCGCTGCTCGCGGAACTGGTCGACGAGGTCGGCGAGACCGCGAACCTCGCCGTCCTGGAGCGCGACGAGGTCGTATACGTCGCCCAGGTGCCCTCGAAGCACTCGATGCGGATGTTCACCGAGGTCGGGCGGCGTCTCCTGCCGCACGGCACCGGCGTGGGTAAGGCGATGCTGGCGCATCTGCCGTCCGACGACGTCACGGCGCTGCTCGCCAGGACGGGCATGCCCTCCTACACCGAGCACACCTTCACCGACCAGGACGCGCTCCTGCGCGAGCTGGCGAAAATCGCCCAGCAGGGTTACGCGCTCGACGAAGCGGAGCAGGAGCTGGGCGTCCGTTGCGTCGCCGTCGCGGTGCCGGGCGCGCCGGTGCCGGCGGCCGTCTCGGTGTCCGGGCCTTCGGGACGGCTCACGATGGAAGCCGTCGAGCGGATCGCGCCCGTCGTCCAGCGGATCGCGAACTCGCTCGGTTCGACCCTTTCGCAGGACGGGGTCACCGTTTGAGCCTGGCCTCCAAGCCGTCGAGCATCCTGTCCAGCCCATAGCGGAACTTCTCGTCACGGAGCCGGACCGGATCGGTTCCGGCGGCGGCCCTGGTGAGCGCTTCCCGCTGATGCGGATGTCCTCGCACCGCCTCCTCGACGGCGGGCCGCAGGCGCTCCGCCCAGTCGCTTTCGCTCCGGCCGCTCTTGGCGACCGTCGTGAGCCAGGCCGCCTCGGTCGTCCCCATGCCGATGACGTAGGAGATGACCGCGCTGATCGCCTGATCGGCCTCGTCACCGGGGAAGCCCGCGCCCGCGAAGACGCCCAGCAGCCGCTCGTTGAGCCGCATGACGTTCGGCCCCAGGTACGACAGGCCGACCGAGCCGAGCAGTGAAGCGACCCACGGGTGCCGCAGGATCATCGCGCGAACGCTTTCCGCCCCCACTACGGCCGCTTCGCGCCACCCTGCCGAGCCGTCGCCGTCCGGCACGGTGATCTCGCCGTAGACCTCGTCGACGACGAGTTCGATCAGCTCGTCTCGGTTCGCCACGTGCCGGTAGAGCGACGTCGCGCCCGCGTTCAGCGCGGTGCCCAGCCTGCGCATGCTCAGCGCGTCGACACCTTCGACGTCCAGGAGCCGGACGGCCTCGGCCACGATCTGCGCCTGGCTCAACGCGGGTTGGTCCCGCTTCCGGCGAGGACGGGTCCATACCGACTGGATCGGCTGCTCCTCGATCGACATGGCCCCCACCTTAGCGCACGAGGTACCCCCTTGCGTACGCCGTTTCGTTTTGCGTACAGTGTGCGCGTCAGTCGAACAACGTACGCAAACACCTCTGGGGGTATCCCGATGAACGAACCCGTCCGCGATCCACGCCGCTGGTGGATCCTGATCGTGCTGTGCCTGAGCACGCTCGTACTGGTCGTCGACAACATGGTGCTGACGGTCGCCATCCCGCCGCTGGCCGAAGATCTCGGGGCCAGCGCCCAGGACACGCAGTGGATCCTGGACTCCTACATCCTCGTGTTCGCCGGCCTGCTGCTCACGTCGGGAAGCCTCGGAGACCGGTTCGGGCGCCGGAAGGTGATGCTCATCGGCCTCCTCCTGTTCGGAGTGGCCTCACTCGTCGCGGCGTTCGCCGCGAATCCGCTCGAACTGATCGTGTCCCGCGCGGTGATGGGCGTCGGCGGCGCGCTGATCATGCCGAGCACCCTGTCGATCCTGATCACCGTCTTCGACGACGAGGAACGCCGCAAGGCGATGGCGGCCTGGAGCGCGGTCGCGATGATCGGCCTGATCGGCGGCCCGGTACTGGGCGGCGTGCTGATCGCGTGGTTCTGGTGGGGCGCGGTGTTCCTGATCAACGTGCCGATCGTCGTCATCGCCGTGCTCGCCGCGCTCACCCTGATGCCGGAGTCCAAGGGCCCGTGGCAGAAGCCGGACCCGCTCGGCGCCGTACTGTCCGCGGCCGGCATGGTCGCACTGGTCTGGACGATCATCGAACTGCCCAAGCACGGCCTCGCCGAAGCCGGCACCTTGATCCCGCTGGCGGTCGCGGTGGTGTGCCTGACCGGTTTCGTGTTCTGGGAGCGGCACACGCCGTCGCCGATGGTCCCGCTCAAGCTGTTCCGCAAGCGTAACTTCAGCGGCGGCAGCCTGTCGCTCACGCTGGTGCAGATCGGCAACGGCGGGCTGCTGCTGCTTCTGACCCAGTACCTGCAGTTCGTGCTCGGCTACACCCCGACCGAGGCGGGTCTCGCGTTCATCCCGATGGCCGTCGCGTCGCTGCTCTTCAACACCCTCGGCGCCACACTGGGCCAGAAGATCGGCAACCGCACACTGGCCACCGTCGGGATGACCGTGATGGCCGGCGGCTTCGGCCTGCTCGCGACGATGTCGGCGAGCGAAGGTTTCCTGCTGCCCGCGATCGCGCTGTTCCTGCTCGGCGCCGGCGGCGGGCTGGCGATGCCGGCGGCGATCGCGGCGCTGATGGGCGAGGTCCCGGAGGAGCAGGCCGGTGTCGGCTCCGCGCTCAACGACACCATCCAGCAGCTGGGCGCCGCGCTCGGCATCGCGATCCTGGGCAGCGTCGTGTCGGGCCTGTTCACCGCGAACATGCCCGAGTCCGCCCCGGCGCAGGCACGGCTTTCGATCGGTGACGCCTTCGCGACCGGTGACGGCGGCCTCATCACCGTGGCCCGCGAGTCGTTCACCTTGGCGATGTCGACCACGTTCCTGGTGAGCGCGGTGGGCGTGCTGGCCGCGGCGGTGGTCGCGTTCCTGGTGATGCGGGACAAGAAGACCGCACCGGTTCCGGCCAGCGAGAACGTCCCAGTCACGGCCTGACAAGTGATATGAAAGGCCCCTTCATTGCAAATTTTGCAATGAAGGGGCCTTTCATTGCAGTCCGCTAGCTGCTGAGCAGAGCCTCGACGAACGCGCCCGGCTCGAACGGCGCCAGATCGTCCGGTCCTTCACCGAGGCCGACCAGCTTGACCGGCACCCCGAGTTCGCGCTGCACCTGGAAGACGATGCCGCCCTTCGCGGTGCCGTCCAGTTTGGTCAGGACGATGCCGGTGACGTCGATGACCTCCGAGAACACGCGAGCCTGCATCAGCCCGTTCTGCCCGGTGGTGGCGTCGAGCACCAGCAGCACCTCGTCGACCTTCGCCTGCTTCTCGACGACTCGCTTGACCTTGCCCAGCTCGTCCATCAGGCCGGTCTTGGTGTGCAGACGGCCTGCCGTGTCGACCAGGACCGCGTCCACGCCCGCCTCGGTGCCGCGTTTGACGGCGTCGAAGGCGACCGCCGCCGGGTCCGCGCCTTCCTTGCCGCGTACGACCTCCGCGCCGACCCGCTCGGCCCACGTCTGGAGCTGGTCCGCCGCGGCGGCGCGGAAGGTGTCGGCCGCGCCGAGCACCACGGTGCTCCCCTGCGCGACGAGCACCCGGGCGAGTTTGCCGGTGGTGGTGGTCTTGCCGGTGCCATTGACCCCGGCGACCAGCACCACGGCGGGCTGCTTCACTCCGTCGACGGTGTGCGGCAGCGCGCGGACGGCCCGGACCGCGTCGGTCGACAGGGCGGCGGTCAGTACCTCCTGCAACACCGCGCGCGCCTCCTCGGAGGTCCGCACCGCGCGGCGCTTCAGCTCGTCACGAAGGCGCTCGACGATCTCAGTGGTCGTCGCGGCACCCAGGTCCGCCATGAGCAGCGTGTCTTCGACGTCCTGCCAGGAGTCCTCGTCCAGGTCACCGGCGCCCAGCAGGCCGAGCAGGCTCTGCCCGAACACCGAACGGGACTTGCCCAGCCTGCCGCGCAGCCGCTCGAGGCGGCCGGTCGCCGGGGCGATCTCCTCGGCGGGGGCGGGGGCGGGAGCCGGCGCGGGCGCCACATCCTCGGCCGGTTCGGGAAGTTCGACGTCGCGCACCGTGCGCTGCGCGGAATCCCTCGGCACCGCCGCGTCGTCCCCGACGGCGGGCTGCCCGTCGGTCTCCGGACGATCCTCGACCGGGTGCTCCGGTTCCTCGGTCTTCTCGCCGCCGGGGGCGAGAGCGATCCCGCCGGTCGCGGTATAACCGCCGCCCTTCGGCTTCTCGACGGCGTCGGCAGCCTTGGACTCGTCCAGGCTGATCCGGCGGCGGCGCGCGATGAACAGCCCGGCCACCAGAACGGCGACCAGGACCACTACGGCAACGACAACGATCCAGAACCAGGGGGTACTCGACACGGCGCCATCCTCGCATCCGCATCCCGTCGCGCTCAGACGCCCCACGGGAAGGAAGCCGATCTTGTCAAGCATCCACCGGATAGGACTCATTTCGGACAAGAAGAAACGGTCCGGCTTGCGCGATCTCCGGAACGACGGCTAGACCACTCCGAATGACGGTTTCTTCCGGCACTGGGGTCCGGGTGATCGGGCTCATCTCCGGCACGTCGATCGACGGGATCGACGTGGCGGCCGCCGAACTGCACGCCGACGGGGGCACCGTGGTGCTCTCCCCGCTCGGCCGACTGGAAGTCCCTTATCCCGAAGAGCTCCGCGAGACCTTGCTCGCCGCCCTGCCGCCGAATCCCTGCGACGCCGGGCAGCTCACGAAACTCGACACCCTGGTAGGCCAGGCCTTCGCCGAGGCCGCCGTGCGCGGGGTCGAGGAGCTGGCCGGTGGCGCGGCGGACGTCGTCGCCTCGCTGGGCCAGACGGTGTTCCACTGGGTCGAAGACGGCATCGCGCGCGGCACGCTGCAACTGGGGAACCCCGCGTGGATCGCCGAACGCACCGGACTGCCGGTGGTGGCCGACCTGCGCGTCCGGGACGTCGCCGCCGGCGGGCACGGCGCGCCGCTCGCCAGCACGCTGGACGCGTTGTGGTTACGGGAAATGGCCGCTTCCGGCCCGGTCGCGGCGCTGAACATCGGCGGGATCGCGAACATCACGGTGGTCCCCGAAAACGGCACTGCCGGCGCCGTCCTCGCCTACGACACCGGACCGGGCAACGCGCTGATGGACATCGCCGCGCACCGCGTCACCGGGCTGCGCGCCGACATCGACGGTGCGCTCGCCCTGCGCGGAACGGTGCGGCCCGACCTGCTGGCGAAACTCCTGCTCGAGCCCTACTACGCGGCCGCGCCGCCGAAGTCCACCGGCAAGGAACTGTTCCACGCCACGTATCTCGACAAGGCGCTCGACGGGCTCCCGCCGATCGGCGCGGAAGACCTCCTCGCGACACTGACCGAACTGACCGCCGTGACCATCGCCGCGGAATGCCGTCGCCACTCCATCGCCACGGTGATCGTCTCCGGCGGCGGCGCCGACAACCCGGCGCTGATGGCCGCGCTCGCCAGGAACCTGCCGGATACGGCGCTGAAGACCAGCGACGACCACGGGCTGCCCCGCGCGGGCAAAGAGGCATACCTGACCATTCTTCTCGGCTGGCTGACCTGGTCCGGCGTCCCGGGGAATCTCCCGTCGGCGACCGGCGCCCGCGGCGACCGGCTGCTCGGCAGCATCACCCCGGGCGCGGGTCCCCTGCGGCTTCCCGCGCCGCACAGCTCAACCGTGACCCGGTTACGGGTAGCGGCGAAGACCGGCGAGCGATAGGAGATACGGATGCGCGCACTTGACCTCGCGATCATCGGGCTTTTTCTGGTCGGCATGCCCTTGCTGGGCGTCTGGATCGGCGGCAAACAGAAATCCGGCTCCGACTACTTCGTCGGCGAAGGCAAGATCTCCTGGTGGGTGGCCTGCCTCTCGGTGGTCTCCGCGGAGACGTCCACCCTCACCGTGCTCTCCGTGCCGACGGTGGCCTACATCGCCACCCCCGGCGACGGCGGGATGACGTACCTGGCACTGGCGATCGGGTACATCGCGGGCCGGATCGTGGTGTCGATGGTGCTGTTGCCGCGTTACGTGGCGGGCAATCTGGTCACCGCCTACGCCTTCCTCGGCAAGCGCTTCGGCAGCGGGCTGCAGGGCACCGCGTCGGTGACCTTCCTGCTCACCCGCACGCTGGCCGACGGCATCCGGCTGTTCGCCACCGCGATCCCGATCAAGGTGGTGATGGCGGCCTACGGCCTGAACGTCTCGTACTGGACCATCGTCGTCGGACTCGGTATCGCGATGGTGCTCTACAGCTTCTTCGGCGGGGTCCGCGCGGTCGTCTGGGTCGACGCGATCCAGATGCTCTGGTACGTCCTCGGCGCGGTCGTGGTGATCTGGGCGATCTCCGGCAGGCTGCCCGACGGCTGGTTCGGCAAGGCCGTCGACGCGAACAAGTTCCAGATCTTCGACTTCTCCTCGAACATGCTCACCGGCCAGTACGCGTTCTTCACCGCGTTGATCGGTGGCGCGGTGCTCTCGATGGCCTCGCACGGCTCGGACCAGCTGATCGTGCAGCGCCTCCAGGCCACCAACGATCTGCGCGCCGCGCGGAAAGCCTTGGTCGCCAGCGGTTTCGTGGTGTTCCTGCAGTTCGCGCTGTTCCTGTTCATCGGTGTGCTGCTGTGGGCGCTGTACAACGGTCTCGCCCCGACGAAGCCGAAGCCGGAAGGACTGGGGCTGGCCAACAAGGACGAGTTGTTCGCGAACTTCATCGTGAACGACCTGCCGAGCGGTCTGTCCGGGTTCGTGATCGCCGGGATCCTCGCCGCCGCACTGAGTTCGTCGCTCGGCGCGCTGGCCTCGTCCACGGTGACCGACGTCTACGAACGGGTGATCGGCCGGGAGCTCCCGGAAGCCGACCGGCTGAAGCACGGCCGGATCTGGACGATCGTCTGGGCGGGCGCGCTGATCCTGTGCGCGGGTTTCTTCGCCTCCTCCAACAAGACCTCGGCCGACCCGATCGTGGTGCAGGCGCTCGGCATCACCGGCTACACCTACGGCGCGCTGCTCGGCGCGTTCCTCTTGGGCCTGCTGATCAAGCGGGCGAGGCAGGCGGACGCGATCGTGGCGTTCGTGTCGACGGTGATCGTGATGGCCTTCCTCATCCTGGGTGTCAAGTTCAACAAACCGGACGGCAGCCTGATCGGCGTCGACTTCAGCAAGGCGTCCGGGAACACCGTGGCGCTGGCGTGGCCGTGGTACACGCTGTGCGGTGTGGTGATCACGCTCGTGGTGGGCGGGTTGCTGTCGCTGCGGCACGGGAGCGTGGACCCGCTGGCCGAGCCGGACGTGAAGGAGTCCACGCCGGTTTAGCCGGTCCCGGACGACATGAAAGGCCCCTTCATTGCAAATTTTGCAATGAAGGGGCCTTTCATAGCACGCGCTAAGCGGGAACCGGGTCCTCTTCGGAGGTACGCAGCCGCTGCGAGATCACCTTCGTGATGCCGTCGCCCTGCATCGAAACGCCGTACAGCGCGTCGGCGATCTCCATGGTCGGCTTCTGGTGGGTGATGATGATCAGCTGCGACGAGTCCCGCAGCTGCTCCAGCAGCCCGATCAGCCGCCGCATGTTGGTGTCGTCGAGCGCGGCCTCGACCTCGTCCATGACGTAGAAGGGCGAAGGCCGGGCGCGGAAGATCGCCACCAGCATGCCGACGGCGACGAGCGACTTCTCGCCACCGGAGAGCAGCGAGAGCCGCTTGACCTTCTTGCCCGGCGGGCGCGCTTCGACGTCGACACCGGTGGAAAGCAGGTCGTTGGGCTGCGTGAGCACCATGCGCCCCTCGCCACCCGGGAACAGCACGCCGAACACGGTCTCGAATTCGCGCGCGACATCCTCGTACGCCGACGCGAAGACCTCGAGGATCTTTTCGTCGACCTGCTTGATGACGGCTTCGAGGTCCTTGCGGGTGTCCTTGAGGTCTTCGAGCTGGGTCGAGAGGAACTTGTAGCGCTCTTCCAGCGCCGCGAACTCCTCCAGCGCCAGCGGGTTGACCTTGCCCAGCAGGCTCAGGTCCTTCTCCGCGCGCTTCGCCCGGCGGGCCTGGGTGTCGCGGTCGAACGGCATGGGCGGCGGCGGGGTGACGTCCTCGCCGCGTTCCTTGGCGGCCTCGTACTCGGCCATCTCCCCCGCGCTCGGCGGCACGGGAACGTCCGGGCCGTACTCGGCGACGAGGTCCTCGAGACCGATGCCGAAGTCTTCGGCGATCTTGGTTTCCAGCTGTTCCAGCCGCAGCCGCTGCTCGGCGCGCAGCACCTCGTCACGGTGGACGGCGTCGGTGAGCTTCTCGAGTTCGCCGGTCAGCTCGCGGACCTTGCTGCGGACCTGGGTCAGCGCGGTCTCCCGCGACTGCCGCTGCGCCTGCGCCTCGTCCCGTTCGTGGGCGGCGCGCTGCACGGAGACCTCGATGCGCTCCAGCGCGATCTCGCCGCCGTTGACCACCGCGTTGGCGATCTCGGCGCCGCGTTTCCGCGCGGCCCTGGACTTTTCGGCGCGTTCGCGTGCCTGCCGCTCGGCGTGCGCGGCCCGGCGGAGCGATTCGGCCTTGCCCTGGATGCTCCGCGCGCGCTCCTCGGCGGTACGCAGCGCGAGCCGGGATTCCATCTCCTCTTGGCGGACCGTGCCGAGGTCTTCGGCGGCCTGGTCGCGCTCGGCGGTGTCCGGATCCTCGTCGACTTCCTGGTCGGCGACGGCGGCCAGCCGCTCTTCGAGTTCGGCGAGCTGCCGCAGCGCCTCTTCGCGGCTCTGCTCGACCTTGGCGCGCTGGTTGCTCAGCCGGTCCATTTCGGCCTGCGCGGCACGCGCGGCCTGCTGCATCCGGTTCAGCCGCTCGGACGAGCGCGCCTTGCGGACCTTCGCGTCCCCGAGCGCTTCCTTGGCCCTGCCGACCTCTTCGCGCCGGGCAGCCTGTCCGGCGCGGGCGCCTTCGAGTTCCGCGGCGGTGCGTTCCAGCGCGC
The DNA here is from genome assembly GCF_056435665.1 of Amycolatopsis sp. NPDC043887. Classification (NCBI taxonomy): domain Bacteria; kingdom Bacillati; phylum Actinomycetota; class Actinomycetes; order Pseudonocardiales; family Pseudonocardiaceae; genus Amycolatopsis; species Amycolatopsis sp. NPDC043887. The sequence continues at coordinate 148,994 of NZ_JBWKEB010000002.1, forward strand.
GCTCGGCGGCGCTCAGCCGATCGCCCGCCTCGTCGACCGCGGCCTGCACCTCGATGACGCTCTCGCTGCGGGCGGAACCACCGACCGCCCAGCGCGCGCCGAAGACGTCGCCTTCGGGCGTGACCGTGCTGACTTCGGGATACACCTCGACGAGACGGCGCGCCGACTCCAGACCGTCCACAATGGCCACCCGATCGAGCGCGTGCTCGACGGCGGACCGCAACGCGGGCGGCGCGGTGACCACTTCACGCGCCCAGTGCGCGCCTTCGGGAAGCGAAGGCCAGCCGCTCGTGTCCACAGTGGACTCCAGGCCGCCGAGCAGGATCCCCGCGCGCCCGGAGTCGTGGTCCTTCAAGAACTTCAGCGCGGCGAGTGCGTCTTCGCCACCGTTGACCGCGACCGCGTCGGCGACCGGGCCGAGTGCCGCGGCCAGCGCGACCTCGTGGCCGGCTTCGACGGTGAGCAGCGCGGCGACCGAACCGAGCAGGCCCGGCAGTTCGTGCTGCGCGCCGAGCAGCGCCCCGGCACCGTCCTTGCGCCGCAGGCCCATCGACAACGCCTCTACGCGGGCCTTCTCCGACGCGATCTCACGTTCGGCGGCCCGCTCGGCCTTGACCAGCTCCTCGACCCGCGCCTTGGCGGCGTTGTTGGCCTCCACGGCGCGGTCGTGATGGGCCTGCAGGTCGGAGTCGTCGGATTCCTCGACGCCACCGGCGGCCTTGGCCTCTTCGAGCTCCTCGACGGCGATCTCCGCCCGCTCGGCCGCCTCTTCGAGCGACACGGTGAGCCGGTCGATCTCGTCGGACGTGGCGCCGTTCTTGCTGCGCAGCGCCTCGACCTGACCGGACAGCTTCGCGAGACCTTCCCGGCGGTCGGCGATCGCGCGGACGGCGGCCATATGCGCGCGCTCGGCGGCCTGGACGAGATGTTCGAGCTGCTCGCGCCGCTGGACGGTCTCCGAAAGCACCATCCGGGCCTCGGCGACGGCCTCGTTCAGCTCCTGCTCCCGTTCGGCGACCTGCTCGGCCTCGGCGAGCAGCTCGTCGGGGTCGCGGCCGGTGCTCGCCTGCTGCACGTCGGACGAGAGGTGCCGCTGACGCTCCAGCGCGAGCCGCACGGTGCCCCGCAACCGCTCGGTCAAGGCGGAAAGCTTGTACCAAGTCTCCTGTGCGGCGGCCAGCTTCGGCGCGTCCTCGGCCAGCGACGCTTCGAGCTCGGCCTCCTCGGCGGCGACGATCTCCAGCGCCTGCTCGACCTCGGAGCGCCGCTGACGCGCGACACGCTCGTCCGCCTCTTCCTTGGCGATGCCTTCGCGCTGGGTGACCAGGTCGTGGGCGAACAGCCGCAGCCGCGCGTCGCGCAGTTCGGACTGCACCCACTGCGCCTTGCGGGCGATCTCGGCCTGCTTGCCCAGTGGTTTGAGCTGACGGCGGAGCTCGGTGGTGAGGTCGCCGAGGCGGTCGAGGTTGCCCTGCATGTTCGCGAGCTTGCGCAGGGTCTGTTCCTTGCGCTTGCGGTGCTTGAGGACGCCGGCGGCCTCTTCGATGAAGGCGCGGCGCTCCTCGGGCTTCGATTCGAGGATCGCCGAAAGCTGCCCCTGCCCGACGATGACGTGCATCTCGCGGCCGATACCGGAGTCCGACAGCAGTTCCTGCACGTCCATCAGGCGGCAGCGGTCGCCATTGATTTCGTACTCGCTCGCGCCGTCACGGAACATCCGGCGGGTGATCGAGACCTCGGAGTACTCGATGGGCAGCGCGCCGTCGGCGTTGTCGATGGTGAGGGTGACCTCGGCGCGCCCGAGCGGGGCACGGCCGGCGGTCCCGGCGAAGATGACGTCCTCCATCTTGCCGCCGCGCAGGTCCTTCGCGCCCTGGGTGCCCATGACCCAGCGGAGCGCGTCGAGGACGTTCGACTTGCCGGAGCCGTTCGGCCCGACCACACAGGTGATGCCCGGCTCGAAACGCAACGTCGTCGCCGAGGCGAAGGACTTGAAGCCCTTGAGCGTCAGGCTCTTCAGGTGCACGTCGTGCTGCCCCCTCTGGCTGCGGGAACCGGTCTTTCAATCGACCCAGGCTACCTGTGTGCTCACGGTGATCGTGGGACGCGGGGCTTCAGCGCTCCACGAACCCGCGAAGCCCGCCTTTCGCGGGCGACCACCGCTCGACGACGTGATCCACACTTCCGGGTGATTCCCCGGATCGCAAGGCGGCCAAAAGCCGCTCACAGTGTTCACGATCACCCTCCGCTATCACCTCGACACGCCCGTCCGCCAGATTGGCCGCACTGCCGACCAACCCCAGCTCAAGCGCCCTACTGCGGGTCCACCAGCGAAAACCGACACCCTGCACCCGGCCGTGCGCCCACGCGGTCAGCCTGGTGTGCGTTACTTCTTCACTCACGTCCCCTATCGTGCACCATGCGGATGAACGCGGAGGGTGAACACAACGTTCGCTGTAGTTCGCAGACGGTGAAGCGGCGGTGATAATCTCCGCGCCGGGTCCCCACTTCGGGCTACCTCGCCCGGGTAGCCGAACTCCCCGAAGCCCCCCATCCGAGGAGCCAGCACATGCCCCGTCCCGACGGGTCTGATCCGAGCGCACGCGTGTCCGTGGCACCGCCGCGCGGCGCCACCGGCAAGCTCAACCGCGCAGGCTACGCCGTACTCGGCGTCAGCGGCCTCGTGGTGGCGACGGCCTTCGCCGCGATCGCCGAACTCGCGGGCCCCGGTGTCTCCGCCACCGCGGGCGGCACCGGCGTCCCCGGCGGCGGACAGGGCATCGCCCCCGCCGGCGTCCAGCTGGTCCCGGGCAACGCCGTCCCCGGCGGCCCGATGACCGTCAGCGGCTCGCCGACCCCGGGTGCGCCCTCCAGCTCGACGGCGCCGCCGACCACGGTGACCTCGGTCGGCGCGGACGGCAAGGAGACGACGAGCGTCGTCACCCCGCCCCCGCCTGCGACGACCCCGGGCGGCGGCGAGCCGACGCACACGGTCCTGCCGCCGACGACGCCGACCAAACCGAGCTCGCCGAAGCCACCGACCTCGAATCCGCCGACAACCACGACGACACCGCCCACTACGACGCCCACTACGACGGATGAAACCCCGCCGGGTGGCGGCTCCAGCTCCAGCGGCGCCCCCAGCGAGTCGACGCCGGGCCGGTCCAGCACGTCGAGCACCGACACGTCCACGAGCAGCGCCCGGTAAGCCTTGGGTCGTGAAGGCCTCCTTGCCTACCTTGAGGGTAGGGAAGGAGGCCTTCACTACTTTGCGGCAGGGTTCGCAACGCGTCAGCCGCCATTCGAACGGGCTCACACTTCGAAGCGGTACCCCATTCCCGGCTCCGTCAGCAGGTGCCGCGGCCGCGAGGGTTCCGGTTCCAATTTCCGCCGCAGTTGCGCCAGATACACCCGCAGGTAGTGCGACTCGGTCTCGTAGCTCGGGCCCCACACCTCGTGCAGCAGCTGCTTCTGCGCCACCAGACGGCCGCGGTTGCGCACCAGCAGCTCCAGCACTCCCCATTCGGTTTTGGTGAGGTGCACTTCCTTGCCGTCCCGGCGCACCTTCTTCGCCGCGAGGTCGATCCGGAACGATCCCGTGTCCACCACCGCGTCCGCACCGTCCACACCGGACGACGCCGAGCGGCGCACGGCGGCCCGCAGCCGCGCCAGCAGTTCGTCCATGCCGAAGGGTTTGGTGACGTAGTCGTCGGCGCCGGCGTCGAGGGCCTGCACCTTGTCGGCCGAGTCGCCACGCGCGGACAGCACGATGATCGGCACGGTCGTCCAGCCGCGCAGCCCGGCGATCACCTCGGTGCCGTCGAGATCGGGCAGGCCGAGGTCGAGCACGACGACGTCGGGTTTGGTCTCGGCGACCGCCTTCAGCGCGGCCGTCCCGTCGTGTGCGGTGATCACCTTGTAGCCGCGGGCGGACAGGTTGATCCGCAGGGCTCGCACGATCTGCGGTTCGTCGTCGACGACCAGCACGGTCGCCGACGCGGTGTCTGCGCTCATCGCACTCGCTCCTCCTCTTCGTTCTCGAGGTCCTCGTCGTCGAAAGCGAGGAGGCTCTTTTCCGGATCCTGACCAACATATGCGGGCAGCGAGATGACGACGGTGAGCCCGCCTCCTGGCGTGTCCTCCGCCCGGATCCGCCCGCCCATCGCCTCGGTGAACCCCTTGGCGACCGACAGCCCCAGTCCCACGCCGGGCACGCTGTCCCGGTCTCCCCCGAGCCGCTGGAACGGCGCGAACGCCGAGTCCGCGGTGCCCTTCTTGAGCCCGCGCCCGTGGTCGACGATGCGCAGTTCGACGTGATTCGAATGCGTGCTGGCGCGGGCCGACACCGGCTCGCCCGAAGCACCGTGCCGCAGCGCGTTGTCGATCACGTTCGCCACCACGCGTTCCAGCAGGCCTGGATCGGCGCAGACCGACGGCAGCCGCGAGTCGATCGCGACGACGACCGACGCCGAGTTGTCCACATTGGACAGGGCGTGCGAGACGACCTCGTCGTAACCGACCGGGCGCAGGTGCGGGCGCACCGCGCCGGTCGCCAGCCGGGATGAGTCGAGCAGGTTGTCGATCAGCCCGGCCAGCCGGTCCGCCGATTCCTCGATCGCTTCGAGTAGCTCGTCAGTGTCCTCTTCGGACAGTGAGATGTCGGTCGCGCGCAGGCTTCCGCTGGCCGCCTTGATGGACGTCAGCGGGGTCCGGAGGTCGTGTCCGACGGCCGACAGCAGGGCCGTGCGGAGCTCGGTCGCCTCGGCCTTGCGCTCGGCCCGGATGGCCGCCTTCGCCGTCCGCTGCTGCCGCAGGGCGAGCAGTGCCTGCCCGGCGACGGCTTCCAGCACTCCCCGGTCCGACGCGGGCAGCGCGCGGCCCCGCAGCGTCAGGTGGACGTCGGCGGTGACCGCGATGTCGACGTCGGCCTGATCCGGGTCGGTGCACGGGTCCGTGCCAGCGTTCGCCACCCGTTTCCACTTCCCGTCCCGCTTTTCCAGCAGGGTCACCGAAGTCAGGCCGAAGTTCTCTCGGACCTTCTCCAGCAGCCGCTCGATCGGGTTGGTGTGCGTGAGCACCGTCCGCGCATAGGAAGCGAGCAGCGCCGCCTCGGTCCGCGCCCGCGCCGCCAGTGTCGCGCGCCGGGCGGCCGTGTCGACGACCGCCGCGACGAGGACCGCCACCAGCACCATCGCGACCAGCGTGATCACGTTCCGCGGTTCGTGGACGGTCAGGGTGTACAGCGGCCGGGTGAAGAAGAAGTTCAGCAGACCGGCCGAGAACACCGCCGCGAGCAGCGCGGGCCCGAGCCCGCCCGCGAGCGCGACCAGTACCGTCGCCAGCATGTAGACGACCACGTCGGTCGAAAAATCGAGTTGCTCCTCCAGCATGACGCCGAGCAACGTCGCCAAGACGGGCAGGACGACGGCGAGCGCCCAGCCCGCCAGCCGCCGCGAGGAAGGAAGCGGGCTCCGGTTGAACCGGGCGCGCAGCCGTCCGCCCGCTTCGTCGTGCGTGACCATGTGGACGTCGATCGGGCCGGACCGCTGGACCACGGCCGCGCCGATGCCCTCGTCGAACAGCCTCGCCACGCGTGACCGTCGCGAGGTCCCGACCACCAGCTGGGTCGCGTTCACCCCGCGCGCGAAGTCGAGCAGCGCCGTCGGCACGTCGTCGCCGACGACGGTGTGGAAGGTCGCGCCGACCTCTTCGGCCAGCTTCCGGTACTTGCCGACCGCCGTCGGCCCCATCCCGGCGAGCCCGTCACCCCGCAGGATGTGCAGTACCTGCAGTTCGGCGCCCGCGCGGTTCGCGATGCGGCTCGCGCGGCGGATGAGCGTCTCGCTCTCCGGTCCGCCGGTGATGGACACGACCACCCGTTCGCGTGCTTCCCACGTGTCGGTGATCTTCTGCTCGGCCCGGTACCGCTGGAGCGCGACGTCCACCTGGTCGGCGACCCACAGCAGCGCGAGTTCCCGCAGCGCGGTGAGGTTGCCGGGACGGAAGTAGTTGCCCAGCGCGGCGTCGATCCGCTCGGCCGGATAGACGTTGCCGTGCGCCAGGCGCCGCCGCAGCGCTTCGGGCGTGATGTCCACCAGCTCCAGCTGTTCGGCCCGCCGCACGACCTCGTCGGGCACCGTCTCCTGCTGGGTGACGCCGGTGATCCGCTCGACGACGTCGTTGAGGCTCTGCAGATGCTGCACGTTGACCGTGGACAGGACGTCGATCCCGGCGGCGAGCAGCTCGTCGATGTCCTGCCAGCGCTTCTCGTTGCGCGAACCCGGCACGTTGGTGTGCGCGAGTTCGTCGACGACGGCGACCTCGGGCGCGCGGGCGAGCAGCGCGTCGAGGTCCATCTCCTCGAACTCGTGCTCCCGGTGCGCCGACCGGCGGCGCGGCACCGTCTCCAGCCCTTCGACGAGTTCCGCGGTCTTCTTCCGCCCGTGCGTCTCGACCAGGCCGATGACCACGTCGGTGCCCCGATCGAGGCGTCGCCGCGCCTCGCCGAGCATCGCGTAGGTCTTGCCGACGCCGGGGGCCGCGCCGAGGTAGATCCTCAGCTCACCCCGGCGCGGCTTGGTCGTGTTCTCGTCCACGTCTGTCAGTGTGCTCCTCCGGCCGCGTCGCGCACGGCCAAGTTGACCTTCAGCACATTGACGCCCGGCACACCGATACCGGCGCCGCTCGTGTTCTCCGCCACGAGCTGCCGGACCTTCTCCTCGGACAGGCCCGTGTTCCTGGCCACTCGCGGGATCTGGAGGTCGGCGTAAGCGACGCTGATCGCCGGGTCCATCCCGGAACTCGACGCCGTCACCGCGTCGGCGGGCACCCGCGACTCCTGGACACCCTCGCGGGCGGCGATGAGCTTCTTGCGCTCACCGATCGCGGAGACCAGGTCTTCGTTGTACGGGCCCTTGTTCGACGCGCCGGACGACGACGGGTCACCGGGACCGAGGACGTCCTTCGAGCCCGCGGACGGGCGGTTGTGGAACCACGGGTCCTTGGCCGGGTCGGCGGCGACCGGGTCGACGCCGATCAGGGCCGAGCCGACGGCCTGCCCGTCCTGGGTGATGATCGAGCCTTCCGCGTTGCCTTCGAGGCCGGGGATCCGGGAGATCGCCCAGACACCCAGCGGGTAGACCACGCCCAGCAGGACCGTGAAGACGAGCAGGACACGCAGCCCGGCGAGGGTCTGTTTCAGCAGTGCGTTCATGAGTCACCCGATTCCAGGGATGAGACGGACGAGCAGGTCGATCAGCCAGATCCCGAGGAACGGGCTGACGATCCCGCCGAGGCCGTAGACCAGCAGGTTCCGGCGCAGCAGCGCCGAGGCCGACGACGGCTTGTACCGGACGCCGCGCAGGGCGAGCGGGATCAGCCCGACGATGATCAGGGCGTTGAAGATGACCGCCGAGAGGATCGCCGACTTCGGCGTCGCCAACTGCATGACGTTGAGCGCGCCGAGCTGGGCGAAGATACCGGTGAACATCGCGGGCAGGATGGCGAAGTACTTCGCGAGGTCGTTGGCGACGCTGAAGGTGGTCAGCGCGCCGCGGGTGATCAGCAGCTGCTTGCCGATCTCCACGATCTCGATCAGCTTCGTCGGGTCGGAGTCGAGGTCCACCATGTTCCCCGCCTCCTTGGCGGCGGAGGTCCCGGTGTTCATCGCGACGCCGACGTCGGACTGCGCGAGCGCCGGGGCGTCGTTCGTACCGTCGCCGGTCATCGCGACCAGCCGCCCGCCCTCCTGTTCCTTCTTGATCAGCGCCATCTTGTCTTCGGGCTTGGCTTCGGCGAGGTAGTCGTCGACGCCCGCGTCCTGCGCGATGGCCTTCGCGGTGAGCGGGTTGTCCCCGGTGATCATGACGGTCTTGATGCCCATGGCGCGGAGCTGGACGAACCGCTCCTTCATCCCGGGTTTGACCACATCGGACAGCCGGATCACGCCGCGCACGAACGCTTGCGCGCCGTCGTACTCGGCGACCACCAGCGGGGTCCCGCCCTGCTGGCTGATCTCGTCGACGACGCGTTCGGTCTCGTCCGGCATTTCGCCGCCGCGTTCGCGGACCCACTCCCGCACCGCCGCGGTGGCGCCCTTGCGGACCTGGCGTTCGCCGATGTCGATGCCGCTCATCCGGGTCTGCGCGGTGAACTCGACGAAGTCCGCGAGCTTCTCGTCGTCGGACGCCGTTTCCGCGAGCCCGTGTTCCCTGGCGACGAGTTCGACGATGCTGCGGCCTTCCGGCGTGCCGTCGGCGAGGCTGGACAACCTGGCCACCTTGGCGATGTCGCCCACGGTGGAGGTACCGACCGGGATCAGCTCGGTGGCCTTGCGGTTGCCGAAGGTGATCGTGCCGGTCTTGTCCAGCAACAGCGTCGAGACGTCACCGGCGGCCTCCACCGCGCGACCGCTCGTGGCGAGCACGTTGCGCTGCACCAGCCGGTCCATCCCCGCGATGCCGATCGCGGACAGCAGCGCGCCGATCGTCGTCGGGATCAGGCAGACCAGCAACGCGGTCAGCACGATCACGGACTGCTGACTGCCGGAGTAGCCCGCCATCGGCTGCAAGGCCACCACGGCGAGCAGGAAGATGATCGTGAGCGTCGAGAGCAGGATCGTCAGCGCGATCTCGTTCGGCGTCTTCTGCCTGGAAGCGCCTTCCACCAAAGCGATCATGCGGTCCACAAAGGACTCACCGGGTTTGGTGGTGATCTTCACGACGACGCGGTCCGAGAGCACCGTGGTGCCGCCGGTGACCGCGCACCGGTCGCCGCCCGATTCGCGGATGACCGGGGCCGACTCGCCGGTGATGGCCGATTCGTCGACGGTCGCGATGCCCTCGACGACGTCGCCGTCACCCGGGATGACCTGTCCGGCCTCGACGACCACGAGGTCGCCGACGCGCAGGTCGGCGCCCGGCACGGTCTCCTCGTCGCCGTCCTCGGTGAGACGGCGCGCGACGGTCTCCTTCTTGCTGCGCCGCAGGGTTTCCGCCTGCGCCTTGCCCCGGCCCTCCGCGACGGCCTCGGCGAGGTTCGCGAACAGGACGGTGAACCACAGCCAGATCGTGATGAGGATGGTGAACACGCTCGGGTCGGTGATCGCGAAGACCGTGGTCAGCGCCGAGCCGATCCACACCACGAACATGACCGGGTTCCCGAGCTGGTGCTTGGGGTTGAGCTTGCGCAGCGCCTCCGGGAGCGAGGTCAGCAGCTGGCGCGGGCTGAAGATCCCCGCGCCGACCCGGCCGGTGTTCTCCACGTGGTGCTGCGTTATCTCTTCAGGGGTGCGTTCTTGAGTGGCGGTCATGCGAGTGATGTGTCCTTCGCGAGTTTGCGCGCGGCCGCGATCGCGTCGCCAGAGCGCGGTTTCCGGATGAAGCGCGAGTCCGATGTAATAGCACCCTGCCGCCCCGATAGCGGGATCTGCCGACCAACGCGCGCGTTGTGGTCTCGGTGCGTGCCGCGACTCATGCCAGTGCTTCCGCTATGGGCCCGAGCGCGAGCGCCGGGATGAAGGTGAGGGCCGCGACGAGCACGATCGTGCCCGCGAGCATCGTGCCGAAGAGCGGTCCGGTGGTGGGTAGCGTGCCGGCGGTCTCCGGAGCCTTCCTCTGCGAGGCAAGGGATCCGGCCAGGCACAGCACGGCGAGGATCGGGATGAACCGGCCGAGCAGCATGGCGACGCCGAGCGAGGACTGGAACCAGTCGTTGGTGACGGTGATCCCCGCGAACGCGCTGCCGTTGTTGTTGCCCGCCGACGCGTAGGCGTAGAGCACCTCGGAAAGCCCATGGGCGCCCGGGTTGTTCAAGGCGGCCAGGTTGCCGGGGTTCATCAGCGCGATCCCGGCGCCGAGCAGCACCACCGTCGGCATGGCGAGCATGGAGACCGCCGCGCAGGTGACCTCGCGTTTGCCGAGCTTCTTCCCCAGGTATTCCGGTGTCCGGCCGACCATCAGCCCGGCGAGGAACATCGCGATCACGGCCATCACGAGGATGCCGTAGAGACCGGTGCCCACCCCGCCCGGCGAGATCTCGCCCAGCAGCATGTTGAGCAGCGCTCCGCCACCGCCGAGTCCGCTGTAGCTGTCGTGCATGCTGTTGACCGCGCCGGTGGACGTGCCCGTGGTGCTGTTGGCGAACAGCGAACTCAGGCCGATGCCGAACCGCTGTTCCTTGCCCTCCATGTTCGCCCCGGCGGCCAGCGACGCCGGCCCGCTCGCGTTGGCTTCGGCCAGCCAGGTCACCGCGAGCATCGCGGTCCACAGCCCGGCCATCACCGACAGCAGGACGTAGCCCTGTTTGGTGTTGCCGACGAGCTTGCCGAACGTGCGGGTGAGCGAGACCGGGATGACCAGGATCAGGAAGATCTCGATCAGGTTGGTCCAGGCGTTCGGGTTTTCGAACGGGTGCGAGGAGTTGGCGTTGAAGATGCCGCCGCCGTTGGTGCCGAGTTCCTTGATGGCTTCCTGGCTCGCGGCGGGGGCGAGCGCGATCTTGCTCGTGCTGCCGTCCGGGTTGAGGACGTCGACGCCACTCTTGAGGCTCTGCACGACGCCGAGCGCGATCAGCGCGATCGCGGCCACGAAGGCGATCGGCAGCAGGATCCGGATCGTGCCGCGCGTCAGGTCCACCCAGAAGTTGCCGAGGCGGTCGGTCTTCGAGCGGACGAAGCCGCGGACCACCGCGATGGCGACCGAAAGGCCGACGGCCGCGGACAGGAAGTTCTGTACGGTCAGCCCGGCCATCTGCACGAAGTGACCCATGGTCGCTTCGGGGCTGTAGGACTGCCAGTTCGTGTTGGTCACGAAGCTGACGGCGGTGTTGAAGGCGACCGCCGGCGAGACCGGTTCCTTGCCCAGGCTCCACGGCAGGATCGCCTGAAGCCGCTGAAGCAGGTACAGGAGCACGACGGAGACGAACGAGAAGCCGATCACGGCGGACGCGTAGGTCTTCCAGTGCTGTTCCGATCCGGGGTTCACCCGGAACAGGCGGTACAGGCCACGTTCGGCCTTGGTGTGCTTCTCCGTCGAGAAGACGCGCGCCATGTAGTCGCCCAGTGGCCGGTAGACCACGGCGAGCGCGACGAGGAGGAGGCCGGCCTGCAGGAGGCCGGCCGCGGTGTCTGACATCAGAATTTCTCCGGCCTGACCAGTGCGATGAACAAATAGACGATCAGCCCCAGCGCCAGCAGTCCGCCGACGACGTTGGCCACGGTTCCCGTGCCGGTCACAGCTTTTCCAGGCCGCGAAGGGTCAGCGCGAGAACCACGAATACGCCGATCAGGAGCACGGCGTAGAGCAAGTCGGCCACTAGGCACCTCTCAGGACAGGTCACCCCATCGGTGACCAGGACCCCGCAACACTGCGCCTGGTACAGACCATCGTGGCCCCTGCCTGACGGCCTCTTGATGCCCCGATCGGGTGCCTTTACGACTTCTTGATGCCCGGTGACGTGCCCCACAGACCGTGACGCACTGCGGACGGAGCGTGCAATTCGGGCAGACAAGCCCGACGAAGCGTGTTACACCGGTGTTACGGATAGTTGTATGCGCTAACTAATCACCGGGAGGTAGCGATGTGCGGAATCGCAGGATGGGTCTCCTTCGATACGGACCTGCTCCAACGCCGTGAGGTCGTCGACGCGATGACCGCGACCATGGCGTGCCGCGGACCGGACGACTCGGGCACCTGGATCCGGCCGAACGTGGCTCTGGGCCACCGGCGGCTGGCGATCATCGACCTGCCGGGCGGCAGGCAGCCGATGGCCGAAGCCGGGCTGGCCGCGATGGTCTACAGCGGCGAGGCGTACAACTTCACCGAGCTGCGCGAGGAACTTCTCAAGCGCGGCCACAGGTTCGAGACCGACAGCGACACCGAGGTCGTGCTCCACGGCTACCTGGAGTGGGGCGACGAGGTCGTCGATCACCTCAACGGCATGTACGCCTTCGCGATCTGGGACGAGCGTGACGAGAAGCTCGTGATGATCCGCGACCGCATGGGCATCAAGCCCTTCTACTACTACCCGACCCCGGACGGCGTCCTCTTCGGTTCCGAGCCGAAGGCGATCCTCGCGAATCCCTTGGCGCGCAAGGTGGTCGACACCGACGGCCTGCGCGAGCTGATGGCCATGACCAAGACCCCCGGCTGGTCGCTGTGGAAGGGCATGCACGAGGTCGGACCGGGCACGATCGTCACCGTCGACCGCTCCGGCATCCGCACGCGGACGTACTGGACGCTCGACGCGAAGCAGCACACGGACGACCAGGAGACCACTGTCGAACGGGTTCGTGAGCTGATGACCGACATCGTGCACCGCCAGCTGATCGCCGACGTCCCGCGCTGCGTCCTGCTGTCGGGCGGGCTCGATTCCAGCGCCGTCACCGGTCTCGCCGCCGCGCGGCTGGCCGGACAGGGTGAGCGGCTGCGCACGTTCTCCGTCGATTTCCAGGGCCAGGAGGAGAACTTCCAGCCGGACGAGGTGCGGGACACCCCGGACTCGCCCTACATCCGCGATGTCGCGCGGCTGGTCGGCTCCGACCACAAGGACGTCGTGCTGAACCCGGCCGAGCTCAGCGACCCCGAGGTGCGCCGCAAGGTGCTGGCCGCACGGGACATCCCGGCCGGGCTCGGGGACATGGACACCTCGCTGTACCTGCTGTTCAAGGCGATCCGTGCCGAGTCGACGGTGGCGCTGTCCGGCGAATCCGCCGACGAGGTCTTCGGCGGATACCGCTGGTTCCACGACGAGGCCGCGGTGAATTCGGGGACGTTCCCCTGGCTCGCCTTCCGGATGGGGCTCACCAGTGAGCGGGGCGCCCTCCTGCGCGGCGAGGTCCAGGAGAAGCTGGACCTGCCCGGCTACATCGCCGACCAGTACGCCACCGCCGTCGCCCAGGTCGAGCATCTCGACGGCGAGAGCGAGCAGGACCGCAAGATGCGCACGGTCTGCAACCTGCACCTGAGCCGGTTCGTGCGGATGCTGCTGGACCGCAAGGACCGGGCGTCGATGGCCGTCGGGCTCGAGGTGCGGGTGCCGTTCTGCGACCACCGCCTCGTCGAGTACGTCTACAACACGCCGTGGTCGCTGAAGACATTCGACGGCAGGGAAAAGAGCCTGCTGCGGCACGCGACCGAACACGTGCTCCCGACGTCGGTGCGTGATCGGGTCAAGAGCCCGTATCCGTCCACTCAGGACCCGGGTTACGCGGCCGCGTTGCAGCAGCAGGCCAAGGAGGCCTTGACCGAACGGCACAACCCGGTGTTCGAGCTGGTGGACCGCGACTGGCTGCACCGGGTGTCCGAAGTGGACCCGGCCACGATGTCGTCGGCCCAGCGCTCCGGGATCGACCGGGCGCTGGACCTCTACCACTGGTTCGACCTGTACCGGCCCGAACTGCGGCTCGACTGAGTACCCCGATCCGCCGCCGTCTCAGCGACGGCGGCGGACCGTGCCCCCTATCGCGAAGCCCCCGAGCACCGCGGTCGCGGCGAGCAGGATGCCCGCCTCGGTCCACTGGAAACGCCAGAACCGGTCGACGGGCTGGTAGACGGTGAAGTCCTGATATCCCGCCGCCTGAGCGCACGCGTTCTTCCCCAGCCCTAGCGGGCAGCCGGGCACTTCGTCCAGCGAACTCATCTCGCGGCCGTCCGGCGTGACCCTGCCCAGCTTGACGATCAGCGCCCCCTTCGTGGCCGGATCCGCGCCGATCGTGCGCACCGGCTCGGCGTAATGCGGCCTCAGCAACAGCAAGGCGATCGAAGCCGCGAGGAACACCGCGACCGTGATCGCGATGGCGGGCAAGGTCTTGCGCACGAGCGCCCCAGCCGCCGTACCGAGAGCGAAGGCGAACAGCCACCAGGCGGCGGGCGCGATCCCGAGCGCACCGAAGTAGGACGTCTCGGCGAAGCTCTCCGACTTGCCAGGAAACATTTCCAGCCACGCGCCGAACATCTGCCCCGAAGCGAGTCCGGCCAGCATCGCGCATCCGGCCAGAACACCGAACTTGACGGCCAGCCAGTGCCCGCGGCCGACCGACTGCGTCCACGCGAGCTGGTGGGTGTTGCGCTCGTACTCCCTGGCGAGCAGCGGCGCGCCCCAGAAGACGCCTGCCAGCAAGGGAACGAACGGTACCAGCACGACGAGCGGGTAGATCTTCTGATAGAGATCCTCCAGCCCCGCGTCGTACTCACGGCACGGGACACCGCCTCCGTGACAGTACAAGGAGGTTTTGCCGTTCGCGGCGTCGGCGGCGAACTGTCCGGACAAGAGCAGGATTCCGCCGAGCACGGCGAGGAATCCGAGGGTGACGAGCAGCTGCGTGCGGTGCTGCCGCCAGGTGAGCCAAAGCAAGAAGCTGTGCCTTTCTATAGAGGGTAAGGCCAACGTGGCGTGCCGGAGTTGGCGGCAGGAGCGGGACTCGCCGAAGAGACACCTTCTTGACTGTCCATAAGGGACATCTTCCGAGGTGCCAGTGCCCGAGTTGAGCGATTTGCGCGGTTTGACGAGGAGGTCGTGAGTGGCAAAGAGGGTTAGAACCCTACTTGCCACTCACGACACTCTCACCAACCGGGCATATGACCTTGAAGCAGACATTTCGCTACCAGAAAGCGTCCCTTGTGGACACTCAGAGGGCAGCTGGCTGGCTCCTGTCGGCCAGTCCAGCACCACGCCGCGAAGGCCGCCTCTCTGTCTTGACCCAGCGAAGGGGTCCTTCACCGCAGAGGCTAGGTCACGCCACATTTGACTTACCCCTTTCTAAGAGCGGCGGCGGATGGCGAAGGTCGCGGCGACGGCCAGCAGGAGCGAGACGCCCGTCAGGATCGCGGCTTCGGTCCACTGGAAGCGCCAGTACCAGTCCGCGGGCAGGACCTTGAGCGCGGAGATCTCGCCGGCGGCGTCCCTGACCATCTCGACGACCCGGCCCGCGGGTTCCGCGCCCAGCGCGACGAGCCGGGGTTCCGCGTAGCCGTCACGGACGTTGCTCAGGCCGATCATCAGGCCCACCGACACCGCGATGGTGACGGCGATGGCGGGCAGGGTCTTGCGGATGAGCGCGCCCGCGGCGGTGCCGAGCACGAACCCGAAGAGCCACCACGCGCCCGGCGCGACGCCGGTCATCGTGAACAGGACCGGGTTGTCGAAACGGCTGGCGAAGGCGGTGTCGCCGCGATCGGCCGGGAAGACCTCCACCCAGCGCTGCATCATCGCGCCGAACGCGAGCCCGCCGAGGGTGGCGAGAACGGCGAGGAAGGCCAGTTTCACTCCGAGCCAGTGGAACCGTGAGATCGACTGGGTCCAGGCGAGTTTCGTGGTGCCGCGTTCGAATTCGGCCGCGACCAGAGGGGCGCCCCAGAAGACGCCGATCGCGACCGGGACGACCTGGAGCCAGGAGAGGTACTGGTACAGATCCGCGAAGAGCTTCGCCGGGGCCGGACTGTCCGCGGCGGCGTTTCCGTTGATCAGCAAGATGATTCCGACGGCGACGAGCAGACCGGCGGTGATCATCAGCTGCATCCGGTGCTGACGGCAGGTGAGCCAGAGCATCGTTCCCCCTTACGCCGAAGCCAGTGTCGGGCGAGGCAGGCTCGCGGATTCGGGCCGCCGCAGGTAGGCGAGTACCAATTCCTCCAGGTTCGCCGGCCGTTCGGTCCACTGTGGACCCAGCGGGGCCGGTTCGGTGCGGGCGAAGACGGTCGCCTGCCTCCCCGCCCTGGCCTCGTCCACGATCGCGACCCGCCTGGCCAGCGCGTCGGCCTCCTCGGCGGGGCCGACCAAGGTCCGGTGCCCGGCGACGAGTTCGTCGATGTCGCCGCTGACCTGGACACGACCGCCGTTGAGGACGATCAGCCAGTCGCAGGTGTTCTCCAGATCGGAGACGACGTGGGACGAGAGCAGGACGGTCATCCCGGTCTCGGCGACCGCCTCCATCAACCCCCGCATGACCTCGTGCCGGGCCAGCGGGTCGAGGTTCGCGAGCGGCTCGTCGAGCACCAGGAGGTCCGGGCGTTTCGCGAGGGCCAAGGTGAGGGCCACCTGCGCGCGCTGCCCGCCGGAGAGCTTGCCGACCTTGTGCCGCAAGGGAAGCCCGAGTGAATCGATGCGCTTGAGCGCGAACTCGTCGTCCCATCCGGGGTTGAGGCGTCTGCCGAACTTGAGCATCTCCGCGATGCTGAAGCCGGAGTACAACGGCTTGTCCTGCGCGAGGAAGGCGGCGGTGCCCTGGATCGCGACCGAGCCGAGGGTCGCGTCGAGCAGTCCGACGGCCAGGTGCAGGAGGGTCGTCTTGCCCGCGCCATTGGGCCCGACCAGCGCGACGACGCGCCCTTTCGGGACGGCGAGGGAACAGTCGCGCAGCGCCCACTTGCGGCGGTAGCGCTTGCCGAGTCCGGTCGCCTCGATGACGGGTTCATCGGTCATGCCGTCCGCTCCCCTCGAAAGCCATCGACCACCACCGAGGTGAACAGCGCCTCGACGTCTTCCTGATCCAGCCCCGATTCGCGTGCGTCGCGGACCCACACTGCGAGGCTCTTCCGCAAGCGGGTGTGCTCCGCGAACGAAGCGCCTCCGAGCGTCTTCTTGACGAAGGTGCCGAGGCCCGGCTTCCCCTCGACGAGCCCTTCGCGTTCCAGCTCGCGATAGGCCTTGAGGACGGTGTTGGGATTGATCGCCAGCTCGGCGACCACTTCCTTCGCCGTCGGCAGCCGGTCCCCCGGCTCCAGCAAGCCCAGGCGCAGGGCGTTCTTGACCTGCTGGACGAGCTGAACGTACGTCGCGACGCCCGAGCCCTTGTCCAAGTGGAAGGTGACCACTGGCAACACCCTTTCACTAATTAAGTAGTGAAAGGGTGCAGGCAGACGTCGGCGCCTGTCAAGTGATCACGCCGAAAAGCCGTGAAGGCCTCCTTGAGGGACTCTGATTCCCTCAAGGAGGCCTTCACGGAAAACCCCAGCCCCAGTCAAGAAGAAGCGCCAGTTCGACGACACGGGGGAAGACGTCGAGCTGGCACTACCCCCAACCCCCACCGCCCTCAGATTGGCGGTGCCTGTGAAAGTGAAGGTGCCCACCGTCGTACCGGAACCGAATGGGGGGTCCTGCCCGTCTGGTTGGTTGGGCACGGTTCCGGCGACGGGTCCTCGGTGGACACAGGCAAGGATCACGCCGTCCGGATGCAGGGCGCTTGCACTACGCTTGCAGGCTCCGACGAGGGTGAGCGGAGGTGGCCGCGTGGAGTTCCGCGTCCTCGGCGCCGTCGAGGCGCGGGCCGGTGGCGTTCCGGTCGATCTCGGCTCGCCCAAACAACGGCTCGTGCTGGCGGTTCTGCTGCTGGAGGCGGGCAAGCCGGTGCCGCGCGACCGGATCATCGACCTGCTCTGGCCCGAAGAACCCCCCGCCAGTGCACGGAACACCGTTCAAGCGCTGGTGTCCAGGCTGCGCGCGGTGTTCCGCGGCGCGGGCGGGCCGGAGATCGTCTCCGAGGGGACCCGGTACCTGCTCAAGGTCGACCCACGTCAGGTCGACCTGCACCGCTTCACCGAGCTGACCGCGCAAGCCCGCGACGCCGACGACGAGACCGCCGTGGAGCTCTTGGACGAGGCGCTCGGCCTGTGGCGCGGCGAGGCGTTGTCCGATGTGGTGAGCGGCGAGGTCGCCCAGCGGCTTCGCGGCGGCATGAACGAGGCGCGCTGGACGGCGCTCGAGGATCGCGCCGAAGCGCAGCTGCGGCTCGGCCGCGGCAGGCAGGTCCTCGCGGAGCTGACCGAGCTGGTCGCCGCGCATCCCTTGCGCCAGCGGTTCGTCGGCCAGCTCATGCTCGCGCTGCACCGCGAAGGCCGTACCGACGACGCTCTCGAGGCGTTCCGGGCGCTGCGGGGCCGGCTCGGTACCGAGCTGGGCCTCGATCCCTCTCCCGAGCTGCGACGCCTGGAAGCCGCCATCCTCGCCGCCGATCCCGCGCTGGAACCCGCGACCAGGCCTGTCCGCCCGGCCCAGTTGCCACACGACGTCCGGGGATTCGCCGGACGCGCGGCCGAACTGGAACGGCTCGACGAGGCCGCCCGGCACCCGGCCGACGGCACCGACATCTGGGTCATCAGCGGGACCGCCGGGGTCGGCAAGACCGCGCTCGCGGTCCGCTGGGCCCACCGCGTCCGCGACGCGTTCCCCGACGGCCAGCTCTATCTCGACCTGCGCGGCTTCGATCCCGACCACGAACCACTCACCCCGGCCGTCGCGCTCACCCAGCTCCTGCAGGCACTCGGCACCGCGCCCAAGGCGATCCCCCCGGACACCGACACGCGGGCCGCGTTGCTCCGCTCCTTCCTCGCCGACCGCCGGGTGCTGCTGGTGCTCGACAACGTGCGCGACAGCGGCCAGGTGCTGCCGCTGCTGCCGCCTTCGGGCACCGTCCTGGTCACCAGCCGCCAGCGGCTCGGCGACCTCATCGCGCGCACCGGCGCCCGCGCGCTCCCGCTGTCCGTGCTGCCCGCCGAAGACGCGCGGCACCTGCTGGAAGCCGTGCTCGGCAGCGAAACCGTCGCCGCCGAGGCCGTCGCGGCCGCGGAACTGGCGCGGCTGTGCGGGCATCTTCCGCTCGCCCTCCGGATCGCGGCGGCCAACCTCGGTGCCAGTGGCGAACCCGAGATCGCCGAACTCGCCCGCGAGCTCGCCGGTGGTGACCCGCTGGCGGAGCTGACCGTCGACGGCGCCGAGGAAAGCGCCGTGACCACGGCGTTCGGCGTCTCCTACCGGGCGCTTCCCGAGGAGCACCGCGAGCTGTTCCGCCGTCTCGCGCTGGTTCCGGGCCAGACGTTCACCGCTCCCGCCGCGCAGGCACTGACCGGCGTTCCGCACTCGAAGGCGAACCAGCAGCTCAAGGCGCTCGCGGCGGCGCACCTGGTCGAGCGCTACACCCCGGGGCGCTACCGGTTTCACGATCTTCTCCGCAGTTTCGCGGCGGGCCGCACGCTGTCGGAGGACTCCAAGGCCGAACGTGACGCCGCGGAGAGGCGGCTCTTCGAGAGCTACCTGAGCACCGCCGACGCCGCGGGACGTGCCCTCATCCCGCACTTCCTGCGCCTGCCGCGCGAAGAACCCGCGGGCAAACCCTTCGCCGACACCGAAGAGGCGCTGGCCTGGCTGGACGCCGAATGGCCGAACCTCGCCGCCGCCGTCGAGCACAGTGCCGAACACGGCCCGCCCGAGTTCTCCTGGCATCTCGCCGACGCGCTCCGCGCCTTTTTCCACCAACGCGGGCATCACGCGGAATGGATCGACACGGCCTCGACCGCGCTCCAGGCCGCGCGCCGCAGCGGCGCAGGGCAAGCCCAGGCCGCGATGCATCTGAGCATCGCGCTGGCCTGCGTCAACAGCGGCCGCTACGACGAAGCGCGCGAACACCTCACCAGCGCCTTGCGCGGTGATCTCCTCGACGGCTGGGACGCCGGCCGCGCGGCCGTGCTCAACAATCTCAGCGCGGTGCACCAGCGTCTCGGCGACCCGCAGGAGGCGATCCGCTGCGGGCTGGAATCCCTGCGGCTGTGCGAAGAACTCAACATGCCCGCCGTCTCGATGGCGCTGGCGAACCTCGGTTTCCCGTACTGGCAGACGGGGCAGCTCGACGAGGCGCTCGCCAACTTCACGCGCGCGCTCGCGGTCTCCGAACGGGACGGCGCCCGGTTCAGCGTCGCGGTCCTGCTGGTCGACCTCGGCAACGTGCACCGCGACCTCGGCCGCCTCGACGACGCCTACGATTTCTACACCCGCGCACTCGCGGCCAACCGCGAGCTGGGCTACACCTACGGCGAGGCGACGGCGCTCTCCGGCAGGGCCGTGCTCGAAAGCAGGCGCGACCCGAGCGAGCAGAACCGTGCGGACGCGCTCGAAGCCGTCGAACTCACCCGCAAGATCGGCGACCGAGGCACCGAAGCCTGGACGCTCGTCGGGCTCGGCGAGGTCTGCCTGCGGCTCAGCTTGCCGGAAGAGGCCGCCGAGCGCTATCGGCTCGCGTTGTCCATCGCGCGGACGACCAGCTTCTTCTGGTGCGAGGCCACCGCACGCACCGGACTCGCGGAAACCCTGCTGAAACTGGGAAAGCTCGCGGAGGCCCGGACGCACGGCGAACTGGCACAGGAGCTCGCCGCGCGCTCCGGCTACCGGCTCGTCGAAGAACGCGCGAAGCTGATCCTGGACGAGCTATAGTTCTTCCCGCCGTTGGATTTCACGCTACCGGCGATCGCCGCCGCGATCGCCGTCAGAACGGCGAGGATGATCGTCACCGCCATGGCGGTGCTGTCGCCGTCGTCGAAGCTGAAGAGCCACTTGACCTGAGCGCCGAACGGCGTGCCCCACACCAGGGGCGTCCCCACGAAGACCGCGACCACGTAGAACACGCAAAGCCCGAACAGAGTCCACGCGGCGGGAATCCGGCGGGCGAACGTGAACACCGCCGCGATCACCAGGACCACGGCGGAGATGGTGCCGCTGACCATGTTCTGCACCACGATGCCCGACGGGCGATCGTCCGCCTCCGTGGCGACGATGACGTTGTAGAGCGCGAACCAGACGAGCATGGCGGCGGCGAGCAGCGCCAGGATGCCTGCGACCATCGCCGCCGCGGCGTCGGCCCTCGGCTTGGGCGGCCTCGGCTCGCTCCACGGCGCGGGTCCGCTCGCGGTCGGCTGACCGTACTGCGGAAAGCCGGGCTGCGGTGGATTCGGCTGCATCCGCACTCCTCGCGCGTTCGGCGGCACGAACCGGCCGCCTGTCGTGGTTCGTGGCCACCGTAGCGAGAAGTGGCTCGCGGCGGGCTGTTTATGGCAGGAAGCTGCCTTCGCGGCGCGGTGACGCCGTGCCAGGGTGCGGCGATTTCGCGTGACTGGACGGACGACTCGCGTGATGGGGCGGACGACTCGCGGCGGAACCCGGTCACGCTCGTGTCGTCCACCCAGTCGGGTCGATCACGCGAACCGCCGACATCGGTACAGCGGTCGTGACTCCCGTGGTCAGACGCGGACCTCGTCCACGCGGACCGGGCGGCGTTCGCGGCGCGAGACCTCGCACGCCTCGGCGATGTAGAACGCCTCCAGTGCGTCCGCCGCGCCGCACGGGCTCGGTGCGCGACCGGCGACGACGTCGAGGAACGCCTTCAGTTCGCTGATGTACGCGGGGCGGAAGCGTTCCATGAACCCGGGATAGGCCGGGCCGGGCAACGGCTGGACGCCGGGTTCCACCGAGGTCAGCGGCGCGCGGTCGTCCAGGCCGACCACGGCGTTGCCCGCCGAGCCGAGGACTTCCAGCCGGACGTCGTAGCCCGCGCCGTTATAGCGCGTCAGCGAAACCACCGCCAGCGTTCCGTCGTCCAGCGTCAGCGTCGCGGCCGCTGTGTCGACGTCACCTGCGTCGACGAAGAACCGCTCGCCCTTGTTGGCACCGACCGCGTAGACCTCGACGACCTCGCGGCCGCTCACGAACCGGACGACGTCGAAGTCGTGCACGCCGCAGTCGCGGAACAGGCCACCGGAGTGCGCGACGTACTCGGCGGGCGGCGGTGCCGGGTCGAGCGTGGTCGCGCGCAAGGTGTGCAGCCAGCCGAGTTCGCCCGAGGCCACCGCCGCCCGCGCGGCGGTGTAGCCGGCGTCGAACCTGCGCTGGAAACCGATCTGCACCGGCACGTCCGCACCGGAGATCTTGTCGATCACCGCGAGTGTCCCCGGGATGTCGGCGGCGACCGGCTTCTCGCAGAACACCGGGATGCCCGCGTCCACGGCCTTGAGGATCAGTTCCGGATGCGCGTCCGTCGCCGCGGCGATCACCAGGCCGTCCAAAGAGGACGCGAACAGCGAGGGGATGTCCGCCGCCGCTTCGACGCCGAGCTTCGCGGCGGCGGCCTGGGCACGGGCGGTGTCGACGTCGGCGACGACCACGGAGGAAACCTCGTCGAAGCTCTTCAAGGTCTCGGCGTGCGAAGTGCCGATCCGGCCGGTGCCGGCGAGTCCCAACCTCATGTGGTTACCTTTCTGGAGCGGCGGTGGTCGAACGGACCACCAGCGACGGGTGCAGCAGATGCCGGACCGGCTCGGCGCGTTCGCCCCGGATCCGTTCGAGCAGTGCTTCGACGGCCAGCCTGCCCATTTCCGTACGCGGCTGGTCCACAGTGGTCAGTGAGAGATGGCGCAGCGCGGCGAGCGAGGTGTTGTCGTAGCCGACCACGGAGACGTCCTCCGGCACGCGCAGGCCCACCTCTTCGAGCGCGGAGATCGCGCCGACGGCGTTGAAGTCGTTGCCCGCCACCAGCGCCGTCGGCATCCCTCCCTGCGGAGGGTCGCTGAGCAATTCATGCACGGCCTTCTCCCCGGCGGTGTCCGTGTGCTCGCTGTGCACGATGATCGGATGCAGCCGATGCCGCCGCATGGCCCGCTGGTAACCCCGGCGCCGGGCCGCCGCGCCGGCGGCGAGCCCACCGTCCAGATGCGCGATCCTCCGGTGCCCCAAGGAAACCAGGTGATCGACGGCGAGCGCGGAACCGGCCTCGCCGTCGTCGTTCACCGTGTCCACGCCCGCGGCGCGCGAAGTGCGCGACACCAGGACGACGGGACCTTGCGCGGCCGCTTCCTCGATCGCCGACGCGGGGACCACCGGCGACAGGAGGATCACCCCGGCTGGCCGGAAGGACAGCAGGCTCTTCAGCGCGGCACGCTCGCGCGCGGGACTGCGGCCACCGGTGTTGAGGATCAGGTGGAACCCGGCCGCCTCGGCCGCCGCGTCCAGCCCCTCGACGACATCGGCGAAGAACGCGTTGCGGAGATCGGAGACCATCACGCCGAGGACGGTCGACGTCCGGCTCGCCAATGACCTGGCCATCGCGTGCGGTTGGTAACCCAGTTCGTGCGCCGCGCACAGCACGCGCGTGCGCCGTTCGTCGGAGACGTTCGGCTCGTTCCGCATCACCAGCGACACAAGCGCACGGGACACCCCCGCCTTCGCGGCGACGTCCTCCATCGTCGGTCGCGCCATCTTCACTGTCCCCCCTGCTCTGCCCCCCGCCCTTGACTTTACTGTGACGGACGCTACATGATTAGAGCGCTCTAATCAATAGAGCGCTCTAATCCGATCTCCCGGAGGCCGCCGATGACAGCCACGACACCCCGGATCCGCATCGCCGCCGCCCCGATCTCCTGGGGTGTCTGCGAAGTACCCGGCTGGGGCCGCGTGCTCGACGCGGGCACCGTACTGGGCGAGATGGCGGAACTGGGAGTGCGCGCCACCGAACTGGGCCCACCCGGATACCTGCCGCGCGACCCGGCCGCCCTGCGCGAACTGCTCGGCGGATACGAACTCGAACTGGTCGGCGGCTTCCTCGCCGTGGTGCTGCACGAGAATCCCGAGGCCGCGCTGGCCGAGGCCGAGGAGTCCGCCGCGCTGTTCGCGGCCTGTGGCGGTGACGTGCTCGTGCTCGCCGCCGCCACCGGTCTCGACGGCTACGACGACCGGCCGAAGCTGAGCGACACCGAATGGACGACCCTCGTCGAAACCTCCGGCGAGATCGAGGAAATCGCCGCGCGCCACGGCCTTCGCACCGTGCTGCACCCGCACGTCGGGACGCACGCGGAGACCGAGGACGAGGTCGAGCGTTTCCTCGCGGATTCCGCTCTCCCGCTGTGCCTGGACACCGGGCATCTCCTGATCGGCGGGACCGATCCGGTCGCGCTGGCGAAGCGGTACCCCGAACGGGTCGGGCATCTGCATCTCAAGGACGTGCGCGGCGAGCTCGCCGAAGACGTCCGCGCCGGCAGGCTTCCCTACGCCGAGGCCGTGGGCAAAGGTCTCTATGTCCCCCTCGGCGACGGTGACGTCGACATCGAAACGATGGTCAGGTCCGTCCACGAGGCGGGCTACGACGGGTGGTACGTACTCGAACAGGACACCGCGCTGAGCGAGGGGAGCCCGGAGGATCTGCCGAAGCGGGATGTGGCCAGGAGCCTGGCGCGTCTCGACGGAATCGTCAGCCGGCTCCCGGCTGCCAGGTAACGGAAGAAGCGAGGAGAGACGACGATGTCCCATCGCTTGAAAATGGCTTTGGTGGCCGTGGCGGGGCTGCTGCTCCTGTCCGCGTGCACCGGGCCGAAGGCCGAGGAGAAACCCACCGCGGGAGTGGGCCCGGCGACGACGGCGCAGCCGAGTGGTCCGCTGCGGGTCGCGGTCATCTCGCACGGCACGGCGGGTGACGCGTTCTGGAACGTGGTCAAGAACGGCGCCGAGGAGGCGGGCAGGCAGCTCGACGTCCAGGTCGAGTACAACTCCGACGGAGACCCCGGCAACCAGGCCAAGCTGATCGACAACGCGGTCGCCCAGCGGGTCGGCGGGCTGGTGGTGTCGATGGCGAACCCGGAGGCGCTCAAGACCTCGATCGAGAACGCGGTCCGCGCCGGGATCCCGGTCATCACCATCAACTCCGGCGAGGACAAGAGCGCGGGCTACGGCGCGCTCACCCACGTCGGGCAGAACGAGACCATCGCCGGTGAGGAAGCCGGGAAGAAGTTCCGGGAACTCGGCAAGAAGAAGCTGCTCTGCGTGGTCCACGAAGCGGGCAACGTCGGGCAGGCGCAGCGATGCGACGGCGCCAAGACCGGCTTCGCGGGTGACGTACAGACCTTGCAGGTCGACATCAGCAACCCCACCGACGCCGAATCCCGGATCAGGGGCGCGGTGCGGACCGACTCCTCCCTCGACGCCGTTCTGACGTTGAACTCCCAGGTCGCGGCTCGGGCGGTGAGCGCGATCAAGGCGGTGGGCTCGGAGGCCCAGGTCGGCACTTTCGACCTCAACACCGACGTCGTCGGCGCGATCAAGGCGGGCGAAGTGGTCTTCGCGGTCGACCAGCAGCAGTACGAGCAGGGCTATCTACCGGTGCAGTTCCTCAAGCTCTACCGGGACAACGCGAACGTCGTCGGCGGCGGGAAGCCGGTGCTCACCGGACCCGACCTGGTCGACAAATCCACTGTGGACACCGTCGGCCAGTACGTGCAAAGGGGCACGCGATGACAACCACCATGCTCGACGAACGGATCGCGAAACCCCGGCTGCTCGACCGGCTGGTCGTCCGCCCCGAGATCGGCGCGCTGCTCGGCGCCGTCGTCGTCTTCCTGTTCTTCACCCTCGTCACCGACCAGTTCTTCAGCGGCAGCGGCGTGGCGACCTGGCTGGACGACGCCTCGACGCTCGGCATCATGGCGGTCGCGGTGTCCCTGCTGATGATCGGCGGCGAGTTCGATCTCTCGGCGGGCGTGATGACGGCGTCCACCGCGCTCGTCACCGCGACACTGGCGACACAGGCCGGCTGGAACGTCTGGCTCGCGCTGTTCGCGTCGCTGGTCTTCGCCCTCGCGGTGGGCGCGTTCAACGGCTGGCTGGTGATGCGCACCGGACTGCCCAGCTTCATCGTCACCCTGGGCACGTTCCTGGCACTGCAGGGGCTCAACCTCGGCGTGACCCGCCTGGTCACCGGCACCGTCCAGGTGTCCGGGATGCGGTCGACCGACGGCTACGAATCCGCCGGTTTCGTTTTCGCGTCCACAGTGGACATCGGCGGGACCGCGTTCCAGATCTCCATCGTCTGGTGGATCGGGTTCGCCGTACTGGCGGCCTGGCTGCTCGTCCGGACCCGGTTCGGCAACTGGATCTTCGCCGTCGGCGGCTCCGCGCAGAGTTCGCGCGCGGTCGGGGTCCCGGTGGTGCGCACCAAGATCCTGCTGTTCATGACCACCGCGCTCGCCGCGTGGCTGGTCGGCTCGATCAACATCCTGCGGTTCGCGAGCGTCCAGGCGAACCAGGGCATCGGGCTGGAGTTCCAGTACATCATCGCGGCCGTGATCGGCGGCTGCCTGCTCACCGGCGGATTCGGTTCGGCGATCGGCGCCGCGATCGGCGCGCTGATCTTCGGGATGGCGCGGCAGGGCATCGTGTTCGCCCGCTGGGACAGCGACTGGTTCATGTTGTTCCTCGGGGTCATGCTGCTGTCCGCGGTCCTGGTCAACAACGCCTTCCGGCGGCGCGCGGAAAGGGTGCGGCGATGAGCCATCTTCTCGAGGTCAAAGACGTCGGCAAGACCTACGGCAGCGTGATCGCGCTGCGCGACGTCTCCACCGTGGTCGACGCGGGCGAGGTCACCTGCGTGCTCGGCGACAACGGCGCGGGCAAATCCACTCTGATCAAGATCCTCGCCGGGGTCCACCAGCACGACCGGGGCGACTTCCTGGTCGAGGGAGAGCCGGTCAAGTTCGCTTCGCCGCGTGAGGCGCTCGATCGCGGAATCGCGACGGTGTACCAGGATCTGGCCGTCGTCCCGCTGATGAGCGTGTGGCGGAACTTCTTCCTCGGCTCCGAACCGACGGTCGGTTTCGGCCCGTTCCGGGCGCTCGACCGGAAGAAAGGTCGCGAGACGACCAAGAAGGCGTTGTCCGACATGGGCATCGACCTGCGTGACGTCGAACAGCCGGTCGGCACGCTGTCCGGTGGTGAACGGCAGTGCGTCGCCATCGCACGCGCGGTGTACTTCGGGGCGAAGGTGCTGATCCTCGACGAGCCGACGGCCGCGCTGGGTGTCAAACAGGCGGGTGTCGTGCTCAAGTACGTCGCACAGGCCCGTGACCGCGGGCTCGGCGTCGTGCTGATCACGCACAACCCGCATCACGCGTACCCGGTGGCCGATCGCTTCCTGCTACTCAAACGGGGCGCGTCGCTCGGCGCGTACGAGAAGTCCGAGATCGATCTGGCCGAGCTGACCCGGCAGATGGCGGGCGGCGCGGAACTGGAAGCCCTCGAACACGAATTGCGAGCCTCGGAGTCCCCTTCATGACCACTCTCGAAGCACTGACCGTCGGCCGGGTCGGGGTGGACCTCTACCCCGAACAGAGCGGCGTGCCGCTGGCCGGGGTCAGCACCTTCGCCAAGTCGCTCGGCGGCACCGCGACCAACGTCGCGGTCGCCGCCGCGCGGCTCGGCCGCTCGACGTCGGTGCTGACGAAAGTGGGCCCGGACGGCTTCGGCGAGTACGTGCGGCAGGCGTTGCGGGAGTTCGGTGTGTCCCCCGAGCACGTCGGGACGTCGGCCGGCTTGCAGACGCCGGTGGTGTTCTGCTCGCTCGACCCGCCCGCGGATCCGCCGCTGCTGTTCTACCGGTCCCCCATCGCCCCGGACCTGACCATCACGGAGAACGACGTGCCCTGGGACGTCGTGGAATCCGTTCCGCTGCTGTGGGTCACCGGCACCGGTGTCTCCGTCGAGCCGTCGCGCGGCACCCAGCGCAAGATGCTCCAGCGGCGCGGGCGCCGGTCGCATACCGTGCTGGACCTCGACTTCCGGCCGATGTTCTGGCCCGACACCGAGACGGCTCAGGAAGAGATCGGCTGGATGCTCGACCACGTCACGGTCGCCGTCGGCAACCGCACCGAAGCCGAGGTCGCCGTCGGCACGGCGGACCCCGACGAGGCCGCATCCCGGATGCTGGCCAGGGGTGTCGAGCTGGCCGTGATCAAGAAAGGCGCCGAAGGGGTGCTGGTGGCCACCGCCGAGGGCCGCTGGACTGTGCCGCCCCAGCGGGTCGAGGTCGTCTGCGGGCTCGGCGCCGGGGACGGTTTCGGCGGCGCTCTGATCCACGGTCTGCTGTCCGGCTGGGATCCGGTGGGGATCGCCACCTACGCCAACGCGGCGGGCGCGCTCGTCGCTTCCCGGCTCGCCTGCGCCGACGCCATGCCCACCGCCGACGAGATCGAGGAGTTGCTGTGAGCAAGCTGCATCGTCCACTCGGGACGCTTTCGGACGAGCGGGACCCGGTCCGGCTCACCCCGGATTCGGCGGGCTG
The DNA here is from genome assembly GCF_056435665.1 of Amycolatopsis sp. NPDC043887. Classification (NCBI taxonomy): domain Bacteria; kingdom Bacillati; phylum Actinomycetota; class Actinomycetes; order Pseudonocardiales; family Pseudonocardiaceae; genus Amycolatopsis; species Amycolatopsis sp. NPDC043887. Next base: position 176,853 of record NZ_JBWKEB010000002.1, read on the forward strand.
GGACTACAGCGGCCTGCGGGTTCTCTCGTTGGCCGCCGGAGAATCCAGGCTGGTGCGCACAGGCGAATACGAAGCGTTCGTCCTGCCCCTGGCGGGTTCCTGCACCGTCCGGGTCGACGGACAGGTCTTCGCACTCGCCGGACGGGATTCCGTGTTCACCCGTGTCACGGATTTCGCCTATGTGCCACGGGACGCCGAAGTCGAGTTGTCGACAGTCGCGGGGATCGAGGTCGCACTGCCGATGGCGCGCTGTACCCGCCGTCTCGAACCGCGCTACGGACCGGCCGAAAACGTGCCGGTGGAGGTGCGCGGGGCCGGACAGGCGACCAGGCAGGTCACCAACTTCGGCGTGCCCGGTGCCTGGGAGCACGCGGACAAGCTGAACGCCTGCGAGCTGATCACCCCCGGCGGCAACTGGTCGTCGTACCCGCCGCACAAACACGACGAGGCGTCCGAATGCGAGGTCGTCAACGAGGAGATCTACTACTTCCGCATCGCGGGCCGCGACGGCGTGACACCTTCGCGCGAAGGGTTCGGCCTGCACCGGACGTACACCTCCGACGGTGAACTGGACGAGGACGTCGCGGTCCGGGACGGCGACGTCTTCCTGATCCCGCGCGGCTACCACGGGCCTTGTGTCGCCGCGCCCGGCTATTCGATGTACTACCTGAACGTCCTGGCCGGGCCCGCCGACGATCGGTCGATGGCCTTCTGCGACGACCCGGCGCACGGCTGGGTCCGCGAGACGTGGAAAGACCAGGAGCTCGATCCGCGCTGTCCGGTCACGAGCCACGAAGGGCGGGTCTCATGAAGCTGACCACGGCACAGGCCTTGGTGCGCTGGCTGCTGGCGCAGCGGTCGGAAACCCTGGACGGGCGGGAAGTCCCGTTGTTCCCCGGGGTGTTCGCGATCTTCGGGCACGGCAACGTCCTCGGCCTCGGCACCGCGCTGGAAGAGCACCGTGACGAACTCCCCGTGTGGCGTGGGCAGACCGAGCAGGGCATGGCGCTCGCGGCGGTCGGCTACGCCAAGGCGACGCACCGGCGACAGGTCGGCGTGGTGACGTCGTCGATCGGGCCCGGCGCGCTGAACATGGTCACCGCGGCCGGGGTCGCGCACGCGAACCGGTTGCCGGTACTGCTGCTCCCCGGGGACACCTTCACCAGCCGCGCCCCGGATCCCGTGTTGCAGCAGGTGGAGCATTTCGGCGATCCGACGGCCACGGTCAACGACGCCTTCCGCGCGGTGAGCCGGTATTTCGACCGTATCGTCCGGCCGGAGCAGCTGCTTTCGACACTGCCGCAGGTCACCAGGGTGCTGACCGATCCGGCGGACGCGGGGCCGGTGACGCTGGCGCTCCCCCAGGACGTCCAGGCGGAGACCTACGACTTCCCGGACGCCCTGTTCGCGCCGGTGACCCATCGTCCGCACCGCCCGCGGCCCGATCGCCGGGCTCTCACCGAAGCGGCAGGCCTGCTCCGGGCGGCGCGGAAACCGTTGCTGGTGCTCGGCGGCGGCGTCCGGTATTCCGGCGCGGGCGGGCGCGCGCTGGCCTTCGCCGAACGGCACGGCATCCCGGTCACCGAAACCACGGCGGGGCGCACCCTGGTCCCGCACGGTCATCCGCTGCACGCGGGCCCGCTCGGGGTCACCGGCTCGGCGTCGGCGAACGTCCTGGCCGCGGAGGCCGACGTGGTGCTGGCCGTCGGCACTCGCCTGCAGGACTTCACCACGGCGTCCTGGACGGTGTTCTCCTCCGGAGTCCGGCTGATCACCCTGAACGCCGCCCGGTTCGACGCGGTCAAGCACGGTGCGCTGGCCGTCGTGGGCGACGCAGACGCGGGTCTCGTGGATCTGGCAGGCCAGCTGGAGAACTGGCATGCCGATCCACAGTGGACAGAGCGCGCCTCGGCGGAACGCGGCCGCTGGGACGCGCATATCGACACCCTGCGCGCCGCTTCCGGCGAGCTGCCGACATACGCCCAGGTCGTCGGCGCGGTCAACGATCTTTCCGAGCCGCACGACTACGTGATGACCGCGTCCGGCGGGATGCCGGGCGAACTGATCGGCGGCTGGCGCGGATCGGGCTCGATCGGCATGGACGTCGAGTACGGGTTCTCGTGCATGGGCTACGAACTCGCGGGCGCCTGGGGTGCGGCGATGGCGCATACCGAGGGCCTGGTCACCACGATGCTCGGCGACGGTTCGTACCTGATGCTCAATTCCGAGCTGTTCTCGGCCGCCTTCGCCGGACATCCCTTCGTGGCGGTGGTCTGTGACAACGACGGTTACGCGGTCATCGCCCGGCTGCAGCAGGGACAGGGCGGCAAGCCGTTCAACAACTTCCTCGGCGACTGCCGGAGCGCGCACACCACTCCCCCTCGGGTCGACTTCGCGCGGCATGCGGAATCGCTGGGATGCACGGTGTTCACAGCGTCCACTGTGGACGATGTGCGGGCGGCGTACGCGAGGGCGAGGGAAGCCGCGGTGGCCGAGCACCGGCCGGCGGTGGTCGTGGTGCGCACCCAGCCGGACTCGTGGACCGAAGCCGGTGCCTGGTGGGAAGTCGGCGTTCCGGAACACCTCGCTGGAAGGGAGGGGTTCGAGCGGGGCAAGTCCGGTCAGGTGCGCTACGTGAACAGTCGCCTTTAGAGGACTAAACGCGAGCGGTGAAACTGGCGAAGTAGCCGGCCGCCATGTCCTCGGCACCGTGTCCGACCTCGGACGCGCGGGCGAACCGGGCTCGCCCGGCCTCGACGGCGTCCATCCGGACACCCGCGCGGGCCGCGGCTTCCAGCACCAGCCGGGCGTCCTTCTCGGCGTTGTCGACCGAGAAGGCGGTGGTGTAGTCGTTCTTGAGGATCGCGGCGGACTTCGCCTGGAAGTAGCCGTTGTCCATCGGCCCGCCGGTGACGACGTCGACGAAATGCCGCGGGTCGACACCGAGCCCCTCGGCCAGCGCGAGTGCCTCGCCGACGCCGTGGGTCAGCGCGATCACCCAGGTGTTCAGCACCAGTTTGAGCCTGCTCGCCGCGCCGGTGCGGCCGTCTTCGCCGACCCACAGCGTGCGCTTGCCGATGGCGTCGAACAGCGGCTGGACGGACTCGCGCGCCTCGGTGGTGCCCGCCGCCAGCACGATCAGCTGGCCCAGCTCGGCGGGCTGACGGGTGCCCTGCACCGGTGCGTCGACGAAGACGAGGCCGTGCTCGTCGGCGTACGCGACCAGTTCGTCGACCGCGTCGCCGACGGTGCTGAGCTGGACCCAGATCGTTCCGGCGGCGGGGGCGGCCGCGCGGATCGCCTCCAGTACCGCCGGGCCGTCGCTCCCGGTCACCGCCGCCGCCAACGCGATCCCCCGAGCTGATCGACCGGGTCGTCTACATCGCCGCGCAGTGCCCCGCGGACCGCGCGCCCGGCGAATACCCGGCGCTGCCCGAGTGGTCGTCGTCCGCTCTCTTCCCCGCGCTGGCACCGCTCCTCGTCGGTGCCCCGTCGCGCCAGGGTTTCGTCCGGGTCAACTGGCGTGGTGCCGACCGCGCCCAGCGCGACGCGCTGCGGAAGGCCATCTCCGGCGAACTCACCGAAGAGCAGTTCCTTCAGGTCGTCGTGACGAGCCAGCCGGACGAGGTGTTCTGGCTGACCGGGCAGGAATGGGACCAGCGCGCCGACAAGGACTCCTGGGGCCGGATCCCGCGCACGTACGTCAGGCTGGCCGAGGACCGGTCGATGCCGCTCGCCGCGCAGGACCTCTACCTCGCCGAGGGCGACGCGCTGGCCCCGGACAACCCGTTCGACGTCCGCGACCTCGCGAGCAGTCACGCCGGGTTCTTCCGGCGGCCCGCCGAGCCGGCCGGGATCCTCGACGACCTCAGCGTCCGAGCAGGCGCCGGATCTCGGTGACGGCCGCGCGGCCCGCCCGGTTCGCGCCGACAGTACTGGCGGACGGGCCGTAGCCGACCAGGTGCAGCCGCGGCTCGGCGACGACGCGGGTGCCGTCCATCCGGATGCCCCCGCCGGCCGCGCGCAGGCGCAGCGGCGCGAGGTGGTCGATCGCGGCACGGAACCCGGTGGCCCACAAGATGACGTCGGCGGGCTCGAAGGTGCCGTCCGCCCATTCCACGCCGTCCGGCGTGATCCGCTGGAACATCGGGCGGCGGTCGAGGATCCCCGCGTCGAGGCCGGCGCGCACTTCCGGCGTCACCGCCAGGTCGGTCACGCTGACGACACTCTTCGGCGGCAGGCCCTCGCGGACCCGCCGATCGACCTTCGCGACGGCCTCCCGGCCCCAGTTCTCGCTGAACGGCTCGTCACGCCACACCGGCGGACGCCGCGTCACCCAGCGCGTCGAGCGCGCGAAGGGCGCGATCTCCAGCAACAGCTGGACGGCCGACGCGCCACCGCCGACCACGACGGCACGTTTGCCGCGGAAGTCGCCGGTTCCGGTGTAGTCGGCGGTGTGCAGCTGGCGGCCGCGGAAGGTTTCCTGCCCCGGGTAGTACGGCCAGAACGGGCGGTCCCAGGTACCGGTCGCGCTGATCACCGCACGCGCGGCCCAGGTTTCCGCCGCGCTCGCCACGACCAGCCGATCGTCCTCGGCGCTCACCGACAGGACGTCGACGGGCCGATGGACCGGAAGGTCGTAGGTGCGCTCGAACCGGCCGAAGTACTCGGCGACGGCTTCGGCCGCGGGCTGTTTCGGATCCGGGGTGCCGAAGGACATGCCGGGAAGGTCGTAGACGCCGTGGACCTTCTCCATCACCAACGAAGGCCATCGGTACTGCCACGCGCCACCGGGCCGTTTGCCGTGGTCGAGCACGACGAAACCCGCCTCGTTGGCGAATCCCGCGCGGCGCAGGTGATACGCCGCCGACAGACCCGCCTGGCCCGCCCCGATCACCGCCACGTCGACTTTGTGATCCGCCTTCATACCGGGTTCAACGGCTGGGCGAAGCGGCTATTTCGTCCGCTGCGTCACAGCCCGCACGATCGCGACGACCAGGAGCACCCCGGCGAGCGCCACCAGCACCGGCGCCACGCGTTTGACCACGGATCCGCCCGCGTACTCCATCAGGTCGATGGCTTCGCCCTCCGTCACCGGCTTGACCGCTTGCAACGGCGGGCGTTCCTGGGGTTTCTCGGGCTCGGGCGTGGTGGCGAGCTTGCCGGACAGGCAGTCCGCGAACGAGTCGAGGATCTTGCCGCCGACCTCGGAGATCATCCCGCGCCCGAACTGCGCCGGCTTGCCGGTGACCGCCAGCTCCGTGGCGACGGCGCCATGGGTGACGCCGCCCTTCTCGGTCAGGGTGAGCGTCACCGTCGCGGAGGCCGTGCCCGCTCCCCGCGCGTCCTTGCCCGCTGCCTTGATCACCACCTTCTTGGCGTCGGCGTCCTTCTCGACGAAGTGGCCGGTTCCCTTGTAGAGCAGGGAGATCGGCCCGAGCTTGACCTTCACCGTGCCTTTGAAGGCGTCCCCGTCGACTTCGGTGACGGTGGCGCCCGGCATGCACGGCGCCACTCGTTCCGGGTCGACGACGGCCTTCCAGACCTCGCCGACCGGGGCGGGAACGGTGAATTCGTGGTCGAGCCGCACGGGCCGACCTCCTCTCTGGTATCTAAGAACCCGCCGCGGCGAGGACCGCCCGGCCGGTCAGCACCCGCGCGAGGTGCTGCCGGTATTCGACGTCGGAGTTGCCGTCGGCCGTGGGGTTCGTGCCCTCGGCCGCGCGTTCGGCCGCGCCGCGGACCGCCTCGGCGGTGGCCGCGCAGCCGACCAAGGCCTCCTCGACCCCGGCCGCCCGTACCGGGGTCGAGCCCATGTTGGTCAGCGCGACCCGCGCCTCCTCGATGGTGCCCGCCTCGGTGCGGACACAGGCCGCGACCGCGACCATCGACCACGCCTGCGCGACCCGGTTGAACTTCTCGTAGTGGGCCTGCCAGCCGGTGTGCTTCGGCACCCGGACCTCGACCAGGAGTTCGTCCGCGGCGAGCGCGGTGGTGAACATGTCCTGGAAGAAGTCCGCCGCGGCGACCGTCCGCCGTCCGCCCGGCCCGGCGACGACGAGTTCGCAGCCGAGCGCGAGCACCGGAGCCAGCAGGTCACCGGCGGGATCGGCGTGCGCGATGGCACCGCCGAACGTGCCGCGGTGGCGGATCTGCGGATCGGCCACCGTGTCGGTGGCGGCCTTGAGCAACGCGGCGTGCTCGGCGACCAGCGCGTCCCGCTGGACGTCGTAATGCGTGGTCATCGAGCCGATCACCAGCGCGTCGCCGTCCTCACGGACGCCACGCAGCTCGGCGATCTTCCCGAGGTCCACCAGCGTGGTCGGCGTGGCGAGCCGCATCCGCAGCACCGGAAGCAGGCTTTGCCCGCCCGCCAGGACCTTGGCGTCCTCGCCCGCCTCGGCGAGCGCACTGATCGCTTCGTCCACTGTGGACGGGGCGACGTAGTCGAACGGGGCCGGGATCACTGGGCACCTCCGGTGGCGTCGATCGAACCGAGACCGCCACCCGCTTCGGAGCCCAGCCCGCCCGCGGCGGCCGACCCGTGCTGGATGGCATGCCAGACCCGCATCGGGGTCAACGGCATTTCGATGTCGTTCACCCCGAAGTGCCGGACGGCGTCGACCACGGCGTTGACCACCGCCGGGGTCGAGGCGATCGTTCCCGCCTCTCCGACTCCCTTGGCGCCCAACGGGTTCGTCGTCGACGGTGTCTCGGTGCGGTCGGTGGTGAAACTGGGCAGATCCGCCGCCGACGGGAGCAGGTAGTCGGCGAAGGTCCCGGTGGTCAGCGTGCCGCCTTCGTCGTGGACGGCCTCCTCGAACAACGCCTGCGCGATGCCCTGCGCGAGCCCGCCGTGCACCTGGCCCTCGACGATCAGCGGGTTGACGGCCACGCCGACGTCGTCGACGCAGACATAGGAGCGCAACCGCACGCGCCCGGTCTCGGTGTCGACCTCGGCCGCGCACAGATGCGTGCCGTGCGGGAACGAGAAGTTCTCCGGATCGAACGTGTCCGACGAATCCAGCGACGGTTCGACCCCGTCCGGCAGGTTGTGCGCCGAGAACACGGCCCACGCGATGTCCTGGATGGACGTCGAGGAATCCGTGCCCTTGACCGAGAACTCGCCCGCCGAGAATTCGAGGTCGTCCTCGGCACACTCCATCAGATGCGCCGCGATCGGCTTGGCCTTGGCGAGCACCTTGTCCGCCGCCTTGACCACCGCGATCCCGCCGACCACCAGCGACCGGGAGCCGTAGGTGTCCATGCCCTTGTGCGAGGACTGGGTGTCACCGTGGATGACCTCGATGTCCTCGTACGGGACGCCGAGTTTGTCGGCGACGATCTGGCTCCACGCCGTCTCGTGGCCCTGGCCGTGCGCGGAGGCGCCGGTGATGACCTCGATCTTGCCGGTGGGCAGCACACGGATCTCCGCGTGCTCCCAGCCGCCCGCCGCGTAGTCCAGCGAGCCGAGCACCCGCGACGGCGCGAGACCGCACATCTCGGTGAATGTCGAGATGCCGATGCCGAGCTGGACCGGGTCGCCCGATTCCCGCCGTTCCTTCTGCTCGCGGCGGAGCCCGTCGTAGTCGAAGAGCTCCTTGGCCTTGGCTGTCGCGGCCTCGTAGTTGCCCGAGTCGTAGGTCAGCCCGGCCACCGTGGTGAACGGGAACTCCTCGTGCTTGATCCAGTTCTTCTCGCGGATCTCCATCGGGTCCATGCCCAGTTCGACGGCGAGTTCGTCCATCATCCGCTCGATCCCGAACGTGGCCTCCGGCCGCCCGGCGCCGCGATACGCGTCGGTGAGCGTGGTGTTGGTGAACACGTTGGTGCAGGCGAAGTGGTACGCCGGGAACTTGTAGATCGCGTTGAACATGAACGCGCCGAGGATCGGCACGCCGGGACCGACGAGGCCGAGGTACGCGCCCATGTCGGCGAGCAGTTCGACCTTGAGGCCGGTCACCGTGCCGTCGCGGTTCGCGGTGATGGTGATGTCCTGGATCTGGTCGCGGCCGTGGTGCGCGGCGACCATCGTCTCCGAACGGGACTCGGTCCACTTGACCGGTTTGCCGAGCCGCTGCGCGACGAGCGTCGACATCATCTCTTCGGGCAGCACGGCGATCTTGCCGCCGAACCCGCCGCCGACGTCGGGCGCGATCACCCGCACCTTGTGCTCGGGAAGACCGAGCGTGGCCGCGGTCATCGTCTTGAGGATATGCGGGACCTGGGTGGCCGACCACATGACCAGCTGGTTGCCCGTCGGGTCGACCACGCACGCCCGCGGTTCCATGAACGCCGGCACCAGCCGCTGCTGCCGGAACCGCCGCTTGAGCACGACTTCGGAGTTCGAGATCGCGTCTTCGACACTGGAACCCGTTCCCGCGTCGGCGGAATCGAAGACCCAGAACGCGTTCCGGTTCGTGCCGAGATCCTCGTGCACCAGCGGCGCGCCCTCGGCGAGCGCGTTCTCCAGGCCGAGGACGACCGGCAGCTCGTCGTAGTCGACGTCGATCATTTCAAGGGCGTCGTGTGCCTCGGCCGAGGTGCGGGCGACGACCACCGCGACTCCCTCACCGGCGAAGTTCACCGTGTCCGAGGCGAGGATGGGCCGCCTCGGCGACTTCATGTCCGGCGTGATCGGCCACGCGCAAGGCATGCCGATGGCGCCCTCGGGGTCGAGGTCCTTCCCGGTGAACACCGCGACCACACCGGGCGCGGACTTCGCCTCGGTGACGTCGATCGAGACGATCTTGGCGTGCGCGAACGGGCTGCGGAGCACCGCGAGGTGCAGCATGCCGGGCAGGGTCAGGTTGTCGGTCCAGCGGGTCCTGCCGGTGATGAGGCGCTCGTCCTCCTTGCGGCGACGGGACTTGCCTACCTCCGGTTCGATCGTGGAGGTCATCACTCACCACCCGCGCCGACACGGGAAGCGGTGTCCGAAGCGAGCCGCTCGGCCTCGGGACCGGCGCCGGGCCGCATCTCGTGGGCGACGTCGCGCACCGCGCGGACGATGTTCTGGTAGCCCGTGCAGCGGCACAGGTTGCCTTCGAGGCCTTCACGGACCGCCTTCTCGTCCGGATCGGGATTGTCGGCGAGCAGGTCGATCGACTGCATGATCATGCCGGGGGTGCAGAAACCGCACTGGAGCGCGTGGTTCTCGTGGAAGGCCTTCTGAACGGGATGCAGTTCGCCGTCGCGGGCGAGTCCCTCGATCGTGGTGACCTCGCAGCCGTCGGCCTGGACCGCGAGTACCGAACAGGATTTCACGCTGTGCCCGTCGAGGTGGACGGTGCAGGCACCGCAGTTGCTGGTGTCGCAGCCGACCACGGTGCCTACCTTCCCGAGCCGTTCGCGCAGATGGTGCACGAGGAGGGTGCGGGGCTCGACGTCGTCTGTGTAGCAGGTGCCGTCGACGGTGACGGTGATGCGCATCAGGCCTCCAAAAGCAAGAGAAACCCCGCGCTGGTCCGGGGTCGTTCGGGAGCGGCCGGTCATTCGGTTGTCACGGACCGACCCCGGAGCGACCGTGATCGGACTCACAGTCGAGCGTGCTACTTAGGTCCTGCCAGGGCAACCCCCACCAGGGGGTGACTCGCCAACAGGTGCGCAGATACGGTGTCAGGGACGAGAAAACGACGCAGATGCGGGGAAAGCGAGAGTGTCCTTTAGGTACAGACTCGTGAGTGGTAAGGACGGTTAGAACCGTCCTTACCACTCACGAGGCCAGACGGCGTTCGCGCCGGTGACCACGGTGGCGACCCGGTCGCCGGGGATCTCGTGCACGGTCAGCGCAGCCAGGCCGGCGGCTCCCGCGGGTTCCGGCAGGACACCGAGGGTTTCCGCGCCCAGCCGCATGGCCGCGCGCAGATCGTCGTCCTCGACCAGCACGAAGTCGTCCACGAGCGACCGCAGGCGCCGGACGGATTCGGGTTCCGGGGTGCGGATCGAAATGCCACCGGCGAACCAGTTGGCCCGGTCGACGGTGACCGGCTCACCGGCCCGCCAGCTCGTCGCCATCGCCCGAGCCGACGTAGTCCCGACGCCGACGATCCGGACGTCCGGCGTATGCGCCTTGAGCCAGAGCGCGACGCCGGCGATCAGCGCGCCGTCGCCGACCGGGAGCACGACCGTGTCGATCGCGCCCGCCCCCGCCAGTTCCAGCCCGATCGTGCCCGCCCCTTCGGAGATCGCCGGTTCACGGCCGTCGACCACGAAGACACGGTCCGGCGCTTCGGCGGCGAAGGCGGCCGCGGCGTCCTTCACCTCGCCCTCGACCCGGCGCACCCGCGCCCCCAAGGTCTTCATCCGCCGCAGTTTGACCGGGGAGATGTCGGCCGGGACGAACACCTCGGCCCGCGAACCGCGCTTCCTGGCGGCGAACGCGACGGCCTGCCCGAAGTTGCCGCTGGTCCCGCACACCATGGTGGTACCCGGCTCCAGCCCGGCCGCGAAGTAGTCGGCGCCCCGGCCTTTGAAGCTGCGCAACGGATTCAGCGTTTCGATCTTCACCAGCACGGACCGGCCGAGCCGTGCGTTCAGCTGTTCGTCGCTGTACTGCGGAGAGTTCAGGAAAACGGGATCGATCACCTTCGCCGCCTCGGCGACGTTGTCCAGCTTCAGGTCCATGTCGGTCATGACGCCCAAGCTAGGCCGGGAGCCGATCACGGCGATTGTAAATTTTCCCGCCCGCGTGCAAAATTCTTGCGTGCCTCTCGACGAGATCGACCATCGGCTGCTCGACCTCGTCCAGGCCGACGCCGCCCGCCCCCTGCACGATCTGGGCGACGCCATCGGCCTCTCCCCGAGCGCGGTCCAGCGGCGGCTGACCCGGCTTCGCGCCGCGGGCGTGATCCGCGCCGAGGTCGCCGTGCTCGATCCGGAGACGCTCGGGGCGGGGATGACGTCGGTCATCCTGGTCGCGCTGACCGACGACGACGAAAAGCACCACACGGCCTTCCGCGAGCGGATGCTGGCCGAGCCCCGCGTCCAGCACTGCTACAGCATCGTCGGGCAGTGGGACTACGTCGTCGTCCTGCTCAGCCCGGATCTCAAGGCGAGCCGGTACCTGTCCAGGAAACTGTTCGACGAGCACGTCAAACGGTACGAGACCCTGCCAGCCTGCGAGGTGATCAAGTCGAGTCAGTCGGTGCCGCTGCCCGGCGTCAGCCGTGGATCCGGCCGCTGAGTTCGGCGAGCCTCGATCCCGAACCGCTCCACCGCAGCGCGATGATCTCCGCCGCGATCGACACCGCGGTCTCCTCGGGGGTCCGCGCGCCGAGATCGAGGCCGATCGGCGAGGAAAGCCGTTCGAGTTCCGCCTCGGTGAGCCCGGCTTCACGCAGCCGCGCGAACCGGTCGTCGTGGGTCTTGCGCGAGCCCATCGCGCCGACGTAGCCGACGTCGAGCCGCAAGGCGACCTCCAGCAACGGCACGTCGAACTTCGGGTCGTGGGTGAGCACGGCGATCGCGGTCCGGCCGTCGACCCGGCCCGCTTCGGCTTCGGCCTTGAGATAGCGATGCGGCCAGTCGACGACGACCTCGTCGGCGTCCGGGAAACGGCTCTTCGTCGCGAACACGGGCCGCGCGTCGCAGACCGTGACCTGGTAGCCGAGGTACGCGCCCATCTTCGCCATCGCGGCGGCGAAGTCGATCGCGCCGAAGACCAGCAGGCGCGCGGGAGGCTCGAAGGAGTTGACGAAGACCGTCATCCCCTCGCCGCGGCGCTGCCCGTCCGGCCCGTAGTGCAGGGTGCCCGTGCGGCCGCCGGCGAGCATGCCGCGCGCGTCGTCGACGACGGCGTCGTCCATCCGCGACGAACCGAGCGAACCCGCGACGCGATCCGGCCAGACGATCAGCTGCTCGCCGACCAGGCCGTCCCGTTCGTGTTCGATCACCGTGACCACGGCGACCGGCTGTCCACTGTGGACCGATTCGACGACGTCGCCGAACTCCGGCATCGAGTCGCGGTCGATGTGCTGGACGTAGATGTCGATGATCCCGCCGCAGGTCAGCCCGACGGCGAACGCGTCGTCGTCGGACACGCCGTAGCGCTGCAGCACGGGCGCGCGTTCGGCGACCACCTGCTGTGCGAGCTCGTAGACGGCGCCTTCGACGCAGCCGCCGGAAACGCTGCCGGTGACCGTGCCGTCCGGGGCGACGAGCATCGCCGCGCCCGGGCTCCGCGGCGCCGACGAGAACGTCGCCACCACGGTGCCGACCCCCACCGTCTCGCCTGCCGCCCAGCGGCGGTGCAGTTCGTCCAGTACGTCACGCATCGGCGATCTCCACCAGCAGTCGTTCCAATGTGGCCAAGCTGTGCCCGGCGAGCAGCCGATCGAGGTACGGGAGCGCGGCCACGATGCCGGACTGCACGGGAGCGTAACCCGCCCGCCCCGCGTGCGGATTCACCCAGAATACGACGTGCGCGAGCCGCCGCAGCCTGGCGAGCTGCTCGCCGAGCAGTCCGGGGTCGCCCCGTTCCCAGCCGTCGGAGAACACGGTGACCACGGATCGCCTGGCCACACCGCGTTGTCCCCACCGGTCCAGGAACGCCCGCAAGGTCTCGCCGAGCCTCGTCCCGCCCGCGAAATCGGGGACCGCGGCGGCCGCGGCGAGCATCGCGTGCTCGGGATCGCGCAGCCGGAGCTGGCGGGAGACCCTGGTGAGCCGGGTGCCCAGGGTGAACACCTCGACCCTGCCCGGAGCGCGCCGCGCCACGACGTGCGCGAACCGCAACAGGGAGTCGGCGTACGGCCCCATCGAGCCGGAGACGTCGATCAGGAGGACGACGCGGCGCGGTTTGACCCCCTTCCGCCGGTACGCCAGGCGCACGGGCTCGCCGCCCCCGGCCAGAATCGCGCGGAGCGTGCGCGAGGGATCGAGCGTGCCCCGGCGGGCCGCGCGACGGCGCGGGGACGACCGCACCGGGAGCGCGGGGCGCAGTTTCGCGAGCAGTTCCCGCAGGTGAGCGCGTTCGGCGACACTCAGCTCGGCGAGATCGCGGTGCCGCAGGACCTCTTCCTCGCTCGCCGCCACGCGGAGCTCGTCGGGATCCGCGGCGGACTCGCCTTGGCCCGCCTGCGCGAGTGTGGCGATCCTGGCGCGCTTCGGGGCCGCTTCCCGGCCGCGCCGCCGTGACCCGGTTTCCTTTCCGGCGAACCAGCCGTCGAACGCGGCGTCGTAGCGCGGAACGTCGTCGGGATCAGCGCACAGCGTCAGCCGTCCGGCCCAGTACAGCTGGTCCGGATCGGCCAGATCGATCTCGCCGACGGCTTCGAGGTACGCCCGCACTCGGTGCGCGACGCACGGCAAACCGGCTTCGCGCAATGCCTCCGCGAAGCCGACGAAGCCCGCCAGTGGATCGCTCACTCCCCCATTGTGCGCGCGTTTCGTCCTCTGGATGCGGTACTTGCGCGTGCAAGTACCGCATCCAGAGGACGAAACGCGGGGTCAGCGGCGCGCGAAGACCGGGGTTTTCTCGCGCAGGGGGCCGATGCCACCCATGAAGGCGGCGAGAGCGGTCAGCTGCGGAAACCGGTCCGAAATCCGGAGCGGGAGCGGGACGGTCCGCTCGTTCAGGGTCCCGTCGAGAGCGGGCTCGATGAGCATCTTGTGCTCCTCCAGCTGCTGCTTCTGGGCGAGCGAAACAGCCACCGATCGCCTGCGCTGCACGCGGGCGAGATCCCGTGCGGTCAGCGTTCCGCGCAGCAGCGGGGCGGCGAGGATCCGCGCGGCCGCGACCGCGTCCTGCACCGCGATGTTGACGCCCATGCCGCCGACCGGCGACATCGCGTGCGCGGCGTCGCCGATGCAGAGCACCCGGCCGGAGTACCAATGCGGGAGCTTGGACATCCGCACCTTCAGCAGTTTGACGTCGTCCCAGCCGCGGATCTCGCTCAACTGCTCGTCGTTCCAGCCGAACAGGCCGCCGATCCGCTCCCGGAACTTCTCGATCCCTTCGGCTCGGTGCGCGGCGTCCTGCCCCTTCCTGATCAGGTACGAGGTCTGGAAGTAGTCGCCGCGGTCCATCGTCACGCCGGCGAGCCCGCCCTCGAACCGGCCGAACACCTGCGCATCCTTGCCGGTGTCTTCGAGTTTCGGCACCCGGACCCACCAGACGTCCATCGGCACCTCGTACTCCTTCGGCACGAGTCCCGCCTCGGCGCGGATCAGCGAGTCCCGGCCGTCACAGCCGACCACGAGCGGCGCGGCCAGTTCCCGCTCCTCGCCGTCGGAATCGCGATAACGCACGCCGCCACCGTCGCGCAGGCCGAGCACCTCGGCCCCCATGCGCAGGGTGAACGTGGGTTCCTCGGCCGCGGCTTCGGCGAGCAGGTTCAGGAAATCCCATTGCGGGACCATCGCGATGTATTTGTGCGGCCCCGGAACGCGGCTGAAATCGGCGGCGACGATGGTCGCGTCGCCGATCAGCATCCGCATCTTCTCCAGCCGTCGCGACGGCAATTCCGCGAAGCGCTCGCCGAGCCCGAGTTCGTCGAGCAGCATCAGCGTCGGCGGATGCACCGTGTCACCACGGAAATCGCGGAAGAAATCCTTGTGCTTTTCGAGAACGGTGACCTCGACCCCGGCTCGCGCCAACAGGAGCCCGAGCACCATCCCCGCCGGACCGCCCCCCACCACACAGCACTGTGTACGTTCCATAGTCGAGTTGTAGCGCGTGGAATGGGACGTCGCCACGTCTTCGGCCGCGAAGGGGACCTAGGTCCTAAGGCCCGCGATGAGGACGCCGACCATCTTGCGCGCGTTGTAGCGCGGATCGCTTTCGGCGCCGATACAGAGGTTCCCGACGCCGCGCATGACTTCGAGCGCCCCCAGATCGGAGCGGATCTCGCCCGCCTCCGCCGCCGCGTCGAGCAACCGGGCACACACCGGCAGGAGGGTGTCGAGGAAGTAGGCGTGCAGAGTCTCGAATCCGGCGTTGTCGGACTGCAGTACCGCCGCCAGACCGTGTTTGGTGACCAGGAAATCGACGAAGAGGTCGACCCAGCGCCGCAACGCCTCATAGGGGGAAGCGCTCGACGCCAGCAGCTCCGGCCCGGCTTCGGCGCACGCGTCGACCTGATGCCGGTAGACGGCGATGATGAGGTCGGCCCTCGTCGGGAAGTGCCGGTAGATCGTGCCCATCCCGACCCCCGCCTTGGCCGCGATGTCGCGGACCGGTGCCTCGACGCCCGAGGTGACGAAGACCGCGGCGGCGGCGTCGAGCAAGGTCTTCTCGTTGCGGCGGGCGTCCGCGCGTTTGGACTTGGAGCCCTCTTCACTCATCACGCCACTCCTCTGCCACCGGGCTTGCCAAACGGAACACTGCTCCGTATCGTTAGCGGAGCAACGTTCCGCTTGCTCATTTTGCCATGGAGGACATCGTCATGCGGTACCGCACCTTGGGCAGGACCGGCGTGCAGGTCAGCACCCTCGCGCTCGGCGCGATGAACTTCGGCGCGATCGGGCGCACCACCCAGGACGAGGCCACCGCCATCGTCGACGCCGCGCTGGCTGGCGGGATCAACCTCATCGACACCGCGGACATGTACAGCGCAGGCCAGTCGGAGGAAATGGTCGGGAAGGCCATCGCGGGCCGCCGCGAGGACATCGTGCTGGCCACGAAGGCGAGCATGCCGATGGGCGACGAGCGCAACCACCAGGGCGCTTCACGTCGCTGGCTGGTCACCGAACTGGACAACAGCCTGCGCCGCCTCGGGGTCGACCACGTCGACCTCTACCAGGTCCACCGCTGGGACCCGAAGACCAGCGACGAAGAAACCCTTTCCGCGCTGACGGATCTGCGACAGGCGGGGAAGATCCGGTATTTCGGTTCGTCGACGTTCCCCGCGTATCGCATCGTGCAGGCCCAGTGGGCCGCCAGCGAACTCCGCCTTGGCCGCTACGTCACCGAGCAGCCCAGCTACTCGATCCTCCAGCGCGGGATCGAAACGCAGGTCCTGCCCGTGACCGAGGAATACGGGATGGGCGTGCTCGCGTGGAGCCCGCTGGCGTCCGGCTGGCTGTCCGGCGCGGTCCGGGAAGGCCGGGAGATCAGCACGAACCGATCGGCCGTCCTGCCCCAGCGTTTCGACCTGGCCCGGCCCGCCAACCGGGCCCGGCTGGAAGCCGTCGAACGGCTGGTCAAGGTCGCCGACCAGGCCGGGCTGAGCCTGATCCAGCTCGCGCTCGGCTTCGTCGTCGCGCATCCGGGGGTGACGAGCGCGATCATCGGCCCCCGCACGCTGGACCACCTCGAGTCGCAACTCGCCGCCGCGGACACCGTGCTTTCCGCGGACGTCCTCGACGCGATCGACGAGATCGTCGCCCCGGGCACCGACCTCGCCCCGGAGGAGAAGCACGACACCCCGCCCGCCCTGCTCGACGCGTCACTGCGGCGCCGCTGACGCTCAGGCGAGCAGTGTGTCCAGCTTGGCCCGGACCCTGTCCAGGTCTTCGCTGTACTTGAGGACCGAACCGAGGGTCCGGGCGGCGGTCGCGGCGTCCAATTCGGACATCCCGAGCGCGAGGAGCGCCTGAGCCCAATCGAGGGATTCCGCCACCCCGGGCGGTTTCAGCAACTCCATCGCGCGAAGCCGGTGCACCGCCGTCGCGACCTGTGCCGCGAGCGCCTCGCCCAGGTTCGGGATCTTGCGGCGCAGGATCTCGATCTCGCGGCCGAGTTCCGGATGTTCGAGCCAGTGATAGAGACAGCGGCGCTTCAGCGCGTCGTGCACCTCCCGCGTCCGGTTGGAGGTGAGCACCACAAGCGGCGGATGCTCGGCGCGCACCTCGCCGAACTCGGGGATCGTCACCGCGTTCTCGTCGAGGAGTTGCAGCAGGAAGGCCTCGAATTCGTCGTCGGCCCGGTCGATCTCGTCGACCAGCAGGACACACGGAGCGGTCTGCAACGCCTTCAGCAGCGGCCGGGAGAGCAGGAAGCGTTCGGTGTAGAGGGACTGTTCGGCGGCCTCGACGTCGAGGCCGCCGTCACCCGCGGCTTCCAGCGCGCGCAAATGCAGCAACTGGCGGGGGAAGTCCCATTCGTACAGTGCCTGCGCCGCGTCGATCCCTTCGTGACACTGGAGCCGGATGAGCGGTATGCCGAGCGCTTCGGCCAGTCCCAGCGCGAGCGAAGTCTTGCCGGTGCCCGGTTCGCCCTCGCAGAACAGCGGGCGGCCGAGAGCCACGGCGAGGAACCCTGCCGTGGCGATGCCGTCGTCGGCGAGGTAGCCGACCGTTTCGAGGGCTTCGGCCAGTTTCTCGGGCGATTCGACGGTCACGTGCCGATCGTAAGCCTCGGCGAGCGTGAGATCAGCCCGGAAGATCCTCGCGGCGGTCCACGTCGTGCCCGGTGCCGAGGTCGCCGCATTCGACGAGCCGCAGGTCCTGGCGTCCCTTGAGCCAGTCGCGGGCACCCTTGTCCCCGGACGCGCCCGCCAAGATCTCCGGCCACCATCGGCGGCCGAGTACGACGGGATGGCCGGGAACACCTTCGTACGCGGCGCGCGCGACGGTGACTTCGTCGGCCCCGGCGGCGACCCGGCTGACCACTTCGGCACCGACCCCGGGCAGATCCACGAGATGCACGACGGTGGCTTCGGCATCGGTTCCGGCGAGCGCCCTCAGGCCCGCGCGCAAGGACGCGCCCATGCCGGACTCCCAGTCTTCGGCCACGACGGTGGCCTCGGGGGCGGGCAGGAGCGCGCGGACTTCCGCGGCCGAGGCACCCAGCACCACCCGGACCGGCGCGCAGCCCGCGTCGGTGAGTACCCGCAGAGCCCGGACGACGAACGGCTCCCCATCGAGGACGGCCAGTGCCTTCGGCCCGCCGAACCGGCGCCCCGCTCCGGCCGCGAGCAGCAGCCCGGCGACCTCAGCCATGCCGCGCTTTGGTGGGCGGCGCCGAGGCCAGATCGGTCTCGATGGCGCGTGCCGTCGCGAGCAGGGGTGGCAGCAATTCCTGTTCGACCGACTCACGTGTGGTGCGGCTGGCATGAGTGGAGAGGTTGACCGCGGCCACGACCTTGCCCTGCCGGTCACGGATCGGCGCGGCGATCGAGCGGAGGCCCTCTTCGAGTTCCTGGTCGACCATCGCGTAACCCTGCTCGTAGACCCTGACCAGTTCGGCGAGTAGTTCCTCCGGCCGGCTCTTGGTCCGCGCGGTGAGCTTGTCGAGCTTCGCCCCGGCGAGGTAGTCCCGCAGGTCGGCGTCATCGAGGCCGGCCAGTAGGACATGTCCCATCGACGTCGCGTGGGCCGGGAAGCGGGTGCCGACGTTGATGCTGACGGTCATGATCCGCGATACGGCCACGCGCGCGACGTAGACGATGTCCCGGCCTTCGAGCACCGAGACCGAACTCGACTCGTGCACCTCGGCGGAAAGCCGCTCGAGATGCGGCTGGGCGACCTCCGGGAGCGACAGGCTCGACAGATACGAGTAGCCGAGTTCGAGGACCCGCGCGGTGAGCGAGAAGTACTTGCCGTCCGTACGCACGTACCCCAGGTCGACGAGGGTGAGCAGGAACCGGCGGGCGGCCGCCCTGGTCAGCCCGGTCGAGCGGGCGACGTCGCTCAGGGTGAGTTCCGCCGCGTCCGCGTTGAACGCCTTGATCACGGCCAGCCCGCGCTCCAGCGACTGGACATGATGCGCCCCGCGCTCGGTCACCTCGCCTTCGTCCATATGAGAACCCTAGGACGTGTCCGGTAACTCTGTTCGATGGGCTTCGTGATCCAAGTGGTTCCTGACGGTGCGGGCGGTTCGGCCTCGTACCGGGTTGTACTCGGCTGAACCGCCCGTGCCGTCAGGGACCGCTTGGGCGCGAAGACCGCGGACAGAGTTACCGGACACGTCCTAGCGGCCTCCCTTTTCCTGGGCGGCAGGCTCACCGAGTTCGGCCAGGACCCGCTGGGCGACGGCGAACGCGGTGTTGGCGGCCGGGGCACCCGTATAGACGGCGGTGTGCAGCAGGACCTCGGAGATCTCCCGCGCGGTGAGTCCATTGTGGACGGCGGCCCGGACGTGCATCGCGAGCTCGTCGTGGGCGTGCAGCGCGGTGAGCGCGGCCAGGGTGACGCAGCTGCGGGTCTTGCGGTCGAGCCCGTCCCTCGACCAGACCGACCCCCAGGCGCCCCGGGTGATGTAGTCCTGGAACGGGCGGCTGAACTCGGTGGTGCGGGCGACCGCCCGATCGACGTGCGCGTCCCCGAGGACCTCGCGGCGCACCTTCATGCCGGTCTCGTAGGTGTCGTCGGTCATCGGGCGGCCTCCAGGTGTTCGAGGATCAACGCGGTGAACCGCTCGGGCTGTTCGAAGCTCCCGAGATGCGCGGCGCCTTCGACGACTTCGAGCCGCGCGTCCGGGATGCCGCCCGCGATCACCTCGGCGTGCTCGACCGGGGTGGCCGGATCCTCGGCCCCGGCGATCACCAGGGTCCGAGCCGCGATCTTGGGCAGGTCGCCGACGAGGTCCATCGTTTCGATGGCCTGGCAGGACGACGCGTAGCCCTCGGCGGGGACGCTCGCGATCATCTCGCGCAGGTACCCGGCCCGCTCGGGGTGGGCGGCGGCGTAACCGGCGGTCAGCCAGCGGCCGACCCCGGCCTCGGCGACCGCGGCGGTGCCCTTCTCGCGGACCGTCTTCGCCCTGTCCGCCCACATGCTCGGCGGCCCGAGCTTCGCGGACGTGCAACACAGGACGAGGCTCGCGATCCGGTCCGGCGCGTTCACGCCCAGCCACATCCCGGTCATCCCGCCGAGCGAGAGCCCGACGACATGAGCCCGCTCGGCACCGTGCTCGTCGAGCAGTGCGAGCAGGTCACCGCCGAGATCCGCGAGGGTGTACGGACCGGGCGGCACGGGTGACGCGCCATGCCCGCGGTTGTCGTATCGGATCACCCGGAAACCCTGCTCCACCAAGGGTTTTACCTGCGGCTCCCACATGCGGTGATCGCTGCCGAGCGATCCGCTGAACACCACGGCAGGGCCGTCCGCGGGCCCTTCCGCGACGCTGTGCACCTTCACCGGCTCAGACATCGAAGAACACCGTCTCTCCCTCGCCCTGCAACCGGATGTCGAACCGGTAGCCGTCGCCGGCCTTGGTGGCGACCAAGGTTCCCCGGCGGGCCTCCGGGACCGACGCCAGCACCGGATCCCCGGAGTTGTCGTTGTCCTCGAAGTAGATCCGGGTGACCACCCGGTGCAGGAGTCCGCGCGCGAACACCGAGACGTCGATATGCGGCGCCTGCGTGCTGCCCGCCGGACCGGGCAGCGAACCGGGCATGATCGTCCGGATCTCGTAGTTGCCGCCCGGATCGGTGGGGCAGCGTCCGAAGCCCCGGAACCCGCTCGCGACCGGCCCGCGCGGGTCGTCGGCGTGATCGAACCGGCCGTCGGCGTCGGCCTGCCAGGTCTCGATCATCGCGTCCGGGACGGGTTCTCCCGCGCCGTCGAGGACGCGGCCGTGGATCCGGACCGCGGCAGGCTGGTCCGCGGGGACGACGTCCGGCCCGTCCGGCCAGGGCAGGCCGATGGACAGGTACGGGCCGACGGTCTGGGAAGGCGTCGTCTCCGGCATCAGTGCTCGTCCTCCTCGTCTTCGAAGACCGAAGCCTCGCGGCCGCGCACGACGATGTCGAACTGGAAGGCCAGCGCCCACTCGGCTTCCGTGCGGTCGAGGTCGAAGCGCGCGATCATCCGCTGCCGCGCCTTCTCGTCCGGGATCGAGTTGAAGATCGGGTCCTGCGAGAACAGCGGGTCTTCCGGGAAGTACATCTGGGTGACCAGCCGCTGGGTGAACGCGCTGCCGAACACGGAGAAGTGGATATGCGCCGGCCGCCAGGCGTTGTCGTGGTTCTTCCACGGGTACGCGCCCGGTTTGATGGTGGTGAAGGTGTAACGCCCTTCGGAGTCGGTGAGCGTCCGGCCCGCGCCGTCGAAGTTGGGGTCCAGCGGCGACGGCCAGCGATCACCGGTGTGCCGGTACCGGCCCCCCGCGTTCGCCTGCCAGATCTCCACCAGCGAATCGCGGATCGGCCGCCCGCCGCCGTCGAGCAGCCGTCCGGTGACGATGATCCGCTGGCCCTGCGGCTCCCCCGCGTGCCCCTTGGTGAGGTCGTTGTCGAACTCGCCGATCCGGCCCGGCCCCAGCGCGGGGCCGGTGACCTCGGTCAGCAGATGCGGGAGCACGATCAACGGCTCTTTCGGGTGCCGCAGCGCCGTCGACCGATAGCCGGCGTAGTCGAGCGGCGGATGTGTGCCCTCCGGATCGCGCCGATAGCGCGGGAGCCTCAGTTCTGCGGGTGCGGACATGCTGTTCCCTCCAGCGCGGGTCAGTGGGTCACTGGGCTTCGAGGACGACGGCCAGCCCCTGGCCGACGCCGATGCAGATGGCGGCCAGACCCCACCTGCCGCCGGTGCGGCGCAGGTGGTGGGCCAGCGTGCCGAGGATCCGGCCGCCGGAGGCGCCTAGCGGATGCCCGATCGCGATCGCGCCGCCGTTCACGTTGACGAGCTCCGGGTCGAGCTTCGACCAGTCCCGCAGGCAGGCCAGCGACTGCGCGGCGAAGGCCTCGTTCAGTTCGACGGCGGCCAGGTCTTCCCAGCCGATCCCGGCCCGCTCCAGGGCGATCTCCGCCGCGCGCACCGGGCCGATGCCGAAGACGTCCGGGTCGACGCCCGCCGCACCCCGGCCGGCGATCCGGGCCAGCGGGGCCTTGCCGAGCCGCTTCCCCGCCGCCTCGTCACCGAGCAGCAGCGCGGAGGCGCCGTCGTTCAACGGCGACGCGTTCGCGGCCGTGACCGTCCCTTGTGGACGGAAGACCGGCTTCAGCTTCGCGAGCTTTTCCGGGCTGGAATCGGGCCGGATGCCTTCGTCGCGAGTGAGTCCGACTCCCTCGACGGGGACGACGTGGTCGTCGTAGAACCCCTCGTCCCAGGCGCGGGCGGCGTTGACGTGGCTGCGGACGGCGAACGCGTCCTGTTCGTCGCGGCCGATGCCGTAGCGCTCAGCGAGCTGCTCGGTGGACTCACCGAGCGAGACCGTCCACTGCTCGGGCATCTCCGGGTTGACCATGCGCCAGCCCAGCGCGGTGGAGTACAGGGTCTGGTTGCCCGCCGGGAAGGCCTTCTCCGGTTTCTGCATGACCAGCGGCGAGCGGCTCATCGACTCCACCCCGCCCGCGACGGCGAGCGAGGCGTCGCCGACCTGGACCGACCGGCTGGCCTGCATGACGGCGTCGAGGCCGGATCCGCACAGGCGGTTGACCGTGGCACCGGGCACGGACGTCGGCCAGCCCGCGAGCAGAGCCGCCATCCGCGCGACGTTCCGGTTGTCCTCGCCCGCGCCGTTGGCGTCACCGAGCACCACCTCGTCGACGGTGGCCGGGTCGAGGTCGTTGCGCTCGGCCAGCGCCCGCAGGACGGTGGCGGCGAGGTCGTCCGGGCGAACCCCGGACAGGGCGCCGCCGTACTTGCCGAACGGGGTACGGATGGCGTCGAACAGGAAGACGTCGGTCATGCGCTCGCCCTTGTGAGGTCTCGGAGGATGCGGAGTTCTGCCTCGGTCGGCGCCGGGGTGGTTCCCAGGTCGCCTGCCACCTTCAGTTTCCACCCGGTCGCCGCGACGACCTGATCGACCTCGACCCCGGGGTGCAGCTCGGTCAGCGTGAGCTCGGAGGTCTCCGGGTCCGGCCGCATCAGGCCGAGGTCGGTGACCACCAGCGTCGGCCCGGCGCCGGGGAGACCGAGGCGCGCGCGATCGCCCTTGCCGGTGCCGTGGCCGAACGAGGTCACGAAGTCGACCTTCTCGACGAACGTGCGGGTGCTCTGCCGGAGCACCACGAACACCTCGCGACAGGAGGCGGCGATCTCCGGAGCGCCGCCCGCCCCGGGCAGGCGCACCTTGGGATTGGCGTAGTCCGGGCCGATGACGGTGGTGTTGATGTTGCCGAATTTGTCGAGCTGGGCGGCACCGAGGAAACCGACGTCGATCCGGCCCGGCTGGAGCCAGTAGTTGAAGACCTCGGGAACGCTGACCACGGCGTCCGCGGTGTCGGCGAGTTCGCCGTCGCCGATGGACAACGGGAGCCTGCTCGGCTTGGCCCCGAGGCAACCGGATTCGTAGATGAGCGTCAGGTTCGGCGCGTGCCCGCGTCGGGCCAGGTTGGCGGCCGTGCTCGGCAGGCCGATCCCCACGAAACAGGACATCCCGTCGCCGAGCGCGCGAGCGGCGGCGACGCTCATCATCTCGTCGGAGGTGTACTCGGTCATGCCTTCACTCCCGTCAGCTCGTCGAGCCAGCGGGTGAAGCTCTCCCTGTCCCGGCCGATCGCGTCCCATGACTGGTAGGCGTCGTTGTCCCGTTCGTAGTAGCCCGCCGCGTACGACGGCCTCGCGCCGCCGGGCACCTCGGCCACGGCGGTGACGGCCCACGACGGCAGCACGATCGCGCCCGGCCGGGGCTCCAGCTCGTCCACGACCTCCTCGACGGTGACCAGTGACCGCTTCGCCGCGAGCACCGCCTCCTTCTGCACGCCGGTGATCCCCCAGATCTGGACGTTGCCGGACCTGTCCGCGCGCTGGGCGTGGACGATCGTGACGTCCGGGTTGAGGGCGGGCACGGCGGCCAGCCGCTCACCGGTGAACGGGCAGGTGATGGGTTTGATCGTGTCGGTGTGCGCGGCGAGATCCGTGCCGGTGTACCCGCGCAGGACGGCGAACGGCAGGCCCGAGGCACCGGCGACGTACCGATTCGCCATGCCCGCGTGACTGTGTTCCTCTATCTCCAGTGGTACCGGCCAGGAATGCTGGACCGCGTCACGGAACCGGTGCAGCGAGCCGACTCCGGGGTTGCCACCCCACGAGAAGATCAGCTTGCTCGCGCAGGCCGCGCCGATGAGCTGGTCGTAGACGATGTCCGGGGTCATGCGGATCAACGTCAGGCCGGTGCGGCGCTGGCGGATGATCTCGTGACCGGCGGCCACGGGGATGAGGTGCGTGAAGCCCTCCAGCGCGACGGTGTCCCCGTCGTGCACCAGCCGTGCCACGGCCTCCTTCAACGACAGCAGCTCAGCCATCCCCACTCCCGGCTTGTTCGGATCGCGCACACATGTTCTGCATATGAACATAGCATGGTTCGGCAGGCCCGCGCACTCCTTCTTTGGGCGACGATCACCGCCCGGCACCGCCCGGAAAGGACTCCGGCTCAGCTGATCCCACTGCCGGGCGGGCGGGAACCGTTCGACGGCCTTGTAGTCCCCCGTCTCGACCGTCTCGAACGGAGCACTGCTCATACAGGGCGGCACGACGGACTTGTGCTCGGGATCAGGACCCCAGCCGTAGCCGAACCTGTCGCGCCTGCCGTTGTCGTACACCGTCATCCCGACCCGGCGGTCCTTGAGACCGGGGACGTCCGCGCCCTCGACGATGCCGGTGACCACGGCGACCGGGCCGCCGACGACAAGGCAGTCGATCCCGCCCCGGAAGCAGGCGGAGAACCCGCCGCCGACGCGACTCACCCGGAACGTCCCCCGGCTTTCCGGGAAGAGACCGTGCGCGTCGAAGGCGAACCGGACGTCCTGGCCGTCCTTGCGCAGCATCTTGGCGCCACCGACCAGACTCGGCTCGGACGGCGCCGTGGCGAGCATCATCGCGACGCCGACGGCGGCGAGTTCTCGTGATCGTTTCATGTTCCCCCTGGAATCCCCTGCTCGCGGAACTTTTCCGCGCTCATCACCATCCCGGGGTGCCCGAGGGTGACGACTCCCCCGCGCAGGGGAAGCGTCTCCCTCATAGCGGGGATTTCCATGTTTGGGATACCAACCGGCGCACACTAGGCTGAGGACGTGACCTCGAAGATCGCGGTGACCCGGTGGATTCCCGACGAAGCGCTGAAAGTGCTCGCCGAAGCCGGGGAGGTGAAACTTTCGCGCGCCGACCGCCCGCTGACGCGGGACGAACTGCTCGAGTTCGTCCGGGGCGCGTCCGCGATCGTCGGCATGCTGCACGACCGGCTCGACGGCGAGGTCGCCGACGCGGCGGGCCCGGAGCTGAAGGTCGTGGCGAACGTGGCCGTCGGCTACGACAACGTCGACGTCGCGGCGCTGTCGGAGCGCGGGATCACCGTCACCAACACCCCCGGTGTGCTCACCGACGCCACCGCGGATCTGGCGTTCGGGCTGATCCTCGCGGTCACGCGACGGCTCGGCGAGGGCGAACGACTGCTCCGCTCGCGCACCCCCTGGTCGTTCCATCTGGGCTTCCTGCTCGGCTCTTCACTGCAGGACAAGACACTCGGGATCGTCGGGCTCGGCCAGATCGGGCAGGCGGTCGCGCGGCGGGCACTGGGTTTCGGCATGCGGATCGTCTACTCAGGACGATCGCGGGCCCCCGAAGAAGTCGAGAAGACCCTGGGCGCGGAGTACGTGTCCTTCGGCGAACTGGTGCGAAGCTCCGACATCGTGTCGCTGCACTGCCCGCTGACGCCCGAGACCCGGCACCTCATCGACGCGGACGCGCTGAAGTCGATGAAACCGGGCGCGTACCTGATCAACACCACACGTGGCCCCGTCGTCCACGAGGCCGCGCTGGCGGACGCGCTCGAAGCGGGCGAGATCGCCGGAGCGGGCCTCGACGTGTTCGAGGCCGAACCCGAGGTCGAACCACGCCTGCTGAACCGTGAAAACGTCGTCTTGACGCCGCATCTGGGATCGGCGACGGTCGAGACCCGTACCGCCATGACCGTGCTCGCGGCCGAGAACGTCGCGTCGGTGCTCACCGGCGGAAACCCGCTGACGGAGGTTCGTCCATGACTCGCGTGGTCATCGCGCCCGACAAGTTCAAGGGAAGCTTGACCGCGGTCGAGGCCGCGGAGGCGATCGCCCACGGCGTCCGCGACGCGCTGCCCGGAGCCGAGGTCTCCTCCTGTCCGGTCGCCGACGGCGGCGAAGGAACGCTCGACGTCCTCGTCGCGGCAGGTGGCCGTCTCGTGGAACTCCCGGTCCGCGGTCCGCTCGACGACACCGTCGACGCGCGCTACGTGATGCTCGACGGAACCGCCTACATCGAATCGGCCCGCGCGTGCGGCATCGAATTCGTGGAGCCGAGCCCGGAAGTGGCGCTGGCCGCGCACACCTGGGGTGTCGGCGAACTCCTCGCGCACGCGCTCGACAACGGCGCGCGACGCCTGGTGCTGACCGTCGGCGGAACGGCGAGCACCGACGGCGGCGCCGGGATGCTGGCGGCGCTGGGTGCCGGGGTCTTCGACGCGTTCGGCGCGCCGGTCGGGCTCGGCGGAGGCACGCTGGGCCGTGTCGCGCTGGCCGAACTCGGCCCGGTGCGCGAACGGCTCGGCTCCGTCGAGGTCGCCGTCGCCACCGACGTGACGAACCCGTTGCTCGGGCCCCGTGGCGCGGCCGCGATCTTCGGCCCGCAGAAAGGCGCGGGCCCGCGCGAGGTGGAGCGACTGGACGAGTCCCTGTCCCGCTGGGCGCAGGCGTTGCGGAACGCCGGGACCCCCGATGTCTCCGATCTTCCCGGGGCGGGCGCGGGCGGCGGGGTCGCCGCCGGCGCGATCGCGGGACTCGGCGCGAGCGTCGAATCCGGCTTCCAGCTCATCGCCGGGCTCACCGGGGTCGCCGACGCCATCGAACGCGCCGACCTCGTCATCACCGGCGAGGGCTCGCTGGACGAGCAGAGCCTCGACGGCAAGGCCCCGGCGGGCATCGCGGCCCGCGCGCAGGAGCACGCGGTGCCGCTGATGGTGCTGGCCGGACGGATCCAGCTGGACCAGAGCCAGCTCGCCGGCCTCGGGGTCGTGGGCAGCGCCGCCCTGATCGACCACGCGCCTTCGCTCGACCACGCGCGTGCGCACGCGGCGGAACTCCTGCGCGAGCGGGCCGGCGAGCTGGTCCGCGTCTGGGCCCGGACTTAAGACCCGCCTGGCTCAGCTGCCAGGCTGGGGCTGAGCCTGCGGGAGTACGGCGAAGGCGACTTCGCCGGTTTCGTCCTGCTGGACGTCGAGCACCTTGTCATCGAGCAACGCTGCGGCTTCCGGCTCCAAGAACACCTTCGGACCGCCGTCGGCGCCGAGTACCTTGTCGCCGCTTTCCGGTTCGGGGGCGACGGAAACCGCGAGCTGGGGACTGTCCCCCTGCTGGGAATGCATCGCGAACCGCAGTCCGCCCCCGTCCTGGCCGTTCTCCTGGCCGGTCAGTGCGGTGATCGCCTCGGCGGCGGCTTCGGTGACTGTCAGCATCTCTGCCCTTCCTTCGTCGCGGTCTTGCACTTGACCGACCACGCTAGGGGCTGTCGGCACAGCCCGCCGTGTGAGTGAAGATCACTTCTCGCCGACGTCCGGCTCCTCCTCGGCCAGCCGCATGGCGTGCGACTCCCCTTCGTGGATCTCCGCGGGCGTTGTCCCGAAGCGGTCTGCCCCGCTCCAGTGCTCGGGCGGTTCGACGCCTTCTTCGAGCGGGTCGACGCGGAGTTCGTCCTCGTCGAGTGCCTCGCTGGGATCCAACGTCTCCGGCTCCGCGGTCTCCCGGTCGCTCATCGGCCGCTCCCTCCTGGTCGGACGTTGGCCGGGGCGTGCTGTACTCGACCCGGTCCCTGTGGCTTACCCGGCGTCTCCGCAGGCCAAACGGCGGCGCTGTCGCGGGGATCACAGTTTCTCAGGTGGTTCACTACCTTCACGAGTTTGTGAAACAAGGAGTAGCGTCGTCGGTATGACCACCACCAGGTGGGCGCCAGGGCACCGGATCATCCGGCGCGCGCCGGAGCGGCATCACGAACTCGGCAACCATGCCGCTTGGTACGTCGTCGCCGGCGTCGCCGCCACCGGCCTGCAGGCGGTGGTGTTCCTTGTCCTGCAGCCGATCCTCGGCCCCCAGTTCGCCAATCTGGTCGCGCTCGCGGTCACGACCGTCGGGAACACCGAATTCCACCGCAGGGTCACCTTCGCCACCCGGAAGAGCAACGCGGGCAAACGGCATTTCCAGGATCTGGTGACCTTCGCCTTCTACGCCGCGTACGGCTCGATCGTGCTCGCGTCGCTCGACGCGGTGATCACCGAGCCGACCGCGCTGGAACAGACAGGCGCCCTGCTCGCGGCCAGCGTCGTGGGCGGCATCGCGCGCTTCGCGGTCCTTCGCTGGTGGGTCTTCGCGCGCCGGAACGCCTAGTCTCCTTCAAGTGGCAGAGATCAACGGCCCGCACGACGGCGGCTCCGAACCCGATTACCGATTCACGCTCGCCAACGAACGGACCTTCCTCGCCTGGCTCCGGACGGCCCTCGGCCTGCTGGCCGGCGGCGTCGCCGTCCATCAGCTGGTTCCCGACCCGAGCGCGTTGAGCACCGTCCTGGCGGGATTGTGCGTCCTGCTGGCCGCCGTCGTCGCGGCGAGCGCGTATCCACGCTGGCGGCAGGTGCAGAGCGCGATGCGCGCGGGACGGCCGCTGCCGAAGAGCGGGATGCTGATCCTGCTGACCGCCGGGATCCTCGCGATCACCCTGACGGCGGCGGCGCTCGTGGTCTTTTCGTGAGCCCGCGCGATCACGGAGCGCAAGCGGAGCGGACCGGGCTGGCGTGGCGCCGGACCGCGCTCGCGGCTACTGCCTGCACACTCCTGCTCTTGCACACCGCGGCCCGGCGGGGCTGGGGGACGGCGGTCGTCCCGGTCGCGTTCGCGGGCGCCATGGTGATCACCTTGGTCGCCACCGGCGCGATCCGTGAACGAGCACTCCGCCGCCCGGGAACCCCGAAACCTCTTAACAGAGTCGTTGCTGTCACGGCATCGGCACTCGTCGTAGCGACAGCGGTCGCGCTGATCGCGGTGCGCTAAGTGGCGCACACGTCCAGCTACCTCGGAGCCCGTTTTCCCGGCGCAGAGTCTCGGTTGTATTAAGCCGACTCCGGCGAATGGGCTATCTCTAGTTGAAATCTTTACTGCCGTCCGATCGACGCCTACGATTACGCTGCGTCGCAACGGCGGCAGATGAATCTGATCTTACGGAGCATCTGCCGCCCTCAATCGTTACGGAGTGTTGACCCCTCGACAGCGAAGGTCGCAGGGTCGGCCGGGGAGGACGACCATGCAAGCAACTTCCAGCGCGTCCAGAACCGTCACCCCCGATGCGGTCCCCGGATACACGACTCCGGAGAACCTGCCTCGACCGGGCGGACGGCTGACGAAGGAGGACCTCGACCCCCTCGTCAAGGACGCGGGCGACGGGAATCCCGCCGCGATCCAGTCCCTCCTGCGGATGATCGGCCCCGTCGTGGTCCGCTACTGCCGCGCCAGAATGGGCGGCCGCGACCTGTCCTACCTGTCGGCGGACGACGTCGCGCAGGAAGTGTGCATGGCGGTGTTGAAGGCGCTGCCCGGCTATCAGGATCGCGGCGGCTCGTTCCTCTACCTCGTGCACGCCATCGCCGCCAACAAGGTCGCGGACGCCTACCGCGCGGTCTCCCGCGACCGGTCGGAACCGGTCCCGGAACTGCCGGAACGGCCCATCGGCGACAACGAACCCGAAACGCACGCCCTGCACCTGGACCTCGGTGCCCGGCTCAGCCGCCTGCTCTCCACCCTGCCGCGGGTGCAGCAGGAGATCCTCGCCCTCCGCATCGCCGTCGGCCTGTCCGCCGCCGAAACCGCCGAAGCGCTCGGGATCTCCGCCGGCAACGTGCGCGTGACGCAGCACCGCGCACTGGCCCGCCTGCGGACGATGGTCAAGCAGGACGAGTTCTGATCTTTCGTCCTCCTGCCGCAGGTCGTCGATCGGCGGCTCTCAGGCGCCCGGACCCCGCGCCGCCCACTTCTTCCGCTCGGAGCGATTCACCGCCGCAGTTCGGCGACGCCGACCGCCCGGGGCAACTTCGCGATCACCGATGGATCCGGTTCCGCCCGGAATGCCACGCCTGAGTGCGCGACTCCATCGCTCTGCGATGGGCGACGAACACCAGAGCCACGACGATCATCCGTGGTCACCGGCGATCGGCAGCGAACCCGCGCCGGGCTCTTTCTCCATAGAGGAAGTCACGAGCACTCGATACCCGCCCCGCCATCGGCCAAACGGCGCGGCACGTGGGGCTCGGCACATCCAGCCGGCTCACTGGTCCTCGTCGTCCGGGGGAACGGACGTGTCGTCCTCGTTGTCGACGGGGCCGAAGCCTTCGGCGGGCTCCGGTGCGCCCGGTCCGGCGTCCGCGGCCGCGATACGGACTTCCCCGGTGTGGGGGTTCGGTTCGAACGGTGCTGTCGTCATGAGGGCCGGGTACCCGCGGCGGGAAGCCGGTAAGCGCGCTTCGCGGTGCCGTCGAAGAACTCCAGCCGCTCACCGTCGCTCAGCGAGCCCGTCAACGAAAAGGCGGTGTCCACGACGACTTCGTACGCCGCCGCGAGCTCGCAGACCGGCCAGTCCGAGCCGAACATCAGCCGCGAAGCCCCGAAGGACTCCAGTACGTGTTCGGCCCAGCGCGCCAGATGCCCGACCTTCCACCGCGCCCAGTCGGCCTCGGTCACCAGCCCCGAAAGCTTGCAGTACACGTTGTCCAGCTCCCCCAAGGCCGCGACACCATCGGCCCACGGCTGCCATTCGCCCGTGGCGATCGGTGGCTTCGCGGCGTGGTCGAGCACGAAAACCTGGTCCGGCAACGCTTTCGCGGCGGCGAGCGCGGCGGGGAGCTGCGGTGGCTTCACCAGCAGGTCGTACGCCAGCCCGGCCTCGCCGAGGGCGGCGAGACCACGCAGGACCTCGGGCCGCGTCAGCCACGACGGGTCCGGCTCGTCCTCCACCTGATGCCGGATTCCCACCAACGGCCCGGAAAACGACGCCACGCGCTCGGCGACGCCGGGCGCGGTGAGGTCGGTCCAGCCGACGACGCCCACGATGAGCCGCTCGGCCTGAGCCGCCGCGAGGAACTCGCGCGTCTCCTCTTCCGACGAGACCGTCTGCACCAGCACGGTCCCCTTCACTCCCGCCGCCTTCGTCACCGTGCGCAGACCGTCCACTGTGTACGGACGGCGGATCGGTTCCAGTGCCGTACCGGTCATCCACGGGTAGTCCCGCCGCGCGGGATCCCAAAGATGATGGTGCGCGTCGATCACGGCCGTCCCTCCTGTCGCAGCACGGTGTCCTCACGCAACAGTCCCGCACGGATCAGGTCCGTCCACACCTCGCGTGGCACCGGACGCCGGAACCGTTCGGCGTTGAGCCGGACCTGGCCGGGATCGTGCGCGCCGACGACGACGGACACCACCGATGGATGCGCGGCGGGCAACGCCAGCGCGGCCTGCGGGAGTTCGACACCGTGCCGCGCGCAGACGTCGGCGATCCGCTGGGCGCGCTCCACCAGTTCGGCGGGGGCCTCGGCGTAGTCGTACATCGTGCCCGGCGACGCGGTGGCGAGGATCCCGGCGTTGAACACCCCGCCCGCCACCACGTCCACGCCGCGTTCCGCGCACAGCGGAAGAAGGTCGTCGAGCGCGGGCTGGTTGAGCAGGGTGTACCGGCCGGCCAGCAGGATCACGTCGAGATCGAACCGGCGGACGAACTCCGTGAGCATCGGCGCCTGGTTCATCCCTGCCCCGATGGCGTCGACGACACCCTGCTCCCGTAGTTCGAGCAGCGCGGGGAACGCACCGTTGACGGTGTCCTCGAAGTGTTCGTCCGGGTCGTGCACGTAGACGACGTCGACGCGGTCGAGCCCCAGCCGTTCCAGACTGTCCTCAAGCGACCGGAGGATCCCGTCGCGGCTGAAGTCCCATCTGCGTTTGTACGCGGCGGGAACGACGAAACCCTGCGAGTCGGTGCGCGAAGCGCCGCCGGGATCGGGTTCCAGCACGCGGCCGACCTTCGTCGAGACCACGAAATCCGCGCGGGGATACACCGAAAGCGCCGCGCCCAGCCGCCGTTCCGACAGCCCGAGACCGTAGTGCGGGGCGGTGTCGAAGTAACGGATGCCTTCGTCCCACGCCTGCCGGACGGTCGCTTCGGCCGTCTCGTCGGTGATGGCGTGGTACAGGTTGCCCAGCTGCGCGCAGCCGAGCCCCAGCGGGGACAGGGGGATCTTCACGGAAGCTCCCAAACGAGGCCGAGCCCCGAATCGTCGCCCGAGTAGTCGTCCTCGACGTCGAGCAGTTCCGACATCCGTGCCTGCCACGGGATGTTGGCCGGGTGGTCGCGCAGGATCGCGCGCATCTTCGCGTAGTCCTCGACCTCCACGACGTGGAACAGGTCGAGCCCGTCCCGCCAGATCCGCCACGAACGCACGCCCGCACCGCGCAGGGCTTCGTCCAGCTCAGGCGGGATCACGGCGTGGACCGACTCGTATTCGGCCTCCTTGCCCGGCTTCAACCGGGTGTGGAGCGCCACTCTTTGTAGTGCGACACCGTGGGTCACCGCGCCTCCTCGACTCGAAACATGGCACTCTGTCAACTAACACTCAAACATCCGAGGTCTTCGGGGAGGGCGGTGGAACATGCCGGTCACCGATGTCGCGATCGACAAGATCAAGGACATGATCATCTCCGGCGAGCTTGCTCCGGGCGACAGGCTGCCGAAGGAGGCCGAACTGGCCCAGCGGCTCGGCCTGTCCCGCAGTTCGCTGCGCGAAGCGGTGAAGGCGTTGTGCCTGATCCGCGTGCTCGACGTCCGCCAGGGCGACGGAACGTACGTCACCAGCCTCGAACCGAATCTCCTCCTCGACGCGATGACGTTCGTGGTGGACTTCCACCGCGACGACACCGTGCTGGACTTCCTCGCCGTGCGCCGGATCCTCGAACCGGCGGCGACGGCGCTGGCCGCGATGCACATGAGCGACGAGGACATCGAGGAACTAGGCCGCCTGCTCGACGAACTGGCCGACTCGCCGACGGTGGAGGCGCTGGTCGCGAACGACCTGCAGTTCCATCGCAAGATCGCCGACGGCTCCGGCAATCCGGTGCTGTGCTCCCTGCTGGACAGCCTGTCCGGCCCCACCGCGCGGGCCCGCATCTGGCGCGGGCTCACCCAGGAGGGCGCGGTCGCGAAGACCCGCGAGCAGCACACGGCGATCTACGAGGCCATCGCGGCCCGTGAGCCCGAACTCGCGCGTTCCTGGGCGACCGTGCACGTGGCGGGGGTGGAGCAGTGGCTCCGCAACGCGCTCGGCACCGCCGACGACCCCACCACGGCCGCCGAAGCTTCCTGACACCGCACTCTCCTCCATGGACGCTCCGTGAAGGCCTCCTTCCCTACTCTCAAGGTAGGGAAGGAGGCCTTCACGGACTTTCGGACTACGTTTGGGCCTTCCCGCCGGCATAGCGGGAGATGATCAGCGCGACCAGGATGATCACGCCGTAGATCGCCTTCAGCCATTCCGGCGGCACCTGCGCCACCTGCAGCAGGTTGGTGACCGTCTGCAGGAGCAGCACACCGGTGAGCGCCCCGACCAGAGTGCCCTTCCCACCGTCCAGTGAGACACCGCCGATCACCGCAGCCGCGAACACCTGAAGGATCAATCCGTCGCCCTGGTCCGCCCCGAGCGCACCGACGTAGCCGGTGTACGCGAGCCCGCCGAGCGCGGCCAGCACACCGGCCACCACGAAGACACCCCACGAGATCCGGTCGACCCGGATACCGGCAGCCCGCGCGGCTTCCCGGTTGCCGCCGATGGCGTAGAGCGACCGGCCGATCCGGTGATACCGCAGTCCCAGCCCGAACACGGTGAACAGCGCCGCGGCCAGCCACACCGACATCGGCAGCCCGATGAACGTCGTCGTGGCCAGCGCGGTGAACACGTCCAGCTGATCGAAGAGCGTCTTTCCCTGGGTGGACCCGATCTGCGTGCCGCGCAGCACCGTCAGCATCGCCAGCGTGACGATGAAGGCGTTCAGCTTCAGCTTGACGATCAGGAAGCCGTTCACGAACCCGACCGCGGCACCGGCCACCAGTACGGCGAGGATGCCCGCGAAGCCGGGGATCTCGGTGCCGAAGCCCGAGGACGCCACTGGGATGACCAGCATCGCGCCGAGCGCGGGCGCCATGCCCATGGTGGATTCCAGCGACAGGTCGAACTTCCCGGTGAGCAGCACGAGGGATTCGCCCAGCACCACCATCGACAGCGCTGCCGAGGCGGACAGGATCCCGACGATGCTGCCGAAGGTCAGGAACGTGTCACTGATCAGTCCTCCGATGATCAGCACCACGACGAGCGCGGGCACCAGGGCGAGTTCGCGCAGCCAGCGGAACTTCCGGCGCTTCGGCGGTGCCGCGAGTGTCGAAGTCTTCGGATCGGTCATCAACTCGGTCACCGTTCGACTCCTTCGATGTCGGCCACCAGGTCGCCGTCGGACCAGCCCGCCCGGTGTTCGGCGACCACGGCACCGGCGCGCAGCACCAGCACCCGGTCGCTCAGACGAAGATCGTCCAGCTCGTCGCTGACGATCAGCACCGCCTTGCCCTCCGCGCGCACCCGGTCGACGACCGCGAGCAGCGCTTCCTTCGATTTCACGTCCACGCCCGCGGTCGGGTTGATGAGCACCACCAGGCGCGGATCCCCGGCCAGCGCGCGGGCCAGGACGACTTTCTGCTGATTGCCGCCGGAAAGGTCGGACACCGGCTGGTCCGCGTCGGCCGCGACGATGTCGTAGTCCTTCAACGCCTGGGCGGCACGGCCGTATCGCGCGCCCGGTGACGCCAGGCCACCCTTCCCCATACGGTCCAAAATGGACAGTGTGGCGTTGTCCGCGATGGAATGCTCCAGCACCAGCCCCTCGTGGTGCCGGTCCCTCGGCACACAGCCGATCCCGGCGCGGATCGCGGCCGGGATGTCGCCCGGTTTCAGCGGCTTCCCGTCCACCTCGATCGTGCCGCCGGACGGCGAACGGAGGCCGTACACGGTTTCGGCGACCTGATGCTTGCCGCTGGCGTTGCTGCCCGCGAGCCCGATCACCTCGCCGCGATGGATCCGGAAGGTCACGTCGGAGAACCCGTCACCGGAAAGCCCGTCGACGGTCAGCACCTCGTCGGCGTCCTGAGCCAGCGCCTCGCGGGTGGAGGCGTCACGCACGGAAAGCCCGCCCTGCTCACCGGTCATCGCGTCGATCAGCTCGGCACGCCCGACCTCGGAGACCGGCGCGGTCAGGATGTGCTTGGCGTCGCGCAGCACGGTGACCGCCTGACAGACTTCGTAGACCTCGTGGAGGTGATGCGAGATGAACAGGAACGTCACCCCGTTGTCCTGCATCTGGCGCATCCGCGCGAAGAGCCGTTCGATCGCCTGGCTGTCCAGCTGCGCCGTCGGTTCGTCGAGAACGATGAACCGGGCACCGTAGGAGAGCGCCCTGGCGATCTCGACGAACTGCCGGTCCTCCACCGAAAGCTCGCCCGCCGGGGTGTCGACGTCGACCCGCACGTCCCAGGAGTCGAGCAGTTCCCGTGCCTGACGGCGCAACCGCTTCCAGCCGATCGCGAACCCCGTGCCCGACTGGCGATTGAGGAACAGGTTCTCCGCGACGGTCAGCTGCGGGACGACCATCGCGTGCTGGTAGACGCAGGCGACCGCGCGTTTCCAGTCGTCCTGCCTGGACAAGGGCGGTGCGGGGACGCCGCCGAACTCGACGCGCCCGGTGTCCGTTTTGGACAGTCCGGTGAGGATGGAGACGAGTGTCGATTTCCCGGCACCGTTGCGGCCGACGAGCGCGTGCGACTCGCCGGGGTGCACGGTGAGGCTGACGTCGGACAGCGCCACGGTCGGGCCGTAGCGTTTGCCGACGCCCTGTGCGCTGACCACCGGCACGGCGGCGGATCCGGCGGGCAGCGCGCTCACAGGTTGTTCCCCCAGAGTGCCTTGTCGTCCACGTTGTCCTTGGTGACGACGGGCGCGGGGAGCTGGTCTTCCAGGATGCCGGGCCGGACCTCGACGACGGTGCTGCCGTGATCGGTCGGCCCCGCCTTGAAGGTCTCCCCCGCCATGGCCTTCTTGATCCAGTACATGCCGTACTTGGCGTAGTCGTCGGCCGGCTGCGAGACGGTCGCGTCGAGTTCGCCCGCGCGGATCGCGGCGAGCTCCTGCGGGATGCCGTCGTTGCTGACCAGCACGACATGCTTCGGGTCGCCGACCGGGAAGTAGAGGTTCTTGCGCTTGAGCGCCTGCTGCGTCGGCGCCAGGTACACGCCGCCCGCCTGCATGTACACGGCCTTGATATCCGGGTTCGCGGTCAGCAGACTGTCCAAACCGGACGAAGCCTTGTCCGCCTTCCATTCGGCGGCGACCTCCAGCACCTGGACGTCCGGGTACTTCGTCTTCATGCACTGCCGGAACGCCTCGGAGCGGTCGCGGCCGTTGACCGAGGCCAGGTCGCCCATGACCTGCACGACCTTGCCCGACGTCACCTTCGCGCCGATCGCCTCGCAGGCCTTGGTGCCGTACGCCTTGTTGTCCGCGCGCACCACCATGGCGACCTTGCCGCTCTCCGGCGCGACGTCGACGGCGACCACGGGGACCCCCTTGTTCTCCGCCGCCTTGAGGCCCGCCACGACGGCCGCGGAGTCCAGCGGCGTCACGACCAGGCCCTTGACGCCCTGGTTGAGCAAGGTGTTGATGTCGGTGATCTGCTTCGCCGAGTCGCTGTCCGCGTTGACCGTCGGCAGCGCCTCGACACCCTGTTCCTTCGCCTTCAGCGGTACGTAGTTGTTGTAGGCCTGCCAGAACGGCGAGGTCAGCAACGGGATCGTCGCGCCGACCTTGCCGCCCCCGCCCGTACCCGGCTGGGGGGCGTTGTCCTTCGTGGACCCACAGGCCGACAGGGCCAGCCCGAACGCGGTGGCCGCGGCGGCCACCTTGATCACCCTCGTACGCACCGCATCCTCCTTGATGACAGCGAAAAACTACTGCTGGACCGGGCCGCGCGGGCGCAGCCCGTACATCCCTCCGTCGACAGCGAGCGCCGTGCCGGTGGTCGAAGCCGACAGCGGGCTGGCCAGGTACACGACCGCGTTCGCGACCTCGTCCGCGGTGACCAGCCTGCCCATCGGCTGACGGGCGGCCAGCGCGGCGCGTTCGGTCTCCGGATCGCCCGCGGCGTCGAGCAGCCTGCCGACCCACGGGGTGTCCGCGGTGCCGGGGCAGACGCAGTTGACCCGGATCCGGTCGGCGAGGTGGTCGGTCGCCATCGCCAGGGTCAGCGAGAGCACCGCGCCCTTGCTGGCCGAGTACAGCGCACGGTTGGGCAAGCCCGCCCACGCGGCGATCGAACAGGTGTTGACGATCGCGGCCGAGGGCGAGTTCTTGAGGTGCGGCAACGCCGCCCGCGCCAGCCGCACCATGCCGACGACGTTGATGTCGAGCACGCGGTGCCATTCGTCGTCGCTGTTGGCGGTGACGTCGCCCTGCGCGCCGATACCCGCGTTGTTGACCAGGACGTCGATCCCGCCGAACCGGTCCGCGACCGCGTCGATCGCCGACCGGACCTCTTCGTCGGAACCGACGTCGCAGCGGAATCCGGTGAGACCTTCGGGAAGGTCACCGGGATTCAGGTCGAGGACCGCGACCTTCGCCCCGCGTGCGGCGAGCAGGTCCGCGGTGGCCCGGCCGATTCCCGACGCGCCTCCGGTGACCGCCGCGACGAGGCCTTCGAACTCACTCACTTGCTTGTCTCCGTCCATTCCGGACCGTCGGGGAAGGTGAACCGGCGCAGCGTCGCGTCGTGCATCCGTGCCGAGAAGCCCGGCGCGGACGGGGCGACGTAGCGGCCGTCGACGACGGCTGCCGGATCGGTGAAGTGCTCGTGGAGGTGGTCGACCCACTCGATGGACCGGTCGGTGCCGGAGCCGGATACCGCCACGAAATCGAACATCGACAGGTGCCGGACGAGTTCGCACAGCCCGACACCGCCGGCGTGCGGGCACACCGGGATCCCGAACTTGGCCGCCAGCAACAGGATCGCCAGGTTCTCGTTGAACCCGCCGACCCTGGCGGCGTCCAGCTGCAGCACCGAGATCGCGCCCGCCTGCAACAGTTGCTTGAACACCACACGGTTCTGGACGTGCTCGCCGGTGGCCACCCGGATCGGGGCGAGCGCCTTGGCGATCGTGGCGTGCCCGAGCACGTCGTCCGGCGAGGTGGGCTCCTCGATCCAGTACGGGTCGTACGGCGCCAGCGCGGTCATCCAGGTGATCGCGGTCGAGACGTCCCAGCGCTGGTTCGCGTCGACGGCGACCCGGATGTCCGGGCCGACGGTCTCGCGGGCGAGTTTCATCCGGCGGACGTCGTCCTCCAGATTCCCGCCGACCTTCAGCTTGATCATCTCGAAGCCGTCCGTCACCGCCTGCTCGGCGAGCCGGACCAGTTTCGCGTCCGAGTAGCCGAGCCAGCCGGGAGAAGTGCTGTACGCGCGGTATCCGTCACGCTCGATCCGGGCGATCCGCTCGGCGCGGCCCGGCTCGGCGGCGCGGAGGATGTCGAGCGCCTCCTGCTCGGTCAGCGCGTCGGTCAGGTAGCGGAAGTCGACGAGGGAGACCAGGTCCTCGGGCGACATTTCGGCGGCGAATCGCCAGACCGGGAGGCCGGCGACGCGCGCCGCGAGATCCCAGGCGGCGTTGACCACCGCGCCGATCGCCATATGCGCGACACCCTTTTCCGGGCCGAGCCACCGCAGTTGCGAATCGCCGACCAGCGTCCTCGACAGGGCGCCGAGAGCGGCGGCGTCGGTCGGCACGTCCATGCCGACGACGTGCGGTTCCAGCGCGCGGATCGCCGCGGCCTGGACGTCATTGCCGCGGCCGATGGTGAAAGCGAGTCCGTACCCGTCCGGACCGCCGTCGGTGTGCAGCACGACGTACGCGGCCGAGTAGTCCGGGTCCGGGTTCATGGCGTCCGAACCGTCGAGCTCCCGCGACGTGGGGAACCGGACGTCGAGCACCTCCATGCCCACGATCTTCGCCATCACGCCTGCCTGACGTTCTGGCGCTGGCGGCCGAGGCCGTCGATCTCGAGCTCGATGACGTCCCCTTCGCGCAGGTACGGCTTGGGATCCGGCTGGCCGAGAGCGACGCCCTGCGGAGTGCCGGTGTTGATCAGGTCGCCGGGCCGCAGCACCATGAACCGGCTCAGGTAGTGCACGATCTCGGCGACCGGAAAGATCATGTCCTTGGTCGAGGAGTCCTGCTTCTTCTCGCCGTTGACCCACAACCGCAGGCCGAGGGCTTGCGGATCGGCCACCTCGTCGGCGGTGACCAGCCACGGGCCGAGCGGGTTGAAGTTCTCGCACGACTTGCCCTTGTCCCAGGTGCCGCCGCGTTCGAGCTGGAACTCGCGTTCGGACACGTCGTTCGAGACGGTGTAACCGGCGACGTACTCGAGCGCCTCTTCGGCGCTTTCGAGGTAGCGCGCGGTCTTGCCGATGACGACGCCGAGCTCGACCTCCCAGTCGGTCTTGGTCGAGCCGCGCGGCACGAGCACGTCGTCCTCCGGCCCGACCACGACGTCGGAGGCCTTCATGAACACGACGGGCTCGGTCGGGACGGCGGCGCCGGACTCCTCGGCGTGCTGCCGGTAGTTGAGGCCGATGCAGACGACCTTGCCCGGCCGCGCGATCGGCGCGCCCACCCTGGCCCGCGCGGCTTCGGGGCCGGCTTCGGGCAGCTCACCGGCGGCCAGCGCGGCGGCGACCCTGGCCACGCCGTCGCTCGCGAAGAAGCCGCCATCGATGTCGGTGGTCAGCCCCGAGAGGTCGCGCAGCGTGCCGTCCCCGGCACGTACGAACGGACGCTCACTTCCCGGCTCCCCGAGTCGCAACAGCTGCACGGATTTTCCCTTCAAGCCGAACCGCCAACAATCAACGGCTCCCACAGCAACGAACAGACATCCGATGTATACCCGACGAGCTTGGCCAAGATCTAGGGTCCGTTCGGATTTGGATCGAAAATTGATCGGATCAGTAGTCGGACGAGGAAGTGCGATGGGTCACAGAGGGAATAGTTACCTACTCTAAGCAAGTTATTCGTCGCGGAACCATGACTGGGGAAGGGAAGAGCATGACCATCGCGCCC
This sequence comes from Amycolatopsis sp. NPDC043887, assembly GCF_056435665.1. Taxonomy (NCBI): domain Bacteria; kingdom Bacillati; phylum Actinomycetota; class Actinomycetes; order Pseudonocardiales; family Pseudonocardiaceae; genus Amycolatopsis; species Amycolatopsis sp. NPDC043887. The sequence goes on from NZ_JBWKEB010000002.1 coordinate 216,882, forward strand.
GAGCGAGTGGAAGAACCCGTCGCGCGGCCCCGCACGAGCGGACGCGCCCGATTCGTCCTGATCCTCGGCGGCCTGTCCGCCTTCGGGCCCCTGTCCATCGACATGTACCTGCCCGCGCTGCCGCGGATGGCGGGCGAACTGCGCGCGGCGGACGCGACCGTGCAGCTCACACTGAGCGCGTTCATCATCGGGCTCGCCATCGGCCAGCTGATCCTCGGACCGCTGTCCGACGCGATCGGCCGCCGCAAACCGCTCGTGGCGGGCCTCGCGCTCTACATGGTCGGCTCGATCCTGTGCGCCGTCGCCCCGACCGCCGAACTGCTCATCGCCGCACGAGGCGTCCAGGCCTTCGGCGCCGCGGCGGGCATCGTGATCGCCAGGGCGACCGTGCGCGACCTCTACTCCGGCACCGCGATGACGAAGTTCTTCTCGCTGCTCATGCTGGTCAACGGGCTCGCCCCGATCCTGGCGCCGATCATCGGCGGCCAGATCCTGAACTGGACCTCGTGGCGCGGCGTGTTCGTCTGCCTGACCGTGTTCGGCGCGATCCTGCTCGCCGTCGTCTTCTTCCTGCTGCCGGAACCGCTGCCCGAGGAACGCCGCACGCCCGCGCGGTTCGGCTCGGTGCTGCGGAAGTACGCGAGCCTGCTCCGCGACCGCGGCTTCCTCGGCTACGCGCTGGCCTCCGGGCTGATGTTCGGGAGCCTGTTCGCCTACATCTCCGGCTCGTCCTTCGCGCTGCAAGGCGTCTACGGGCTCAGCCCGCAGGCGTACAGCCTGGTGTTCGGGCTCAACGGCATCGGCATCGTGGCCGTCGGCCAGCTGAACGGGCGTATCGTCGGCCGCTTCCCGGAACGGACCCTGCTGACCGTCGGTCTCGTCATCGCGGCGGTCGCCGGATTCGGCGTCCTGGCCGCGGCGGTGCTGGACCTCGGCCTGGCCGGGTTGCTGATCCCGCTGTTCATCCTGGTGTCGAGCATCGGCATGGTGGCGCCGAACGCGAGCTCCCTGGCGCTCGCCGAACAGGCGCGGTCCGCCGGTTCGGCATCGGCGCTGCTCGGCGTGCTGCAGTTCGTCGTCGGCGGGCTGGCGACTCCGCTGGTCGGGCTGGGCGGCGCGGGCACCGCGGTCCCGATGGGGATCGTGATGGCGGCCTTCGGCGTACTGGCGCTGCTGGCCTTCGGGACCATGACGCGTTCTTCGCGTTCTTCGCGGGCCTTGGTCGCCCAGGAGGCTTAAGCCACAGCAACAGAGCGCAATGAAGGGGCCTTTCATAGCAAATTTTGCTATGAAAGGCCCCTTCATTGCACGGGTGGTCACCCCAGCGTCGAAAGATCAGCGGTCCTCAACTGCTCCGCGGTCACCGCCGCGCGCCCCTCGACCAGGGCCTTCAACGCGTCCCCGTCGTCCCATTGGTTGACGTTCATCGCGGCGGTCACCTGCCCGTCCCGCAGCCAGAACGCCGTGAAGTCCCGCGCCGCGAGATCGCCCCGCACCACGAGCTCATCCCGTTCGGGATCGGCGAGACCCCGGTATTCGCAGCCAAGGTCGTACTGGTCCGAGAAGAAATAGGGACTCCGCAGGTACGGCTTGTTCTCCCCCAGCAGGTTCCCGGCGACGTGCTCGCCCTGCCACTTCGCGTTCGACCAGTGCTCGACGCGGACACGTTTTCCGTAGCGGGGATGGAAATGCGCGGCGATGTCGCCGATGGCGTAGACGTCGGGCGCCGCCGTCCGCAGGCCGGCGTCGGCGCAGACGCCTCCGTCGTCGGACAGTTCCAGCCCGGCGGCGTGCGCGAGGTCGACCCGCGGCGCGGCGCCGACGGCCACCAGGACGACGTCCGCGGGAAGCTCGTCACCACTCTTCAGGCGAACACCCGTCACCCCGTCCGGGCCGCCCGTGAATCCGGCGACGCCTTCACCCAAACGCCAGTTCACGCCGTGCTCGGTGTGCAGGCCTTTGAACACCCCGGACACCTGCTCGCCCAGCACCGCGAGCAAGGGTGAGCCGACCTGGTCGACCACGGTCACCTCGGCACCGTGTTCCCTGGCGGCCGCCGCGGCCTCGGTCCCGATCCAGCCCGCGCCGACGATCACCACCCGTCCGGCATCCTTGAACGCCGAGCGCAGCGCCAGCGCGTCGTCGAGGGTGCGCAGGGTCCGCAGTCCCGGCAGGTCCCCGCCGGGCACCGGCAGCGAGCGCGCCCCCGAGCCGGTCGCAAGCACGAGCCGGTCGAAACGGTGTTCACCGCCCGCGTCGTCGTGCACGAGCCGCGCGCCGAGTTCGACCTTGGTCGCGGTCACGCCGCTCTCGAACGCGATGTCCTTCTCTCCGTAGAAACCCTCGTCGTGCACCCAGTCGGGTTCATCGGCCTTGCCCATCAGGAGCCCTTTGGACAAGGGCGGTAATTCGTACGGGCGATGCGTGTCGGTGCCGAGCAGCAGGATTTCTCCCGCGTAACCGCGCTCTCGCAGCGTCCCGGCCGCCGTCGCTCCGGCGAGACCGGCTCCGACGATGACGATCTTCCTGGGTTCGGACATCGATGACCTCCCAAGCAGTCCTCCCCCGGACGCTACTCCCGTTCGTGCTCGTCCGGCTCAGTGAAGGCGGAAGTCGATCACGATACGAGGGATCGGTTAACCCATCAGTAGGAATGTCGGGTAACCCGCGTCACGCCCCCGAAAGCGCCTCGTCCCAGCCTCGGACGAGAAAGGGAGATCATGGGATACGGGAGGATGAGGACGTTGGCACCCCGGGACGAATGGTCGGTCGGCTGCCGGGATCTCGCGGGCAGGCGCAGGGACGTGACGGTGTTCGTGAGCAGCGACAAGATCGTGCTCGTGGCACCGCCCGGAGAGGCCGCCGTACTGGGGCCGCTGGACGTGGGGCGCTTGCGCGCCGCGCTCCGCGACGCCGTGGTCGCGGTGGCCGAACATCCGGACCACAAGGAATGACAACTACCGTTCCTACTTCCGAGTAGGTAGAGTCGGCTCCGTTCGGAAGGAGCCGGCCATGACCACCTACTTCGTGACGGGCGCGACGGGTTTTCTGGGAAAACGCCTGGTCGCGCGCCTACTACGGCGACCTGAGACCGTAGCCGTCCATGTTCTCGTGAGGGAGACCTCACGCGGGAAGCTCCCGAGCCACGAGAAGCTCGTTCCCGTCACCGGCGACCTGACCGAACCCCTGCTGGGCATCGATCCCGCCCATCTGGCGCCCCTTGACCACGTCGTGCATCTCGGCGCGATCTACGACCTCACCGCGGACGAAGCGGCGAACCGCGCGGCCAACGTCGACGGCACCCGCAACGTCCTGGAGTTCGCCGTCGCCGCGAAGGCCGGGCTCTTCCACCACGTCTCGTCGATCGCGGTCGCCGGGCAGTACGCCGGGCGGTTCACCGAGGCCGATTTCGACCTCGGACAGAGCTTCGCGTCGCCGTACCACGCGACGAAGTTCGAGGCGGAGAAACTCGTGCGGCAGCACGGGAAAACGCCGTTCCGCGTGTACCGGCCGTCCGCCGTGGCCGGCGATTCGCGGACCGGCGAGATGGACAAGATCGACGGCCCGTACTACTTCCTCCCGGCCATTTCGCGGCTCGCCGCGTTGCCCCGGCGTCTCCCTCTCGCCGCCCCGGATCTCGGCGCCACGAACATCGTTCCGGTCGACTACGTCGTCGAAGCGATGGAACACCTCATGCACGTCGACGCGCCCAGCGGCAGCACGTACCACCTCGCGTCGCCCCGGCCACAGCCGCTTCACGAGGTCTACAACGCCTTCGCGCGGGCCGCGGGCGGGCCGAAGATCTCCGCGGTCCTTCCTCCCCTGCCGTCCGGAGCGCTGAAGCGGGCCGGAACCCGGCTGGCGAAATCCGCGGCCGCCGGATTCGACCGCGTCCCCGGCGGGCGTTCGGCCCGCGCGGCGGTGCTGGCGGAACTCGGCATCCCGCTGGAAGTCCTGCCGCATCTGAGCATGGAGGTCGACTTCGACACGAGCGCGACCACGGCCGCGCTCGGAGGCAGCGGGATCACCTTGCCGCCGTTGGAGGAGTACGCCGGTCCGCTCTACCGATACTGGCTGGAGCACCTCGATCCCGACCGCGGCCGCCGCCGTCCGGGGCCGGAACCCCTCGACGGCCGCAAGGTGCTGATCACCGGCGCGTCGTCGGGCATCGGTCGCGCCTCCGCGCTGGCCGTCGCCGCGAAGGGCGGCGAAGTGATCCTCGTGGCCAGGCGCGCCGATGAGCTGGAACAGGTCCGCGAGCAGATCGTCGCGGCGGGCGGGAAGGCGTCGGCGTATCCGTGCGACCTCACCGACGGCGGTGCCGTCGACGCTCTGGTCAAGGACGTGCTCGCCGCGCACGGCGCCGTCGACATGCTGGTCAACAACGCGGGCCGGTCGATCCGGCGGTCGCTTTCGCTGTCCACCGAACGGTTCCACGACTTCGAGCGGACGATGGCGATCAACTACTTCGGCCCCGTGCGGCTGACGCTGGGCCTGCTGCCGTCGATGACCGCGCGCGGATTCGGGCACGTCGTCAACGTGACGACCCAAGGACTGCAAACGGACACGCCGAGGTTTTCCGCTTACCTGGCCTCGAAGGCGGCATTGGAGGAGTTCGGGCTGACCGCCGGCCGGGAAACGCTTTCCGACGGCGTCACCTTCACCTCGGTCCGGATGCCGCTGGTGCGCACCGACATGATCACGCCGACCGGGTCCTACCGCGGTATGCCGTCGAGTTCTCCCGAACGCGCTGCCGCGCTGGTGGTGAAGGCGCTGGAGAAACGACCCGAGATCCTGAACCTGCCCGAAGGCACGGCCGCCGAACTGGTGACGCTCGTCGCACCTCGGACGGCACGGTTCTTCGCCCATCTCGTCTACCGCGCCATGCCCGAGTCAGCGCCGGAATCCCGTGGCCTGCCCAGGAAGGCTCCGCTCGCGTCGGTGGCGGGAGCCGTCACCCGGCTGGTCTGGCGCCGCCGTCCCTGACGTCCCGCCGCCAGGGCTCGATCGGGGGACGCCCCCGGCCGCTACCATCGGTTTCCGATACGCCGGGGGGTCGGCGGGCACGGGCCGAGGCAGGACGACCGGGAAGGGGCAGTGTGGACGTCGCCAGTCCCCCGCTGTCGACCGGACCGGACGCGGCGGTGGTACGTCCGTCCAGGACAGTGCTGCGGCTTTCCCTGCACGTGGCCTGGGTGCTCGCGCTCGCCGTCGCCACCGAACTCCGGGTGGGGCGCTTCGGTTTCCACCCGTCGGACCAGGGTTTCATCCTCGCCCAGGCGTGGCGGGTACTGCACGGCGAAGTCCCGCATTCCGACATCATCTCCGCGCGGCCGCTGGGTTCGGCGTACCTGCACATCGTCGACTTCGTGCTGCCGGGGCCGCTCTTCTTCGTCTCAAGTGTGCTCAGCATGCTGGAGATCATCCTGGCGACCATCGCCTTCGCCGTACTGGTCACCCGGCGCCGCGTCCGTGACTGGGGTCCTGGGCTCACCGGGCTGACGGCGGCCGCGTCGCTGCTGAACCTCAACGCCTTCCCGCTGATGGCCTGGCACACGATCGACGGGATCTTCCTGACCGCCTGCGGTGCCTGGGCACTGGATTCGGGGCTGCGCAACGGCAAGGCGTGGCCGCGGCGGCTCGGTCTGGTGCTACTGGGCACCGCGGTGTTCGTCAAGCAGAGTTTCGCGCCCGTGCCGCTGATCGCGCTGTGCTGGCTGCTGCTGCACCCGTCGCTGCGGGAAGGCGCGTTCCGCACCGGCCGCTGGTGGGCCCGGCTGGGCTGGGATCTGCTGGCACTGGGCGCTTTTCTGGTGTTCTACTTCGGAATCATCACACTCGACGGCGGGCTCGGCGCGATGGCCGAGCAGCTCACCGGCGGCCTGCCCGCGTACGGCGAGCGGCTTCTCGGGCTGTGGCTGGAAAATCCCGCGTCCCTGCTGCGGCCGCCGGTGCGGGGCTTGACCTTCTTCGTGATCGCCGGGGTGTTCCTCGCCCTGCTCGGGATCTTCCGCGACCGCGCGGGTTTCGCCGGGGCGCTCCTCGCGCGGCTGCTGCTCCTGGCCGGCGTGGCGGTGGTGGTCGGCACCGTCGTCGACGGGCACTTCACCGGCGCGTCGCGCTGGGCGGACGTCCTCTGGTGGATCCTCGGTGTCGCACTGCTGGTGCACTGGGCGGCGACGCGGCGATTCCCGCGGATGGGCGCGCTGGTCTTCGCGACCGGCTTCATGACCAGCCTGTCCTGGGGGAACGACACGCCGACGCTGTTCACCGGAACACTGGCGCTGACGGCGATCCTGCTGCTGTCGGACGCGCTGCCGCCGCTGCCCGAGCCGTCTCGCCGGTTGAGGCTGGTGGGCGCCACCGCGATGGGCCTGGTCGCGGTGCTGGCGTCGGGCTGGGCCGTGGTCGCGCACCACGACGAGGCCGCGTATCTCGACATGGCGCACGAGAAGCTGACCGGTGACCTCGGCAAGGTGACGCCGTCGATGCGCGGGATCCGGACGAATCCGGGCACCTTCACCTACATCTCCCAGATCCAGGACTGTGTCACGCGATTCCCCGCGGGACGCACGGCCGTCCTGCCGGACAACCCGTTCGCCTATCCCGCCTTCGGCCTGCGCAACCCGTTCCCGCTGGAATGGCCGCTGCCGCTGGAGATCGTCGCCGACGCTCCGGAACGCATGCTCGCGACGGCCGACGTCCTCAACCGCGAAGGCGACTACCTGGTGCTGTTCCAGACCGTGAGCATGCCCGCCCTCGCCAAGGGCGGGCCGGTGCCCGCCGAGGTCGCCGCGGACGCGCCGATCTTCGACTACCTCGGGCTGGAGAACGCGCTGCGGTCGCGGCTCACCGGGCAGACCGTCACCTGCGGCAGCTTCATCGGCAAGTGGGCGCCGCGCCCCTGACGCGTTTCGTCCTCTGAATGCGGTAGTTCGCACTACGAACTACCGCATTCAGAGGACGAAACGCGTGGGGTCAGTCGACGCCGGCGTCCTCGGGGCGGCCGGAAGCGAGACCGGCGAGGACGTCCAAAGCGGCCCCGAGCGTCTCGAGCGGCGGCGACGAGACGGCGAGGCGGACCGCGTTCGGCGCGTGGCCGGGGACGACGGCGAACGCGGCCGCCGGGGTGACCGCGATCCCGCGTCGCGCGGCCGCGGCGACGAAGGTTTCGGCGCGCCAGTGTTCGGGGAGTTCCCACCAGGAGTGATACGCCCGCGGATCGGCGCGCAGGGTGAACCCGGCCAGCCGCGCCGCCGTCACCCGCTGGCGTTCCGCGGCGTCGAGCCGTTTCGCCCGCTCGACGGTTTCCAGTGTCCCGCCGGTGATCCACCGGGTGGCGGCTTCGACGGCGAACCGGGGCGCGACCCAGCCGCCCGAGCGCACGGACGCGGCCAGCCGTTCCTTCCATTCCGCCGGGACGGCGAGGAATCCGGTGGTCAGCCCCGGGGCGAGCCGTTTGGACATGCTGTCGGTGAACACCGTGCGTTCCGGCGCGTACGCCGCGAACGGGCGGACCTCGGGCCGGAGGAAGGTGTAGATGCCGTCCTCGATCACCGGGATGTCCATCCGGCGCACCGTTTCCGCCAGCTCGACGCGCCGCGCTTCGTCCATTGTGGACCCGAGCGGGTTGTGCAGCGTCGGCTGGACGTACAGCGCGCGGACGGACGCGGCTTCGAGCGCCTCGGGAATGAGACCCATGTCGTCGGTCTCGATGGGCACCAACTGGACGCCGAGCCGTCCGGCGAGCGCCTTGACCACGGGATAGGTGATGGCTTCGACGGCGAGGCGTTCCCCCATCGGCACGAAGGCGGCGATGGCGGCCGCGATGGCCTGGCGCCCGCTCCCGGCGAAGAGGATTTCCGGCGTCCAGCCGTCCTTCGCGAGCAAACCGGCGACGGCGTCACGCGCCTGCTTCGAGGCGGAGACGCTTCCCGGCCGCAGCGCCGCTGTCAGGACGTCTTCGCGCAGCAACGGCTCCAGCGCCTTCCCGACCAGCGCCGACTGTTCCGGGAGGACGGCGAAGTTGAGCTCGAGGTCGACCGTCGCGCCACCGGGTTCGGCGAGGGCGGTCTCCAGCGGCGGCCTTCCGGCGCGGACGAACGTGCCCCGGCCGACCTCGCCGACCACGACGCCTCTCCGGACGAGTTCGCCGTAGACCCTCGCGGCGGTCGAGTTCGCGATCCCGCGTTCGCGGGCGAACCGCCGCTGCGGGGGCAGCCGGTCGCCAGGGCGGAGCCTTCCCGCCTCGACGTCGGCGGAGATCTCGTCCGCGACTATCCGGTAGTCCTCCATGCCGTTCCTTCGATCGCTCCGAGACCGCTCGCGGGATTGCACTGGGGATGATGCCATCGACGAGCGTCGTGAGCCGACTGCGACCTACGGAACACCACAACGGCGGACTCCTAGGTTAGCCTAACCTGCGTGGAGACCGTGGAAACCCTCACCGAGCAGAGCACGACGTCCCGCCTGCACGCGGACGCGCTGACGCTCGCCTACGACGGCCGGACCGTGGCCGAAGACCTCGGGGTGGTCATCCCCGACCGGTCGTTCACCGTCATCGTCGGCCCGAACGCCTGCGGCAAGACGACCCTGCTGCGCGCGCTCGCGCGGATGCTCAAACCCCGCCAGGGTTCGGTGTTCCTCGACGGACAGGCGATCAGCTCCTTCCCCGCCAAGGAAGTCGCCCGGCGGCTCGGCCTGCTTCCGCAGAGCTCGACCGCGCCCGACGGCATCACCGTCGCGGACCTCGTCGCGCGGGGCCGGTACCCGCACCAGCGCCTGCTGCGCCAATGGTCCCGTGAGGACGCCACCGTGGTCGCGGAGTCCATGCGCGCCACCGGGGTCGACGACCTCGCCGAGCGGCTGGTCGACGAACTGTCGGGCGGCCAGCGGCAGCGCGTGTGGATGGCGATGGCGCTCGCGCAGGAGACCGATCTCCTGCTGCTCGACGAGCCGACGACCTATCTGGACATCGCACACCAGATGGACATCCTCGATCTGTGCGCGCAGCTGCACCAGGAACAGGGCCGGACACTGGTCGCGGTGCTGCACGACCTCAACCACGCCGCCCGCTACGCGACGCACATGATCGCGATGCGCGGCGGAGAGGTCTTGGCGACCGGCTCGCCCGAAGAGGTCGTGACCGCGGCCAACGTCGAGAAGATCTTCGAGCTGCCATGCCGGGTCATGCCGTGCCCGGAAACCGGTACCCCGCTGGTGATCCCGAAAGCCGGACGCCGCGCCGCCTGATGGTCCCGGAGTAGGTTGGCCGCGGAGGTGCCATGTCACAGCAACTGTGGTCCGAAGTGGACGACTATCTGTCCGGAGTGCTCGTCCCGTCCGATCCCGCCCTCGAAGGCGCGCGGCAGGCGTCGGACGAGGCCGGGCTGCCGTCGATCGCCGTCGCGCCGAATCAGGGCAAACTGCTCAACCTGATGGCGAGGATGATCGGCGCCCGGTCCATCCTGGAGATCGGCACGCTTGGCGGGTACAGCACGATCTGGCTCGCCCGCGCCCTGCCACCGCAGGGCAGGCTCGTCACCCTCGAATTCGACCCGAAACACGCCGAGGTCGCGCGCGGGAACATCGCAGCGGCCGGGCTCGGCGGGCTGGTCGACGTCCGTGTCGGCAAGGCGCTGGACCTGCTGCCCTCGGTCGAGGGCCCGATCGACCTGGCGTTCATCGACGCAGACAAAGCCAACAACCCGGCCTACTTCGCAGCGTCGCTGAAGCTCGTCCGGCCCGGCGGCGTGATCGTGGTCGACAACGTCGTCCGCGGTGGCGCGGTGACCGACGCCGCCAGCGAAGACCCGAACATCCAAGGGATCAGGCGGCTGCACGAGATGATCGCCGCCGAACCCCGCGTCGACGCGACGGCGATCCAGACGGTCGGCAGCAAGGGCTACGACGGGCTCACCGTCGTGCTCGTGAAGCCCTGAAGGAACCACTCGGCCGGCGATTCGTGTTCTCTTCGGGTCTGCTGGTCTCGGGTGCGGTGGGCGGTCCGCTCGTGGCCCGGTCGGCGATCGTGTCGCGAAAGTGGCTTTCGCGGCACACGCCCAGACCATGGGCTCGCCCAGGCTGCGTCGGAGGAGGGGCGTGAAGGCCTCCTTCCCTACTTTCAGGGTAGGCAAGGAGGCCTTCACCACCACCTGGGCCGATGCCTCACCGCGGCGCCGTCGTGGCGGGCCGCGGGCCGGAGCCGTCCGGCCACCGCACCGGCAGTCCCTGATGGAAGCCGATCATGAAGCGCTGCCACATGTCGGCCGGGATAGTCCGCCCGGTCAGTTTCTCCCCGGCGGCGTCCCGCATCCGGCGCGGCTCGTCGGAGCCGACCCAGACCGCGGTCGCGAGTTGGGGGGTGTACCCGACCGCCCAGCCGCCGGCGTTGTCGTCCGTCTCGTTGTACTGGAAGTCGCCGGCCTTCAGCGCGGCCGGGCGGTCTTTCAGTCCGGTGGCCAGCACCTGGCTCATCGTGCCCGCGATCCGGCGGCTCAGCGCCTCGTCGTCCTTGAACGCGGGTGCCCTGTCCGACGGCCGTTCCCACACGACTTCGCCGTTCTCGTCCCGGATCTTCGACACCAGATGCGGGGTGGCGCGCAGGCCGTCGGCGGCGAAGGTCGCGTAGGCGCCGGCCATGTCGCTGGGGCGCAAGGGATATCGGCCGACCGCGATCCCGGGACCGATCAGGAACCCGTCCTTCTCCCGCAACGTCACCGCGCCGTCGACGGCCTCGGGGATCCCTGCCGCGCGGGCACCTTCGCGGACCGTTTCCGCGCCGAGTTTCTTCGCCAGGTCGACGAACGGGCCTCGTGCGCCCCGCACCATCGCCTCGCGCAGCGTGCACTTCCCGGCTTCGCCGCATTGGTCCTGGAACTCGAAGGTCTCGCCGAGGAAGTCGACCGCCGCGGGCACCTTGAGGGGTTCGTCCACGCCGACGCCCCGTTCGAGGCCGGCGGCGAGGATGAACGGCTGGAAGGCGGAGCCGGTGCCGTACGGGGTGCCGGCGTAGTCGTGCACGCTCCAGCCACCGCCGTTGTAGGCGCGGATGGCGCCGGTCCCGGGTTCGACGGCGACCAGCGACGCCCGGAAGTGCTCAGGCTGTCCCCGCAACCGCTCCTTGACCGTCTTCTCGGCTTCGGCCTGCGCCCGCGGATCAATGGTCGTCTCGACCTTCATCGCACCGCCGCGGAGCCGGTCGAGCGGGTAGCCGACCTGTTCCAGTTCCGCGAGGACCTGCTGCTTGATGTGGTACTGCTCGTAGGTCACGCGACCGGCCCTGGTCTCCGACGGCGCCTGGATCGCGTCCTCCGGATAGGTCATGGCGACCGCTTCGGCCTGACCGACGTAGCCGCGCGAGACCAGCTTGTTCACCACGTAGGACCAGCGTTTCCTCGCGTGCTCGTGGCTGGAGGCGTACGGGTCGTGCACCGACGGCGACTGGATCATGCCCGCGAGGAACGCCGCCTCGCTCCAGGTCATCGAGTCGTCGAGCTTGCGGCCGAAGTAGGCGTTCATCGCCGAGGCCGGGCCGTAGGTGCCGCGGCCGAACGAGATGATGTTGACGTAGCTCTCGAAGATCTCCTTCTTGGTCTGCTGCTGGGTGATCTTCGTGGCGAGCACCAGCTCGGAGAACTTGCGGGCGAGGGTGGCGTCCTCGTTGCCGGTGGATTTCTTGATGTACTGCTGGGTGATCCCCGAACCGCCGCCGACGCCGGTCACCAGCGCGCGGCCGAGTCCGGTGAGGTCGAAGCCCTCGTTGTCCCAGAAGGTCGGGTCCTCGGTCGCGACGATCGCGTCGCGCAGTTTCGCGGGGACGGCGTCGTACGGCACGAACAGCCGGTCGCCGCCGGGCGGGACCACCTTGAGCAGTTCGGAACCGTCGGCGTTCTGCAGGACGACGGTCTTGTCGAGGTCGGCGAGGACCTCTTGCGGGCTGCGGACGTCGAGCAGGACGTACGCGAGCCCGAACGCGACGACCGGGATGCCGATCACCAGGCCGAGCGTCCAGGCGGCGATCTTGCGCCACCTGCGCTTCTTCCGTTTCGGCTCCGGGGTGGCCGTGGTCTCCGACTCGGGTGCGTCTGCCTCATCCGGGTTTTCCACGCCAAGTTAGACGCCCGAACGAGTGAAAAGGTTGTGGGAAAGTCACCGGATGGCATCCGGTTCAAGACTTGAAGAATTCTTCATTTGATAATGTGGTCATATGCCCGTCCCCCTGTACCAGGCCAAGGCGGAGTTCTTCCGCATGCTGGGCCACCCGGTCCGGATCCGTGTGCTCGAACTGCTCGCCGAAGGCCCGAAGGCCGTCCGCGAACTGCTCGCCGAGATCGAGGTCGAGGCCTCCAACCTCTCGCAGCAGCTGGCCGTCCTGCGCCGGTCGGGGATCGTCACCTCGACCCGCGAGGGCTCGACGGTCGTGTACGCGCTCGCCGGTGGCGACGTCGTCGAGCTCCTGCGCGCGGCCCGGCGCATCCTCACCGAGCTGCTGGCCGACCAGAACGCCTTGCTCGCCCAGCTGCGCGACGCGGAGTGAAGCCGTGGCGGGTCTGAAGCTTTCGGAGCTGCGCTCGCTCCTGCCCGGACGTGAAGACCTGCGGACGCTCAAACGCGCTCCCCGGCGCGACCTCACGGCGGGCCTGACCGTCGCGATCGTCGCCCTGCCGCTGGCGCTGGGCTTCGGCATCTCGTCCGGCCTCGGGGCCGAAGCCGGGCTGGTCACCGCGATCGTCGCCGGCGCGCTGGCCGCGATCTTCGGCGGCTCCAACCTCCAGGTGTCCGGGCCGACCGGCGCGATGACCGTGGTGCTGGTTCCGATCATGGCCACGCACGGAGCGGGCGGCGTGCTGACGGTGGGCCTGCTCGCCGGGGTCTTGCTGCTCCTGCTCGCGGTCGCCCGCGCCGGCCGGTACATGCGCTACGTGCCGACGCCGGTGGTCGAAGGCTTCACACTGGGCATCGCTGGGGTGATCGCGTTGCAGCAGGTCCCCGCCGCGCTCGGCGTCGCCACCCCGGAAGGCGAGAAGGTGGCCGTCGTCGCGGCGAAGGCGGTGGCCGATTTCGCCGGGCATCCGGCCTGGCCGTCGATCGCGATCGCCTTCGGGGTCGCCTCCCTGATGCTGCTCGGCGCCCGATGGCGGCCGTCGATCCCGTTCTCGCTGGTCGCGGTGGCCATCGCGACCCTCGTGAGTCATTTCGCGCAGCTGCCGGTCGCTCGCATCGGCGCCCTGCCCAACGGTCTTCCCGCACCTTCGCTGGACTTCCTGGATCTGTCGACCTTGGGCGCGCTGGCGCCCTCCGCCGTCGCCGTCGCGGCGCTGGCCGCGCTCGAAAGCCTGCTGTCGGCCACGGTCGCCGACGCGATGAGCGTCAACGAACGCCACGACCCGGACCGGGAACTGTTCGGGCAAGGCCTCGCGAACCTCGTCACCCCGCTGTTCGGCGGCGTGCCCGCCACCGCGGCGATCGCGCGCACCGCGGTCAACGTCCGTGCCGGGGCGAAGTCCCGGCTGGCCTCGTTCACCCACGCGATGGTGCTGACGGTGATCGTCTTCGCGGCCGCGCCGCTGGTCGCCACGATCCCGATCGCGGCGCTCGCCGGGGTGCTGCTGGCCACCGCCGTCCGCATGGTCGAGGCGGGCTCGGTCCGCGCGCTGCTGCGCTCGACCCGGCGCGATGCGCTGGTCCTCGTGCTCACCGCGGCCGCGACCCTGATCCTGGACCTGGTCACGGCGGTCATCCTCGGCCTCGTCGTGGCGGGCGCCCTGGCGCTGCGGGCGATCGCGAAGGCGGCCCGCGTCGAGGAGGTGCCGCTCGACCACGCCGATCACGCGGCCGAGGAACGGGCGCTGCTGGACGAGCACATCGTCGCGTTCCGGCTCGACGGCCCGCTGGTCTTCGCCGCGGCCCACCAGTTCCTGCTGGAGTTGTCCGAGGTGGCCGAGGTGCGGGTGGTCATCCTCCGGATGTCACGGGTGTCGGCCATCGACGCCACCGGCGCCCTCGTCCTGAGGGACGCCATCGAACGCCTCGAACATCGCGGGATCACGGTCCTGGTGTCGGGGATCAAACCCGGGCACGAGAAGGTGCTCGACGAGCTCGGCGTCGCGGATCGGCTCCGCGCGGAGGGGCGGGTGTTCCCGGATACGCCGCACGCCATCGACTTCGCGCACGCGCTGCTGACCTCAAGCGAGGAACGCGCGAAGCAGTGAAGCGGTCCCTTCGACGTGTTCCGTCATCGCCTGGCGGGCCGCCTCGGAGTCCCCGGCGAGGATCGCGTCGACGATGGCCTCGTGCTGGGCGTTGGAATGCTCCAGATTCGGTTCGAGCAGCGGGATCATGTCGAGCAGCTGGTTGACCCGCATCCGCGCGTCGGCCATCGCCGTGGTCAGCGAGCCGGACGCGGTGACCTCGGCGATCGCCAGGTGCAGCCGCGAATCCTTGCGCCGGTAGTCGCCGACATCGGCCGCCGCGGCCTCGGCGAGCGTGCTGGTCAGATGCTGCCGGTCGGCCGGGCTGAGCGAACGCGACGCCGCCATCTCGGCGGCGCCGGTCTCCAGCACGTGCCGGAGGCCGAGCGCGTCCTCCAGCGTGGCGTTGTCGACCTTCCGCCCGTCGGCGGCGGGCGGGTCGGGCAGGACGTCGTTGACGAACGTGCCGCCGTACCGCCCGCGCCGCGACTCGACGTAACCCGCGTCGGACAGCGCGCGGATGGCCTCGCGCAGCGTCACCCGGCTGACCCCGAGCCGCTCGGCGAGCTCACGCTCCGAGGGCAGCCGCTCCCCCGCGCCCACCACGCCCAGCCGGATCGCCTGGAGCAGCCTTTCGACGGTCTCCTCGAAGGCGTTGCCCGCGCGCACCGGGCGGAACAGCGCGTCACCCGCGTTCGCGACCGTGCTCGACTCCACCCTTCGAGTTTAGGCGGCCCGCAATTCGTCCTCTGGATGCGGTACTTGCGTGTGCAAGTACCGCATCCAGAGGACTAAATGCGAGGGGTCAGCACTCGATGACGTTCACGGCGAGGCCGCCGCGAGCGGTCTCCTTGTACTTCACGCTCATGTCGGCGCCGGTCTCGCGCATCGTCTTGATCGCCTTGTCCAGCGTCACGACGTGCGAACCGTCGCCGCGCATCGCCATCCGCGCGGCGTGGATCGCCTTGGACGCGCCGACGGCGTTGCGTTCGATGCACGGGATCTGCACCAGTCCGCCGACCGGGTCGCAGGTCAGTCCCAGGTGATGCTCGACGCCGATCTCGGCGGCGTTCTCCACCTGCGCGGGTGAACCGCCGAGGACCTCGGTGAGCCCGGCGGCGGCCATGGCGCTGGCCGAACCGACCTCGCCCTGACAGCCGACCTCGGCGCCCGAGATCGAGCCCGTCTGCTTCAGGATCGAGCCGATCGCGCCCGCGGTGAGCATGAACGTCACGATGCCGTCGTCCGACGAGCCCCGGATGAACCGCTGGTAGTAGTGCAGAACGGCCGGGATGATCCCCGCCGCGCCGTTGGTCGGCGCGGTGACGACGCGGCCGCCCGCGGCGTTCTCCTCGTTGACCGCCAGCGCGTACAGGCTCACCCAGTCCATCGCGTACAGCGGGTCGCCGACGCCGTCCTCGGCGAGCAGCTTCTCGTGCAACGCCTTCGCGCGCCGAGGCACCTTCAGCCCGCCCGGCAGCACGCCCTCGTGCTCGCATCCGTTGCGCACGCATTCCGCCATGACCTGCCAGATCTCCAGCAGTCCTTCGCGGATCTCCTCGCGCGTGCGCCACGAAAGCTCGTTGCGCAGCATGATCTCGCTGATGGACAGCCCGGTGTCCTCGCAGTGCTTCAGCAGGTCCGCGCCGGTGCGGAACGGGAACTCCAGCTTCGTCGAGTCCTCGACGACGACAGTGTCGGTCTCGTAGGACTCGTCGCGGACGAACCCGCCGCCGACGGAGTAGTAGGTGCGCTCGCGCAGCACCTTCCCGTCGGCGCCGAACGCGCGGAAGATCATGCCGTTCGGATGCGCGGGCAGCGACTTCCGCCGGTGCATGGTCAGATCGGTGTCCTCGGTGAACACGATCTCGTGCTCGCCGCGCACCTTCAGCAGGCAGGACTCGCGGATCTCCGCGATCTTGCCGGGCACGGTGCCGGTGTCGATCTCCTCCGGACGCTCCCCCGACAGCCCGAGCAGCACGGCCTTGTCGCTGCCGTGCCCGAACCCGGTCGCGCCGAGCGAGCCGAAAAGCTCGCTCTGGACGCGTGCCGTGGCGGTGAGGTCACCGTCGGCCGCCAGTCCGTCCACAAAGGTCAGTGCGGCGCGCATCGGGCCCACCGTATGGGAACTGGAAGGGCCGATGCCGATCGAAAACAGGTCGAAGACGCTGATCGCCATTGATCTGCCCTCCTTCCTATCTGGCCAGCAGTGAGCTGGCCTCTTGGGCCGCGGGCCCTTCGGCGGCGAGATGGGCCAAATTCTCCGACAGCGCTTCGCCGCGGTGGGCCTTCGTCTGGGCGAAAAGGCGACCGGCCCGATACGACGAGCGTACGAGCGGCCCGGCCATCACACCAGCGAAGCCCATCGCTTCGGCTGCCTTCGAATGCTCGACGAACTCCTCCGGCTTGACCCACCGGTCCACCGGATGATGCCTCGGCGACGGCCGCAGGTACTGGGTGATCGTGAGGATCTCGCAGCCCGCGTCGACCAGATCCTTCATCGCCGGAGCCACCTCCTCCGGCGTCTCACCCATGCCGAGGATCAGGTTCGACTTCGTCACCAGGCCGGCCTCACGAGCCCGGGTGATGACCTCCAGCGAGCGCGCGTACCGGAAGCCCGGCCGGATCCGCTTGAAGATCCGCGGCACCGTCTCCACGTTGTGCGCCAGCACCTCCGGCCGCGAACCGAACACCTCGGCCAGCTGATCCGGATCCGCGTTGAAGTCCGGGATCAACAGCTCGACACCGGTGCCCGGGTTCAACGCGTGGATCTGACGGACGGTCTCCGCGTACAGCCACGCGCCGCCGTCTTCCAGGTCGTCACGCGCGACACCGGTCACCGTCGAGTAACGCAAACCCATGGCCTGCACCGACTCCGCCACCTTGCGCGGCTCGGTGCGATCCAGCGCCGCCGGCTTGCCCGTGTCGATCTGGCAGAAGTCACAGCGCCGCGTGCACTGGTCCCCGCCGATCAGGAACGTGGCCTCACGGTCTTCCCAGCACTCGTAGATGTTGGGACACCCGGCCTCCTCACACACGGTGTGGAGGCCTTCACGCTTGACCAGTCCCTTGAGCTCCGTGAACTCCGGACCCATGCGCGCGCGGGTCTTGATCCACGGCGGCTTCTTCTCGATCGGGGTCTGCGCGTTGCGGACTTCGAGCCGGAGAAGTTTGCGCCCCTCGGGGAGCGCGCTCATCGGTTGAGGTCCGCGTACAGCGGGTGCTTCTTCGCCAGCAGCTCGACCCGGGCGGACAGCGACTGGCGCAGGGCCTCGTCGAAGTCCGGGCGCAGCGCCTCGGCGATGATGTCGGCCACCTCGGCGAAGTCCTCGGCCCCGAAGCCGCGGGTCGCGAGCGCCGGGGTGCCGATCCGCAGGCCGGAGGTGACCATCGGCGGACGCGGGTCGAACGGGACGGCGTTGCGGTTGACCGTGATGCCGACCGAGTGCAGCCGGTCCTCGGCCTGCTGACCGTCCAAAGTGGAGTTGACCAGGTCGACGAGCACCAGGTGCACGTCGGTGCCACCGGTCAGCACGCGGACTCCGGCCTCGGTGCAGTCCGTGCGCGAAAGGCGGTCGGCCAGGATCTTCGCGCCTTCGAGCACGCGCTGCTGGCGCTCGCGGAACTCCTCGCTCGCGGCGATCTTCAGCGCGACGGCCTTGGCCGCGATGACGTGCTCCAGCGGACCGCCCTGCTGGCCGGGGAACACCGCCGAGTTGATCTTCTTGGCGAGTTCCTGGCGGGACAGGATGATGCCACCGCGCGGGCCGCCGAGGGTCTTGTGCGTGGTCGTGGTGACGATGTCGGCGTAGGGCACCGGGCTCGGGTGCAGCCCGGCGGCGACCAGACCGGCGAAGTGCGCCATGTCGACCATGACCTTCGCGCCGACCTCGTCGGCGATGCGGCGGAACTCGGCGAAGTCGAGCTGACGCGGGTACGCCGACCAGCCGGCGATGATCAGCTTCGGCTTGTGCTCCTTGGCGAGGCGCTCGATCTCCTCAACGTCGACGATCCCGGTCTCCTTGTCGACGTGGTAGGCGACGACGTTGTAGAGCTTGCCGGAGAAGTTGATCTTCATCCCGTGGGTCAGGTGCCCGCCGTGCGCGAGGTCGAGACCGAGGATGGTGTCGCCGGGGTTGAGCACCGCGACCATGGCGGCGGCGTTGGCCTGCGCGCCCGAATGCGGCTGGACGTTGGCGTGCTCGGCGCCGAACAGGGCCTTCGCGCGGTCGATCGCCAGCTGCTCGATGACGTCGACGTGCTCACAACCGCCGTAGTAGCGGCGGCCGGGGTAGCCCTCGGCGTACTTGTTCGTCAGCACCGAACCCTGCGCCTCGAGCACGCCCACCGGGGCGAAGTTCTCCGAGGCGATCATCTCCAGGGTCGACTGCTGCCGGTCGAGTTCGGCCGCGACGGCCGCGGCGACCTCGGGGTCCACTTCGGACAGGGCAGCATTGAACATGTCAGTTCTCCTGGGTCAGGACGGCGTACGCCTGGGCGTCGAGCAGGGCGGGCACGTCGCCGGACAGACGCACCTTCAGGAGCCATCCTTCGGCGTACGGGTCCGAGTTGATGAGCTCGGGGGTGTCCGTTGTGGCCTCGTTCACCTCGACGACCTCGCCGTCCACGGGTGCGTACAGCTCGCTGACCGATTTGGTCGACTCGACCTCGCCGAACACCTCGCCCGCGGTGACGGTGTCGCCGACCGAGGGGAGCTGGACGAACACGATGTCACCGAGCGACTCGGCGGCGAAGGCGGTGATGCCCACGGTGGCGACGCCGTCGGCGACGCTCAGCCACTCGTGTTCCTTCGTGTACTTCAGGTCCTGGGGGATGCTCATGATCAGAGGAGGGCCTTTCAGGCGCGGGAGTAGAAGGGCAGGGCGACGACCTCGACGGGCTCGATACGGCCCCGGATGTCGACGGAAAGCTCGGTGCCGGGCTCGGAGTGCTCCCGGTCCACGTAGGCCATGGCGATCGGGTAACCCAGCGTCGGCGAGAGGGCACCGCTGGTGACCTCGCCGATCTCGGTGTCACCCGCCAGGACGGTGTAGCCGTGGCGCGGGGCGCGGCGGCCGGAGCCCTTGAGCCCGACGCGGACCCTGGGAACGTCCTTCTTGGACAGTTCTTCGAGGGCGGCCTTGCCCACGAAGTCGCCCGGCTTCTCGAACTTGACCACGCGCCCGAGGCCGGCTTCGAACGGGCTCAGCTGGAGGCTGAGCTCGTTGCCGTACAACGGCATTCCCGCTTCGAGGCGCAGGGTGTCGCGGCAGGCGAGACCGGCCGGGAGCAGGCCGTGCGGCTCGCCCGCGTCGGTCAGGATGCGCCAGACGGCGGGAGCCTCACCGGCCGGGACGTACAGCTCGAAGCCGTCCTCACCGGTGTACCCGGTGCGGGCGAGCAGGACGTCGTGACCCTTCACGACGGCCGGGACGCTCGCGTAGTACTTGAGCGCGCCCAGGTCGGCGTCGGTGACGGCGCCGAGGATCTCGACGGCCTTCGGTCCCTGGACGGCGATCAGCGCGACGTCCTCGGACTTGTTCTCGACGACCGCGTCGAAACCCGAGACCCGCTCGGCCAGCGCCTCCGCGACCACGCCGGCGTTGCCCGCGTTGGCCACGACCAGGAACTTCTCGTCGGCGAGGCGGTAGACGACCAGGTCGTCCAGCACGCCGCCGTTCTCGTCGCAGATCATCGTGTAGCGCGCCCGGCCCGGCTTCACGCCGGACAGGTTGCCGACCAGCGCGTAGTCGAGGGTGTCGGCGGCCTGCGGGCCGGTCACCTCGATCTCGGCCATGTGCGAGAGGTCGAACAGGCCGGCGGCCTCGCGGACCGCCTTGTGCTCCGCCAGTTCGCTGGAATAGCGGATCGGCATCGACCAGCCCGCGAAATCGGTGAACAGCGCACCCAGTCCTTTGTGGACTCCGTGCAGGGACGTCTCTTTCGACATCAAGTGCCTCAGTTCTCGTAGGCGTTGAGCGGCGGGCAGGAGCAGACGAGGTTACGGTCCCCGCGCGCACCGTCGATGCGGCGCACCGGGGGCCAGTACTTGGACTTGCGGTTCACCCCGGCGGGGTACACCGCCAGTTCGCGGTCGTACGGCAGGTCCCAGTCGCCGACGAGGGTCTCGGCGGTGTGCGGGGCGTTGCGCAGCGGGCTGTTGTCCGCGGCCCACTTGCCCTGCGCGACGGCGTCGATCTCCGCGCGGATGGCGATCATCGCCGCGATGAAGCGGTCGATCTCGCCGAGGTCCTCGGACTCGGTCGGCTCGACCATCAGCGTGCCCGCGACCGGGAACGACATGGTCGGAGCGTGGAAGCCGTAGTCGATCAGGCGCTTCGCGACGTCGTCGACGGTGACGCCGGTCTCCTTGGTGAGCCCGCGCAGGTCGAGGATGCACTCGTGCGCGACCAGGCCGTCCTGGCCGGTGTAGAGCACCGGGTAGTGCTGGTTGAGGCGCTTGGCCACGTAGTTCGCCGCGAGGACCGCGACCTGCGTCGCGGCGGTGAGCCCGCCCGCGCCCATCATGCGGACGTACGCCCACGAGATCGGCAGGATCGACGCCGAGCCGTACGGTGCGGCGCTGATCGGGCCGACACCGGTTTCCGGACCGGCCTTCTCCAGCATCGGGTGGTTGGGCAGGTACGGCGCGAGGTGCGCGCGGACCGCGACCGGGCCGACGCCGGGGCCGCCGCCTCCGTGCGGGATGCAGAAGGTCTTGTGCAGGTTCAGGTGCGAGACGTCGCCGCCGAACTCTCCCGGCTTGGCGAGACCCAGCAGGGCGTTGAGATTCGCGCCGTCGACGTAGACCTGGCCGCCCGCGTCGTGGACGATCTTGGCCAGCTCGTCGATGCCGTTCTCGTACACGCCGTGCGTGGACGGGTACGTGACCATGATCGCGGACAGCGTGTCGCGGTTGGCCTCGACCTTGGCCCGCAGGTCTTCGAGGTCGACGTTGCCCTCGTCGGTGCACTTGACCACGACGACGCGCATCCCGGCCATCACCGCGGAGGCGGCGTTCGTGCCGTGCGCGGACGACGGGATCAGGCAGACCTCGCGCTCGGTCTGACCGTTGGCGTGGTGGTACGCGCGGATCGCGAGCAGACCGGCGAGCTCGCCCTGGCTGCCCGCGTTCGGCTGCAGCGAAACCTTGTCGTACCCGGTGACCTCGGCCAGCCAGCCGGACAGCTGCTCGACCAGCACGTGGTAGCCCTCGGCCTGGTCCGCGGGCGCGAAGGGGTGGATCCCCGCGAACTCGCGCCAGCTGATCGGCTCCATCTCGGTGGTGGCGTTGAGCTTCATCGTGCAGGAGCCGAGCGGGATCATGCCGCGGTCGAGCGCGTAGTCCAGATCGGACAGACCGCGCAGGTAGCGCAGCATCGCGGTCTCGGAGCGGTGCGAGTGGAAGACCTCGTGGGTGAGATACTCGCTCTCGCGGCCGAGGCCGGCGGGCAGCGCACGGGCGTCGGCGGCGGGGGTGTCGACGCCGAACGCGTTGAGCACCTTGGCGATGATCGCGGGCGTGGTGACCTCGTCGACCGCGATGCGGACGTGGTCGGCGTCGACCGGGCCGAGGTTGATCCCGTTCTCCCGCGCCACCGCGACGACCGCTTCGGCCTGTCCGGGCATGCGGGCGAGGACGGTATCGAAGAAGCCCTCGTGCACGACCTCGACGCCTGCCGCTCGGAGGGCGTCCGCCAGGCCCGCGGCGAGGCCGTGGACGCGGGTCGCGATGCGCTTGAGGCCGTCGGGACCGTGGTAGACCGCGTACATCGCGGCGAGCACGGCGGGCAGCACCTGCGCGGTGCAGATGTTGGAGGTCGCCTTCTCGCGGCGGATGTGCTGCTCACGCGTCTGCAGGGCGAGGCGGTACGCGGGGTTGCCGTCGGCGTCGACCGAGACCCCGACCAGGCGGCCCGGCAGCGAACGCTCGAGCCCGGCGCGGACGGCCATGTACCCGGCGTGCGGACCGCCGTACCCGAGCGGGACGCCGAAGCGCTGGGTCGAACCGGCGGCGATGTCGGCGCCGAACTCACCCGGCGCGGTGATCAGCGTGAGGGCGAGCAGGTCGGCGGCGACGGCGTACAGCGCGCCGGCGGCCTTCGCGGTCTCGGAGATGGCGGAGTAGAAGCCCGCGCCGCGCAGCACGCCGGAAGCGCCCGGGTACTGGACGACGACGCCGAAGAACTCCTCCGGCAGGCCGGTGAGCAGGTCACGGACCTCGACCTCGACGCCCATGGCCTCGGCGCGGGTGCGGACGACCGCGATCGTCTGCGGCAGGCACTCTGCGTCGAGGACGACCTTGTTCGACTTCGCCTTCGACGCGCGGCGCATCAGCATGACGGCCTCGGCGACGGCGGTGGACTCGTCGAGCAGGGAGGCATTCGCGGTGGCGAGACCGGCCAGCTCCGAGACCATGGTCTGGAAGTTGAGGAGGGCTTCGAGACGGCCCTGCGAGATCTCCGGCTGATACGGCGTGTACGCCGTGTACCAGGCCGGGTTCTCCAGCACGTTGCGGCGGATGACCGCCGGGGTGACCGTGTCGTGGAAGCCGAGACCGATCATCTGCGTCATCGGCTTGTTGAGCGCGGCGAGTGCGCGAAGCTCGGCGATGGCGTCCTCTTCGGACGCGGCGGGGGGAAGTTCGAGGTCGCGGGTGACCCGGATCGCGGACGGCACGGCGGCCTGCACCAGGGCATCGAGACTGCCGTAGCCGACCTCGGCGAGCATCTTGGCCTGCTCGGACTCCGAGGGGCCGATGTGCCGGTCGTCGAAGGACGTACTGGTCAAGGGAGCTCCTTGGGTCAGGCGCCGGATAGACCGGTGCGCTGGGAACTCCCCCTCTGTCATGGCACCTGAGAGTTTCACCACCGTTCAGGGTGGCTTTCACCTTGGGTGAGACGCACTTGCGCGCCTGCTTTCCAGAGTGGCCTCGCGTGAAGCGGTAGTGGGTACCTGAGAGATTCCGGGGAGTTTGCTCCTTCGGTGCCCCACCACGTTCGTGGGGGCTCTCCCGCTCCAGCTCGACGGCCCTGTCTGAAGTTGTGCGCACACCGTACCTGGCGTGTTCAGCGCGCGTCTACTTCCAGCCGAGCACGTCACTTGAGCCGCACTCGCGTGCTTGGAGCCGGAACTCGCGTGCTTGGAGACGTAACTCGTGAGTTCCGCCTCCAAGCACGCGAGTTACGTGCCTGAGCACGCGAGTTACGCGTTCTCCATCATCATCTCGGCGGTGATCGTGCCGCAGAGCTCGGCGCACCGCATCATCATGTCGGCGGCGTCGGCGAGCTCGGCGTCGCCGGTCTTGGCGCACTCCTCGGCGCACATGCGCATCATCTGGGAGGCGAGGCCGCACATCTTCGCGCACATGCGCATCATCTCGAGGTCGGCGACCATGGCGGAGCAGCGCATCATCATGTCGGCGCACATGCGGGACATGTCCGCGCAGGTCACCATCATCATGCCGAGCTTCGCGCCGCCCATCTCCATGCAGCGCGTCATCATCTCCTCGCACCTGACGTGGCACTCGTTGCACAGGTCGATGCAGTCACGCATGGCGGTGCTCATCTGCCGGGTCATTCTGGGGCCTCCCGCGCTTCTCGGATCGCGGAACCGGGTGGTCCCGCGTCTCAGGACTACAGCGCAGGTCAGCGGGTCGCCATCCCGGCCACCGGGACGAGTGACGGCGGCCGGAAGTACAGCCACGGTTCGCGCCGGGCCCAAGTCCGTGAAGGCCTCCTTCCCTACTCTCAAGGTAGGGAAGGAGGCCTTCACGGACATCGCGACCCAACGGCGCGCATTTAGAGGACTAAATGCGTGGCGGTCAGAGGGGCGTGACGTAGGCGCCGGAGATGCCGCCGTCCACCAGGAACTGCGAAGCCGTGATGAACGAGGCGTCGTCGCTCGCCAGGAACGCGACGGCCGCCGCGATCTCCTCCGGCTCCGCGAACCGCCCGACCGGCACGTGCACCAGCCGCCGCGCGGCCCGCTCGGGGTCTTTCGCGAACAGTTCCTTCAGCAGCGGCGTGTTCACCGGTCCCGGGCACAGCGCGTTCACCCGGATGTTCTCCCGCGCGAACTGCACGCCCAGTTCCCGGCTCATCGCCAGCACCCCGCCCTTGGACGCGGTGTAGGAGATCTGCGACGTCGCCGCGCCCATGACCGCGACGAACGACGCCGTGTTGACGATCGAGCCCTTGCCCTGCCGCCGCATATGCGGCAGCACGGCCTTGCAGCACAGGTAGACCGAGGTCAGGTTGACCTTCTGCACCTTCTCCCACGCGTCGATGCCCGTGGTGAGGATCGAGTCGTCCTCGGGCGGGGAGATGCCCGCGTTGTTGAACGCGACGTCGACCGAGCCGAAAGTGTCCACAGTGGTCTGGAACAGGGCCTCGACCTGCTCGGCGTCGGTGACGTCGGCCTGCACGAACAGGCCGCCGACCTCGTCGGCCGCGGCTTTGCCCGTCCCGGCGGAGATGTCGCCGATGACGACCTTCGCGCCCTCGCTCGCCAGCCGCCGCGCCGTGGCGAGGCCGATGCCGCTGCTCCCGCCGGTGATGACCGCGACGCGGCCTTCGAAACGCTGAACCATGCCTATTCCTCCGTGCTGATGGTCTTGATACGAAAAGAGACCGGCTCACTCTGTGTTGATGAAGACGTTCTTGGTCTCGGTGAAGGCATCGACGGCGTCGGGGCCCAGTTCGCGGCCCAGCCCGGACTGCTTGAACCCGCCGAACGGCGTCCAGTACCGGACGGACGAATGCGAGTTGACCGACAGGTTCCCGGCTTCGACGCCGCGCGCGACGCGGAAGGCCCGGCCGACGTCGCGGGTCCAGATCGAGCCGGACAGCCCGTACTCGGTGTGGTTGGCCATGGTCACCGCGTCCGTCTCGTCGGCGAACGGGACCACGGCGACGACCGGGCCGAAGATCTCGTCCGACGCCAGCGGATGCCGCAGGTCCGGCGGGGTGACGACGGTCGGCGCGAACCAGTATCCGGGTCCGACGGGCGCGTTGCCCCGGAAGGCGACCGGCGCCGCGTCGTCCACATAGGACGACACCTTCGCGTGGTGTCCCGCCGAGATCAGCGGGCCCATCTCGGTCACTTCCAGCCGCGGATCCCCCACGACGACGCCGTTCACCGCGGGTTCCAGCAGCTCCATGAACTTCTCGTACACGCTCGACTGCACCAGGATCAGCGACCGCGCGCAACAGTCCTGCCCGGCGTTGTCGAAGACGCCGTACGGCGCGGTGGCCGCGGCCTTCTCCAGGTCTGCGTCGGCGAAGACGATGTTCGCGTTCTTGCCGCCCAGTTCCAGCGTCACCCGCTTCACCCGCGCGGCACAGCCCGCCATGATCTGCTTGCCGACCTCGGTCGAGCCGGTGAACACCACCTTCCGCACCGCCGGGTGGTCCACGAACCGCTGCCCCACCACCGATCCCTTGCCGGGAAGCACCTGGAAGACGTCTTCGGGGATCCCCGACTCACGGGCGAGTTCGCCGAGGCGGATCGCGGTCAGCGGGGTGAGCTCGGCGGGCTTCAGCACGACGGTGTTCCCGGCGGCGAGCGCGGGCGCGAACCCCCAGCCCGCGATGGGCATCGGGAAGTTCCACGGCACGATGACCCCGACGACGCCGAGCGGCTCGTGGAACGTCATGTTCACCCCGCCGGGTACCGGGATCTGCTTGCCGCTCAACCGTTCGGGCGAAGCCGAGTAGTACGTCAGCACATCGCGGACGTTGCCCGCTTCCCAGCGCGCGTTGCCGATCGTGTGGCCCGCGTTGGCGACCTCCAGCGCGGCGAGGTTCTCGATGTCGGCGTCGACGGCGTCGGCGAACCGGCGCAGCAGCCGCGCCCGGTCGCCGGGGGCCACGGCGCGCCAGGTGGGGAACGCCGCGTGCGCGCGGGCGATCGCCGCGCCGGTCTCCTCCGCCGAGGTCAGCTCGACCGACCTCACCACCTCTTCGGTGGCTGGGTTGATCACCTCGAACGTGGTCATGCGTGCTCCTTCGCAGCTTTCACCAGCGCCTCGAAAAGCCTGATGTCGTCGGGGTTCTGTTCGGGATGCCATTGGACGCCGAGGACGAACCCGCCGCCGGGCAGCTCGGCCGCCTCGATGGTCCCGTCGGCGGCCCAGCCGACCGGGACCAGCCCGTCGCCGAGCTTGTCGATCGCCTGATGGTGGTAACACGGCACCCTGGTCTCGGCGCCGAGGATCGAGGCGACGCGGCTGCCCTCGGCGAGGCTCACCGTAGTGGTGCCGAAGGTCCCCGGCGCGGGCTGGTGATCCGCACTGTCCAAAGTGTCCGGTAGATGCTGCGCGAGCGTGCCGCCCAGCGCGACGCTGAGCACCTGCAGCCCGCGGCACACACCCAGCACCGGTTTTCCCGCGTCCAAAGCGGACCGCAGCAGGCCGAACTCGAAGGCGTCCCGGTTCGGCCTCGTGTACGTCGTCGCGTGCTGCTCCTGGCCGTAGCGCGCAGGGTCGACGTCGGCGCCGCCGGCCAGCACGAGTCCGTCCACGGCGGAGATCAGCCGATCGTGTGCCCCGCTCACCGGCGGCAGCAGGACCGGGACGCCGCCCGCCGCGACGATCCCGTCGACGTAGACCCGGTGCAGCAGGGCGGCTTCGGTCTCCCAGACGAGGAACTTCGCGGGCTCCAGATAGGAAGTGAGCCCGATCAGGGGCTCAGAGACGTTCGAAGCCACGGATCCGCTCCCAGTCGGTGACGGCGGCGTCGTACGCGGTCAGTTCGACCTTCGCCGCGTTCAGGTAGTGGTCGACGACCTCGTCCCCGAACGCGGTCCTGGCAAGCTCGCTCTCGTCCAACAGCGCCGCGGCTTCCCGCAGGGTCGTCGGCACGGTCGGCTTGCCGGAACCGTAGGCGTTGCCGTGGAACTCCGGCTCCAGCTCCAGTCCGTTCTCGATGCCGTGCAAACCTGCCGCGATCAACGCGGCCACCGCGAGGTACGGGTTGACGTCGCCGCCCGGGACTCGGTTCTCGGTGCGCAGCGAGTCGCCGTGCCCGACGACGCGGAGCGCGCACGTGCGGTTGTCGGTGCCCCACGCGACGGCCGTCGGCGCGAAACTGCCGGGGACGAACCGCTTGTAGGAGTTGATGTTCGGGGCGAAGAAGCAGGTCAGCTCACGCAGCCCGGCGAGCTGGCCGGCGAGGAAGTGCTCCATCAGCGGCGAGAACCCGCCGGGACCGTCACCCGCCAGGACGGGCTCGCCCTCGGCGGAGCGCAGGCTGATGTGGATGTGGCACGAGTTGCCCTCGCGTTCGTTGTACTTCGCCATGAACGTGAGACTCTTCCCCTCCTGCGCGGCGATCTCCTTGGAGCCGGTCTTGTAGACGCTGTGGTTGTCGCAGGTGGTCAGCGCGTCGGCGTAACGGAACGCGATCTCGTGCTGGCCGGGGTTGCACTCGCCCTTGGCGGACTCGACGTACAGGCCCGCTCCGCCCATGTCGTTGCGGATACGACGCAGCAGCGGCTCGATCCGCGCGGTGCCGAGCATCGAATAGTCGACGTTGTACTGATTGGCCGGCCGCAGGTCCTGGTACCGCTTGTCCCAGGCCGATTCGTAGGTGTCGTCGAAGACGATGAACTCCAGTTCGGTCCCGACGTACGCGGCGAGACCTCGTGCGGCGAGCCGGTCGAGCTGACCGCGCAGGATCTGGCGCGGCGAAGGGGCCACGGCGCCCCCCTCCACCCGTTCGAGGTCGGCGAGGACGAGCGCGGTGCCCTCCTGCCACGGAAGCAGGCGCAGCGTGCCGAAGTCCGGGCGCATGACGAAGTCGCCGTAGCCGGTCTCCCAGGACGACATCGCGTAGCCGTCGACGGTGTTCATGTCCACGTCGACCGCGAGCAGGTAGTTGCACGCTTCGGTGGCGTGCTCGACGACCTCGTTGAGGAAGTACTCGGCGGCGCAGCGTTTGCCCTGCAGCCTGCCCTGCATATCGGTGATCGCCACCAGCACCGTGTCGACGGTGCCGTCCTCGACCAGTTCCCGGAGCCGATCCAGCGTGAGCATGCCGCGCCTGTTCGCCATCAGCCTCACCTAAAGGTTCGAAGCGGTACCTTTGCGGCTTCTTCCTACCGGGTCGGCCCACCATGGTCAACTCGATCAATGGTCTGTTTGGTTACCCATTGCTCACCGTAGTTGATCCCTGGGCGGATTGTCTGCGATGCCCGGCTGAGAAGATGCTGTGAATCCCGCCGCACCGGGAGGAGATCCGCGCATCCGGGACGTTGTACGGATCAAGAGAGGTGAGAAGGAATGACACAGGCATTCACGCAGCAGACCACGTTCACCGAGCCCCAGGGGCGGGCTCAGCTCCCGACGATGCCCAGTGGGTGGCCGATCGGCTCGTACGAGTCGTACTCCGAAGCGCAGCGTGCCGTCGACCACCTCGCGGGAACGGACTTCCCGATCACGGACGTCACGATCGTCGGTGTCGAGCCGGTCCTGGTCGAGCGGATCGCCGGACGGATGGGCTGGAGCAAGGTGCTGACCAGCTCGGCGCTGTCGGGCGCGATGTTCGGTATGTTCCTCGGCCTCGTGCTGAGCCTGCTGAACCCGGGCGCCGGGCTGGTGCCGATCCTCGTCGGCCTCGTCGGCGGTATCGGATTCAACCTGCTGTTCGGCGCGCTGGGATACGCGGCTTCGAAGAACAAGCGCGGGTTCATCTCGCAGAGCCAGCTGGTCGCCCGGCGTTACGACGTGCTGGCCCAGCCGCGCAACGCCGAGAAGGGCCGCGCCCTGCTGGCCGACCTGGCCGCCAGGAGCGCGTTCAACCACTGAGCCCCCCGCCTGATGTGTCATGAAAGGGTCGTTCAGGACGTTTTTCGTCCTGAACGACCCTTTCCTGTCATCCGCTACGGGGCGTCTCGCATCCGCGTTTCGTCCTCTGAATGCGGTGGTTGGCAACGCGAACTACCGCATTCAGAGGACGAAACGCGGGAGAAATCGGGTGGAGGCGGCCCCCGGCGTCCGCCTCCACCCGGGCCACCTAGCGCGTCGGCTGGGTGGAGTTCGACGGCGGCGCCACCGAGGTGGACGACGGCGGAGCGGCCTGAGAAGTCGGCGGCACCGGCACGGCCTTGGGGATCGCCGCGCTGAAGGGCACGTCCGTCCTTTCCAGACAGTAACCGTGCGAACCGTTGTAGCCGTCGAGGTTTCCTTCGCTGTCCCGGACTCCTCGCTCGACCCGCGGACGCGGGTAGCGGTTGTCGTCGCCGGCCTTCCGCTTCTCGCCCGTGCTGCGCTCACAGGCGTACCTGGTCGTGCTGAGCGGACGGCCGTCCTCGTCGTAGAGGTAGATCTCGGTCAGCGGTTTGCCCTCGGCGTCGAACGCGTAGATGTTCTCCACCTCCTGGCTGCCGTACATCAACTGCGGATTGCCATAGTTGTCGTTGTAGTTGGGCGTGTAACCGCTGTTGTAGGAGCCGCCACCGTAGGACCGCTTCGCGATCAGGTCGACCGCCGCGCCCGCACCGCCGAGCATGCTGCCGACGACGAACGCCGAAATCGGCACGGCCAGCCACAGCAGCCGCCGGTCGGTCTTCAGCTTCGAGCCTGCCCAGACCACCGCCACGGCCGCCAACAGCATCAGCGGCATGAGCAGCACGGCTTCGGTGTCGCGGAGCACGAGCAACAAGCCGAAGATGACCAGTACCGCCGCGCACAGTAGCCACCACGCCGGCTTGAGCATGCGGAAGTAGGTGAGCCCCTTGCTGTTCCGGTCGTTCTGGAACGAGTTCGCGATCTCGCGGAGCTTGGCCACTTCAGGCAGTTCCGCGATGGGGGCGACGCCGTTGCGGACCACGTAGGCGACGCTGATCGCGAGCACGGGCGCGACGAAAAGCAGGCCCAGCAACGGATCCACCCGGACCCACACCGCGGCCGCGAAGCCGAACAACGCGAAGCCGCAGACCGAGAACAGCAGGCCCCAGAACGCGAACCGCGCTCCGCCGATCCCGGTCTTCGCCTTCAGCACGGTGGTTTTGCCGCCCGCGTCGGGCGGACGCGGCGGGTAGCCACCGGACGCCCGCAGCTCGGCGGCGTAGCTCTCCGGGCTGCCAAGACGCTCGATCAAGGCTTCGACCTTGGGATTGTCCCCCAGTTCCGCCTCCATCTCGGCGAGATGAGGCCGGACGTCTTCAAGGATCTCCTCGACTTCACTCTCCGGCAGGTCGGCGAGCGCGCTCCTGACCCTCGCCAGATACACCCGCACGGCGGTCGGATTCTGCGTGCTCATACTGCCTCTCCCAACAGGCTGTTCATCGTCGTGGCGAAAGTGCGCCAGGTCTGCCCCGACTCTTCGAGCCGCTGGCGACCCGGCTCGTTGAGGCTGTAGTACTTGCGGTGCGGGCCTTCCTCGCTCGGCACCACATAGGACGTCAGCAGGCCTGCCTTGTACAGGCGCCGAAGAGTCCCGTACACCGAAGCGTCGCCCACTTCCTGCAACCCCGCGATGCGAAGTCTTCGAAGCACGTCGTAGCCGTAGCCGTCCTCTCCGCGAAGCACCGCGAGAACGGCGAGGTCCAGCACGCCTTTTAGTAGCTGACTGATCTCCACAGTCGCGTCCCTCCCAGTCTTACGCAACAGAAGGTACCACGCATTGCACAGTAGTGCGCACGGCGGAGGCGACTTGCGTCGAAGGGGTGGTCCATGGGTTACTTAGTCCAGTAATGAACCACCGCACCAATGAGGTGCTCGAAGACTGGGGACGGAGGTGTCGTGCTCGACGAAGGAACACCCCTGTTCGTGCAGATCGCCGAACAGATCGCCGACGACATCGCCGAGGGAAGCCTGGCCGAGGGGGAACGCGTGCCGTCAACCAACGAACTCGCCGCCTTCTACCGGATCAATCCGGCGACGGCGGCCAAGGGGATCAACGTGCTCGCCGATGACGGCCTGCTCGAAAAGCGGCGCGGTATCGGCATGTTCGTCGCCGCCGGGGCGCGGCAGAAGCTGCTCACCGACCGGCGGCAACGGTTCGCCGAGCAGTACCTCGACCCGATGCTCAGCGAAGCGCGACGCCTCGGCATCGACGACGAAACCCTGATCTCGCTCATCCGCGGGAACGGACACCGGAACGGAGGACCCGCCGCATGACGCCGACCATTTCGACCACCGGCCTGACCCGGCGCTACGGCGACCATCTCGCGCTCGGCGATGTCTCGGTCGACATCGAAGAAGGCAAGATCACCGGCCTGCTGGGCCGCAACGGCGCGGGCAAGAGCACCTTCCTGCGCATCGTCACCGCGCAGGAGTTCGCCACCGCGGGCTCGGTCCGCGTGTTCGGCGAGAGCCCGGTGGAAAACGAGCGGGTGCTGAAGCGCCTGGTGCTCGTCCGCGAAGACCAGCAGTTCCCGGATTTCAAGGTGCGGCACGCGCTTTCGGCCGCGTCGTGGTTCTATCCGAACTGGGACGCGGAACTCGCCGACACGCTGCTCCGCGATTTCGACCTGCCGACGAAGCGCCCGATCAAGAAGCTCTCGCGAGGGATGCGCTCGGCGCTGTCCATCACGATCGGACTCGCGGCGCGAGCGGAACTCACGCTGCTCGACGAGCCGTACGCGGGTCTCGACGCCGTCGCGCGCCAACTGTTCTACGACCGGTTGCTCGACGACTACTCGGCCCATCCGCGCACGATCCTGCTCTCCACGCACCTGATCGACGAAGTGGCCGATCTGCTGGAGCACGTGGTGATGATCGACAAGGGCCGCGTCGTCCTCGACGCGGCGGCCGACGAACTGCGCGGCTCGGCCGTCACGGTCTCGGGTCCCGCCCTCGCGGTGGACGACTTCGTCACCGGGCGCCGGGTGTTGCACCGCCGCAAGATCGGTTCGCGGGCTTCGGTCACCGTCGCCGACGCGCTCGACGCCGCTTCGAAGGCGAAGGCGACGGCCCTGCACCTGAAACTCGAGCCGCTTTCCTTGCAGCAACTGATGGTGCACACCTCCAACGGACAGGCCGCAGAGGAGGCGTCCGCATGAACACCCTGGTCAACGTCGCGCGCTACCACCTGGTGGACCGGCTCCAGTTCCTGGTCCTCCCGGTCGGCGTCACGTTCTTCGCGTTCCTGGTGAATCTCACCATCTTCGCGGTGATCCCCGAGACACCCGAGGAGAACTACTCCGGCGGCCTGTTCACGCTGTACGTGTTCATGTTCGTCTGCGGTGCCTTGAGCATGACGAAGTCGCTGCCGTTCGGGCTCGCGCTGGGCGTGTCGAGGCGGTCGTACTATCTGGGCACGATCCTCCTGGTCGCCGGGCTGTCCGCGCTGTACGCGGTGGGGATCGTCGTGTTCCAGGCGATCGAGAACGCGACCGGCGGCTGGGGACTCGGCCTCAACTACTTCCGGGTGCCCTGGCTGCTCGACGGTTCCTGGTACCTGACCCTGCTCACGTCGTTCGTGCTGCTGACGCTGATGTTCGTCTACGGCATGTGGTACGGCCTGATCTACCGGCGCGCCGCGGTCCTGGGCGTGACCCTGTTCACCGCCGCGCAGGTCCTGATACTGGTAGGCGGGGTGCTGCTGCTCAGCTGGACCGATTCCTGGCCGAAACTCGGCACGTTCTTCAGCACGCTGACCGTCGGCGGC
This sequence comes from Amycolatopsis sp. NPDC043887, assembly GCF_056435665.1. NCBI lineage: Bacteria > Bacillati > Actinomycetota > Actinomycetes > Pseudonocardiales > Pseudonocardiaceae > Amycolatopsis > Amycolatopsis sp. NPDC043887. The sequence goes on from NZ_JBWKEB010000002.1 coordinate 249,688, forward strand.
GTGACCGGGGTGATCGCGCTGCTGGTCTGCCTCGCCGGGGCGGGCGGGTTCGCGACGATGCGCCGCGTCACCGTCTGAAGTCCTTCAACACCAAGGAGTTCCGTAATGGCCGTGACTCATGTGGTGCTGTCGGTGCTGCTGGCCGCGATCTTCGCCGTACTGGGGGTGGCGAAGGTCCTGCGTCAGCCGGCGTTGGTCTCCCGGACCGAGAGGCTCGGCTTCTCGGTCCGGGCGATCCAGGGGATCGGCGCGCTCGAACTCGCGGGGGCGGCGGGTCTGGTGGCCGGGTTCTTCTGGCGGCCGCTCGGGGTCGCGGCGGCGATCGGCCTGGTGGCGTTGCTGATCGGGGCGGTGGTCTCCCACGTGCGGGCGGGCGACGGGATCAAGGACGTCGCCCCGCCGGTCTGGCTCGCGCTGGTCTCGGCGGCGGCCGCCGTCACCGCGATCATTGCTTAGACCGTAAGGGTTTCCCGGGTCCGTTCGCGAATGCGTCCGACCACAATGGACCGCCGCCAGGCTCGCGTGACCTCCACCAGCCACGCCGCTTCGGTGGCGATGTCCGGCTCGTCGAGGTAGGTCGCCGGAACGTCGTCGGGGGCGTACCGGCGGCCCGCCTCGGCGGCGACGAGCGCGGCGGCCAAGGCCGCGGCCTCGATCGTCGCGGCGATCCGGGCTTCGGGGACCTTCGCCTCGCGTGCTTCGGCTTCCGCGACCGGCGGGACGTCCGGATCGAAGTAGGGCCGCAGCGCGAGATGGCCGTCCCGGATCTCGATGACCCTGCGGTACAAGGCGAATTCGACGCCACCCGGCATACCGGGGCCTGGATCCAGCGCGATTCCCGGGACGGCTTCGCGCAGCGCGGCCCACAGCGGTTCGATCCGGCGATACGTCCGGTACGCGCCGATCAGCCGGAACGGCGTGGCCAGCGCGGGCCCCCACACGCTGAGCGTCGCGCCCGCCCCTGCGAGCCCGACGCTCAGCGCCGCCAGGATCGCCGAGAACGTGTCCTCACCGGCGTCGACCGCATCGGTGGTGGCGAGGATGTAGATGTCGTCGACGTCCCAGAATGTCCAGCCCAGCGCGGAAACCCCGCCACCGACGAGCAGCCACAGCCCGATGCGAAGCGGACCGGGATCGGCATGACGCGCGAAACGGGCGAAGACGATGGAGAAGGTCAGCAGGCTGATCAGGCCGTAGACGAGGAAAAGGACGTTGTACGCGACGAACCAGCCGAGCCTGCCCGGACCGGCTGCGGTGTGGTCGCCTACCCGGTAGCTGTCGGACAGGAAGAAGAGCGCGGTTTCGGCGACCACCACGGCCCAGGAAAGCACCGCGTGCCACCCGATCCGCTTGCCCTCCCCCAGTTTCAGCGAACGCGCGAACGCGACCGCGAACGCCATCGCGCCGATCTTGAGCAGGTCCGCCCCGAGGTTCAGGAGGCTGCCCATGGGTTCTTCCACGCCGACGGCGTTCTCCATGGCCGGGGTGAGCAGCATGATGCCGCCCGCGATGCACATCCCGAAGGCGGAGAGGAACCACATCCGCCGCGCCGGCTGGGTGTGGCGGGCCTGGATCAGCTTGTAGCCGAAGCCCGCGAAAGCCACCACGCAGCAGAGGTACGCGATGGTTTCGGTCACGGCAGGCGCCGTTTCCGGCTGCCGAAGAGGTCGTCGACCCTCGCCATCCCGCCGGCGAGATCGCTCCCGCTCTCGTCGGGACGCGCGGCGCCGCGCATCACGGTCCGCGCGACACGGTGCGCGAGGAGGCTGGCGAGCAGTTCGGCCTCCTGCTCCTCGACGGCGCTGTAGCTCGTGCGGCCGAGGACACGGCGGACGAGTTCGGGTGACAGGTTCGGCATGAGGGTCTTTCCCGCGGCGGCGTCGAGCACGATCCCGTCGGCCCCGGCGTCCGAGCCGACGTGGCCGCACAAGAGGTGGCCGACCTCGTGCAGCAGGATGTGCCGCCGGTGCAGCGCGGTGGTGTTGGTCGGATACAGGATGTAGTCCGCGCGTTCCGTGCTCATCAGCAGCCCGCACGGGCCGCTGGAAGGAACGCTGACCTGCATCAATTCGATGGGGCGGCCGCGTTCGGCCGCCAGGTCCGCGACGAAGGACTCGGCGTCGAAGGGTTCGGGAAGGGTGACGCCGTCGGCGAGACTCCGGCAGCGGCGCCACAACTCCTTACGACGGCGGTCCACTCACGACTCCTTCTTCGGGCCGCCCCGTCCGGATTCCCTGCGGGCGATCGCGTCGATCATGTCGCTGATGGTGTCGAGTCCGTCGGGGGAAAGCGTTACGGCCCGCAGCGCGACGTCGCGGACACCGGCGTCGCGAAGGGCGCCGAGGAGCGCGAGTTCCTCGGCGATCTTGGCGCTCTGCTCGTCGTCGAAGAAGTACGCGGGCGAGACGCCGAAGAACTGCGCGAGCGCCTCGAGATGGCGTTTCGTCGGATTGTCGCGACGCCCCGTGCGCAATTGCCACAGGTACGTCGTCGAGAAGCTCTCGCCGGTCGCCTCGCGGCAGGCCTTGGCGACCTCCTCGTGGCTGTACGGCTCGCGATCGGGTCTCAGCACGATCTGGAACAGCTTGTCGATCTTCTCGGCGAGCGTCGTCTTACCGGGCTCGGTCGCGGCCACCATCCCACTCCCTACATGTCGTGCCCGTTCATGCTAGTTGACGCGACGCCCACGGCGTACACGACAGTTTTCACCTCGCGCGCGGCTTCGGCTGGCATCGCGGGCAGGAGAACGACGACCGGTTCATGAAGGGGTCGCGCCGGATGGCCGTCCCGCACCGGCCACAGGGCAGTCCTTCCTGGCCGTAGGCGTCGAGTGACCTGTCGAAGTAGCCGGACTCGCCGTTGATGTTGACGTAAAGCGCGTCGAACGACGTCCCGCCGGCGACCAGCGCCTCGGCCATCACGTCGCTGGCGGCGGTGAGCACGGCGCGGCCATGGGCGGCGGTGAGCCTGTCGGTCGGGCGGGCCCAGTGGAGCTTGGAGCGCCAGAGTGCCTCGTCGGCGTAGATGTTGCCGATCCCGGAGACGAGGGTCTGGTCGAGCAGGGCGCGTTTGAGCTCGGTCCGCCTCGACCGCAGCGCGCGGACGGCCTGATCGAGGTCGAACCGCGGATCCATCGGGTCGCGGGCGATATGCGCGATGGTGCCCGGCAAGGCCGTCCCGTCGACTTCGGTGAGTTCCGCGAGCGCGAGCCCTCCGAAGGTCCGCTGGTCGACGAAGCGCAACTCCGGCCCGTTGTCGGCGAAGCGGAACCGCACGCGAAGGTGCTTCTCGTCGGGTGCGTCCTCGGGCTGGACGAGCATCTGGCCGCTCATGCCGAGGTGCGCGAGCATGGCCTGGCCGTCGGAGAGCTCCAGCCAGAGATACTTGCCGCGTCGGCGGGCGGCGGTGATCTTCACCCCGGAAAGCCGTCCGCTGAAGTCCTCGGCGCCGAGTTCGTGGCGGCGGATCGCGCGGGCGTGGAGAACTTCGACCTCGGTGATCGTCCGGCCGGAGACATGCGCCTCGAGCCCGGCACGGACCACCTCGACCTCGGGGAGTTCGGGCATGCCGTCGATTCTCCCATCGGCCCTCGTATCACCTCGTGAGTGGCTCGTGGGGTCGGTCCGTGAAGGCCTCCTTACCTACCCTGAAGGTAGGGAAGGAGGCCTTCGCTACCTTCGCCGCCGCCACGGTCGCCCCCGCGGCGCGTGAAGCGGGCGAGGTACCGGTATGGAGCGGGGTCAGGGGGCGAGCGGCCCGACATCCGCCTTCGTCAGTGCCTTCCGCGCCCCGCCCGGCAGCAGCTCGTCGGCCCCGACGTCGTACTTCCCGGATCGCTTCTGCAGATCGAAATCCGTGCCCGCGTACGGGTAGGAACCGACACCGGCGTCGACCGCGGGGCTCCCGGACGACAGGCGGTACAACCCGTCCCGCACCAGCTTCGGGTCGACCGACCGGTACCCGGACGGCATCCCCGCCGGCCCGCCCCAGGCGATGTTCCCCTCGTACTTCACGACCGAACCGCCCGGCATGGTCACGAGCTTTCCCGTCCCCTGCAGGACGTTGTTCGCGAGCACGCAGTCCTTGGGTTTGAAGTCACCGCCGTCGCCGTGGACGACGTCCGTGGTCCCGACGACGGTGTTGTACGCGACCACGACCCGGTCGGGCCGGTCGTGGAGTTTGCTGTCCGGTCCGCTGTCCGCCTCGTTGCCCGAGCCGAAGACGATCCCGCGGTTCGCCGTGGTGTGCACGTAGTTGTTGACGATCTTGTGGTCGTTGCCGTGGAAGCGGATCCCGGACCGGCCCAGCAGGATGTTCCCCTCCACCACGCTGCGATCGCCGTGGCGCAGCACGAGGAAACCGCGGCTGTCGCGGATCGTGTTGTACCGGATGACGTTGTCCGACGACTTCACGGAAATCGCCTCGGAATCCCCGTCGGCCTTCTCGAACAGGTTGTACTCGACGATCCCGCCCGCCTTGTACTTCTGGTGGTGGCTCAGCCCGAACCGGATCGACTCGCCACCGTTCGCACCGGTGAACCCGTGGTTGGAGAAGTGGTTGTGGTGCACATGCACCCGCTTCGCCATGTCCTTCGCCGGGCCGAGCACCTGGAGGAAGACACCTTGGGTGGTGCGGTTCTGCAGCACGTTGTGGTCGAACTCGGTGTCGTCGCCGTTGAGGGTGACCCAGTTGCCGCCGCCGGTGAGCCGGACGTCGAGCCTGGTCAGCCGGTTGTGCGTGCTGCCCACCGGCACGCTCAGCGATCCACCGTGCCGGAGCTTGAACCCGCGCAGCACGACATGCGAGGCCCCGGAGGAGAACGAGAACCCCATCGATCCCTTGATCTCGGCCTTGCCGACGTGTTCCGCGGTGATCGTGATCGGCGCGTTCGCCGTCCCCGACCGTTTGATCGCGATGGCCGAACCCGCCGAATAGCTGCCGTCGGCCAGCCGGATCTCGTCGCCGGGAGCGGCCTTGTCGATCGCGGACTGCAACGCGCTCAGCGACGTCACCCGGACGACCTGAGCACCCGAAGCAGTGGCAGGACCTGTCACCAGCGCCAAAGCCGTCGCTGTGACAAGGCAGAGAACACGCATCCGCCGACCTCTCGACAGGCGACCTGAACGGTCGCGTCAGTGGCGGCGGACTGCGATGACGTTACTGATTCACCGGCTCGTGCGTCAACGAACCGTCCCGCTGAGGAAGACTCAGGTCGTCTTCGGCGGCTGGTCGACGTCGAGCTCGGCCGAAAGCTGTCGCCAGGCCGTCTCGGCGGCCTTCTGCTCGGCTTCCTTCTTGGTCGTTCCCGAGCCGTAGCCGAGTTCACGCCCGCCGACGAGGACGGTGGCGCTGAACTCCTTGCGGTGATCGGGCCCGGTGTCCTCGACCTTGTACTCGGGCACGCCGAGCCCGGCCGACGCCGTCAGCTCCTGGAGGCTGGTCTTCCAGTCCAGGCCGGCGCCACGCAGCGGCGCCTCGGCGAGCAGGTCGTCGAACAGGTGGTGCACGAGCTTGCGCGCGACGTCGATGCCGTGCTGCTGGTACGCGGCGCCGATGACGGCTTCGAGCCCGTCGGCGAGGATGCTCGCCTTGTCCCGGCCGCCGGTGAGCTCTTCGCCCTTGCCCAGCAACAGGTGCTTGCCCAGCCCGCCCTCACCGAGGCCGCGCGCGACCCTGGCCAGCGCGTGCATGTTGACCACGCTGGCCCGGAGCTTCGCGAGCTGTCCCTCGGCCAGTTCGGGATGGGTGTTGTAGAGGTGGTCGGTGACGACCAGGCCCAGCACCGCGTCGCCGAGGAACTCCAAACGCTCGTTCGGCGGCAACCCACCGTTCTCATAGGCATAAGAACGGTGGGTCAGCGACAGCGTCAGCAGCTCGGGTTCGATCGTGATCCCGAGAGCTTCGAGCAGTGGTGCGGGGTCCGCGGGTGGTCCACCGGCAGATTTGCCCCCCATGTCGTCGGCTGCCGATCAGGCGGGCTCGACGACCTGGCGACCGTTGTGCTGGCCGCAGGCCGGGCACGCGATGTGCTGGAGCTTCGGCTGCTTGCAGGCGCGGTTGGAGCAGGGCACCAGCTGAACCGGAGCCGCCTTCCACTGGCTGCGGCGCGCGCGGGTGTTGGATCGCGACATCTTCCGCTTCGGGACGGCCACGAGTAGATCTCCTTCAGACGGTCTGCCCGCGGTCGCGAGCGAACTTGCTTCTCCGGAACGAGCTGGTGCTCGTCAGGCTTGCTTTCCGGGGCCATCAGCCTGGTCATCGCCCGTTTCGTCATCGAAACGATCGACCAGCGCGGCCCACCGAGGGTCTATCTTCTCATGCCCGTGCCCGGGCTCGAGATCGGCCCACTTGACACCGCATTCGGTGCACAGTCCCCGGCAGTCCTCGGCGCACAGCGGGGCCAGCGGCAGTGCCAGCACCACCGCGTCACGGACCGTCGGCTCGAGGTCGATCCGGTCGTCCACCAGGCGCGGGATCTCGTCCTCGTCGGTGGTCTCCTCGGTCGCGGAGCCGGGGTAGGCGAAGAGCTCGGTCAGGTCGACCTCGACGTCCTCGGTGATCGGGTCGAGGCACCGCGAGCAGTGCCCCGTCGCGACGGCGGACGCCGTGCCGCTGACGAGCACACCCTCGACGACGGACTCGAGCATCAGGTCGAGTCCGAGGGTGGAACCGGCGTCGATGGTGATGACGTCGGGCACACCGAGCGCGGTCTCGACGGGGATCGACCGTTGGACGGCCTTGCTCAGGCCGGCGTGACGGCCGAGTTCGCGGGTGTCGAGCACCCACGGGTTCCGGTCGTCCAGTTGCGCAGGCCTGGCCTGCGGCGACTTGTTCTCAGACATCGGTCACCAGGGTACGCAGGTACCGCCACTCACTTTCGGGCGGCCGGAGCTCGGAAGTGCCGTGAAGGCCTCCTTACCTACCCTCAAGGTAAGGAAGGAGGCCTTCACCACCTCCGTTGCCAAATGAACCAGCAGCGCGGCGCGGTGCGGTGGCGAAAGTTCGTCGAGCGCCGCCGCTGGCATGGGCGATGAACAGCTGTCGAACTGGTGTCGCAGGGTTCCCGAGCCGGCTCTAGCGCGTGGAGGGAGCCTTCAAGTACTTGAGCGATCAGGACTGGTAGTCGTACAGCGACGTCCGGCTGTTGCCCGGCAGGTTGACCGGGGACCGGAGGTGGTTGCGCCCGGAGTCGACCGTCCGCAGCGTGGTCGCCAGCAGTTCGGAGAACTCGGCAAGCTTCCCGTCGACGTAGGCGTCGCAGTCGCCGCGCTGCTTGTCGGCCTCGACGTGCGCCTCGTCGACGATGCGGGCCGCCTCGCCGTGCGCGGCCTGGACGACCTCGGTCTGGGCGACGAGCCGGGCCTGTTCGGCGCGGCCGTCCTCGATGGCGCGCTCGTAGGCGTCGCGGCCCGCCTGGATCATCCGCTCCGACTCCGCGCGGGAGCGGTCGGTGAGGTTCTGGAACTCGGCCTGCCCGGCGGCGACCATGCGCTCGGCCTCGGCGTGCGCGTCGCTCATCATCTGCTCGGCGCGGGCGCGGGCGTCGGCGAGGATGCGCTCGGCCTCGGCCTGCGCGTCGGCGACCGTGCGGTCGGCCTCGGTGTTCGCCGTGGTGATCGTCTCCGCCGCTTCGGTGCGGGCGGTCTGGATCAGCTGATCACGTTTGTCCAGGACGTCCTGGGCGTCGTCCACCTCGCCCGGCAGCGCGTCGCGGATGTCGTCGAGCAGTTCCAGGGTGTCCCCACGCGGGACGACACAACTGGAGGTCATCGGCACGCCGCGGGCTTCCTCCACGATGGTGACGAGTTCGTCGAGCGCCTCGAAAACCCGGTACACGGCCCACTCCCTACCTACTGCTACAGCGATCCCCACATTCCCTGAGATCAGTTTGCCCTCATCACCGCCGTAAGGGGTGAAAGCGCGCGGTACCGGGCGTGTCCCCGCCGGTACCGCGCGCCACCTACCGCAGGTTGAGCCCGGGATCCGTGACCAGTCTGATCAGCTGATCGTCGGACGAGGGCGAGCCACCGTCGACCGCGCTGTCCGTCACGGTCACGGACGTGCCGTCGGCCCGGTACACGACCGCCCCGCGCGTGGCCTCGACTTCACCGGGAGGCAGTGACGGGACGATCCCGGAGAGGACGACGGTGCTTCCGTCGGCTTGGGGCAGCTTCACGCAGTCCACCGGTTCGCCGCTCGTCACGCCGGAGATGTCCGCGTCGAGTCCGGCGATGGCCTTTCGTCCCGGCTTGCAGCTGTCTTCGAGGGAGAAGCCCAGCTTGGCGGCCTCGGTACCGCTGATCGTGATGACGAGGGCACGGGCGAAGCCGCCGGCGTCCCGGTACCCGGCCACGGCGACGAGGACGTCCCAGTCGTTCTCGGTCCGCAACTGGTGGATGGAGCGGACCTGAATGTCACCGGCCCCGGTGAGCACGGTGGGCAGCGTGGTCGTCAGATGCCCGGTGATCCGCGCTTTCTGAGCCGTCAGATTCACTTTCGGCGACACCGGCGGTTTCCCGGTTTCCGGCGGCTTCGCTGAGACAGTCGGCACGGCGGGCGTGACCACGGGATCGTCCCCCGGCGCCACGAACACCACCGCGGCCGCGATCACCGCCAGCGTCGCGGCCCCGGTGGCGAGGATCCCTCGCCGATTCCGCGCCTTCTTCGCCGCCGTCCCGGCGACCTCGTCCGGGTCGAAACCGAGCGGGGGTTCGGCCAGTGTGATCCCGCGCAGCCTGTTTTCGAGTTCGTCCATCACGCGCTCCTCCCGGAGACAGCCTCGTCGTGCTGTCTCTGCAGGGCCGCGCGCAGGACGTCGAGTCCTCGCGCGGCCTGGCTCCTGACCGTCCCTTCCGAACAGCGCAGCACGACGGCGGCGCGCTGTTTCGGGGGAACTTCGGCGAGGGCGCGAAGCAGCGAATCCGAGATCCCGGCATCGGCCGGGGCCACGGGCTCTTCGGGGACGACGCCGTCGCGGTTCTCTCTGCTCCGCCATGGTCGTCGCCGCTCGTCGAGCCAGCAGCGCATCAGGATCTGCCTCGTGTAGTTGTCGACGGGCCCTTTCCGGCGGACCTTCGGCCAGACCCGGTAAAGGCGTATGAGCGCGGTTTGGACCAGATCCTCCGCGAGATGCCAGTCGCCGCAGAGCAGATACGCCGTCCGCCTGAGCGGTAGCGCCTTGTCCCTGGCGAACTCCCTGAAGCTCGCGTCATCCCCAGACCGCATCGTGCCTCCTCGTCCGTGTTCCGGTGTATCTCACGGACGGGGAGGCACGAAATGTTGCACGGGGGCGGATCAGCCGGCGAGGTTCACCAGTTTGAAGGTCGCGTAGCGGTCCGGCGTATAGACGATCTCACCGCCCTTGCCGGAGATCACGCGGTCGCTCGTGCCCACCGGGAACAGCTGGTAGTAGCCGGAAGCGCACGACGGCAGGACACCTTCGCGGTTCTCGTAGACCGTGCCGGTCGCGCCGCCGCGAGCCTTGTCCACCACGGACTTCGCCGCGGAGGACAGCGTCGAGTAGCCGATCTTCGTCAGCTTCGAGGTGTCGCCGCAGGACGGCGCCGGGGTGCCGTCGGCGTCGATCACGGAGAAGGTCTTGTAGTGGTCGGCGGTGTAGAAGTGCTCACCGGCGTTACCGGTGACGATGCGGCGCGCACCGCGATCGGGCGAGCCCGGTGTCGGGACCGTGTACTCGCGGTAGTAGCCCGACGCGCACTTCGGGAGGATGTTCTCGCGGTTGGAGAAGACCGTGCCGTCCTTGTCCGGGTACGGGAACGGGCCACCCTTCTGGATGAGGTCGTAGGTCGTCGTCGCCTCGGCGGGCAGCGACGACAGCGACACGTGCTTGAACCCGGTGAGATCCCCGCACGGGTTCTGCTGGACCGAGACGGGGGCGGCCGTGGCCTGCGCGGCACTCAGCCCGCCGAAGAACGTGACAAGCAGAACGAGCAGCGCGGCGGCGATCCGCGATCGTTTGTTGGTCATTTTCGGACCGTAACCCGATCGTGTATTCACCAGAAGGCGCCGAGATGAACTCTTCATCCCCGCTCACCAACGCCCGACCAACGGCTTCGGCCGTTCGGGTCAACCTCGTTCGGAGTACTTCTCCGAGAGGCGTTTGAACACTATCGGCGGCACCAGGTGCTCGATGTCGCCGCCGAGCGCGGTGACCTCCTTGACCAGCGAACTCGACACGAATCCGTACGCCGGGTTGTTGGCCATCAGCAGCGTTTCGAGCCCGGTCAGCTCGCGGTTCATCTGCGCCATCTGGAGCTCGTAGTCGAAGTCGCTGACCGATCGCAGCCCCTTCGCGACCGCGATGATGTCGTTCTCGCGGCAGTAGTCGACCAGGAGTCCCTGCCACGAGTCGACGCGGACGTTCGGCAGCTTCGCGGTGATCTCGCGAAGCATGTCCATCCGCTCCTCGGTGGTGAACAGGCCCTTCTTGCTCTTGTTCACCCCCACCGCGACGACGACCTCGTCGAACAGCTTCGCCGCCCGCTCGATGATGTCGAGATGTCCATTGGTGGCCGGGTCGTAGGACCCGGGACAGACCGCACGCCGCATGGCGCGGACGCTACCAAGGCGAGGATCGTCCTGCGCGTTCTGCGCGTTCTGCGTCACACCTGATATTCGGCCCAGTAGAGCGCGGTGTCGCCGTAGCGCTTCGTCCGCATCGGCTCGAAGCCCGGCGGCCAGTCCGGCTCGCCGTCCCTAGCGGCCCGCTCGATCACCACCAGCGCGCCGTCCGTGACCCACCGGCCCGCCGCGAGCGCGGCCATGACCTCCCCCAGACGGGTGGAATCCACAGCGTAGGGCGGATCGGCGAGGACGATGTCGAACGTCTCCGGCGCCGGCGCGGCCACGACGGACTCGACGGCCCCGGCCCGGACCGCGCCGCCGAGCCCCAGCGCGGCGACGTTCCCCTTGAGCACTTCTACCGCGCGCCGGTCCGACTCGACGAACAGCGCGCCGGACGCGCCGCGGGACAACGCCTCCAGCCCGAGCGCGCCCGAACCGGCGTAAAGGTCGAGGACCTGGGCACCCTGGAGCTCGCCGGCGACCTCCAGCGCGTTGAACAGCGCCTCGCGCACGCGTTCCGACGTGGGCCTCGTGCCTTTCGGCGGGACCTTCAGCCGCCTGCCGCCCGCGGTCCCCGCCACGATCCTGGTCATGCGTGCATCGTGCCTCAACGCCTTCCGCCGTGACGTTGGCCGGGACTTGGTGAAGCCGCCGCCCAGCTCGCGTAGAGTCGTCCTTCGCCCTCGGAGGCGATAGAAGCGTTTAGGAGCGTTGCGTGTCCGAACCTCGGGTCAGACGGGCCGAGATCGCCATCGAGCAAGCCCATGTGGACACCGTCTACACCCGGCTCGCCGAATTGCGAGCCCAGGCTGAGGCCATGCGTACCAAGGGCTATGAGATCGGCCATGGCGCCGGGCGGGAAGCCATCTTCGAGCAGGCGTCCATGCTGTTCGAACGGGACATGATGGTGTACCACGCCAATCAGACCCTCCAGACCCTCGACGCGGAGTACGAGGGGCTGGTGTTCGGCAGGCTCGACCACCTCGACAACGACCACATCTACGTGGGCCGCCTCGGCATCCGCGACGCCGAGTTCGACAACCTCGTCACCGACTGGCGCGCGCCCGCGGCCGCGGCGTTCTACCAGGCGACGGCCGAGGAGCCGATGGACGTCGTCCGGCGCCGGGTGATCCGGTGCTCCGGCCAAACCGTGCTCGACGTCGACGACGACGTCCTGATCGCGGACGCGGTCCCTGACGGCATGCAGATCGTCGGCGAAGGCGCGTTGATGGCCGCGCTCGGGCGGTCGCGTGGCGAGAAGATGCGGGACATCGTCGCCACCATCCAGAAGGAGCAGGACGAGGTCATCCGGGCGCCGTGGCGCGGGGTCACGGAGATCACCGGCGGCCCCGGCACCGGCAAGACCGCGGTCGCGCTGCACCGCGCGGCGTACCTGCTCTACCGCCACCGGCGCCAGCTCGGCGGCGCGGGCGTGCTGGTGATCGGCCCGTCCGGGGTGTTCACCAGCTACATCTCGCGGGTGCTGCCGTCGATGGGTGAGACGAACGTCGAACTGCGCGCGCTCGGCGAGGTCCTCGACGGTCTCGAAGCGACCCGCCAGGACCCGGCGCCGCTTGCGGCGATCAAGGGATCGCTGCGGATGCGCAAGATCCTGCTGCGCGCGCTGCGGGACACGCCGGAAGACGCGCCGGAGGACATGAAGATCGTCTACCGCGGCGAGGTGCTGCGGCTCAACGCGCGCGAGCTCGACAAGGTTCGCCGCAAGGTGCACACCGCGGGCGGGCCGCCGAACCGGTCGCGGATCCGCGCCGCCGAACTACTGCTCGACGCGCTCGCCGCGAAGGCCGAGCAGCATGCGAAGGACGACGGCCGTCAGATCGACAAGGCCGAGCTGATCACCGAACTCGGTGAGCGCATCGAATTCCACCGGTTCCTGGTGGTCTGGTGGCCGATCCTGTACCCGGCGCAGATCCTGCGGTGGCTCGGCGACGAGAAGCGGCTCGCGTCCGCGGCGAAAGGCCTGCTCAACCGCGGCGAGATCAGCATGCTCGCGGCCGATTTCGCCGATCGCTCGCGCGGCTGGACCATCGCGGACGTCGCGCTCCTCGACGAGCTGCGCGTCCTGATCGGCCCGCCGCCCAAGAGCCGCCGGACCCGCCAGAACGTCGAGGTCAACCCGGAACGCGGCGGCGCCCCGACCCGGCCCGAGCACTACGACGAGTACTCGCACGTGGTCGTCGACGAGTCGCAGGACCTCTCGCCGATGCAGTGGCGGATGGTCGGGCGGCGCGGCAAGTACGCGAGCTGGACCGTGGTCGGCGACCCGGTGCAGAGTTCGTGGCCGGATCCGGCCGAGGCCGCGATGGCGCGGGACCAGGCCTTCGGGCTCAAGACGACGCGGCGCCGGTTCACCCTGCGCACCAACTACCGGAACTCGGCGGAGATCTTCGACCTGGCCGCGAAGGTCGTCGCCGGTCACGCGGAGGCCGACGAGCTCCCGCGCGCGGTGCGGCAGACCGGTATCACGCCGGAGGTCCGGCCCGTCGAGGCCGCCGGGCTGGAGGCGGCGACGCAGACCGCGGTGAAGGAAATGCTGGGTGTCGTCGAAGGCACCGTCGGCGTGATCACCGCCATGGACCGGGTGCCCGAGGTCGAGGGCTGGCTCGACGGGCTGTCGGACGAGCGGCTCAAGGTCGTCGGCAGCCTCGACTCCAAGGGCCTCGAGTACGACGCCGTCGTCCTGGTGGAGCCCAACGACCTCATCACGGAGTCGACCACCGGACGCCGGGTGCTGTACGTCGCGCTGACCCGCGCGACCCAGCAGCTGACCGTCCTGGCCTCGAACCCGGACTGGATCCCGGCCGCCTGACCCCCTCACGCGTTTAGTCCTCTGGATGCGGTAGTTGCGTGTGCAACTACCGCATCCAGAGGACTAAACGCGTGCGCGAAAAAGCTGAAGGGCTCCTTCAGGACACTGGTGAATGCCCTGAAGGAGCCCTTCAGACCCCCGGTGAGTGAACGATGTGGGGACGCATCGCACGTCCAGGGGTATTTCTAGCGCCTGTTCGTTGTTCGGTGTCACGGCGATCTCACCGAACAACAACGCCGAACAACGAATCGGCCGTGGTCACGGGCACGGAGGCCGGTAATCGAGCCCCGGCAGGTGTTGTTCCCACTCTTCCGCCGTGATCCGCGGGTACACGGTCGCGCAGATGCGTTCGGCGGCCCGTTCGGGGCTGGTCTCCCACAACCGCACGCTGCCGTCCGCGACCGAGCCCGCGAGAGTGTGCCCGTCGGGGGCGAACGCCACGGCGTTGACCCGGTCGACGTCGTCGGTCAGGTTCGCCGATTCGCGGACGGCTCCCGGATCGGAGACGTCCCATAGTCGCACGGACCGGTCGTAGCTGCCGGTCGCGAAGGTCTTCCCGCCCCCGCTGAAGGCGACCGAGATGACGTTGTCGGTGTGCCCGGCCAGCAGCGCCGCCTCCCGCGGGGCAGCCGGATTCGTCACGTCCCACAGCCTGCCGGTGCGATCGGCGCTCCCGGTCGCGGCGAGTTTGCCGTCCGGGCTGTAGGCGACCGAGAACACCGTGTCGGAGTGCCCCTTCAATACCGAAAGCGACTTCGGCGCCTTCGCCATCGAGACGTCCCACAGCCGGGCGGTATGGTCCCAGCCACCGCTGAGCAGGATGCGGCCGTCCGGGCTGAACGCGATCGAATGGACGTCGTCCTCGTGTCCGGTGAGGGTCGCGAGTTCGACCGGCCGCCGGATGTCGGCGACGTCCCACAGCTTCACGGTGTGCCCGCTGCCCGCGGTCGCGAGCGTCCGGCCGTCCGGACTGAACGCGACGGGGTCGATCTCGTCCGACGGGCGGTAGAAGACGCCGGTGTCGACCGGCTTGCGCGGGTCGGTGACGTCGATCAGCCGCATGGTGTGGTCCCAGGAGCCGGCGGCGAGCGTCCGCCCGTCCGGACTGAAGGCGAGACCGCAGACGCCCTGGCCGAAGCCCGCGACCTTGCCCACCTCACGCGGATTCCGGGTGTCGGAGACGTCGACCAGGCGCACCACGCCGTCCTGGCTGCCGGTGGCCAGCAGCTTCCCGTCGGAGCTGAACACCGCCCGGCACGCCGACCTCGCGGGACCGCTGATCGCGGGACCCGGCAGATCCCACATCCGTACCGTCTGGTCGTCGCTCGCCGTCACCAGCGTGCGGCCGTCCGGGGAGAACACCGCCCAGACCACGGCCGCGGTATGCCCGACGAGCGCCGGCTTCTCGCGCGGCTTCGCCGGATCGGCGATGTCCCACAGCCGTGCGGCGCGGTCGAAACCGGTCGTGGCCAGCGTCGTCCCGTCGGGGCTGAACGCCACGGACCGCACGATGGTCTTGTGCGCGGCCGTCGTCCCCAGCGGTGACGGCGCCATCGGATCGGCGACGTTCCACAGGCGCGCGGTCTGGTCGATGCTCGCGGTGGCGAGCGTCCGGCCGTCCGGGCTGAACGCCGCGGAGTGGATACCCGCGGTGTGCCCGCTCACCACGCCGAGTGGCCTGGCCTTGAGCGGGTCGGCGACGTCCCACAACCGCGCGGTCTTGTCGGCGCCGGTCGAGACGAGCGTCCGCCCGTCGGGGGCGTAGGCGAGACCGTTGACGTTGCCGGTGTGCCCGGTGAGGGTGGCCGCGAGCACCGGTTTCGCGGGATCGCGGACGTCGAACAGGCGCACCGTGCCATCGCCGTCCGCGGTGGCGAGCACCGCCGCCTTCGGGCTGAACGCCACCGCGTTGACCCGGCTCGGATGCTCCCCCACCAGTACGCCCGGCCCGGGTTTCGCCGGTTCGGCGACGTTCCACAGTCGCGCGGTCTTGTCCCAGCCCGCCGTCGCGACCGTCGCGCCGTCGGCGCTGAAGGACACCGAGTTGACGTTGGCGGTGTGCCCGGAGAGCGTGGCCAGCTCGTTCGGGCGGTGGGGATCCTTGATGTCCCACAGCTTGGCCGTCTGGTCCCAGCTGCCGGTGACCATCACCTGGCCGTCGCCGCGCAGGGCGGTCGCGTTGACGCGGTGGCCGTGCCCGCGGACCCTGGTCGAGTAGGGCGACTCGAACATCCCGAGCACGCTGCCGCGGGTGTCCACGCTCGGATCGACGCGGTACGCCGCCAGCGCGAGCTGCGCGGCCAGCGCCGGATTCGTCGTCCGCATCTCGATGGCCTGCCCGGCGACCTTCTGCGCGAGCGCGCTGTTGCGCTGGCTGGTCGCGGTCTGCTCGGCGCGCACCGCGTACACCATCGCCGCCGTCGCCAGCACGAGCAGCACGGCCAGGAGCGCGACCAGCTGACGCAGCCGCCGGGTGCGGCGCCGGGCGACAGCCTGCTCGTGGTTCTCGATCGCGACGCTCGCCTCGAGGAACCGGCGCTCACGCTGGGAAAGCGCGCTGTCGTGCTCCCCCGCCCACTCCCTGGCGATGGCCAGCCGCGCGCCGCGGTAGAGCCAGCCGTCGTCGCGGCCGACGGACTCCCAAGCGTCGGTCGCCTCGGTGAGCTGGCGGTGCACAC
Organism: Amycolatopsis sp. NPDC043887; assembly: GCF_056435665.1. Taxonomy (NCBI): domain Bacteria; kingdom Bacillati; phylum Actinomycetota; class Actinomycetes; order Pseudonocardiales; family Pseudonocardiaceae; genus Amycolatopsis; species Amycolatopsis sp. NPDC043887. Next base: position 265,780 of record NZ_JBWKEB010000002.1, read on the forward strand.
GCAGGCCTTCACGGTCCTCGGCGAGCCACTCGCGCAGGCGCGGCCAGCCCCGGATCAGCGCCTCGTGCGCGATATCGATGCCGTTGTCGTCGAGCGTGACCAGCCGCGAAGACGCCAGCCTGTCCAGCACGACGGCGACGTCCGGGTCGTCGGCGTCCACCTCGTCGCGGGTGATGCGGCGTTTGGTGTCCTCGGTGCCTTCACCGAGCGCGGTCATCCGCAGGAAGATCTGGTTCGCCAGCCGCTGCTGGTGTTCGGTCAGCGCGGTGAAGGTGTGCTCGGAGGTCTGCGCGACCGACCGTTCGATCCCGCCGGTGGACTCGTAGCCGGTGAGGGTGAGGGTGTTGCCATGACGGCGGCGCCAGGTCTCCAGCAGTGCGTGGGAGAGCAGCGGCAACACACCGGGCTGCCCGGTCGCGTCGGCGACGAGCCGTGAGACCAGCGCGTTCTCGACGCGGTACCCGGCGTCGATCGCCGGCCGCGAGATGGCCTGCCGCAGCTCCTCGGTGCTCATCGGGCCGACGAGGATCTGCGCGTCCTGCATGGCCTCGACCAGCTCGGGATGCCGCGCGCAGTGGGTGTAGAAGTCGGTGCGGATGCCGAGGACGACCCTGGCCCGGCTCTCCGGCTCGGTCGTCGCGGTGAGCAGCGCCGACAGGAACGCCGTCCGTTCGTCTGCGTCCTGGCAGAGTGTGAAGACCTCTTCGAACTGGTCGACGACCAGCACGACGTCGCCCTCGCGGTCGGCGACCAGCTGACGGGCGGCGAGGCCGAGGTTGCGGGGATGGTCGGTGAACTCGGTGAGCAGCCCGCCGGGTGCGAGCCCGAGCGCGGCGCCGAACTGGACGGCGCACTCCTGCAACGGCCGTGAACCCGGGGTCATCAGCAGGGTGACGGAGGTCTCGGCGAGCGCGGGAAGGAGGCCTGCCCTGAGCAAGGACGACTTACCCGAACCCGAAGCACCCAGAACGGCCAAGAATCGTTGACCCGAAAGCCTGCCGACGATTTTTTCGACAAGTCGTTCGCGCCCGAAGAATCGGCTCGCGTCCTCCGGCCCGAATGCGGCCAGACCGATATAAGGGACCGATTCCCCATTCGCCGGGACAATCGGTGAATCACCGACTCCGGCACGCGTCCGCTCGGTCACGTCGTGCCATCGGGCCTCCCACTCCTCCTCGGGGCCGTCGCACGCCCGGACATAGGCCAACGTGACCGCCAAGCTGGGCATCTTCTTCCCGCCGGCGGCCTCGGAGAGGGTGCCGGCGGAGTAGTGGGCGCGCCTGCCCAGCTCCCGGTACGTCGGATTCCCGGCCTTCTCCCGCAGACGCCGGAGATCGGCGGCGAACCCCAGCAACGGATCGTCCCCGGGGTCCAACGGTCGTTCCGGACGCGGCACCCTTTAATCCTTTCTTTTCAGTGGTTTCCCACGCTCGTATTAGGGGGCAACCGTACCCTGGAAACAGGAAGACTCCGCCGCGTACCGGGTACATCGAGTCGGTTAATTTCGATCGACCGACAGGTGCGGGAAGGGATCGCGGGTCCGCGGCGTTGTACCGACGCGTGACCTCCTTGCCTGACATCCCGCTGTCCGTGCTCGACCTCTCGCCCGTCGTGGCCGGAGGCGGTGTCGCGGACGCGCTGCGCAACACTCTCGACCTCGCGCGCCGGACCGAAGCCCTCGGTTACCACCGGTACTGGCTCGCCGAGCACCACAACATGCCCGGTATCGCGAGCTCCGCGACCGCCGTGATGATCGGCCAGGTCGCGGCCGCCACCGAACGCATCCGGGTCGGCTCCGGCGGGGTCATGCTGCCGAACCACGCGCCGCTGGTGGTGGCCGAGCAGTTCGGCACCCTGGAGGCGTTCCACCCCGGCCGGATCGACCTCGGCATCGGGCGCGCCCCGGGCACCGACCAGCGGACCGCCCTGGCGCTGCGCGGCCCCGGCGGGCTCACCGCGGAGAACTTCCCGCAGCAGTTCGCGGAGTTGCTGGCCTACTTCGAGCACTCCGACCAGCGCGCCGTCAACGCCGTCACCGCCGAAGGCAACAAGCCGCCGGTGTGGCTGCTCGGGTCGAGCGGCTTCAGCGCGCGGATGACGGGCGAACTGGGCCTGCCGTTCTCGTTCGCGCACCACTTCAGCGCCGAGAACACGCTCCCCGCCGTGGCGCTCTACCGCGACTCGTTCAAACCGTCGGACGTCCTCGACGAGCCGTACGTGATGCTCGGCGTCTCCGTGGTGGCCGCCGAGACCGACGAGCGCGCCCAGTACCTCGCCGCCCCCAGCGGCCTGACGTTCCTCAGCCTGCGCAAGGGCCGCCCCATTCCGCTGCCGACCCCGGAAGAGGCCACGGCCTACCCGTACACCGACATCGAGCGCGTGTTCATCGAGGACCGGGCCGCGAGCAGCATCATCGGCTCGCCCGAGACGGTCCACAAGGGACTCGAGACCCTGCTGGCCGACACGGGCGCGAACGAGCTGATGATCACGACCATGGTGCACGACCAGGCGGACCGGGTGCGGTCGTACGAGCTGGTCTCCGAACTGGCGCGCTGAGGCTTCTGTCTCGCCGTGAAGGCCTCCTTCCCTACCCTCAAGGTAGGCAAGGAGGCCTTCACGGACAAGCGACACGTGGGTGCGCAGCCGCCCCGCCAGTGCGCGCGAGGCAGCACCGGTCGCCGCCGACCTCGAGGATCGATCGAGAGCCGCCGCCGCGCCACGAATGGACCAGCGCGCCACCGGACACGAAAGAACGGACAAGGCCCGAGCCCGCCTTTGTCAAAAAGGAACAAGAATTCTCCGGTTACCAGGACGTGACGTCTTGATCACACCGAAGTTCTTGTCACCAGGCAGGCGCGTGATTAGCGTACCGACCAGTAGCAAACAGCACGGTAACACCCCGTTGATACTGTTCAACGATTCCGTTCCGCCATTCGGAGCAAAGGAATTGCGCAAGCTGGGGTGTATTCGCCGTGCCCGGAAAACGGGAGGGTCGGCGTGGGCGTCCGGACTAACGCACCCTCATTCCCCGGCGCGGGTGCGATCCGGGAGACCGGCAGGCTCTACTCACTCGGCCTCGACGTCGTCCGCCTGACCTTCCGGCGGCCGTTCCAGGCGCGCGAGCTGATCCAGCAGTTCTGGTTCATCGCGAGTGTGTCGATCCTGCCGACGGCGCTGGTCGCGATCCCGTTCGGCGCGGTGATCGCGCTGCACATCGGTTCGCTGACCGCGCAGATCGGCGCGCAGTCCTTCACCGGCGCGGCCAGTGTGCTGGCGATCATCCAGCAGGCCAGCCCGATCGTGACCGCGTTGCTGATCGCGGGTGCCGGCGGCTCGGCGATGTGCGCGGACCTCGGCTCCCGCACGATCCGCGAGGAGATCGACGCGATGGAGGTGCTCGGGGTCTCCCCCATCCAGCGCCTGATCGTGCCGCGGGTGCTCGCCGCGATGGGGGTCGCCGCATTCCTCAACGGAATGGTCAGCGTGGTCGGCGTCCTCGGCGGCTATTTCTTCAACGTCATCATGCAGAACGGGACACCGGGTGCGTATCTGGCCAGTTTCTCCGCTCTCGCGCAGCTTCCGGACCTCTGGATCAGCGAGATCAAGGCGGTCATCTTCGGTTTCGTCGCGGCGATCGTCGCGTCTTATCGCGGACTCAATCCGAAAGGCGGCCCGAAAGGCGTCGGTGACGCGGTGAACCAATCCGTGGTCATCACGTTCCTGCTCCTGTTCCTGTTGAACCTCGTGCTGACGACGCTTTACCTGCAGCTCGTCCCGGCGAAGGGCAGCTGATGGTCACGACGACACCCACCCGCGCGACGCGGGTCCGCGAGGCGGTCGATCGCCGGTTCGGGTTCCTGGACACGCTCGGCGACCAGATCCTCTTTTTCCTCAAGGCACTCGCCTGGGTGCCACGCGCGGTGCGCCGCTACCTCCGCGAGATCACCCGCCTGCTGGCCGAAGTCAGCTTCGGCAGCGGCGCGCTCGCGGTCATCGGCGGCACGATCGGCGTGATGATCGGGATGACCGTGTTCACCGGCACGGTCGTCGGGCTCCAGGGTTACTCGGCGCTCAACCAGGTCGGCACGTCGGCGTTCGCCGGGTTCGTCTCCGCGTACTTCAACACCCGCGAGATCGCGCCGCTCGTGGCCGGGCTGGCGTTGTCGGCCACCGTCGGCTGCGGTTTCACCGCGCAACTGGGCGCCATGCGGATCTCCGAGGAGATCGACGCGCTGGAAGTGATGGGCATCCCCAGCGTCCCGTACCTGGTGACCACCCGGATCATCGCGGGTTTCCTCGCGGTCATCCCGTTGTACGCGATCGGCCTGCTGACCTCGTATCTCGCGTCACGCCAGATCACCGTCTGGTTCTACGGCCAGTCCGCGGGCACCTACGACCACTACTTCCTGCTGTTCCTGCCACCGGGCGACGTGCTCTGGTCGTTCGGCAAGGTACTGGTGTTCAGCGTCGTGATCGTGCTCGCCCACTGTTACTACGGCTTCCGCGCGAGTGGCGGGCCGGCGGGCGTCGGCGTCGCCGTCGGCCGCGGCGTGCGGACGGCGATCGTGGCGGTCAGCGTGCTGGACTTCTTCCTCAGCCTCGCGATCTGGGGCGCGACCACGACGGTGCAGGTGGCCGGATGAGCCGGCGCGGGCTGCGCAAAGCCGGGGTCAGGACGGCCGGGGTGCTGTTCCTCGTGGTGATGTCCGCCCTCGTGCTGCTGTCGATCAAGATCTACCGGAAGGATTTCGTCGAATCCGTGCCGGTGACGCTGCAGGCGGACCGCGTCGGCAACCAGTTGCGCACGGGCGGGCAGGTCAAGGCCCGCGGCGTGGTGGTCGGCGAGATCCGTGACGTCCGCGCGACGCCGGGCGGCGCGGAGATCGACCTGGCCATGGAACCCGGCAAGGTCTCGAAACTGCCCAAGAACGTGTCCGCGCTGCTCGTGCCGAAGACGCTGTTCGGTGAGCGGTACGTGCAACTGTCCATTCCGGACGGTTCGACGGCGGGACCGCTCGCCTCCGGCGACGTGATCACGCAGGACCGGTCGGCCAACGCGATCGAGCTGGAGCGGGTCTTCGACAATCTGCTGCCCCTGCTCAAGGCGGTCCAGCCGCAGAAGCTCGCGACCACGCTGACCACCGTCGGCACCGCGCTGGAAGGCCGCGGCGACCAGATCGGCGACACGCTCGCCACCGCGGCCGCCTACCTGAAGGACTTCAACCCGAACCTGCCGAAGCTGAACGACAACATCCGTGACCTCGCGGAAGTTTCCAAGCTGTACGGCGACATCGCGCCGGATCTGCTCGACGCGCTGAGCGCCTCGGCCGTCACGCTCGACACGGTCGAGGAGAAACGTGCCGAACTGGCGTCGGTGTACCAGCAGGTGACGTCGTCCTCCCAGCAGGTCACGACGTTCCTCGCCAACAACCGCGCCAACATCATCGCGCTCGCCGCCGACAGCCGCGCACCACTGGAGGTCGCCGCGAAGTACTCGCCCAGTTTCGCCTGCACGCTGGACGCGCTCGCCAAACTGAAGCCGCAGATGGACAAGGTGCTGGGCGCCGGCACGGACGAACCCGGCCTGCACGCGGAGATCACCGTCAGCCAGCCCCGGGCCAAATACGTTCCCGGCAAGGACGATCCGGTCTACGACGCCACCGGTGAACCGCGCTGCTACCCGTCGAACGGCCTGATGAGCCAAGGGATCGAAGCGATCGACACCGTTCCGACGCTCGGCGCGCAGGGCGACCTCGGCCTGGCGAACTCGCCGCAGGAACGGGAACTGATCTCCACGCTGGTCGCCCCCTCGATCGGCGTCCCGGCCAACCAGGTCCCCGCCTGGGGCAGCGTGCTCGTCGGCCCGCTCTACCGGGGCACGGAGGTGACCCTGCGATGAGGAACTTCGTGAGCCCGCTGATCAAGGGGCTGATCTTCGTCGTCGTCACGACGCTGGCCACGGTGCTGCTGGCCGTGTCCATCACGAACACCGGCCTCGGTGACACGAAGACCTACAGCGCCAAGTTCCTCGACGCGACGTCGCTTAACGTCGGCGACGACGTCCGGATCTCCGGGGTCCGCGTCGGCCAGATCGAGGAACTCGAGATCGCCGACCACAGCCTGGCCCGCGTCCGGTTCTCCCTCGACTCCCAGCGCACGCTGCCCGCCGACGTGACCGCGGTGATCAAGTACCGCAACATGGTCGGCCAGCGTTACATCGCGCTCGAACGCGGCAAGGGCACGCGCGAGCTACTGGAGCCCGGCGCGGAGATCCCCCTGGAGCGCACGACGCCCGCGCTGGATCTCACGGAGCTGTTCAACGGCTTCAAACCGCTGTTCCAGGCGTTGTCGCCCAAGGACGTCAACCAGCTCTCCGGCGAGATCGTCCAGGTGCTGCAGGGTGAAGGCGGCACGGTGGAAAGCCTGCTTGCGCACACCGGTTCGCTGACCACCACGCTCGCCGGCCGCGACAAGGTGATCGGCGACGTGATCATGAACCTGGACACGGTGCTGAAGAGCATCAACGGCAAGGGCGACGCACTGTCCACTTTGGTCTCCACGCTGAAGGAGCTGGTGGCGGGGCTCGCCGGTGACCGCACCGAGATCGGGGAAGCCGTCTCCGGGCTGGCGGATCTCACCACCGCCACGGCCGGTCTGCTCGAACAGGGCAGGAAACCGCTCAAGGACAGCATCGAAGGGCTGGGCCTGCTCGCCGGTCAGCTGACGACGGAGACCGGCAAGGCCGAGGTCGACCGCTTCCTCACCGTTCTCCCGGGGAAGCTGAACGACCTGGGGCGGATCGGCTCCTACGGATCCTGGATGAACTTCTACCTGTGCTCGGCCGTCCTGCAGACCAAGCCTCCGCGCGGGGTCCCGGCGACGGCGGAGAGGTGCACGTCGTGAAACCCTTCAAGGAGCGGAACCCGATCGTCATCGGTCTCGTCGGCAGCGCCGTCGCGGCCGCGCTGCTGACCGCGACGCTCAACTACGAGAACCTCCCGATCATCGGCTCCGGAACCACCTATCAGGCCGAATTCTCCGAAGCCGCCGGGTTGCAGGCGGACGACGAAGTCCGCATCGCCGGGATCAAGGTCGGCGAGGTGAGCGACGTCCGGCTCGCCGAAGATCACGTCGTGGTCAGCTTCCGGGTCAAGGACGCCTGGATCGGCGACAGGACCGCCGCCGAGATCAAGATCAAGACCCTGCTGGGCAGGAAGTTCCTCGCCCTGCGCCCGACCGGCGAGTCGGTGCAGAACCCGAAGCAGGTCATCCCGCGCACCAGGACCGTGACACCGTACGACGTCACCGAGGCGTTCAACGGGCTGGCCGACACCGCGGGCGCCATCGACACCGATCAGCTCGCGGAGAGCTTCACGACACTCAGCGACACGTTCAAGAACTCGCCCGCGCACATCAAGAAGGCGCTCGAAGGGCTGACATCGCTGTCGAAGACCGTGTCCTCCAGGGACAACGAGCTCGCCAGCCTGCTGTCCAACGCGCACGGCCTCACCACCACGCTCGCGAACTCGAACGACGACTTCGCCAAACTCCTTTCGGACGGCAACCTGCTGCTGACCGAACTGGACAACCGGCGGCAGGCGATCCACGACCTGCTGACCGGTTCGCAGGACCTCGCCGTCCAGCTTTCGGGACTGGTGAAGGACAACAAGGACCAGCTCGGCGGAGCGCTCAGCCAGCTCGGAGAGGTGACCGACATCCTGCAGCGGCAGAACGACAATCTCGCCAAGAGCCTCGAACTCGCCGCGCCGTACTTCCGCGTGGTGAACAACTCGCTCGGCAACGGACGCTGGGTGGACGGCTACCTGTGCGGGCTCATCCCGGAGAACCGGGATCCCTGCACCCCGCCGATCCCGGGAGGTGGCCGGTGATCAGCAGATTCGTCACCCTCGCGCTCGTGCTCGCGCTGGCCGTCGTCGGCGGGCTCTGGTGGATCTTCTCCGGCACCGGGCTCGACCGCGTCACCGTGTACTTCTCGCGCGCCGTCGGCGTCTACAGCGGATCGGACGTGCGGGTGCTCGGCGTCCGCGTCGGCCAGGTCGAATCGGTGGACCCGGAAGGGGAACGGGTGAAGGTCGTCCTGACCGTCGACGGGTCGACCCCGATCGCCGCCGATACGAACGTCCTGGTCGTGGCGCCGAGCGTGGTGGCCGACCGCTACGTCCAGTTCACCAAGCTCACCCGCGCCGGGAACCGGCTGGACAACGGCGCGGTGATCCCGGTCGAGCGCACCGGAACGCCGGTGGAACTCGACCAGCTCTACTCCAGCCTCGACACCCTCGCCAAGGCCCTCGGCCCCAACGGCGCGAACGCCGACGGCGCGCTTTCGGAACTCCTGCGCACCGGCGCGAAGAACCTCCAGGGCAACGGCAAGCCGTTCAACGAGTCGGTGCGCAACTTCGCCGACCTCGCCAGGACCCTCTCCGGGAACTCGCAGAACCTGTTCGCCACCGTCGACGAACTGCAGCGGTTCACCTCGATGCTGGCCACCAACGACCGGAACGTCAGCGAGGTCAACAAGCAGCTCGCCTCGGTGACCGGCACGCTCGCCCGGAACAAGGACGAGCTCGCCCGCGCGCTCAACGGTCTCGGCGGCGCGCTGGCGGAGATCCAGCAGTTCATCAAGGACAACCGCGCGCTGATCAAGTCCAATGTGGACAAGCTCGCGGTGACAACCGGGACACTGGTCGACAAGCGCGCCGCGCTGGCCGAAACCCTCGACACGATCCCGCTTGCGGTGACGAACGTGCTCGAAGCCGTCGACCCGAAGACCGGCAAGCTGCAGAGCCGCGGCAACATGCTCGAATACCTCCCGCTCCCGCTGCCGGTCACCGGCGACACCTACACCGGGGGGCGCTGATGGCCGCGAAACGGAAGATCGCCGCGCTCGCCGCGTGCTGTGTCGCGCTCACCGCCTGTTCCTCGGATTTCAAGGGCGTCTACGACCTGCCGCTCCCCGGCGGCGCGGACATCGGCGACCATCCGTACCGGGTGACCGTGCAGTTCGCCGACGTCCTCGACCTGGTCCCCCAGGCCGCGGTGAAGGTCGGCGACGTCCCGGTCGGCCGGGTCGAGACCATCAAGCTCGGTGAAGACGGCTGGACGGCCGAGACCGTCCTTGCGGTCAACGGCGACGTCCACCTGCCCGCCAACGCCATCGCGCGGCTGCGCCAGTCCAGCCTGCTCGGCGAGAAGTTCATCGAACTGGCCCCGAGCGCGGCGAAGGCCGAGGGCAGGCTGGGCGAGGGCGCGGTGATCCCGGTCGCGAGCACGAACCGCAACCCGGAGTTCGAGGAGATCTTCGGCGCGCTGTCGCTGCTGCTCAACGGCGGCGGGATCGGCCAGTTGCAGACCATCAACCGGGAGTTGTCGAAGGTGATGGACGGCAACGAGGAGGAGATCCGCTCGTTCTTGTCCACTGTGGAACAGCTGGTGTCCAACCTGGACACGCACCGCTCCGACATCACCTCCGCGCTCGACGGGCTCAACCGGCTCTCCACGACGCTGGCGAACCGGAAGAAGCAGGTCGAGGGCGCGCTCACCGATCTCACCCCCGGCCTCCAGAGCCTTTCCGACCAGCGCACCCAGCTCGTCTCGATGCTGCAGTCACTGGACCGGCTCTCCGGCGTCGGTGTCGACGTGATCAAGAAGAGCCGGGCAGATCTCGTCGCGGACCTCACCGCGCTCGCGCCGATCCTCAAGCGGCTGGCCGACGCCGGCGAGAGCCTGCCCAAGTCGCTGGAGATCCTGCCGACGTTCCCGTTCACCGACGCCGTCCGCGACGGCATCAAGGGCGATTACCTGAACGTGTACGCCTCGGTGATCCCCGCGCCGGGTGTCGAACTCCCGCCCCCTGGCGAAGGGGTTCCGCCGGGGCTCCCGACCTTGCCGCTGCCGTCCTCCGGAGGTAGCTGATGCTCACCACCCGTGTCCGGATCCAGGTGATCGCGTTCGTCATCCTCGCGCTGGCGACGACGGCGTTCGTCGGGGCCAGTTACGCGGGCCTCGGCCGGCTCTTCGGGGCGGGCGGGTACACCGTGAAGCTTTCGCTGACCGACGGCGGGGGCCTGTTCACCAACGGCGAGGTGACCTATCGGGGCGTCGCCGTCGGCCGGGTCGGCGAACTGCGGCTCACCGACGGTGGCATGGAAGCGGACCTGGTGATCGACGACGACGCGCCCCCGATCCCCGCGAACTCGCGGGCGGTCGTGGCGAACCGGTCCGCGGTGGGCGAGCAGTTCGTCGACCTCCAGCCGCGGACCGGCGACGGGCCGTACCTCGCCGAAGGTTCGGTCATCCCGCGTGAGGCGACGGCCGTTCCACTGCCGGTGCAGCATCTGCTGACCGACCTCGACTCGCTGACCGCGTCCGTGCCGACCGAGGACCTGCGAACCGTGGTCGACGAACTCGACAACGCCCTGCGCGGTTCCGGCGCGAACCTGCAGGTGCTGCTGGACTCCACCACCGACTTCACCAAACAGGCCGCGAACCACCTGCCGCAGACGGAGAAGCTGATCACCGACGGCTCGACCGTGCTGAAGACGCAAGTCGACTCGTCGCAGGCGTGGCGGCAGTTCAGCGGCAACGCCAAGCAGTTCGCCGAGCAACTGTCCCGTTCGGACGGTGACCTGCGGCGGCTGATCGCGACGGCGCCCGACGCGGCGACCCAGCTCTCCGGGCTGCTGCGGGACAACGAACCGGGCCTGCCGATCCTGCTGGCGAACCTGCTCACCACCTCGCACGTGTTCTCCGCCCGCACTGACGGCCTCCGGCAGCTCCTGATCAACACCCCGAAGGCGGTGTCCGCGGTCGACGCCGCCGTCGACGAGCAGTCCGGGAAGATCGGGCTGGTCCTGACGTTCTTCGACCCGATGCCGTGCGCCAAGGGCTACGGGGGCACGAAGGTCCGCAGCAGCGCGGAACTCTCGGCGCTGCCGTTCAACACCGGTGCCGCGTGCACGCTCGAAAAGGGCAACGCGAGTTCGGTCCGAGGCTCGCAGAACGCGCCGAAGGGCGGCGTCCCGCCCGCCGCGATCCCCGGCGGCTTCGGCGCCGACGGCCAGCCGACGTCCACCAGCCTCGAGGAGATGTTGTGGCTGCGCAACTGAAGATCGCGATCGCCGTGTTCGCCGCGGCCTGCGCGTTCGCGGGATGGGCCGGGTACACCTGGTTCACCGCGACGGGTTCCGAGGCCGTGTCCTACGGCAACTCGCGCGACGAAGCGCTGAAGTCCGGGCGTGAACTCGTCGCCCGGCTCACGAGCCTCGACCACCACCGCGTCGACCAGGGCATCGCCGACTGGCTCGCCGCGTCCACCGGCCCGCTGCGCGAGCAGCTGGGCAAGGCCGACGACGCGACGAAACGGACGCTCACCCAGGACGCGACCGTCTCGACGGGCAAGGTGCTCGACGCGGCGATCAGCGAACTGGACGACCACGCGGGAACGGCCAAGATGCTGGCGTCGGTGGAGATCACGATGGCGAAGGAGGGCGCGGCGCCGACGACGAAGCGCAACCGGTTCGCCGCCGGGCTGACCAGGACGGACGAGGGCTGGAAGCTCAGCGCGCTCGACCAGCTGCCGGTGGGTGCGCGATGACCGCCACGGCCGACACCGAAACCGAGGTCGTCGAAGAAGAGGTCACCGAGACGCCATCACGCCGGTCGAAGCTGCCGCTGATCCTGCTGGTGGCGGCGGCCGTGCTGGTCGCGGCCGGGGTGTGGTTCACGCTGGAGGCGAAGTCGATCTCGGCGGCGCCGTCGGCGGCCAACACCGCGCTCACCGACGTCGGCGCGACCGCCGAGGTGAACTCCGCGGTGACCGTGGCGCTCGACAAGATCTTCTCCTATTCCTACGACCGGACCGACGCCACCGAAAAGGCGGCCGCGTCGGTGCTCAGAGGCAAGGCGCTGGAGTCCTACAACCAGTTGTTCGCCCAGGTCAGGGAAAAGGCTCCGGCGCAGAAACTCGTTCTCACCACCCGCGTCTCCTCATCCGCCGTCCAGGAACTCGGCGACGGTAAAGCGAAGTTGCTGGTATTCCTCGATCAAGCGGCCACCCGGGCCGACAACAATTCTTCGACAGCGGCCGCGGCGCAGCTTTCGATCACCGCGGAACGTGAAGGCGACAACTGGGTCATCACCGATCTCGTCCCCCGGTGATCCCTCATTCGTCCGCTTTGTAAACCAGGAGAGAAAACGAGGAGAATCCCATGTTCGGTCGAACGCGCCCTAAATCAGCCCGTCGCCGTCTCGGCACGGTCGTCGCGCTCACGTCCGCGCTCGCCGTGGCGGGCAGCCTCGCCGCGACCCCCGCCCTCGCGGACGATCCGGTGGAGATCCCGGTGTCCTACACCGTCACCGGGAAGACCACGGTGAAGAAGACCGGCGGCACCCTCGATCTCGGCCCCGGCCAGCTCGACGGCGCCCTGGTCATCGACGGTGACAACGTCGGCATCCGCGGAAACCTTTCCCTGCCGCCCTCGACGGCGAACATCTCGCTGGTCTCGGGTGTCTTCAAGATCAAGGCCCGTGTGCGGATCGAGCCGACCGGCCCGGTCACCGGCACGCTCGCCAACGGCGACCTGACCACCCACTCTCAGGCGAACATGCTGATCGACAACATCGTGGTCGGCCTGTTCTGGCCGGTCATCCCGCTCCCGACGGTGCCGAACGCCTGCAAGACCGTCAAACCGCTCGACCTGACCCTGGTGTCGAAGAACGTCGACCTGTTCGCGCCGACCATCCCGTCTTCGGGGACGTTCACCATCCCCGAGTTCAAGGACTGCTTCATCAACGACCTCGCGCTGGGGGCGTTGATCTCCGGTCCCGGCAACACGATCGACCTGAGCATGAAGTCCAACCTGTCCTGACACCCGTCGGGGCCTGCAGTCCGTGAAGGCCTCCTTCCCTACCTTCAGGGTAGGCAAGGAGGCCTTCACGGACCGTCAGCAGAAATACGGCGCCGTCGGGTCGACCAGCGCGACCCCGGTGCTGTCACCTGCGGAAACGGCGTAGACCGGAGCGCAGACCCCGGAGAACTTCCAGAAGTCCGTCGGCGGTTCCGTGCTGGTGTCACGGCTTTCCGACTTCACGTTGCTGCCCCAGGCGAAGACGCTCCCGTCGGCTTTCAGCGCGACATTGTGGTTGAACCCCGCGTCGATGGCGACGACGCCGGACTGCGCCTCCGGCGGAACCGTGGCCTGGCCGTAGAAGTTGTCGCCCCACGCGATGACGCCGCCGTTCTTCAGCGCGATGCTGTGCCGGAACCCGGCGGAGACCGCCGAGACCCCGGACGTGGCCGCCGCGGGCACGGTGATCTGGCCTTTCCCGTTGCTCCCCCAGGCGACGACGCCGCCGTTCTTGAGCGCCAGCCCGTGATCGCCGCCCGCCGAGATCGCGGTGACCCCCGACGAAACCGTCGTGGGCACGGCCGTCCTCGAACCCCAGCTCAGCACGCTGCCGTTCGTTTTGAGCGCCAGATTGAAGTACGCGCTGGTGGAGATCGCCGTGACCCCCGACGTCGCGGCCGCCGGTACCACGTTCTGACCGTAGAAACCGTTGCCCCAGGCGATAACACCGCCGTTCTTCAGCGCGAGTTCGTGCGCCCAGCCGGCGGCGATCGCCGAGACCCCGGACGTGGCCGCGGACGGGACGGCCAGCTGGCCGTAGCTGTCGTTCCCCCAGGCGATCACCCCGCCGCCCTTGAGCGCGAGGTGGGTGATCGCGCCCGCGGAGACCGCACTGGCGCCGAGCGCCGCGGCCGGTATGGTCCCCTGTCCGTAGTCGTTGCTCCCCCATGGCCGCGCTTCGCCGGTCGGCGCGGCGCTTGCCGTACCGGAAAGGGAAACCGTTGCGATCATTACGGTAATCGCGACGCCCGCTACCCGTCGTGATCCCGATCGTCGATTCTCGGAAGACATGCGCGGAATGTTAACCCGGTTCCACCGATCGGCCGCCTCTTTGTCATCCCCGGACAAACTTCATAATCGAATTCAGCGCGCGCTGACAAGAAAGAACGGGCCCATCGCCCACTTCGAAACATGTCGACATGAATCCTTGTTACGTACATAACTCGCGGGTAACCTCGGTTTACCCCACCACCGAGAAAGCCGCTCGAGTCGAGCATATTTGATCAGAAAAATCCGCCGAAAGGCGCATGGGGAAAGCCGCCCGAGACGTAAACTGGATCAAAGGAGATGACAGGTATGTCCCGTAGACTTGGCAAGTTGTCAGCCGGCGTCGCCACCACCGCCGTCGCGATGGGCGCGGTCGCCGTGCTCACCGCCGGCACGGCCGCCGCCGCGACCACCTACGCCACCGGCACCGTCGCCTACATGTGCAACTTCCCCGGCATCGGCCAGCAGCAGCTGGACGTGAAGGCCCAGTTCGACGGCCCGACGTCGATCGCCTCGGGCGGCACCGCCACCCCGACGAACATCTCGGGGACCGCGACGATCAACGCCACCATCAACGCGCTGCTCAACGCCGCCAACTACGACGGCGTCCGCGGCAAGGCCAACATGCCGATCACCATCACCAACGCCACGCCCACTTCGGCGACGGTGACGAACCTGGACGTCCCGACCCAGATCAACCCGTACGTGCCCGGCCCCCGGTCGTTCAACATCGTCCAGGGCGCGGGCACCGGTGTCCCGACGTTCACCGCCGGCGCTCCCGGTTCGGCGACCGCCTCGCTCGGCACCACGATCAACGCTCCGCTGGACTTCCACAAGAAGGACGGCACCTGGACGACGTGGAACTTCAACTGCACCGTGAAGAACACCAACCCGGCACAGAACCGCGCGTTCAGCCCGGCGATCCCGATCACCTGATGAACCACCCGTGCGGGGCGGGGACGCCCGCCCCGCACGGTCTCCATCCGCGCAAGGCACGAGAGGAACACCCATGACGCAGCAGGTTCGCCGGGCACTCGGGAGGTTTCCCGTTCTGGCGGGCGTCATCCTGCTCGTGGGGGTGAGCGGCGCACTGTCCTCTTCGGCCGCGACCGACCCGGCCACACCACCGCCGGCACCGCTGCAAGGCGCCACGTCCGCGCACCAGAGTCTCGCGAACACCTGTGTCTTCCCGGATCCAGTCGGGGAACGGCCGGTCACCATGGACGTCCAGGCGACGCTGCCGAAGGTCGTCCAGACCGGAAAACCCGTTCAGGTCAAGGACTTCTCGCTGACCTTCACCATCGGCGAAGGGTCACTCGGAGCCGTCGCCGAGGTCGCGGGCGGTGCGACCGTCGAGCTCACGGCCGCGAACGGGGACAAGAAGACCCCGGTCCCGGTCTCCCTGACGATCCCGGCGACGAAGGTGCCCGCCACCGGCGAACTGAAGCTGGTCGCGACGGGCACCGTCCCCGACATCCTGCTGAAGGTGCCGTCCGAACTGCGGCTGAGCACGGGCGCGCCGTCGCTCGCGCTGACCGCCGCCGAGACACCGCTGAAACCGATCACCTGCACCCAGGCGCCGGACCAGAACACGCTGCTCGGCAGTGTCGCGCTCCTGCCGCTCGGGAAGCCCAAGCCGGAGTCCGGCAAGCCCGGTGAGCAGAAGAAGCCCGGTGCCGACGCGCGAGCCGCTGATGACGTCCACGCCAACGCCCTCTACCCCATCGCGTTGCAGCCGTTCGAACTGCAGGGCACGTCGTCGATCACGAAACTCGGCGCCTTCGCCCGGCTGAAGCCCGCGTTCATGGTCAACGCGGTGTGGCACGTCGACCTGGAGAACACCGAAGGCCCCGGCAAGATCACCGGCTCCGTCATGATGCCGCCGAGCACGATCACCTTCCTCGGTTTCGGCTTCGTCCCGATCACCGCGACCATGGAGCTGTTGCCGGAGGACTACGCGACCGGCAATCACATCATCGACGTCGACGGCGTTTCGATCCCGGAACCGGAGGGCAGCTCGACCGTCCTCACCCCGCTCAAGGTCTACGGGAAACTGAGCGGGGTCACCATCAACGGGGTCGGCCTCGACGTCGGCGACAACTGCCTCACCGCCGAGCCGATCAAGATCAATCTCCGCGGGGAGAAGTACGGGATGTTCACCGGTGGCGTCGTGCGCACCGATCCGAAGTGGACGGATCCCGCCTATCGGGACTTCACGTTGCCCCCGTTTTCGGGCTGCGGTGTGAAGGAGGATCTCGACTCGCTGATGAGCGGGATGGCGTCGGGGCCGGGGAACCAGGCTTGTGTCGGAGTCAACCAGGTCGGGTTGCCCTGGGATCTGGAGCGCAAGTGCCCCAATGTGGATCCGCCTGTGGCGCGCCGCTGAGGATCGGCGAGGCCACCGATCCGGCGAACGCGCGCCGTCCGCCCGTTCACTTCGGCCAGTGTGCCACGTGTCTCGGCCGAGCGACGCCGCCCTCCCGGACGGCGCCGTCCAGGGAGGCCGCCGCGAAGCCGGGTTCGTCGAAGTCGCGAATGGCCGGCCCCGGCCGCCGCACCAACGAGGGCAGTGTCGAGGCGCCGAGCGATTCGCGTTAGCGCGGCTACTACCAGATCGGCAAGAACGCCTTCGAAGCGAAGGGGTACTTCATCTCATGAAGGAAAACCAGACGGCTATGCCCACGTTCTCGGAGGTCAGGTGGATGACCTTCGAGGAGCTGACCGACAGGCTGGCGGCCGTCGATCCCACGCGGCTGGCGAAGGCGAATCCGATCGACCTGCTGGAGGAGACGCCCTGGGCGTTGATCGACGAGGACTTCCGGGGCGGGTTCATCAAGCACTGCCGGGAACTCACCGACGATCGGTTGCGGCACTGCGCCGAGATCGCCGAGACGTTCTTTTCCTGGCTGATGCCCTACGGCGGATACAGCAGGCAATCCGCGACGGCGAACAGGTTCCATCTGACTGCTGCGCTGATCCTCGCCGTCGGCCCCAGGACGGACATCGCTCTCCTCGACCCGATGCGACTCCTCCACGAGTTCCTGCACGACTCGCCGCCGGTCGAAACGGCACGCGAACTCCTGGCGGGTCCGTCGCCAGGACCTGAAGCCCGCGCGATCGTCGGACGGTTGAGCCTGCTCAGCCAGCTCAGGCGGATCGACCACCTCTTGCCCCCTTCCGCGGAAAAGGAGCGCTACGAGCAATGGAAAACGCTGTGAGAGCCCGGATCCGGAGACCCGTCGGCGCACGGACGGCCTTCGTCGTCGCGGCCCTCAGCGTGGCCGCCGTCCTGACGGTCCCGGCCCGGATCGCCGAGGCCGCACCGGTGACGGCGGGACAGCCGGTCACGCCGCCGGTCTCCTCCGAATCGGAGAAGCTGCGCGCGGCTCACCGGGGTCACCCCGGCGGCAACCAGGTCGCTACGAGCCACTCGGCGTCCACTGTGGACTCTTCCGCGGCGCCGGAAGCACCTCAGGCAGCGCGAACCCCGCCGACGCCGAAGGGCTGACCCCGGCCCGCAGCGCGAGCTCCATCTCGAACCGTGCCCCCGGGTCCCGCAGGTGCTCGCCGAACGTCGCCTGCAACTGCCGCATGCGGTAGCGCACGGTCTGCGGGTGGACCTGGAGACGCTCGGCGATGTCGACGACGTTGCCCTGGCTGTCGAGCCAGGCTCGCAGGGTTTCGAGCAGCCGTTCCCGCTGTTTCCCGGTCATCTCCGCGAGCGGGGCGAACAGGCGGTCGCGCAGCTGGCAGGTCAGCGCGGCGTCCGCGTTCACGAGCAGGGTGGCGAGGTGTTCTTCGGCGCGGATCACCCGGCGGGCCTGGATGATGCCGCGTTCGGACAGGTGCAGGGCCTCGCGCGCCCAGCGGAGGGAATCGGCGACGGAGTCCAGCGGGCGGCACGGGCCGATCGAGAGCCGGTAGTCCGGCAGCGCGGCCTGCAGGGTGGCCAGGCGGGCGACGGAGATCTCGCCGGGGACGAGCACACGCGGCTCAGCGCAGTCGAGTTCGGCGAGCACGTCCGAATCCACGGCGTTGTGCCGCCGGGGTCTGACGGTTTCGCCGATCGGGTGCAGCACCACCGGCGTCGCGCGCTCGGGCACCGTCCAGCCGGTCAGCTGCGCGAGTTCCGCGATCGCCTTCGACGGCGCGGGCGGGGTTTCCAGCACCAGGTGCAGCAGTTTGCGGCGCCAGGTGTCCAGCGCCCCCGCGGTGCGCGCCTTCGCTTCGAGGTATCCGTCCAGCGCGACGGACGCGAGTTCGTCCATGAACGCGAGCATCGCGTCGGCCAGTTGCGACATGACCGCGGACGAGAGACCGCTGCGGCGGCCGACCCGCATGATGCGCCGCCATGAAACCCTGGCGCCGACCCGGTACGCCGACTGGAGGGTGTCGAGGCTCCGGCCCTCCCGCATCTCGTTCTGCCCGAGGCGGTGGTGGACCTCGTGCGACTGTTCCTTGGAGACGCTCGGATCCGCGATCTGGGCGACGAACAACGTGATCGCGTACTCGACGCCCGCGCGGATCGACTTCCCGTACGGCCCGTCGAGCGGGCGCGCGTACGCGGGGATGGTCGCCCGGATCTCGTCGACGATCTCGTTGGCGAGACTGCCCAGTTCCGGTCGCAAAATGTCGGCGAGCTTACGGGGAAGTGCCGCAGGGGGCTGCGCAGCGTGTTCGATTCCGCGCTCCACCGACATCGCAGCTCCTTTGCTCCGCCCAGCGTCCCGACCTCCCACGATCGTCGTGGGGTGACAACGAACACATCGCGGAGTCGCTCGTGAATGTGTCACCTTTCGCAGAAGAAACCGATTTCTTGTCATCATCGTGACAAAATCACGGGTCATCCCTGAATTTTGATGACAAGTGCCCGGCAAACGCCTCGCGCGGTACGTACGAACGGCCGATGAATACGGAGCGTCACTGCTTTCCGGTGAGCAATTCCCCGAGTACTTCGAGCACGGGCTCCAGCACGCGGACCTCGGTGCCGGCGCATTCGGTGATCCCCGCGCCCACGACCTCGAACCCGCTCAGCCCGCGAAGCATCGCCACCAGGCGCTCGATCGTCAAGCCACCGGGCTCCGGATAGTTCAGCCCGTCGAACTCCGCCGGGTCGAGCACGTCGAGATCGAGATGGACGTAGACCTTGTCCGCGCCGGCCAGCCCGGCGGCGACGTCGGCCGTCTCGACGACGAGCCCGCGGTCGACCACGGCCCGCTCGGCGTCGTCGAAGGCCCTCGTCCCCGCGAGGACGACGCGTCCGGGTTCGACCGGCGGGTTCGCGGCGAACTCCGGGTCGCCCTCGCCGAGCAGCGACCGCAGCACCATGCCGTGGAACGCGCCGGATGGCGACGTCTCCGCGGTGTTGAGGTCGGAATGCGCGTCGAACCAGGCGACGCCGAGCCCCGGCCCGAAGCGGTAGCGCGCGACCCCGATCGGGATCAGCTCGACGCCGCAGTCCCCGCCGATGGTGAGCACCGGGCCGCCCGGTGCTTCGAGGGCGGCGAGCTGTGCGGCGCGGTTCGCGCCGGTGAGCACCGCGCGGTTGGCGATGCCGTCGACCGCGGGCGACGTCTCGCGGGTCTGCCGGATGTGGTGCACCGGCACGCCCAGCACGTGGCCCGCGAGCTCGGCGAGCGCGACGCAACCTTCGGGCAACTCCGGCGCGCGTTCGGTCAGAGCGCCCTGGAACTGGGGTACGGCGTTGATCAGCACCCGGTCCAGGCTAGCGGCGGCCGCAAGTCCGTGAAGGCCTCCTTCCCTACCCTGAAGGTAGTGAAGGAGGCCTTCACGGCACTCCGGATTAGGTCACTCCAGGACGAGGAGCAGGTCCCCGCCTTCCACCTGCTGGACGGCGTTGATCGCGCGCCGCGACACCTTGCCGCCGCTCGCCGCGGTGATCGACGCCTCCATCTTCATCGCCTCGATGGTCGCGACCGTCGCACCGGCCTCGACCTCGTCGCCCTCGGACACCTGCAACGTGACCACGCCCGCGAACGGCGCGGCGATCTGCTTCGGGTCGCCCTTGTCGGCCTTCTCGGTCGCCGGGATGTCCGACGCGATCGAGGTGTCGCGGACCTGGATCGGGCGCAGCTGGCCGTTGAGCGTGGACATCACCGTGCGCAGCCCGCGCTCGTCGGCCTCGCCGATGGCCTCCAGTTCGATCAGCAGCCGGACACCCTGTTCGAGGTCGACCGAGTACTCCTCGCCCGGCCGCAGGCCGTAGAAGAAGTCCTTGGACGGCAGGACGGAGGTGTCACCGTACTGCTCGCGGTGCGCCTCGAAGTCCTTCGTGGGCCCGGGGAACAGCAGCCGGTTCAGCGTCGCGCGCCGGTTCTCGGCCAGCCCCTTGCGGTCCTCTTCGGACAGTTCCTGCACCGGCTTCGGCCGCGCGCGGCCTTCGAGTGCCTTCGTGCGGAACGGCTCCGGCCAGCCCCCGGGCGGGTCGCCCAGTTCGCCGCGCAGGAAGCCGATCACCGAGTCGGGGATGTCGAACTTGTTCGGCTCCGCCTCGAAGTCGGACGGCGAGACACCCGCGCCTACGAGGTGCAGCGCGAGGTCACCGACCACTTTGGACGAAGGCGTGACCTTGACCAGGTGGCCGAGGATCTTGTCCGCGGCCGCGTACATCGCCTCGATGTCCTCGAACCGCTCCCCGAGACCGAGCGAAATCGCCTGGGTGCGCAGGTTCGACAGCTGACCGCCCGGGATCTCGTGGTGGTACACCCGCCCGGTCGGCGAGGAGAGCCCCGCCTCGAACGGCGCGTAGATCTTGCGCACGCTCTCCCAGTACGGCTCCAGGTCACCGATCGCCTGCAGGTCGAGCCCGGTCGGCCGGTCCGAGTGGTCGGTGGCCGCGACGAGCGCGGAAAGCGACGGCTGCGACGTCGTGCCCGCCATGGACGCGACGGCACCGTCGACGGCGTCCGCCCCGGCCTGGATCGCGGCCAGGTACGTCGCCAGCTGGCCACCCGCGGTGTCGTGCGTGTGGATGTGCACGGGGAGGTCGAACTCCTTGCGCAGCGCGGAAACCAGCCGCGCCGCCGCCGGCGCCCGCAGCAGGCCCGCCATGTCCTTGATGGCCAGGACGTGCGCCCCCGCGCCGACGATCTGCTCCGCCAGCTTGAGGTAGTAGTCCAGCGTGTACAGCTTCTCCGCCGGGTCCGACAGGTCCGAGGTGTAGCAGAGCGCCACCTCGGCGACGGCGGTGCCGGTCTCGCGGACGGCTTCGATCGCCGGGCGCATCTGCTCGACGTCGTTGAGCGCGTCGAAGATCCGGAAGATGTCGATGCCGGTCGCCGTCGCCTCCTCGACGAAGGCGTTGGTCACCTCGGTGGGGTACGGCGTGTACCCGACGGTGTTGCGGCCTCGCAGCAGCATCTGCAGGCAGATGTTCGGCACCGCTTCCCGCAGCTTCGCCAGCCGCTCCCACGGGTCCTCCGCCAGGAACCTCAGCGCGACGTCGTAGGTCGCGCCGCCCCAGCATTCCAGCGAAAGCAGCTGCGGCGTGGTCCGAGCGACCACCGGCGCGACCGCGAGGAGGTCCTTCGTCCGCACCCGGGTGGCGAGCAGCGACTGGTGCGCGTCACGGAAGGTGGTGTCGGTGACGCCGATGGTCGGCGACTCCCGCAGCCAGCGGGCGAAACCGTCCGGGCCCAGTTCGGTGAGCTTCTGCTTCGAGCCGGGCGCCGGTTCGAGCCCCTTGGGCACCTTCGGCAGCTTGACCTGCGGGTCGAGGGTGCGCGGACGCTCGCCGTGCGGTTTGTTGACCGTCTTGTCGGCGAGGTAGGTCAGCAGCCTGGTCCCGCGGTCGGCCGAATGGCGCGCGGTGAGCAGATGCGGGCGCTCCTCGATGAACGACGTCGTGACGCGGCCTTCGCGGAAGTCCGGGTCGTCGAGCACGGCCTGCAGGAACGGGATGTTCGTGGCCACACCGCGGATCCGGAACTCGGCGACGGCGCGGCGGGCGCGGCCGACGGCGGTCTTGAAGTCGCGGCCGCGGCAGGTGAGCTTCACCAGCAGCGAGTCGAAGTGCGCGCTGATCTCGGTGCCGGAGAACGCCGTCCCGCCGTCGAGACGGATACCGGAGCCACCGGGCGAGCGGTACGCGCTGATCATCCCGGTGTCCGGGCGGAAGCCGTTGGCGGGATCCTCGGTGGTGATGCGGCACTGCAGGGCGGCGCCGCGCAGGTACACCTTGTCCTGCGACAGCCCCAGGTCGTCGAGCGTCTCGCCGGAGGCGATGCGCAGCTGCGACTGGACGAGGTCGACGTCGGTGACCTCTTCGGTCACCGTGTGCTCGACCTGGATGCGCGGGTTCATCTCGATGAAGACGTGGTTGCCGTCCCGGTCGAGCAGGAACTCGACGGTGCCGGCGTTGCGATAACCGATCTGGCGGGCGAACTTCACCGCGTCGGAGCAGATCCGGTCCCGCAGTTCGGACGGCAGGTTCGGCGCGGGGGCCAGCTCGACGACCTTCTGGTGCCGCCGCTGGACCGAGCAGTCGCGTTCGAAGAGGTGGATCACGTTGCCCGCGCCGTCGGCGAGGATCTGGACCTCGATGTGGCGCGGCTCGACGACGGCCTTCTCGATGAACACCGTCGGGTCGCCGAAGGCCGACTCGGCCTCACGCGCGGCGGCCTCGATGGACTCGCGCAGCTGCGCGGGCTCCTGGACGCGGCGCATACCGCGTCCGCCACCACCGGCGACGGCCTTCACGAAGACCGGGAAGCCGATCTCCTCGGCGGCGGCGATCAGCGCGTCGACGTCGGAGGAGGGTTCGGAAGAACCCAGCACCGGCACCCCGGCCTCGCGCGCGGCCTTGACCGCGCGGGCCTTGTTACCGGTCAGTTCGAGGATGTCCGCGCTCGGTCCGACGAAGGTGATGCCTTCGTCCTCGCACGCGCGCGCGAGGTCCGGGTTCTCGGAGAGGAAGCCGTAGCCGGGGTAAACGGCGTCCGCGCCCGCCTTCTTGGCGGCCGCGACGATCTCCTCGACCGACAGATAGGCCCGCACCGGGTGACCGGGTTCGCCGATCTCATAGGCCTCGTCGGCCTTCAGCCGGTGGAGCGAATTGCGGTCTTCGTGCGGGAACACAGCCACCGTGCCCGCGCCGAGCTCGAATCCGGCGCGGAACGCGCGGATGGCGATCTCACCCCGGTTGGCGACCAGTACCTTGCGGAACATGCCGGTCCTTCCCATCATCGGATCGGTAGGTGAGGCACGTTACCTGTTCGGTCCCGCAGGACGGGAGTCGTTGCCCAGGTGATGGACATCATCCCCGCCTGAGTTGCACACCCGGACTCTGGAGCAGCCGGTTCGCGGTGCCCTCGTGGACACCGGTCAGCACGTCGACCGCGGCGAGGTCCACGAGCGCCTTCGCGACGTCCGGCGCGGAGACCGCGGGATGCAGGGACCGGTACAGCGCGGCCACCCCGGCGACGTGCGCGGCGGCCGACGACGTGCCGCTGAGCACCCTGCCGCCGCTGCCCCCGGCGTTGGGTCCCGGCACGTCCACGCCGGGTGCGAACAGGTCGACGACCTCGCCGTGGTTCGACGTCGACCCGACCTGGTCACTGGCGTCGGTCGATCCGACGGTGAGCGCCTCGGTGACCCGTCCGGGGGAGAACTTTCCCGCGTCGGTGGCCTCGCCGCCCGCCGGGAGGGCGACCGGGACGACCGCCGCGAGCGCGCGGACGGCGGCGTCGAGCTGGTCGTTGGCCGTGCCGCCGATACCGAGGACGGCGACGGCGGGCTGCTGCGCGTTCCGCGTCACCCAGTCGATACCCGCGATGATCTTGTCCGTCGCGCCGCCGCCCTGTGCGTCGATCACCCGGACCGGGACGATCTGCGCGCCCTTCGCGACCCCGAAGGTCCTCGACGCGGCGACACCGGCCAGGTACGTGCCGTGACCATTGGTGTCGGTGGTGTCCGTGCCGCCGTCGAGGAAGTCCTTACCGGGCTTCACCCGGCCGCCGAAGTCCGGATGCGCCGCGTCGACCCCGCTGTCGATCACGTAGACCGTGACGTCCTTCGCGTCGGTCTCGTAGTGGTAGCGCTGGTCGAGACCCGTTCGCTGGTCGATCCGGTCCAGCCCCCAGTTCGGCGGGTTCTGCTGGACTTCCGTCGCGGAGGCTGGCGGCGCCACCAGCACCAGGAGCGCCAGCGCGGCCATGACCCGTACCAGTCGAATGATCATGCCTTGGCTCTACGCCTGTCCACCGGGGGGCGGCAACCCCGGAATGTCACCCGTTCGACTGGTCTTGCCCGATATGGCCGCTGACCGTCGATTTCGGGAAGCAGACCAGCGCGTCGAAGGCGTCGGCGACGTCGACGGGGTTGAACAGATGCGCGTGCCGGATGCTCTGGGGTCCCGCGGTTCCCCGTCGTGCGCGGAGGTCCACGAGCCCGGGGCCTTCGGCTTCGACGCTGCCTTCGGCCGGTGCGTCCAGTTCTTGGCGGTACACGGTGAAACCGAGCCGCGCGGCCGGATCGGGCTTGAGCCCGGTGGTCTCACCCTCGACCGCGGTGAGGCCCAGCGCGAAGTAGTCGTCGCCGAACTCGGCCGCCAGATGCGTGCCGGCCGAAGGTGAGGTGAGGCCGGGGAACGGCGAGAACGGGACGCGCTGGAGGTGTCCGTTGTGGAGCATCACGACGATCTTCGTGTCGTCGCCGTGCAGCCGCCTGATC
The DNA here is from genome assembly GCF_056435665.1 of Amycolatopsis sp. NPDC043887. Classification (NCBI taxonomy): domain Bacteria; kingdom Bacillati; phylum Actinomycetota; class Actinomycetes; order Pseudonocardiales; family Pseudonocardiaceae; genus Amycolatopsis; species Amycolatopsis sp. NPDC043887. The sequence continues at coordinate 290,382 of NZ_JBWKEB010000002.1, forward strand.
AGCCGGACGGTCTCCGCCATGTACGCGTCACGCGAACCGCTCTGCAGGGCAGGCGCGTCGCCGGACATCATCGCAGCGACCTCGGCGAGGTACGCGTCGACGCGTAATGCGCCTTCGACGTGGTGCTCCGCGACGGCCGTGTCCCCGTAGACGGGACGCAACGAGGTCAGGTGCGTTTTGAGCCGGGTGAGCGCCGCGGTCGCCTTGTCCTTGGCCGCGTCGTCGAGCGCGGCGTACTTGGCGGGCGCCTCCGCGCTGCTGACCGACGCGTACCCCTTGGTCGCCTCGATCGCCGCGTCGACCAGGCTCACCGCGGCGTCGTCCACAGTGGACAGGTACGCGCGGACCGCGTCGAGCGACGGCAACGGCGAGCCCGCGGAACTCGGCACGTCGAGGCCGTAGTACCGGACGTCGCCCCGTTCGCGGAGCCACGTGAGCATTTCGTGGGCCTCAGGCGATTCCCCGAGCGAGAAGGTGAAGCCGTCGCGGCCGATGTCGGCGACGTCGCCCGGGGCGCCGTTCAGCCAGTCTTCGACGAGCTTGCCCTCGGCGAAGCCGGATTCGAAGGCCACGACCCGGAAGCCGTGCTGCTCGACGAGGTGCTGGAGCAAACGATTGCGCAGGTCGCCGAACTCGTGGATGTGGTGGTTGTTCTCACCGATGGCGACGATCGTCGCGTCACCGATGAGTTCGGCGATCTTCGCTGGGTCTGACATACTGCTCACACTAACGCAACAGGAGTAGCAATTGGCAACCTCCGGTACCCAGCGGCCCGGCGGCCGGACCGAACGCACCCGCCAGGCCGTGCTGCACGCCACCCTCGACCTGCTGGCCGAACGCGGGTTCGGCGAACTGACCGTGGACGCGGTCGCCGAGCGGTCCGGGGTGCACAAGACCACGGTGTACCGGCGCTGGTCCTCGCCGGACGGCCTCGTCGGTGCCGCGCTGCAGATGGGCGCGGAGGACGACTGGACGGCGCCCGACACCGGTTCGCTCGAAGACGATCTGTACGAAGTGGCCGCCGAGGTCGTGCGGTACTTCACCGAGCCCGCGCTGAAGGAACTGCCCACGGCGTCGGTGCTGGCGGCGTTCCAGTCGCCGCAAGCGGCCGAGGCACTGCACGACTTCTACGCCGACCGGCACCTGCGCATGGCGCCGATCGCGGAGCGAGCCGTCGCGCGGGGCGAGATCCCTTCCGGCACGGACGGCGACGAGCTGGTGCGGGCGGTGTGCGGACCGATCTTCTACCGGCTTTTCCTGTCGCGGGAAAGCGTCACGGTGGCGGAGGCGCGGGTCATCGCACGGGCCGTGGCCGCCGCTGCCGTGTCCGGCGCCTTCGTCCCCCTCCCGCATTCAGAGGACTAAATGAGGTAGTTCGGGGTGCCAACGACCGCATTTAGTCCTCTGAATGCGGGAGGGGGTTGGTCACGCGCTGAGGACAGTTTTACCGTCAGCGCCGAGAATTTCCCGGGCCAGACTGGGCTCTCCGTGCCACGAGAGGGGACCGTCATGACCGAGGAAGTCCGGAACCTGCCGCGGGAGATGCCGGGCAGGCTCAAGATCGTCCGCGGTTTCCTTTGGGTGCAAGCGGTCCTCAACGTCCTCGCGAGCGTGCTCGTGACCGTCCTCGCGGTCAACGAGCTCGAGCACGGCAACGAGGAGGCGGGCCTCGCCTTGGCGCTGGCGCTCCTCGGTCTCGTGATCGCCGTCGTCCTGATCGCTTGTGCGGTAAGGATTTCGCGCGGTTCACCATGGGTGCGGCCGACGGTCATCGCCGTGGAGGGGCTGGTCGTGGTCATGGGGCTGGTCAGCCTGGTCAACGGCGGGGCGATCACCCAGCTGATCGGGATGGGCATCGCCGTCGGCGTCATCGTCGTCCTCACCAAACCCGAGGAAAGCGCCTGGTTCAGGCGCTGACGAGGTCGATCCGGTAACGCACTTCGGAAAGCGGGACGTCCTCGCCGGGCATGGTGTCGGTCTTGGTCGCCCCGTCCGGAACCCATCCCCCTGCCGCGTACAAACGCCGGGCACGCTTGTTGGTGTCGAGCACCCAGAGCGTCGCCTCGCGGTGCCCCGATTCCCGCAACGCGGCAACTGCGGTGTCAAGCAGCAGCTTGCCCAGTCCCGTGCCCCAGCGCTCCGGGTCGAGGTAGATCGCGCGCAGTTCGCCGCGGATCCGGTCGACGGCGGTGAAGCCGAGGAGCGATCCGTCTTCGACCAGGACCAGGATGTCGCCCCGGTTGACGGGATCGGCGAGGGTCCGCTGCCAGCGGGCGGCCCTGCCCTCGACGGAAAGATCGCGCAGGTAAAGCTCGGGCAACAGGCCCTGATACGCCGCCTGCCACGATCGCACGTTCACTTCGGCGATAGGCCAGGCGTCCTCGACGGTCGCGGGGCGGATCGTGGCCATCGTCAGCCTTTCGCCTTGCGGGCGGCGAAACCGGTCACGATGGCCAGCGCGAGCACCATCGACAGCGCGATCCCCCAGCCGGCGCCGGTCACGCTCGAACTGCTCGGCATCGCGTAGAAGAGCGCGCACAGCATGACGATGCCGCCTCCGGCCACCCCACCGAGGAAGGCGACCCCGAAGGCCGCCGGCCGCAGCAGCGTCCCGATCAGGAGCACCACCGAGAGCACGAGGTAGATCGCGGCCTCGTCGGCCCGGCTCGACGAGTAGTCCACCAATTCGACGGCCTCCGTCACCAGTCCGGCCGCACCGGCGGTCCCGGCCACGAGGGCCGCGATGGCGAGTCCATCCCTCGGCTTCCCCAGCCCGAGGCGGAAACTCCGGTCACGTCGCACCGCGATCAGCGCGCAGACGGCCCCGGCGAACAGGCAGCCGTCGGAGAGGACGAGGACCACCGGGCCGGACGGAATAGCCGAGAGCAGCGCCAGTCCGCACAGCGCTCCCGGCCCCACCATCCGGCGCGTGTTCGGCAGGAGCATCGCGATCCCCGCCGCGGTCGCGAAGACGACGAGCGGCGAGACCGTCCAGCCGCCGTCTTCGAAGAAGTCCTCCACGCTGCTGCTGAGCGAGAAGGCGATGACCACGAGGTACACCGCGGCCGCGAACGCGAGGATCGCGGCGGCGACGGCGAACGGATCGGCCTTCGGCGGTGGACCTCACCGAACCGGACCACCTCGGGCTCGGTTCGCACCCGCGCTTCCCGCCGCGCCAGGTCGGCGGCCTCGGCGACGTGCCGGATGTCGGTCTGCGCCATCGTGGTGAGCACTTCGTGCGCGCCGATGGCGACGGAAAGATTCTCGCTCGCCAGCCGCCGCTGGAGTTCCGTCACCGCGCCGAGGCGGGTGAACATGTTCGGATCCTCGCTCGCCGCACGCAGATCGGCCGGGACCGGCGACGGTTTGATCCGGCGGCGCCTGCTCCTGGCCAGGTACAGCTCGCCCTGCATCTCGATGTCGCGACTGGGGGTCTGGTTCGGGTTCCGCTCCCGGACGCTGTCGAACAGGTAGTCGTACAGTTCGCCGAGCGCGACCCAGCCGTCCTCGTCGCGGTCCGCGTCGCCGGTCCGGAGCCCGTCGACCAGTGCCGACGTGAACACCGACGGGCGGACGTGATCGTCGGCGAGGTGATCGCCTTCGAAGGCGTACTCGATGGAGTTCGACGCGGTGATCACCGCACGGCCGCGGCCGCCGAAACCGCCGACCGGGAACGCGTCGAGCACGTTGGCCTCACCGGTGGCGCGCACGGCGACCCCTTGACTGAAAGCGCCGCCGTAGCAGCAATCCAGCAGGAGGACGATGCTCCGCGACCGGCTCATCCGCATGCAGCGCTGGACGAAATCGGCGGGGACGGCGGTCGACGCGAGCCGCTCCGGCCGGGTGTTACGGGCGGCGAAGAACAGCTCACCCGATTCGCTTTTCAAGCCGTGGCAAGAGAAATGCACCAGCAGGACGTCGTCCGGCGCGCTGTCGGCGAACAGGTCCTCGACCCGGCCCGCGATCACGTGCGCGGTCTCGTCGCGCACCACCTGGACGTCGAATTCGCTGATGGCACGGTCGGCGAGGACCTCGGCGAGCGCTTCGGCGTCGGCGGCCGGGGACCGCAGCGCGCTCAGCCCGGGGTTGTCGTACTCCCCGGTGGCGATGATCAAGGCACGCCGCTCGCCGGTCATGACGACGAATGCCTGCTCACGAAGAGATCGACGAGCTTGTCCTGATCGGTGAGCGTCGCTTCGGACAGCTCCAGCACGTCGCCGTCGATCTCCAGCCGCACCGTGCGCTTCACCCGTCCGCCGCGCGAAAGCCACTCCCGCACGGCCGCGACGACCGAACGCAGTCCCTCGGTGGACTGTCCCAGCGTGACCAGCAGTCCGCCCACCGTCGCGACGTCGAATCCCCGCGAGCCGGGCGGCGCCGGACCGGCGGGCAGCGCCTTGACCTCGGCGACCCCGCGATCGATCAGTTCGCTTCGGAGGTACCCGGTGAGCTGGTCGACCCGTTCCGCGTCGGCCCCGTCCTCACCGAACCGGACCCGCACCGCTGCTGTCATCCCCGGCCTCCCTCGCCCGTACGGAACGTACGGAACCCCGCGGCCCGCCCGGCGGCAAGGTCCGATCGGGCAGAGATGTTCACGTCAGCTTTTTTCCAGGTATTCCACGCGATCTTCGTCGACGACGTCGGCGATCATATGCGCCAGCCCCAAGTAATTACCCAAGGCCGGATCCTTCTCGACGATTTCCAACGCGCGGGCCCTCGCCTCGGCGATGACGTCCTCGTCGCGCAGCAGCGACAGCAGCTTCAGGGTCGACTTCTTCCCCGACTGCGCGGCACCGAGGATGTCGCCCTCGCGGCGCAGTTCCAGGTCCATTCTGGACAGTTCGAAACCGTCCGTCGTGGACTCGACGGCGGCCAGCCGCTCGCGGGTGGTCGTCCCGTCCAGGGTTTCGGTGACCAGCAGGCAAAGCCCCGGCACACTGCCCCGGCCGACCCGGCCGCGCAGCTGGTGCAGCTGGCTGATGCCGAACCGGTCGGCGTCCATGATCACCATCGCGGTCGCGTTCGGCACGTTCACGCCGACCTCGATCACGGTGGTGGCGACGAGCACGTCCAGGTCACCCCTGGAGAACGCCTGCATCACGGCGTCCTTGTCGTCGGCGGGCATCCGGCCGTGCAGGACCCCGATCTTCAAGCCCTTCAACGGTCCTTCGGCCAGCTCGGGCGCCACGTCGAGGACCGCCAGCGCGGGCCGCTTGTCACCCTTGTCCGACGCCGGTTCGTCGCCGATACGCGGGCAGACGATGTACGCCTGGTGGCCCTTGCCGCATTCCTCGCGGACCCGCTGCCACGCCCTGTCCAGCCAGGCCGGCCGCTCCGCGACCGGCACCACCGACGTCTTGATCGGCGACCGGCCGACCGGCATCTCGCGCAGCGCGGAGATCTCCAGATCGCCGTAGACGGTCATCGCGACCGTGCGCGGAATGGGCGTCGCGGTCATGACGAGCACGTGCGGGCTGGTCTCGTCGGAGCCGCGGGAGCGCAGCGCGTCTCGCTGCTCCACCCCGAAGCGGTGCTGCTCGTCGACCACGGCCAGGCCGAGATCCGCGAACGACACCGTGTCCTGGATGAGCGCGTGCGTGCCGACGATGATCCCGGCCTCACCGCTGACCGTCTCCAGCAACGCCTTCTTGCGTTCCTTGGCGCCCATCGAACCGGTCAGCAGGGTCACGCGCGTCGCGTTCTCCGCGCCGCCGAGCTCGCCCGCCTGCCCGAGGTCGCCGAGCATCTCGCGCAGCGATCGGGCGTGCTGAGCGGCGAGGACCTCCGTCGGCGCGAGCATCGCCGCCTGCCGCCCGGAATCGACGACCTGCAGCATGGCGCGCAACGCGACCACGGTCTTGCCGGAACCGACCTCTCCCTGCAGCAACCGGTTCATCGGATGCTCGGTGGACAGATCCCTGGAGATCTCATCGCCGATCTCCTGCTGGCCCGACGTCAGCGCGAACGGGAGCCGTTTGTCGAAGGCGTCGAGGATGCCGTCGTCCTTGTGCGGGCAGGCCTTCGCGGGCCGCGAGACCAGGGAATGCCTGCGCTGCGCGAAAATCAGCTGCACCGCCATGGCTTCGTCCCATTTGAGCCGGTCACGCGCGGAGTTCAGCGCCTGCCAGCTCGACGGGCGGTGGATACCGCGCAGCGCGCTCTCCAGGCTGGGCAGGCCGTATCGGGCGAGCAGCTCGATCGGCATCGGGTCCTCGTCGACCTCCAGCACGTCCAGCACCTGCCGGACGGCCTTGGCGATCACCCAGGTCGGGATCCCCTGCGCCGCCGGGTACACCGGGATGATCTCGGCGAGGAAGTCGTCCATCGCCTCGGCCTGACGATCGGCGTCGAACAGCTCGTACTCGGGGTTCGCCAGCTGCAGGACGTCGCGGAAGGCGGTGACCTTGCCCGCGAAGAGCCCGTTCTTGCCGGGCACGAGTTCCTTTTCGCGCCAGGCCTGGTTGAAGAAGGTGCACTGCAGGCGGCGTTTGCCGTCGGTGATCACCATTTCGAGCAGGGTGCCGCTGCGCGCCTTCATCCGGCGCTTGTTGACGCGCTCGATGCGCGCCATCACGGTGGCGTGCTCGCCGAGTTCGAGCCCGGCGATGTCGGTGAGCTGGCCGCGCTCGGCGTAACGACGCGGGTAGTGGCGCAGGAGGTCGCTGACCGTCTCGATCTTGAGGCCCTTGGCGAGGGCCTTCGCCGTCGCCGCGCCGACGACCAGCTTGAGGTCCGCGCGCAGGTTGGTCATGCGGTCACTCCACCCCCATCAGCAGCACGGCGTCGGTTTGGCCGCCCGCGTAACTCGTCACTTCGACCTCGGGATGCTCCAGGCGCAGCTGATCGGCCAGCTCACCGGGCAGCCGGACCGGCGCGTCGAGCCCGGTCAGCACGGTGACCAGCTCGCCGCCGAGGGCCAGCATCCGGTTCAGCACGCCGACCGCCGCCGCGACCAGGCTCGTCTCCGAGGCGGGCGCGGGCTCGATCAGCACGACCTCGCCGTCGACGAGACCGACGACGTCACCGGCCTGCGCCCGGCCCACCCAGGTTAGCGACTCCTCTTGCGCGATCCTCAGTTCGCCACGCCTGGTGGCGGCGGCCGCTTCGGCCATCGCGACCACGTCGTCGTTGGTGCGGCGGTCCTGGTCGTGGACGGCCAGCGCGGCGAGCACCTGGACGGGTGACACGCACGGGATGACGACGACGTCGCGATCCGCGGCCATCGCGTGACCCGCCGCCGCGTCGGCCGCCGCGGTCAGCTCCTGACCGCCGGGAAGGAGGGTGACGTGATGCCCGGCGGCCTCGTTGATCAGGCCCAGCATCTCCTCGACCGTCGGCTCGACCCCGTGCGGCACCGAAAGCACCGCGACCCCCTCCGCGCGGAGGAGTTCGGCCAGCGGCCCACCGTGGACCACGGCGACCACCGAACGGTCGATCCCGCCGCCGACCTCGACCGGGGTGGGCGTGATCAGCGGCTCGACCCGGACCCGGCGGGGGCGGCCGAGCTCGATCCCGGCCTCCAGTGCCGCGCCGATGTCCGCGCAATGGACGTGGACGGCATACGCGCCGGCGCCGTCCCCGGCGACCGTGACGCTGTCGCCGAGGCCGCTGAGGGTCTTGCGAAGCCCGGGGAGACTGGTTTCGTCGACGCCGTCGAGCAGGTACATGACCTCCCAGGCCGTCGGCGCCTCGATCGTGTGATGGTGATGCGCCTCGAGCGGGTGCTCCGGCTCGGTGAGGCCGCCGGAGATCACGCCGGAAAGAGCATCGAGGACCGCGACGAGGCCGCGGGCGCCCGCGTCGACCACACCGGCCACCGCCAGGACTGGCAGCTGCTTCGGGGTCTCTTCGAGAGCTTCGGCGGCGATGCTCGCCGCCGCGGCGGCCACCTCTTCGAGTGACCCTGTCACGTCACGGACGGCGGCGGCGACAGTGTGGAGGACGGTCAAGATGGTCCCGGCCACCGGACGGCTCACCGCCCCCGTGGCGGCCCTGTCCGCGCAGCCGAGCGCCTCCGCGAGCCCCGGCCCGTCGAGTTCCCTCACGGCCGCCGACTCGGCGATCCCGCGCACGACCTGCGACATGATCACGCCCGAGTTGCCCTTGGCCGCCGCGACCGCGCCCTTGGCGAACACCGACAGCGCCTCGGCGGCCGTCGCGGGCTCGGCCTCGGCCAGCGCGTCACGGGCCGCGGTCATGGTGAACAGCAGGTTGGAGCCGGTGTCGGAGTCGGCGACCGGGTAGACGTTGATGCCGTCGATCGCCGGCCGGAGCACCGCCAAGCTGTGCACACAGGCCGCCGACCAAGCCGACACCGCCGCCACGTCCAGCACCCGCACCGCGTAACCTCCTAGCTGTTCCAGCGAGGGTATCGACCCGGTGCCGGAGGGCTCTGAGCCACTGGTTACTATGGTCGAGTTGCCCAGCATGCTGGGCGCATCATTCTTTGTCCCAGATCCAGAGGAGTTCGACGTGGCTGCCGTGTGCGACGTCTGTGGCAAGGGACCGGGCTTTGGCAAGTCGGTCTCGCACTCCCACCGGCGTACCAACCGCCGGTGGAACCCGAACATCCAGACCGTTCACGCCAAGATCGGTCTGTCCCAGCGCAAGCGCCTGAACGCCTGCACCTCGTGCATCAAGGCGGGCAAGGTCGTTCGCGGCTGAGCCGGTTTTTTGGGGAATGGCGGGTGCTCTTCGGAGCACCCGCCATTTTTTGTGCGGGGTGGGTTCTTCGCGGGACCGGGGCCGGGCCGGCCAGTGGGGCCGCCTTCCGCGAAAGGCCGCCTTGCCGAGCCAAGATGTCGTGAAGGCCTCCTTCCCTACCCTGAAGGTAGTGAAGGAGGCCTTCACGGACGGCGGCTTCACCTCAGGAGTCACATCGGTCACTGCTGCCACAAGAGAGTCAGGGGAGCTTCCAGTCCACGGGACCGGCGCCCTGCTGCTCCAGCAGCTGGTTCGCCCGGCTGAAGGGTCGCGAGCCGAAGAAACCGGCGTGCGCCGAAAGCGGGCTCGGGTGCGCCGACTCGATGCACGGCACCTTCCCCAGCATCGGCTTCAGGTTCCGCGCGTTGCGGCCCCACAGGATCGCCACCATCGGCTCGTCCCGGGCGGCGAGGGCCTTGATGGCCTGCTCGGTGACGGCTTCCCAGCCCTTGCCCTGGTGCGAGTTCGACTTCCCGGGCTGCACCGTCAGCGACCTGTTGAGCAGCAGGACACCCTGGTCTGCCCACGGCGTCAGGTCGCCGTTCGACGGCAACGGGTGCCCGAGGTCCTCGCAGTACTCCTTGTAGATGTTGATCAGGCTCTTCGGGATCGGCCGGACGTCCGGCGCCACCGAAAAGCTCAGCCCGACGGCGTGCCCGGGCGTCGGGTACGGGTCCTGGCCGACGATCAGCACCCGCACGTCGTGGAACGGCTGCTGGAACGCCCGCAGCACGTGTTCACCCGCCGGGAGATAGGTCCGGCCCGCGGCGATCTCCGCGCGGAGGAATTCCCCCATCGCGGCGACCTGCGGCGCCACCGGTTCGAGGGCCTGCGCCCAGCCTGCTTCGACGATGTCCTGCAGCGGTCGTGCGGTCACGGCGTGCGAGCTTACTCACGTCCGTCGAGCCGCCGGAGTTCGACCCGACGGAGTTCTCTACGAAAAAGGGCCGCACGCTCGACATAACCGTCGACGACGAGCTTGATCTTGTCCGGCCCGAACGAAGTGTTCGGCCGCGTCTTCGCCGGGACGCCGAGCGCGATGTGTCCACTGTCCACATAGGACCCATAAGAGAGAACCGCGCCGGCGCCGACCATCCCGCCGTCCTCGACGACGGTTCCGTTCAGCACCACCGATCCCGACGCGATCAGGCAGCCCTCGCCGATCCGCGCGCCCTCGATGTGCACCGAATGCCCGACGGCGGAGGACTTACCGATGATCGTCGGCTCCTTGCGAGTGCAGTGCAGCACGCAACCGTCCTGGACGTTGGACCGCTCGCCGATCTCGATGTATCCGTGGTCGCCGCGCAGCACGGTCTGCGGCCACACCGACGCGAACGCCGCGATCCGGACGTCGCCGATCACCGTCGCGTCGGGGTGGACGTAGGCGTCCGGGTGGATCGAGGGTTCGAGGCCGCCCAGTGCGTAGATCGGCATGCGTTCTCCTAGCCCAGCGGCTTGCCGTAGCAGATGCTTTCCGGCTCGTCCTTGTAGTACCCGAAACCCGGTATCTCCCGGTAACCGGCCGACTCGTACAGCGCGATGGCCTCCGGCTGCTTGTCGCCGGTCTCGAGCACCATGCGCCGCCGTCCGGCCTCGGCGGCCGTCCGCTCCAGGTCGGCGAGGATCGCCCTCGCGAACCCGCGGCCCCGCGCCGAAGCCATCACGAACATGCGCTTGATCTCGGCATCGCCCGGCAGCAAGGGTTCCGGCCCGTCGTGCGCCCGCCAGGCACCGCACGCGACCGGGACGTCGTCGAGGTAGGCGGCCATGAACAGCCCCTTCGGCGGGGCGAACTGCGCCTCGTCCATCGGTGTCTCGTCTTCACTGCCGTACCGGGCGGCCAGTTCGAGCTGCGCTTCGGCCAGCAGCTTCACCGCGTCGGGGTGGTCGTAGGCCAGCACGCGAAGGTCCATGGGCGCGACATTAGCGAGAAGACTTGCCATTCCCCAAAGTAGATTGCGTTCATGTCGATCGAGACGTCCATCACCGGACTCGCCGAGGCTCCACTGCGCCAGGCACGCAATTCCGCCGCGTTCTGGGCCGCGACCGGCCGGTCCCGCGGCCACGAAGTGATCCGCCGTCGCGGCTTTCTCGCCGTCGACGGCGACGAGCGCGCGGGGCTGCGCGTCCTGATCCAGGAGCCCGTCCTCACCGACGGCGAGCTGGCGGAAATCACCGAGCTCGCCGCACGGGCGACGGGGCCGGTGGAGGCCGAGGATCCCTTCAGCGCCACCGATCTGAACCATCTCGGGGATATGCGCAGCTGGCGGATGCCCGTCATGCTGCGCCCACCCGCACCGGTCGCCGAACCCGCGATGGAGGTGGTCCGGGTGCGCGAGGACGCGGACCTGAAAGCGGCCGAGCGCGTGGTGATCGAAGCCTTCGAACTCGCGCGCTTCCGGCCGGGTGAGATGTTCCCCACGGCCATCCTCGACCAGCCGGGCGTCGAGGTGTTCATCGCGCGGCTCGACGGCGAGGTCGCCGGGGCGTGCGTCACCGTCGCCGGCAACGGATTCGGCAGCCACTACTGGGTCGGCACGCCGGACGCCTTCCGCTCGCGGGGCGTGGGACGAGCCGTGATGCTCGGCTCCCTCGCCCCGCTGGCGGGGCTGCCGGTCACCCTCACCGCGTCCCGGCTGGGCAAGCCGCTGTACGAATCGCTCGGCTTCACCGCCGCCGCGGAGTCGACCTGGTGGGCCTCACGCTCCTAGCGCCAGTGCTGCCAGCCGCTCTCGTGCCCGTACCGCTTCCCGTCCACCGTCACCCCCGAATCCGGCATGGTGACGACGCCGATCTCGGTCCAGCCTTCCGGCAGTTCGGCGAAGGAAGGGAAGGTCGCCGCGAAAGCGTGGTCCTCGCCGCCGGTGAGCACCCATTTCAGCGGGTCGGCGCCGAGCGCGGTGCCGACCTCGGTCAGCCTGCTCGACACGTCGAGGTCCGCCGTCCGGACGTCGATCCCGACGCCGGAGGCCTCGGCGATGTGACCGAGATCGGACAGGAGCCCGTCGGACACGTCGATCATCGACGTCGCGCCGCCGTCGGCCGCGCGGATCCCCGCCTCGTAGTCCGGCTCGGGGCAGCGCTGCGCGTTGACCACGCTGACCGGTGAGCGGAACCCCCGCCCGAGCACGGCGAGCCCGGCGGCCGCCCAGCCGAGCCGCCCGCAGACCGCGACGACGTCGCCGGGACGCGCGCCGGACCGGGTCACGGGTTCCCGGCCGCCGAGGTCGCCGAGCGCGGTGACACTGATCACGATCTGGTCGGCGCGCACCATGTCGCCGCCGACGATCCCGATCCCCGCGCGGTCGGCTTCGAGCCACATGCCCTGGGTGAGTTCGGTGACGAGTGACGTCGGCGTGTCCGAGGGGCACGCGAATCCCATGAGGACGGACGTCGGGCGCGCGCCCATGGCGGCGATGTCGGTGAGGTTCACCGCGACCGCCTTGCGCCCCACCTGCTCGGCGCTGGACCAGTCGAGCCGGAAGTGGACGCCCTGCACGAGGACGTCGGTGGACGCCACCGTCCGCCCGTCCGGGGTGGCCACGACGGCCGCGTCGTCCCCCGGTCCGAGCAGTGTCGTCTCCGGCTGTTTCCGGCCGGCGGTCACCGCCTCGATCAACCGGAATTCACCGGTCCCGGCGACCGTGCCGTCGTTCGGTGACACCCGTCACCTCCACTTTCCCTTGTCCGGACAAATATCGATCACCGATAGTCGGAAGCCCTAGGTTTTTCCCGGGGCTGGCGATACGTTGCTACAACGTTCCTACCTTGAGCCGACTTTTACGAAGGGGCGCGCCGTGGTCCACGCATACATCCTCATCCAGACCGAGGTCGGCAAAGCGGCCGCGGTCGCCGCGGAGATCTCCACCATCCCCGGTGTCACCAGTTCGGAGGATGTCACCGGCCCGTACGACGTCATCGTCAAGGCCGCGGCCGACACCGTCGATCAGCTGGGCCAGCTCGTGGTCGCCAAGGTGCAGAACGTGGAGGGCATCACGCGGACGCTGACCTGCCCGGTCGTGCATCTCTGAGTGCCTGTCGGCGGAGCCGAGAATGCACTCCGAAAGTGCCCATACGCGTGAACCCGCCCTGGCCGGAGGCCCCGCTATCGCGGTGGCAGGACGCCGTCTCCGCATCGGCGACGTGAACGACCGGGCAGCGTCCTGCCGACGTCGATCGCGGACGCGGGTTCACCACCGGAATTCCGAAGTGGTGTAGTTGTCCGGTGGCTGACACGGACACCGGCGCACCGCCGAAACCCCTGCTGATCGCGGCCGCCTGCCTGGCGATCCTGCTCGTCGCGGGCGTGGCCGTCTTCGGGCTGACCCGCGGCGCGGAATCCGACGCCCCGGCCGCCGACGGTCCGCTCCCGCTCGTCCCGGTCCCGGCACCGCAGTCGGGGTCACCCGAATGCGCGAAACTCATCGGCGCGCTCCCGCACGAGCTCACGTCGTCCGGGAACACGCTGGTCCGGCGGAAGCCGGCCGATCCCGCCCCCGAGGCGACGATCGGCTGGGGCACCGGCGACCCGGTCGTCCTGCGGTGCGGTCTCGGCAAGCCGCCGGAACTCACCCGGACCTCGCAGCTGCGGACGATCAACGGCGTCCAGTGGCTGCAGGTCGAGGGTGAGGGCACCGCGACGTGGTTCGTGGTGGATCGTCCCGTCTACACGGCGCTCACCGTGCCGGACACCGCGGGGACCGGGCCGCTCCAGACCGTTTCCGAGGTCGTCGCCGCCAATCTCCCCGCGGTGCCGCTGCGGTTCTGAGCGCTCAGGGCAGGAGCAGGCTCTTGCCGGTGTACCGCCGCGCTTCGATGTCCGAATGCGCGGCGGCCGCCTCCGCCAGCGGGTACGTCCGGCCGATGATCGGCGTGAGCTTCCCGTCGGCCGCCTGCCGCAGCACTTCCCGGACCCGGCGCGGGTTGTCGGGCCAGAACCCGACCAGCTGCGACATGTCCACAACGGACAGCCGGGCGCGGTCGGCGTCGCCGATCACGGTCTCCGCGCCACTGGACATGCCGTAGCCGGAGAAGCGGCCGCCGTTCCTCAGCAACGCCAGGGAGGCCGCGCCGAGTTCGCCGCCGACGCCGTCGAAGACCACGTCCAGACGGTGGCCGCCGGTGAGGGCGAGGACCTCTCCCGTCCAGTCCGCCACCGAGTAGTCGACCGGCTCGGCCCCCAGTTTCCGCGCGATCGCCGCCTTTTCGTCGCCGCGGACCGCCGCGAAGACGGTCGCGCCCGTCGCGCGGGCGAGCTGCGCCAGCACGCTGCCGAGCCCGCCGACGCCGGGCGCCACCAGGATCCGCTCCCCGGCGGTGACCGGGGTCTTCTCCAGCAACGCCAGTGCGGTACTGCCGTCGTCGAACAGGGCCACCGCGTGCCGGGGATCCAGCCCGTCCGGAATCGGGAACGTGTCGTCCGGCAGCGCGACGACCGTGTCCGCGTATCCCCCGCCGTACCCGCCGGGCGCGTGGGTGAGGACCTGCTTTCCCAGCCAGGTTTCGTCGACTCCGGCTCCCACCGCGTCGACGGTGCCCGCCACCGACCCGCCCGGCACGTACGGCGGCTCGACCGCGAACACGTCGGGACCGTCGCCTCGCCGGATGAGGGCGTCGAGCCAGCCGACGCCTGCCGCCGTCACCGCGACGCGAAGCTCACCCTCCGCCGGTTCGGGGGTCGGCACTTCGACCTGCTCCAGGACTCCGGGATCGCCGAACCGGGACACTCTGATCTCACGCATGATCGCAAGCTATGACCTCCAGTTCGCTGGAGGTCAAGCGAGGACGGGGATCAGCGGTTTGAGCGCGGATCGCAGCGCCTCGCGCGAGCAGCCCGCGTAGCCGATGAGATTCCCGAACACCGTCGGCGTCCCGGCGAAATGCCGGGCCAGCCCGTCGAGCCGGATCCCGGCGCGTTCCGCCGCCGCCATCCGCGCCGCCTCGTCGGCCGCCGATCCGCACGGGACGACCAGATGCGCGCCCGCGTCGTCGCCGAGCACCGGGATCCCCGCCGACGTCAGCGCGGCCGAAACCAGGGACCGGCGCTCCGACAGCTCCCGCCGGAGCTTCCGCAGATGCCGCCCCAGATCGCCGTGCCGCGCCAGTTCGGCGAGCACCCGCTGTCCCGCGGGCGAAGGACGCGTCCCGGTCGCTTCGCGGTACTCCAGCACCGCGGCCGCGACCTGGGACGGCGCGACCATCCAGCCAGCGCCCAGCGCCGGTGTGAGGATCTTGCTCGTGGTCCCGAGATGCGCGACGACGTCGGGCGCGAGCGCGGCCAGCAGCGGCAGCGGCGCGACGTCGAACCGCAGCTCGCCGTCGTAGTCGTCCTCGATCACCAGCATGCCGTTGTCGCGCGCGAGTTCGACCAGGTCGACGCGGCGGGACGCGCTCATCCGGCTGCCGAGCGGATACTGGTGCGCGGGCGAGCAGTACACCGCGCGAACGTCGGCGGGAACGGCGTCCGGGCGCAGCCCCTCCTCGTCGACCGGGACGGGCACGACCGCCATCCCCGCCCGCCGGAACGCCTGCACCGCGCGCTGGTAAGCCGGCTCCTCGATCGCGACCCGGTCGCCGCGCGAGAGCACCGCGCCCGCGAGTTCGATCACCGCGGCCGTCGTCCCGCCGGTCGCGAGCACCGTTCCGGCCGCGAGACCGCGGTGCCGCAGCAGATGCTCGGACACGGCGTCCCGGTACGCGGGCAGACCTGCCCTGTCCTCGCGATAGGTCGGGCGGGGGTCGGCGGCGGCCCGCCACGCGCGGCGCCAGGCGGCTTTCTCGATGCCGTCGGCCCATGGGACGCCCGGGGTGAGGTCGACCAGCGTCGGGGGCGCGGCCGGTGCGCCCGGCGCCGGCCCTTTCGACGGCCTGTCCGCGGGCGGTGTGGTGGTGACGTACGTGCCGGAGCCGTGGCGGCCGGCGATCCAGCCCTCCGCGTGAAGCTGTTCGTACGCCGCCGACGTCACCGTGCGGCTGACGCCGAGACGGCTCGCGAGCGCCCTGGTCGAGGGCAGCCTGTCGCCGCCGCGCAGATGTCCGTCGCCCGCGGCCGCGCGCAACGCGTCGGCCAGCTGGACCGCGAGCGGGACGAGCGAATCGCGGTCGAGACTGACCGGCAGAGCGGTGTCGGACATGGTGTTCTCCACACTTTCCCGAAGTGGCCTTCACAAGTATAGGAGAATTGGACATTATTACAGGCCACTCTCGGGGTGAGACTACTCGCATGTCCACCCCGCTCTCACCTACCGACCGGACCACTCTCGGCCGCAAGAAGAACCGCGCCCTCACCGGCCGCTCGGCGCTGTACTCGGTGCTCGACGAAGCCCTGATCTGCCACCTCGGCGTGGTGCGCGACGGCGTCCCGCTGGTCATCCCGACCGGCTACGGACGCGACGGCGACACGCTCTACCTGCACGGATCGACCGGCGCGAGGAGCATGCGCGACTCCGACGGCGTCGAGGTGTGTGTCACGGTGACCCTGCTCGACGGCATCGTCTACGCGCGCTCGGTCAACAACCACTCGATGAACTACCGCAGCGCGGTCATCCTGGGCAAGGCGGCCGCGGTGACCGATCGCGAACGCAAGATGCACGGCCTCCACGTGCTGACCGACCACCTCGCGCCCGGTTCGTGGGAGCACGCGAGGGACATCAACGCGAAAGAGTTCGCGTCCGTTTCGGTGCTGGAGCTGGACCTCACCGAGGCTTCGGTGAAGATGCGCGGCGAGGGGCCCGACGATCCCGAGGACGAGGTCGCGGCCGATCTCTCGTGGGCGGGGGTACTGCCGGTGCGGACCGTGTTCGGGGAACCGGAGCCGTCGGCGGATCTCGTCAGTGACTGGACGGTGCCGGACCACGTGAAGCGGCGGGTCGGGTAGCCGCCGCCAGCCTGCAATGAAGGACGCTTTCATGGCAGATTTCGCAAGGAAAGCGTCCTTCATTGCACGCGCGAGAGGGGGTCACGAGCGGTGGCGCGGCAGCCGCACGGTGAACGTCGTCGCCCCCGGCACGCTCTCGACCTCGATCGTCCCGCCGTGCGCCGAAACCAGCGACAGCACCACCGAAAGCCCGAGCCCGGTCCCGCCGTTGCCGCGCGTGCGGGCGGTGTCGACCCGGTAGAACCGGTCGAAGATCCGCTCCCGCGCCTCCGGCGGGATCCCGGGCCCGGCGTCGCCCACCCGCAGGACGACCTCCGAGTCCGAAGCCGAAGCCGACAGCGTCACCGGCGTCCCTGGCGGCGTGTGCACCGCGGCATTGGCGAGCAGATTGTCCAGCACCTGCCGTAGCCGCACCGGATCCGCTTGCAGGACAACACCTTCCGGTACCGCGCCGATGCTCAGCGGATGTTCCGGGCGGCCGGCGGCGAAGGCCTCCCCCGCGTCGGTGATCAGCTCGGCGACGTCGACGTCGACCAGCCGCAGCGGCGCCTCGGTCTCCGGCGCGTCGAGGCGCGCGAGGAGCAGAAGGTCGTCGACGAGCACGCTCATCCGCTGCGTCTCCTCCCGGATCTTCGACAGGTGTGCGTCGCGTTCGGCGGGTTCGTTCGCCGCGGCGTAGCGGAAAAGCTCGGCGTAGCCCCGGATCGACGTCAGCGGCGTGCGCAGTTCGTGGGAGGCGTCGGCGATGAACCGCCGGAGCCGCTCGTTCGCCTCCCGGCGCGCTACCAGTGAGGAATCGAGGTGCGCCAGCATCACGTTGAACGCCGTCCGCAGTTCCTCGACCTCGGCACCGCCGCCGCTCGCCTGCGCGCGCACCGGGAGATCGGCGTTCGTGGTGAGGTCGTGCGAAGCGATGTCGTGCGCGGTCCCGGCCATGTCGCTCAGCGGCCGCAGCCCCCGCCGCAGCACCAGCCGTCCCGCGATCACCAGCACCGCCAGCGCCAGCAGGAACGCGACGACCTCGACCATGATCAGCTGGCTGACCGTCCGGTCCAGATCGGCCTGCGGCGCGGCGCTGACCAGCACGATGTTCTGCGCCGGTTCGATCGGGCAGGCCCGGACGCGGTAGGTGCCCTTGTCCTCGATGTAGACGGTGCGCAGGACCTCGGTCCGCGTCGCGTCCTCGGCGACCTTTTCGAGCGCCTTCGTGTCCGGCGGCAGGGAACCGCCCGCCTGCGGCAGCGCGTCACCGTCCCGCACGGCGAAAACAGCGGAGAACCAGCCGTACGCCTGCTGCGGTTTCCCGCCGTGCGTGGTGCGCAGCGACGGCACCTGGCTGATCTGGGTCTTGGCGAGCTGCTCGTCGAGCCGGTCGTTCAGGTAGCCCTTCATGATGCCGACCATCACGGTCCCGACGACGGCGAACACGACCAGCGCCAGCGCGCCGAGCCCGAGCGCCAGCCGCGTGCCGAGCCTCGACCGGCGCCAGGCGTCGTACCACCGGCGCAGTATTTTCATCTCGCCGCCTGCCGGACGACGTAGCCGACACCGCGCACGGTGTGGATCAACGGCTCGTTCCCCGCGTCGAGTTTGCGGCGCAGATGCGAGATGACGAGTTCGACCACATTGGACCGGCCGCCGAAATCGTATTCCCAGACGTGGTCGAGGATCTGCGCCTTGGTCAGCACCGAAGGCGAACGCCGCATGAGGTAGCGCAGCAGTTCGTACTCGGTCGGGGTCAGCTCGGCGGGTTTGCCGCCACGGGCGACCTCGCGGGTGTCCTCGTTCAGGGTCAGGTCACCGACCCGCAGCATCGCGGCCTTGGCCTGATTGGTGCTCCGCCGCAGAACGGCGCGCAGCCGTGCCATCAGTTCCTCGACGGAGAACGGCTTCACGAGGTAGTCGTCGCCGCCGCGGGTGAGCCCGGCGACCCGGTCCGCGGTCGCGTCCTTCGCGGTGAGGAAGACCACGGGCACCGCCGTCCCGGACTCGCGGAGCTTGTCCAGCACGGTGAACCCGTCGATCCCGGGCAGCATCAGGTCGAGTACGACGATGTCGGGCCCGAATTCGGCGGCACGCTCGAGCGCGGCCTCCCCCGATCCGGCGGTGACGGCCTGCCAGCCCTCGTAGCGGGCGACGGTGGCCACCAGGTCGGCGATATGCGGCTCGTCGTCCACCACCAGCAGGCGGACGGGGTTCTCGGTGTTCACAAGGCCATCCTCCGTGAACGCGCGCGCGAGGGCGAGGCGGGAGCGCACACGACAGGAAGCCGACAGGTTCCGCCAAGAAAGGTCACAGGTTGGCACAGCAGGCTCGGCGCTTGAACCGGACCGGAAGGAACCACGTGTGACCATCATGACGCAGACCGCCGTGAGACCGCGCCCGGCGATCCGTCCCAGGATCGCCGCACGCGCCGGGCTCTTCCTCTTCCTCGGGGCCAACGTGGCCACCGTGACCATGCTCTTCTTCGCCGCCGGGCCGTCGGACAACGTGCTGATCAGCATCGGCAGGCTCGCCGGGCTGTACGGGGCGCTGGCGATGGCGTTCCAGCTGCTGCTGGTCGCCCGGCTGCCGTGGCTCGACCGCCGTCTCGGCATGGACCGGCTCACCGGCTGGCACCGCTGGACCGGGTTCAGCCTGCTGTGGACGCTGCTCGCCCACTTCGTCTTCATCGTCTTCGGCTACGCGCAGGTGGAGGACAACGGCGTGGCCGACGAGTTCGTCACGATGGTGACCAAACTGGAGGGGATTCTGCGCGCGGTCGTCGCGTTCGCGCTGATCCTCCTCGTCGGCGCCGTTTCCGCCCGGTTCGCCCGCCGCCGTCTGGCGTACGAGACCTGGCATTTCCTTCACCTCTACACCTACGCCGCGGTCGTGCTGGCGTTCAGCCATCAGATCGCGCTGGGCGGATCGTTCGCGTCGTCGCCGGGGGCTCAGGCCTACTGGTGGGCGGTGTGGGGCGTCGCGCTCGGTTCCGTCGTCGCCGGCCGGGTGGTGCTGCCGCTGGCGCGTAACCTGCGTCACCGGTTGAAGGTCGTCGCCGTCGTCCCCGAATCGCGCGACGTCGTCTCGGTGTACATCTCCGGCAAGCACCTCGACAAGATGCCCGCGCGGGCGGGCCAGTTCTTCCTGTGGCGCTTCATGACCCGGGATCGCTGGTGGCAGGCGAATCCGTTCTCGCTCTCGGCCGCGCCGGACGGCCGTACCCTGCGGCTGACCGCGAAAGCCGCCGGTGACGGCAGCGCGTCCCTGCGGTCGCTGAAGGTCGGCACCCGGGTGTTCGCCGAAGGGCCGTACGGCGCGTTCACCACGATGCACCAACAGAAACCGGACGCGTTGCTCGTCGCGGGCGGCGTCGGGATCACCCCGATCCGCGCGCTGCTGGAGGAGATCTCCGGACACGTCGTGGTGCTCTACCGCGTCCGCGACGAACGCGACGCCGTCCTCCTGCCCGAGCTGATCGGGCTGGCGCGGGCGCGCGGCGCGGTCGTCCGGGTCCTCAGTGGACCGTCCGATCAGGCCGGTCCGATCCTCGGCGCGCCCAACCTGCGGCGGATGGTCCCGGACATCACCGACCGGGACGTCTTCGTCTGTGGCCCGCCCGGAATGACCTCGGCGACGCTGCGCAGCCTGCGGCAGCTGCGGGTGCCGTCCCAGCAGGTCCACGCCGAACGCTTCAGCCTCGCCGCCTGAGTCAGGGAGTCCCGATCATGAAGAAGACCATCGTCGCCGCCACGGTCGCCCTTTCGGCCGCCGGCTTCCTCGGTGTCTGGCTGTACGAACCCGGTCCGCTCGGCTCGGAGACCGTGGCCGTCGCCGCGCCCGTACCGTCCGCTGTGTCTACTTCGGACGGTGGGGCATCCGAAGGTGCCGAGCGCACCGTCGACGGTTCGGTGGAGAGCAACCGGTACGGCACCGTCCAGGTGCGGCTGGTGATCTCGGCCGAGGACAGGATCTCCGAAGTCCGCCTGCTGCAACGGCCGACCAGCGGCCGCGGGGTCGCCGCGATCCCGATCCTGCAGGAGGAGACGCTGACCGCGCAGAGCGCCGACATCGACACCGTCTCCGGGGCCACGTCGACGAGCGAGTCGTACGTCAAATCGCTGCAGGCGGCGCTGGACGCCAGATGAACCACATCGAACAGGTGATGGGGCTGCCGGTCTCGGTCGACGTCCGGGCGGGCGGTGACCTCGTCGACCACGCGATCGACGGAGTTTTCGGCTGGCTGCGGGAGGTCGACGCCCGGTTCAGTCCGTTCAAGGCCGACAGCGAGGTCTGCCGCTACGACCGCGGCGAACTCGCGCCTTCGGAACTGAGCGACGACCTCCTGGAAGTCCTGTCGCTGTGCGATCACTACGAACGGTTGTCCGGCGGGGCGTTCACCGCCCGGCTCCCCGGGCGGCGGCTCGATCCGAACGCGGTGGTGAAGGGCTGGGCGGTGCAGCGGGCGGCGTCCCTGTTACTGGCCGAGGGCCTGGACGTGTTCTGTATCAACGCGGGCGGGGACGTGGTCACCGCCGGCGAACCGGAACCCGGCCGCGCCTGGCGGGTCGGCATCCGGCATCCCGAACGGCCCGGCGCGGTCTGTGCCGTGGTCGAATCGTCCGGTGGCGCGGTCGCGACCTCGGCGGAATACGAACGCGGCGCGCACATCCTGGACGGCAGGACCGGGCGCCCGCCCGTCGGCCTGCTGAGCGTCACGGTCGCGGCCGACGACCTCGTCACCGCGGATTCCCTCGCCACGGCCGCTTTCGCGATGGGGACCGAGGGGATCGCCTGGGTCGCCTCGCAACCGGGGTGCCAGGTGCTGGTCATAGACGCGGAGCGGCAGGTGCACCGGTCGCCGGGGCTTCGGCTCGCTTGAACGGCGTGTCGGCTCACCGCCGGTTTAAACCGTTGGCCGGGCTTCGCGGGCTCAGGCAGACTGCGGCGTCATGACCTCTGTCGTACAGAACTTCTTCTTCGACTGCGCCGACGCCTACGAACTGGGCCGCTTCTGGAGCGGCGTCGTCGGCAAACCGATGGCCGACGACGACGTGCCGGGCGATCCCGAAGCGATCATCGAGATGGACAACGGTGTCACCCTGTTCTTCGGGCAGGTCCCGGAGCCGAAGACGGTGAAGAACCGGATCCACCTCTGCCTCCAGCCGGACATCCCGCGCGACGAGGAGGTGGAGCGCCTGCTGAAACTCGGCGCGACCCTCCTCCACGACCGCCGCAACCCGGACGGCACGGGCTGGGCCGTCCTCGCCGACCCCGAGGGCAACGAATTCTGCGTCCTGCGCAGCGCCGCCGAAAAGGCCGCCACCTCGTGACGGACTATCTGACCGTCAACCGGGCGAACTGGGACGAACGCGCTCCGGCGCACGCCGCTTCGGCGGACTACGGCTACGAGAAGTTCGTCGCGGACCCCACGCATCTCAGCGGCGTGGTCACCTTCGACCGGCCGCTGCTCGGCGACGTCTCCGGCGCCCGGGGAGTGCACCTGCAGTGCCATATCGGCACGGACACGCTTTCCCTTTCCCGCCTCGGCGCACGGATGACCGGCCTCGACTTTTCCGCGCCCGCGCTGGAGATCGCGCGACGCCTTGCCGCCGAGACCGGCGCCGGGATCGACTACCACGAATCCGATGTGTACAGTGCCGCCGATGTGCTGGGCGCCGGGGAGTTCGACCTCGTCTACACGGGGATCGGCGCGCTCTGCTGGCTGCCGGACATCGCCCGCTGGGGACAGGTCGTCGGCGCGTTGCTGCGGCCGGGCGGGCGGCTGTTCATCCGCGACATGCACCCGATGCTGGGCACCCTCGACGAGACACAACCGCTCATCACGCCGCGCTACCCGTACTTCGAGCAGGCCGAACCGCTGGTGTTCGACGAACCGGGGACCTATGTGGACACCGACGTCTCGTTCCAGCACAACCGGACGCACGAATGGAACCACGGGCTCGGCGAGATCGTCACTTCGCTGCTCGACGCGGGGCTGACCCTGACGCGGCTGGTGGAACACGACAGCGTGCCGTGGAACGCGCTGCCCGGGTTCATGACCCTGAACGAGGCGACCGAGGAATGGCGGCTGACCGAGGATCCACGGCGGCTGGCGGCCAGTTTCACGATCGAAGCAGTGAAGGGGCGGCGGTGAGCATTGGGGGTCGTGAGTGGTAAGGACGGTTAGAACCGTCCTTACCACTCACGAGACTTTGGAAGAATGTCCTCATGAGCGTCTCCCCTGAGAAACGGCCCCTGGTCGCCGTCGCCGCCCTGGGCGGCACCATCTCGATGGTCCCCGGCGACGGCGAGGACCACGCCGTCCCCCGGCTCACCGCCGCCGACCTGCTCGGCGACCTGGGCGAGAGCCTCGAGATGGACGTCCGCGCGGAGACGCTCGCGGGGATTTCCAGCGCGTCGATGGATTTCGCGACCCTGCTCAGGACAAGGGACTGGGCGGCCAAGGCCGTCGACGAGGGCGCCGAAGGTGTCGTCGTGGTTCAGGGCACGGACACGCTCGAAGAGACCGCGTACTTCTTCGAACTGACATGGGCTTCCGAGGCGCCGATCGTGATCACCGGCGCGATGCGCAACCCCAGCCTGCCCAGCGCCGACGGCGCGGGGAACCTGCTTGCCGCGTTGACCGTCGCCGCCGATCCCCGCAGCCGGGGCCGCGGCTCGCTGGTCGCGTTCAACGACGACGTCCACGCCGCGCGCTGGGTGCGCAAGGCGCATTCGAGCCATGTCGAGGCGTTCTCCTCGAATCCCGCCGGGCCCCTCGCGCTGCTCAGCGAGGGCTTGGTGCACTACTTCCATCCGGTCGCCGCCCGCCCGGCGGCGTTGCCGCTGGAGAACGCGGACTTCTCCGGGCTGGTGCCGATCGTCGAGAGCGGTGTCGAGGACACCGGCGAACTCCTGGAAACGCTGGTCAAGGCCGGAGTGAAGGGCGTGGTGCTCGCCGCGAACGGCGCCGGGCACGTTTCGGCGGGGTCCGCCGACGTGATCGAGCGGGTCCTGCCCGAGGTGCCGATCGTGGTCGCCGGCCGCACCGGCGCCGGGCCGACGTTCCGCGGCACCTACGGCTTCCGCGGTTCCGAATCGGATCTGATCGCGATGGGCGTGACCATGGCCGGCTGGCTGGACCCGCGCAAATCCCGGCTCCTGCTGCACACCCTGCTCGCCACCGGCGCTTCACGAGACCGCGTCGAGGCCGAATTCCGGCTCCGGGGCGACCTCGCCTGACCCGGCATTTCGTCCTCTGAATGCGGTAGTTGCACGCGCAAGGAACGCATTCAGAGGACTAAATGCGGGAGGTGTCAGTCCCGGACCGGGCCGGAGACGGGGTCCAGGTGGTACGGCCGCATGGCGCGGGGCCGGTGCCGGTAGACGTGCACGCTGACGGCGGGATCCGGGCCGTCGTTGCGCACTTCGTGGACGTAGCCGGGACCGAAGACGCGAGACTGGCCTTCCGACAGCGAGTGCAGCTCGGTGACGGCCCGCCCGTCGACGGCGCGCCGGGCGACGGTCTCGCTCAGCTTGCCGCCGACCACGGTGAACGCGCCCGCGGCGAATTCGTGGTCGTGCAGGTCGGTGCGCTGGCCGGGCAGCCAGCTCATCAACCAGATCTCCTGCAGTTCGTCCGCGTCGACGAGCGCGGAAAAACGCTCCTCGGGGTCGTAACGCAGCAGGTGCCGCCAGCGGTCACGGTCCGCGGCGAATTCGAGCGCGACGCGCACCGGGTGGCGCAGGGCGGGGTTTTCGGGAACGACGAGCGTGTTGTCCGGGACGGCGAACATGGAGAGGTCCTCGCAGAAGGAAGAAGGAGTCGAGCTGGGCCGGGGCGGGGTTCACCGACAACAGCGACACGCGACCACGCCAAGACCCGAGCGGTCCCGCGACACAGTCATCCCACGTGCGAACATGCGCTCAGCGAACCAGCGCGGAGCCCGCCGGTCAACCGATCCCACTCCGTGGACCGCGCCTCAGGACCACTCGTGCTTCTGCGACCGTCCGAGCAGCTCGGCTCCCGCGCGCCGCGGGTCGACCCCTTCATGGCACACGCGGTGCATCGCGTCGGTGATCGGCATGTCGACACCGAGCCCCATCGCGAGTTCCCGGATCGACGTGCACGATTTGACGCCCTCGGCGACCTGACCGCCGGTGGCCGCGAGCGCCTGCTCCAGCGTCTCGCCCCGGCCGAGCCGCTCGCCGAAGGTCCGGTTGCGCGACAACGGCGACGAGCAGGTCGCCACCAGGTCGCCGACGCCGGCGAGCCCGGCGAAGGTCAGCGGGTCGGCACCCAGTTTCGCGCCGAGCCGGGCCATCTCGGCCAGCCCGCGGGTGATCAGGGTGGCCACGGTGTTCGCGCCGAGCCCGAGCCCGGCCGCCATCCCGCAACTGAGCGCGATGACGTTCTTGCACGCCCCGCCCAGCTCGCAGCCGACGACGTCGGTGTTGGTGTACGGACGGAAGTACTGGTTGAAGCTCGCCCGCTGGATCGCCTTGGCGTTGTCGTGGTCGGTGCAGGCCAGCACCGCCGCCGCCGGCTGCCCCAGCGCGATCTCCTTCGCCAGGTTCGGCCCGGACACGACCACGATCTGCCCGGCGTCGACGCGGGCGATCTCGGCGATGACCTCGCTCATCCGCTTGAGCGTGCCGAGTTCGACGCCCTTCGCGAGGCTCACCAGGATCGCGTCGGTCGGCAGCAGACCGGACCACTCCGACAGATTGGTCCGCAACGTCTGGCTCGGCACCGCGAGCACCACGGCCTGCGCCCCGGCGAGGGCCTCGGCCGGATCCGCCGTCGCGGTGATCCGCTCCGGCAGTTCGATATCGGGTAAATAGGACGAATTGCGGTGCCGTTCCCGGATGTCGGTCGCGACCTCGGGCCGACGGGCCCAGATGGTCACGTCCCGTCCGGCGTCGCCGAGCACCTTCGCGAACGCCGTCCCCCACGATCCGGCGCCGAGCACGGTCACCCGCTGGACCTCGGCCATCAGGCGTCGTCCTCCGGCTTCTTCGCGGGCGGTTCCTCCTGGCGGATCTCCGCGAGCAGCGCGGTGATCTCGGTCATCATCAGCTCGGTGACCTCGCGCAGCTTGGACGCGCTGCGGGTCGAACCGTTCTTGTAGGCGGAAAGATCCATCGGCTCGCCGACCAGGTGCGTGATCTTCTTGCGCGGGAAAGGCGTGAACTTCTTCGTGTAGCCGTTGAAGATGTGGTTCGTGCCCCAGCGGGCGATCGGGATCACCGGCACGTCGGTCTCCAGCGCGAGCCGCGCGGCCCCGGTGAACGGCTTCTTCGGCCAGCCGTCCGGATCCTTGGTGATCGTCCCCTCCGGGTAGATCACGACGACCTTGCCGTCACGCAACGCCTGGTGGGCGGCCTTGAGGCTGTCGCCGGCGGCGGCCGAACCGCGGGAGACCGGGATCTGCCCGGCGCCGACGAAGATCTTGCCGAAGACCGGCGCCCTGGTCAGGCTCTCCTTGCCGAGGAACCGCGGCACCCGCTTCTGGCGGTGCACGAACACCGCGTCCACCGCCGGGTCCATGTGGGACACGTGGTTGAGCAGGAGCAGCGCGCCGCCTTCGCGGGGGATCCGCTCGGCGTTGCGGTAGACCCGCTTGCCGATGGCCGTCGCCGGGTAGAACAGTGCGGCGGCGATGCCCACCCAGATGCCGCCCTTCTCACGCCGGGCCAATTCGTCCTCCTCGAAGTCACACGTGTCGTCCCAGGCCACTGATCCTGCCGCGCGCATCCGAGCGCGGTCCAGGGAGGGTCGGGTAAGAAGTGAGATGTGGACTGTGTGGGCTTTGACCTGATAGTGCCGATGAAACGCCCCGCCGAGGGCAAGTCCCGGCTTCGCGGCGCGGTCGTGCCCGAGCGGCACCCCGAACTGGTGCTGGCGCTGGCCTACGACACGCTGTCCGCGGCGACCTCGGCGGACGGGGTCCGGCGGGTGCTGGTGGTCGCCGCCGACCCGGCGTCGGTGGCGGATCTCACCGAGCTGGGCGTCGAGATCGTCACCGAACCGTCGCGCGGCGGATTGAACGCGGCCCTGCGCCACGGCGAAGAACTGCTCCGCCGGGACTCGCCGTCGGGTCTCGTCGGCGCGCTGCAGGCCGACCTGCCCGCGCTGCGGACCGAAGACCTCACCGCCGCCCTCGCCGAAGCCGCCGGGCAACGAGCGTTCGTCGCGGACCGGCAGGGAACGGGTACGACCCTGTTGCTCGCGGGGGCGGGCCGCGCGCTGGCACCCCGGTTCGGCGCGGGTTCCGCGCGGGCGCACACCGCGTCCGGTGCGACCCCGCTCACGATCGCCGCGGAATCGCTCAGGGCGGACGTGGACACCGCGGATGATCTCGCTCACGTTCGCACCCTGGGTGTCGGAAAGCGCACTTCAACGCTGTTGGGAATACCCTGCGTGGTGATGTGACGAGAGTTCACCCTGGCGACCCGCGCGCGGCGCACATAATCGCCCCGAGTGGTGAACAATGAAGCCCGTGAGCACAAATGACGGCGGCACCCCGAACTCGGCAAGGAAGCGGAAGACCTCCGCCACGAAACCGGAACCGGACAACGGCACGGCGAAACCCGCCAGGGCGAGGAAGGCCTCTCCCGCCGCGAAGACCTCCCCGCGCGCGACGCGTGGTGGTTCGGCGAGCCGTCCCGCCCAGGAGTTCCGCGCGCTGCCCGCCGCGCCTCCCGCGGTGACGTCGGCGCCCACCGCGGTCGAAACCCTGCCCGACGACCGGTACTTCAACCGTGAGCTGTCATGGCAGGACTTCAACGCGCGCGTGCTCGCGCTGGCCGAGGACGAGTCGCAGCCGCTGCTCGAACGCGCCAAGTTCCTGGCGATCTTCGCGTCCAATTTGGACGAGTTCTACATGGTGCGGGTCGCCGGGCTGAAGCGCCGCGACGAGACCGGGCTGCCGGTCCGCAGCGCGGACGGGCTCACCCCGCGCGAGCAGCTGGCCTACATCGCCAAACGCAACCAGGACCTGGTCGAGCGGCACACGAACGCCTTCGAACTGCATCTGCGGCCGCAACTGGCGGCCGAAGACATCCGCATCGTCGGCTGGAACGACCTGGCCGGCGCCGATCAGCTCCGGCTGTCCAACTACTTCAGCGAGCAGATCTTCCCGGTGCTCACACCGCTGGCCGTGGATCCCGCGCACCCGTTCCCCTACATCTCCGGCCTTTCGCTCAACCTGGCCATCACCGTCCGGGACCCCGAAGCCGGCACGGAGCGGTTCGCGCGGGTCAAGGTGCCGAGCAACGTGCCGCGCCTCATGCGGATCGAGCAGCAGCCGCGGGAGAGCCGCACCGCGACGTTCCTTCCGCTGGAGGAACTGATCGCCGCCCATCTCGGCGAGCTGTTCACCGGGATGGAGGTCACCGAGCACCACGCCTTCCGGGTCACCCGCAACGCGGACTTCGAGGTCGAAGAGGACCGGGACGAGGATCTTCTCCAGGCGCTGGAACGCGAACTGGCCCAGCGCCGGTTCGGCCCGCCGGTGCGGCTCGAAGTGGCGCAGGACATGAGCGAGCACATGCTCGAACTGCTGCTGCGCGAACTGGAGGTCGACCCGCGCGACGTCGTCGAGGTCCCCGGTCTGCTGGATCTCACCTGTCTGCACCAGTTGTCCGGTGTCGACCGGAAGGAACTCAAGGACCGCCCTTTCGTTCCCGCCACGCATCCGGCGTTCGGTGAGCGCGAGACGCCGAAGTCGGTGTTCGCGACGTTGCGCGAGGGCGACGTCCTAGTGCACCACCCGTACGACTCGTTCTCCACCAGCGTCCAGCGGTTCATCGAACAGGCCGCCGCGGACGACAAGGTGCTGGCGATCAAGCAGACGCTGTACCGCACCTCCGGCGACTCCCCGATCGTCGACGCGCTGATCGACGCCGCCGAGGCCGGCAAACAGGTCGTCGCGCTGGTCGAGATCAAGGCACGGTTCGACGAACAGGCCAACATCACCTGGGCCCGCACACTGGAACGCGCGGGCGTGCACGTGGTCTACGGGCTCGTCGGGCTGAAGACGCACTGCAAGGTGTCGATGGTGGTGCGCCAGGAGGGTTCGACCATCCGCCGCTACTGCCATATCGGCACCGGTAACTACAACCCGAAGACCGCGCGCCTGTACGAGGACCTCGGCATCCTGACCGCCGACCCGACGATCGGCGCGGATCTGACGGATCTGTTCAACGTGCTGACCGGGTACTCCCGCCAGGACACCTACCGCAACATCCTCACGTCGCCGCACGGGATCCGCCGCGGCATCGTGCGCGCGATCGGCGAGGAGATCGAACTCGCCCGCGCCGGCCAGACCGCCGGGATCCGGATCAAGTGCAACTCGCTCGTCGACGAGCAGGTGATCGACGCGCTGTACCACGCCTCACAGGCCGGGGTGCCGGTCGACATCGTGGTGCGCGGGATCTGCTCGCTGAAACCGGGTGTGGAGGGACTGAGCGAGAACATCCACGTGCGGTCCATCCTCGGCCGCTTCCTGGAACACTCGCGCGTCTTCACCTTCCTCGCGGGCGGCACGCGGTGGATCGGCAGCGCGGACATGATGCACCGCAACCTGGACCGCCGGATCGAAGCGCTGGTGCGGGTCAAGGATCCGAAGCTGACGGCGCAACTGGACTACATCTTCGAATCCGCGTTGCATCCCTCGACCCGGTGCTGGGTGCTGAACTCGACCGGCGAGTGGAGCCCGTTCCCCGCCTCCGGTGACGACGTCCGCGACCACCAGGTCGAGCTGGCGAAGCGACACGGGGCGGCGGGATGAGCGGGGTCATCCGAGCGGCGGGAGCCGTTCTCTGGCGGCGTGACGGGGACCGGATCGAGGTCGCGCTGGTCCACCGGCCGCGCTACGACGATTGGTCGCTGCCGAAGGGAAAGCTGGATCCGGGCGAGACCATCGCGGGCGCGGCGGTCCGGGAGATCGAAGAGGAGACCGGATTCGAGGCGGTCCTCGGCCGCTATCTGGTCCGGACCGAATACACCGTCGCGGGAGTGCCGAAAACGGTCGACTACTTCTCCGCGCACGCCGTTTCCGGTGCTTTCGCGCCGAACGAGGAAGTCGACGAGCTGCGCTGGCTCGACGCGGAGGCGGCGGAGAAACTGCTGACGCGGCACGAGGACGTCAGGGTGCTGCGCGAGTTCTCCGCGCTGCCGCCCGAACTCACCACGGTGATCCTGGTGCGGCACGCCAAAGCGGGTAAACGCGACGAGTGGAACGGCGACGACGACCTGCGGCCGCTGTCGGACGCGGGCCAGCGCCAGGCCGAAGCGCTGCGGTCGCTGCTGCGGCTCTACGCGCCCGGCAGAGTGCTCTCGGCGCCGCGGCTTCGCTGTGTCCAGACGGTGAACGGGCTCGCCGAAGACCTCGGAGTCGAGATCCGGCACGAGCCGCTGCTGTCGGAAGAGGGCTACTGGCCGGACCCGGTGCTCGGTGTCGCGCGGCTGCTGGCCATCGCCGGTGACGGCGGGACGCCGGTGATCTCCAGTCAGGGCGGGGTGATCCCGGACGTCGTCAGCGCGCTGGCCGACCGCGACGGCGTCGACCTGACCGCCGCTCGTGGCGGTGTGGTCCCGTCGAAGAAGGGTTCGTTCTGGGTGCTGTCGTTCCGGCCCCCGACCGAACAGGACGGACCGATGCTGGTGGCGGCGGACTACTTCGCGTCGCCTTTGCCCACGCCCGCTCCCGCACATCCCTGACGTTTCGCCAGCGCTTATCGCCGAACTCGCGTGTTTGGAGCCGTAACTCGCGTGTCTGGAGCCGTAACTCGCGAGTTCGGCTTCCGATCACGCGAGTTACGTCCCTGATCACGCGAGTTTCGTCTTTGCGCACGCTCCCCCACGTGGGTGACGTGCCCTACTCCGGCTGTGTCTCGCGCCATGTCGATCGTCGCTCCACTGTGGAGGGCGGCGCCGGGAAACCGCGGTGATGCGTCCATCGGAGTGACCGGGCGAAGCGGATTCTTTTCCGCGACTCGCCCACGGCACGAGAATCGCGTCACATCCGCCGCTGGGCCACCGCGGATCCGTTCCGGGACATGAATCCCCAAGACGTCCTGCGCGAGCGCGTCGGGGGAAACCAGGCGGTCGCACGGCATACCGGCCGGAAATGCGGCAGGGCCCCGTGCCGTGCGCGGGGCCCTGCCGTTGGCTCACTCGTGAGGAGAGAGCTTACTTCTTCTTCGCGGCGGCCGAAGTCCGCTTGGCCGGAGCCTTCTTCGCGGGAGCCTTGGCGGCGGTCGCCTTGGCGGCCGGCTTCGCGGCGGCCTTGGTGGCGGTCGCCTTCTTGGCCGTGGTGGCGCGAGTCGTGGCCTTGGCGGCGGTCTTCGGCGCGGCCTTGGTGGCGGTCGTCTTGGCCGCCGCCTTGGTCGCGGTCGCCTTGGCGGCCGGCTTCGCGGCGGCACGCGTCGTCGTGGCGGCGGCGCGGGTCCGCGTGGTCGTGGAACGCGTCGCGGCCGGGCGGCTGGCGGCCGTCCGGGTCGTCGTCGCGCGGGTGGCGGTGGCGCGAGTGGAGGTGCCGGCGGTCGCGCGCTTCACAGCGGTGGCCTTCGGCAGCTTCTTCGAACCACTGATGACGTCCTTGAAGGTCGTGCCGGCGCGGAACGCGGGCACGTTGGTCTTCTTGACGCGAACGGTCTCACCGGTGCGCGGGTTCCGCGCGGTGCGGGCGGCGCGGGCGCGCTTCTCGAACACACCGAAGCCGGTGATGTTCACCTTCTCGCCCTTGTTGACCGTCCGGATGATGATGTCGACAAGGCCATCGACGGCCTCCGACGCGACCTTCTTGTCGCCCAGGCGCTCCGACAGCGCCTCGATCAGCTGGGCCTTGTTGGCCATTCCAGTCCTCCAAGAAGAACTACTTGTACACGGCCCCGTCGGCCGACTTAGCGCACACGGTATTACCAATGCAGCACAAATTCCAAACGACGCGCGGAAATTTCCCTTGTCTCGGGGGCTGTTCCGCCTCCCGAGGGACCCCTTCAGGGCCTCTCGAGGTGCCGTTCGGTGTGGTTTCGGGGCTGACGTGGAGGACCCCGGCCGGGGTGCGGATTCCCTGCTCAGCAAGGGAATCCGCCCCCTTCGGACCGCCTTAGGAGGAGGCCGCCGGGAGGGTCACCGGCTTCCAGGAGGGGCGCCGGGTCTCGAAAGTGTCGATCTCCTCCGCGTGGCGGAGTGTCAGGGCGATGTCGTCGAGCCCTTCGAGGAGCCGCCAGCGGGTGTAGTCGTCGATCTGGAAGGGCGCGGTGAAGTCCTTGGCTCGTACCGTCTTCGACTCGAGGTCCACCGTGACCTCCGTCCCGGGCTCGTTTTCGAGCAGCTTCCACAGCAGTTCGACGTCCGCCTGCTCGACCTGAGCGGCGACAAGGCCCTGCTTGCCCGAGTTGCCGCGGAAGATGTCCGCGAACCGGGAGGAGATCACGACCCGGAATCCGTAGTCCATCAAGGCCCACACCGCGTGCTCGCGGGAGGAACCGGTGCCGAAGTCCGGGCCCGCGACCAGGACCGACCCGTTCTTGAAGGGCTCTTGGTTGAGGATGAACGACTCGTCGGAACGCCAGGCGGCGAAGAGCCCGTCCTCGAAGCCGGTGCGGCTCACGCGCTTGAGGTAGACCGCCGGGATGATCTGGTCAGTGTCCACGTTGGACCTGCGCAGCGGGACCCCGACGCCGGTGTGGTGGGTGAACGCGTCCATGTTGGGAACTCCTTCGCGGATGTCAGCGATGTCAGTGCCGTCAGCGCCGTCAGCGGGCGGCGGCGGGCTGCAGGTCTTCGGGGCTGGACAGCGTGCCCCGCACGGCCGTGGCGGCCGCCACGAGCGGCGAGACCAGGTGCGTCCGGCCGCCCTTGCCCTGCCTGCCTTCGAAGTTGCGGTTCGAGGTCGACGCGCTCCGCTCGCCCGGCTTGAGCTGATCCGGGTTCATGCCGAGGCACATCGAGCAGCCGGCCTGCCGCCATTCCGCGCCCGCTTCGGTGAAGACCCGGTCCAGCCCTTCGGCTTCCGCCGCCTGGCGGACGCGCATCGAGCCGGGGACGACGAGCATCCGGACCGAATCGGCGACCTTGTGCCCGCGCAGGACGTCCGCGGCGGCCCTCAGATCCTCGATCCGGCCGTTCGTGCACGAGCCGAGGAAGACGGTGTCCACCGCGATCTCGCGCAGCGGCGTGCCCGGCTTCAGGTCCATATAGGACAGGGCCTTTTCAGCGGCGATGCGCTCGTTCTCGTCGCCGATCCGCTCCGGGTCGGGCACCTCGGCGCCCAGCGGGAGCCCCTGGCCAGGGTTCGTGCCCCAGGTCACGAAAGGCGTGAGCTCGTCGGCGTTCAGGCGCACCTCGGCGTCGAAGACGGCGTCCTCGTCCGTGCGCAGTTCGCGCCAGTTTTCGACGGCGGCGTCCCAATCGGCGCCCCGCGGCGCGTGCGGACGGCCCTTCAGATACGCGAACGTCGTCTCGTCCGGCGCGATGAGCCCGGCGCGCGCGCCCGCTTCGATGGACATGTTGCACACCGTCATCCGGGCTTCCATCGACAGCTTTTCGATGGCCTCGCCGCGGTACTCGAGGACGTAGCCCTGCCCGCCGCCGGTGCCGATCTTCGCGATCACCGCGAGGATGATGTCCTTCGCCGTGACACCGGGGCGCAGGGCCCCGTCGACCGTGATCGCCATCGTCTTGAATGGACGGAGCGGCAGGGTCTGGGTCGCCATCACGTGTTCGACCTCGGAGGTGCCGATGCCGAACGCCATGGCGCCGAAGGCACCGTGCGTCGAGGTGTGACTGTCGCCGCACACCACGGTCATCCCGGGCTGCGTCAGGCCCAGCTGCGGGCCGATGACGTGCACGATGCCCTGCTCGGCGTCGCCCATCGGGTGCAGCCGGACACCGAACTCCTTGCAGTTGGCGCGAAGGGTGTCGACCTGGGTGCGGGACACGGGATCCGCGATCGGCAGCTCGATGTCGATCGTCGGGACGTTGTGGTCCTCGGTCGCGATGGTGAGGTCGGGGCGGCGCAGTTTCCGGCCCGCCAGGCGGAGTCCGTCGAACGCCTGCGGGCTGGTGACCTCGTGCAGCAGGTGGAGATCGATGTAGAGCAGGTCGGGCTCGGCCCCCTCGCCTCGCCGCACCAGGTGCGACTCCCACACTTTCTCGGCCAGTGTCCGGGGCATTTCCGGCTCCTCACATGCGGTGAAATCGGTACTTCCCACCATCTGGACATCTCAAACTTCGGGAAGATAGTATCGGCTTGTGGGACAGCATAGCGGTATCGGAGTACTCGACAAGGCCGTGGCCGTGCTTCAGGCCGTGGCCGAAGATCCTTGTGGCCTGGCGGAACTGTGCACGCGGACCGGTTTGCCGCGCGCGACGGCGCATCGGCTCGCGGTCGGCCTCGAAGTGCATCGCCTGTTGCGCCGCGGCCCCGACGGGCGCTGGCGTCCGGGTACCGCGCTCGCGGAACTGGCGGGCGGTTCGACCGACCCGCTGCTCGACGCGGCGAGTTCGGTGCTGCCGAAATTGCGCGACATCACCGGCGAAAGCGTTCAGCTGTACCGCCGCGACGGCGTCCAGCGCGTCTGCGTCTCGACCGCGGAACCGCCGAGCGGACTCCGTGACACGGTGCCGATCGGTTCACGGCTGCCGATGACCGCGGGCTCCGGCGCGAAGGTGCTCGCCGCGTGGTCGGATCCGCACACACAGCGCACGATCCTCACCGAGGCGGTGTACGGCGAGCGCACCCTGCTCGAAGTCCGCCGCCGCGGCTGGGCCCAGAGCGTGGCGGAACGGGAACCCGGTGTGGCGAGTGTCTCGGCGCCCGTACGGGATTCGACGGGCACCGTCGTCGCCGCGGTGTCGGTTTCCGGGCCCATCGAACGTATAGGGCGTAAACCGGGGGCGCGCTGGGCCGCGGACCTCCTCGCCGCCGCGGACGCGCTGCAGGAGCGTCTCTGAGCTCAAGACGAGTGAAGGCCCCCTGCGGCGCAGGGGGCCTTCACTGTTCCCGTCCCGAAAGGAAGGGCCGGATCAGAACTCGTCGGCCTTGGTGAGCTCGTGTTCGAAGGTGTCGGCACGCGTGACGAGAGCCTTCAGCGGGTGTTCGAACTCGTTGACCAGGTTCAGGTCGACCAGCGGGATCGTGTGCTTGAGCAGCGCGACACCGTCCACCACCGCCGCGCCGCCGACCGAATCCCCGCCTGCCAGTTCGAGCAGGCGCCGCAGATCGATCTTGTCGGCCCAGCCGACCGGAGACGAGATCTCCACCCACTCCGCGCCGTCGTGGTCGGGCAAGTGGTGCAAGGACACCTGCTGGCCGCGGCCGTCGCCGGTGTCGACCCGGAACCGGAGCCAGTCGTCCCGCTCTTCGAGCACCTCGTACCGCGCCCGGACGAAATTGATCACGCCTGCCCAGATGGACACCCTCGTCACCTCTCGGTTTCGCCGCCTCGTGCGCTGTCGAGCATGGCACATCCGGGACGGACGGAGTGTCGATGGTCTCGTTCTGGGGCGGTTCATCCCCGAGAGGGGCTAAAGCGGCGCCATCCGGTAACCAGACCCCCGCACGGTGTGGATCAGCGGCGGGTCCTTGAGCTTCCGCCGCAGCCGCGCGATCACGACGTCCAGCACGTTGGACGCCGGATCCGCCATCTCGTCCCACGCGTACCGGATCAGTTCCCGCCGCGAGACCGGCCGCCCGGTCGCGGCCATCAGCCGCTCCATGACGAGATACTCCTTGCGCGTCACGGTGAGCAGCACGCCCGCACGGGAGATCTGATGCCTGCCGGTGTCGAGTTCGACGTCGGCGCACCGCAGGACCACCGCCTGCCCGGCCATGTCGCGGCGGCACAGGCTGCGCACCCGCGCGATCAGTTCCGGCATCGCGAAGGGTTTGACCAGGTAGTCACCGCCGCCGACGCGCAACCCGTCGATCCGGTCGGCGACGCTGTCGCGCGCGGTCAGGAACAGCACGGGCATCGGCCATCCGGCGCCGCGCCGGTTGCGCACATAGGCCAGCGCGTCGCCCGAAGGCAGCATCCGGTCGAACACCGCGCAGTCGTAGGCGTTCACCATCAGCGCCTCGTCCGCGCCGGGCAGGTCGGCGGCGGTGTCCACCGCGAACCCGTCCCCGCGCAGCGCGAATTCCAGCGCCACCCGCAAGTTCTCGTCGTCCTCGGTCACCAGCACCCGCACACGAGAACGTTATCGCGTGATCGCGGCCTCCACGTCGGCCACGTGCAACCCGCGCAGTTCTTCGATCGCGGGCATCCGGCCCAGCAGCCGCAACCGTTGTGACTGAGCCGTACGCGCCTTCTCGAACAGCAGGCGTGCATCCCGGGCGTTGCCGAAGTTGACGTCGCCGGAGACGCGGCGGAAGTGGCCGGTGAGCACCGGGCCGGCGGCGGGATCGACTTCGTAGTCGCCGGCGGACGCCATCCGCCCGAAGATGGCGAGCAGTTCGTCGGGACTGTAGTTCTCGAACTCGATCGTCTTGCCGAAACGGGACGCGAGACCGGGGTTGGCGGCGAGGAAGTCGACCATCTCGCCGGTGTATCCGGCCACGATCACGGCCACTTCGTCGCGATGTTCCTCCATCAACGGGACCAGGGTGTCGATCGCCTCCTGGCCGAAATCGCCGCCGGAGCCGGCGAGCCGCGTCAGCGTGTACGCCTCGTCGATGAACAGGACGCCGCCCTTGGCCTCCTCGAACACCGTCGCGGTCTTCTCCGCGGTGTGCCCGATGTACTGCCCGACGAGATCCCGGCGGGACACCTCCCGGAACTGGCCGACCGGCAGGACTCCCAGCGCCTTCAAGAGTTTGCCGTAGATCCGCGCGACCGTCGTCTTCCCGGTGCCGGGCGCGCCCGCGAAGATCAGATGGTGCCCGGCCGCGCCGACGGGCAGCCCGGCCCGGCGGCGCCATTCGTTGACCTGCAACTCGTCGACCAGCGAGCGGACCTCTTCCTTGACCCCGGGAAGGCCGATCATCGCGTCGAGTTCGGCGAGCATCTCGTCCAACGCGTTGTCCCCCACGGTGCCGGGGTCCGCGGCCTCACCGATCGCCGGCGTCGCCCCTTCGGCGATCGCGATCCCCGGTTCCGCGGTGTTCGATACGCGGCATCCGGAGATCTCGCCACCGCAACCGGAAGCGAACGAGATCCCCGGGCCCCGGGTGTCGGTGACCGTGCACCGCCTGAGGACCGGCACCCCGTGGTGCGCGACGGCGATGCCTTCGTGACCGGTGTGCGAGACGGTGCAGCCTTCGACGACCGGCCGGGCGTACTGGTAGACGTAGATTCCCCTCAGCCCGCAGCCGGTGACCGTGCAGCGGAGCACGACCGGATCCGCGCCCTGCCCGAGGGTGATGCCGTCGCCCGTCACGTCTTCGACGGTGGTGTCCTCGATCCGCCCTGGCGAGCCGTCGACGACGATCCCCTGTTCCGCCCCCGAGATCACGCAACCGCTCACGGTGAACGCCGTCGTGCCGCGGATCGCGATCGCCGGGCCGCGCCCGCCGGAGACGGTGCAGTTCCGGACCGCCAGTTCCACGTCGTCGGCCTGGATCGCGGACGCGCCGCCCGCCAGGACTTCGATCCCTTCGAGGACGAGCACCCCGCCGGTGCCGCGGAAAACGGGCCGGTCCGCGCCCCGGCCGTCGACGACGACGGTGGCGCCGTCCGCCGCGGCCAGCGTCACCCGGAGGCCGGTCAGTTCGACGGTTTCAGCGTATTCACCGCCCGCGATGGTGATGACGGCGCCGTCGGACGCTGCCGTCAAAGCGTCGCCGATGGTCGGGTACGCGCCTGGCCGCTGGGCCACCAGCAGGACACGGCCGGGAGTCGAAGTCGTCATCAGCCCGCCTTCGCCATCAGCCAGCCGCGGTCGACGGCCTTGGCGCCCGCCTGGAACCGGCTGCGGGCGCCGAGCCGGTTCATGATGTCGGCGACCATCCGGCGCACCGTGCGCACGGAGACACCGAGGCGTGAGGCAGCCGATTCGTCGGTGGTGCCGGAGAAGAGCAGCGTCAGCAGCTCCTGCTCGCGGCAGGACAGGATCGAAGCGTTCCCGGTGCCCGGGAGATCCAGCGGGACGAGCGGGGCGGCGGCCTGCCAGATCCGCTCGAACAGCCCGACCGTCGCGGTGACCACGCCGGGCAGCCGGAACACCGCGGAACCGGCCTGCCTGCCTTCCGCCGGGAGAACCACCGAGGTCCGGTCGATCACCAGCGCGTCCATCGGCACCTCGGCGTCCGTCCGCACCTCGGCGCCCGCCCGCGACAGGCGGTTGAGCACGCCGGACATCCGCGCGGAGTCGGGGAAGAGCACCTTGTGCCGCACGCCGGGGCGCACGCCTCCGAGCGCGATCCGCTGGAACGCGGTGTCCGTTCCCGTGCTCATGACGAGCACCTCGCCGGTCGCTTCCGCGAGAAGCTCGCCGAGCCCCGCCCGGTCGCTGCCCGGGCCCGTTCCCGTGACCAGGCTGAGCTGGCCGGTCTGCACGGTCATCGCAGGTACCTCCCTCTTCCCCCGGCGCGGTGCCGCCGACGACGTCCTGTTCATGCCAGTTCCCCGCCGTCCGGGCGGCCGCGGGCACCCGACGCGTTAGCGTTCAGGGGCTCCGGGAACTGCACGCGTCTACTTTCGCTGTCCGAACATGAGGTTTTGATGACACGGGTGATGGTCGTCGAAGACGACGAGAATCTGCGGCTCGCGCTGGTCACGCAGCTCCGCGCGGCCGGCTTCGTCGTCGACGAGGCGGGCGACATCGCGACCGCGGACCGGCTGCTGCGCGGAACGCACCACGACTGCGTGGTGCTGGACCGGATGCTGCCGGACGGCGACGCCATCGAGTACGTCCACATGCGACGGCAGCTGGGCTGGCGGGCGCCGGTGCTGTTCCTCACCGCCCGCGACGCGCTCGCCGACCGCGTGGCCGGATTCGAGCACGGCGGCGACGACTACCTCGTGAAGCCGTTCGTGATGGCCGAGCTGACCGAGCGGGTGGCCAACCTGTGTCACCGGTCGGCCTTCGACCGGCCCTCGGTGCTGCATCACGAAGACCTGGTGATGGACTGCGCGCGGCGCGAGGTGCGCCGGGCGGGTGTGCTGCTCACCTTGACCAACAAGGAGTACGCCGTGCTCGAATACCTGCTGACCAGGGCGGGCCTGCCGGTGCAGCGGGCCGACCTGATCGAGCACTGCTGGGACGCGCAGGCCGATCCGATGTCCAATGTGGTCGATGTGGTGGTGAAGCGGTTGCGCCGCAAGCTGAAGGAACCCGAACTGATCCACGCCGTCCGAGGCCTCGGCTACCGGCTGGGCTCGCGGTGAACACCCACTCCTCGGCCGATCGGCTGCGCAAGCTGCGCTGGACGCTGACCGCGTTGTTCACCGTGATGAACACCCTCGGGCTGGTCGTCTTCGCGTGGCTGCTCATCACCGAAGACGGTGATCAGGGCGAGGAACGGATCGACGCCGCGCTGACCCAGGTCACGTCGTCGGTCAGCAGGCTGGTCGCCTACGACGGCACCGTCGGCTTCGGGCTGGTCAACACCGACGTGCTGAACGACCGCTGCCCCCAGTTCGCGATCCTGCCCGGCGGGGCGCCCGCGTTCCAGCCGCACTTTTCGCGGGCGAACTGCGTCCCGATGAGCATGCAACTGTTGAACGGCCTCGCCACCGAGGCGGTGAAAACCGGCAGGCTGATACAAGGGCATCAAAAGGCCACCGACGGCGACATGGTCAAGGTCCGCGCCGAACCGCTGCGCGACGGCGACGGCAAGACGTTCGCGGCCGTCGTCGCGGTGCAGTCCACCGAGGTCGAAGACGCCGCGCACACGCGGTTCACGCTGCTGGTGATCGGCGGCACCGTGCTGCTGGTCGCGATACTGGGCTTCGCGGGCCACCTGCTGTCCGGCCGCTCGATCCGTCCCGCGGCCGCGGCCTTGCAGCAGCAGGAGGTCCTGCTGGCCGAAACCGCGCACGATCTCCGCACCCCGGTCGCCGCCCTGCGCGCGCTCGCCGAAACCGCGATGGCCAACCCCGCGCAGTCGGCGGAACTCCTGCCGCGCACCGTCCGGCTCGCCGCGAGAATGGGCGGGATCATCGACGACCTCCTCGTCCGCGCCCGGCTCGCCGCCGGCGTGGAACAGCTGAGCATCCAGCCGATCTGGCTCGATCAGCTGGTGGTGGGCATCGTCGAGGACACCGCGACCGACGGCGCCGAAGTCACCGTCACCGCCGCGCCCACCAAGGTCAACGCCGATCCCGCGCTGCTGCAACGGGCGATCGGCAACCTTCTCGACAACGCCATGCGCTACGGCCGTCACCCGGGCTCGAAGGCGTTCGTGCACCTGACCGTCGCCGGCGGCACCGTGACCGTCGCGGACCACGGCCCGGGTATCGACACGACGATGGCGGGCGACGCCTTCGACCGGTTCGCCAGCACCGGCGGATCTTCCGGGCTCGGGCTGTCGATCGTGCGGTGGGTCGCGCAGGCGCACGGCGGCACCCTCGCGGTGTACAACGCCGACGAGGGCGGCGCGATCTTCGAACTGCGGTTCCCGGTCAGCCCGAACTGAGGAGAGGCATGACCTTCGACATCATCGGCCTGTGCCGCGACGAACCCGGCCCGGCCACCGTCCTCCCGGCTTTGGCGGCGGCGGGCGAGGAACTGCGGGCCGACTTCCGGGATGAGCCGCCGCTCATCCGGCTGCTCCACCCCGACGGCAGGCTCATGGCCACCGTCGAAAACGTCCACCTGGTCCGGGTCGACGGCGAAGCACGGCGGGTGCTCGGCATCGGCGACGACGTCGAGGTGCCGCATCCGGTGTGGTGGGTGGAAGTCCACGCTCCCGAGGGCGATCCTGAAGCGGAGACCGTCGCCAGAATGTTCACCACGGCGCTGGTCGCCGGGACCGGAGGGCTGTCATGGTCGAACCGCTGAGAGAAGCGCTGGTCTTCGAGCAGTTCCGCACCGTGGTCCCGGCCTCCCCCAGGCTGATCGACGCCGCTTGGGCGGCGGTCGAGTCCGGGCGGACGCTCCAGGTGGTCACCGCCGAAGACAGTGGAATCACCTATCCGCTCGAAAAGCTGCTCTCGGAGATCGGGGGCGAGTGGGTGGTGCGCGACGATCAGGGGAGGCATCGCAGAGTCACGCTCACCGGGAACGGCGGCCGGTTCGAGCGCGATGAGGACGCAGCGCCTTCCCCAGTCGGCGGCACTGGAAGCTCGGGAGAGCTGGAAGTCCAGATCACCGCCCTCCACCCGGCCGGTGAGCCGCTCCGGCTCGGCAAGATCGTCGAGGCCGCCATGGCGGTGCTCGCCGGCGCCGAGCCGGCCGGCTGGGGTGTCGCCGAGCCTGCGACCGAACCCTGGTCGGCGGCCGATCTCACCGCGTTCTGCCGGGGCCGCTCTCCTGAACCGACTGGGCTGGTCGTCGTGGGCCCCGGTATCGCCGGACGGCTGCGCGTGTCCACAGTGGATGGCGGTGTGCTCGAAGAGATCGAACTCGGCGGACCGGCGGCCGGTACGGTGCGGCAGGAGGCCGTCGAGACGCTGGCCGCGGCGCTTGCCCCGCTCGTCCGGCAGATGCTGGTCGCCGTCCACCCCGGCAGGTGGGACGGCCTGCGCTCCAGCTCGCCGACCATGCCCGCCGTGCCCTACGGAATCCTCATCGGACACGAAATCGGCGTCCGGAAGGTAGCTCTTCCGGACGCCGAAGTGAAGATGTACGACGGCGAGGGATGGGAGGCAGCCTGGTTCCGGCTCGACTCCGGTCGTCGTTCCTCCTTCGAGGAACTCGACGAAATCCTTCGGCACTTCGGTGCCGCGGCGCAGGACAGCGCCTAGTTAGTTACGCGGGTATCGCCGGGCCCATTCCGCGGCATAGCGCCGGTCCTCCGAGGGGGGCTGCGCCGAGAAGTGCCAAAACGCGTCCCCTGCGACGGTTTCCACCAGGTCGGCCAGGTCGAGCCGGTCGAGCCAGCCGGACGGCAGGCCGGGGATCCCGACCCTCGCGCCGATCACCGCGCCGGCGATCGCCCCGGTGATCGAGCTACGCCCGGAATGGTCGACAGCGGCCTGCATGGCCCACTGGGGGTCGAAGAACCGGCGCGTCACCGCGATCATGGCCCGGCCGAGTGCGCCGACGGCGGTGTCTCCCCTGCCCGCGGCGTCGAGTTCTTCGGGATCGGTGCGGACCAGTTCCGTCCGCGCGCGCACCGCGTTGGCCAGCGCGTCCGTCACCGGGCCGCGGACGGAGCCCCTCTCGACGATCTCCCGGAGCACAGCGTGCGGCGGCGACTGTTCCCCGCGCCGGAACAACCGGCCGAACAACGCGGCGACCGCCCCGGCGGCTTCGGCGGTGGGGCCGTCGGCGCCTCCACCCGCCGCTAGCAGGCGGCCCACTCGCACCGCGGTGTCCGCGTCGGATTCCGGCCCGCCACCGCAGAGCGCCGCGACCATTCCCGGCACGAGAAAAGCGACGTCGTCCCCGGTCGACGGCGCGTCTTCTCCCGGAACGCACAGTTCGGGGACATGGGAGAGCCAGCCGTCGCGCTCTCCCCGCTGGGCGTCCAGCCGTCGCTGCTCGGACAGTGCGCTCAACGCCATCAGCCCGCCCGGGGCCGCCTCGCCGAACCGGGCTGGCAGCCCCCGCAACAAACCCTCGGTGTGGAACAGCAGTCGCCGGGTCAGCGGGCCGATCGCCCCGGTCGGTTCGAGGACGCCGTCCTCGCCGAACCGCGCGCGGATCTCCGGCAGGCTCAGGGTGTCCACGGCCGAACCAAGCGACTCCCCGAGTGCGAATCCGGCGAACGCGCCCGCGACACGGTGCCAGGCGAATCCCGCGCCGTCGACGTCCTGGCGGAAGAACTTGCCGGAGGTCGCCGCGTGCGGCCGGATCCGCCCGGCCGCGTCGTATCCCGCGACCAGGCCGTTGGCCCGCAGGTCTGACGGCCACCGCTGACCGGAGACGTCGTCGTCCGGTGAGTCGACACCGGCGTGCGCCACCCGGTTGCGCTGTTCCCAGCCCCGGCCACGGACGAACCGCTTGCAGTCCTCAGTGGACAATTCGAACCCCGCGGCCCTGGCCTTGGCCGCCGCTACCGGAAGCCCGGAGACGGGTTCGGCGAGCCCGAGTTCCACCCGGATCCCTTCCGCTGTCTCCGCCACTTCCCTGGAGTACTCGGGTGAAACCTCCACGACCCGGACGACCGCCCGGAAATTCGGCCACTGCTCACGGGTTCGCGTGAGTTCGCCTTCGGTCACCACGTCCGAAGGGAACGAGCCTGGATTGATCGACAACCCGGTTCCGGGGAACTCCACGGCGAACGACAGCACGTCCGTTCGCACCCATTTCGAGGTGCCGGGCGGCAGCCGCCTGCGCGAACTGAACATCGTCATCGTGCGCGGATTCTCTTGCCATAGTGGGGCAAGAGGCTGCTCGGTCCGGTGATCGACAGGGCAGTAGAGCTCCGCGGTCAGCAGACCGGCCAGGTAGCGCGGCCGGTCGAACCGCCCTGTCTCCAGGCAGCCGAGCAGGTGCTCCGCGGTGGTGTCCATGGCCGGGT
This sequence comes from Amycolatopsis sp. NPDC043887, assembly GCF_056435665.1. Taxonomy (NCBI): domain Bacteria; kingdom Bacillati; phylum Actinomycetota; class Actinomycetes; order Pseudonocardiales; family Pseudonocardiaceae; genus Amycolatopsis; species Amycolatopsis sp. NPDC043887. The sequence goes on from NZ_JBWKEB010000002.1 coordinate 333,528, forward strand.
GACCGAGTCGTTCGGGACCGAGCCGGTAATGCGGGTTGACCCGGATCTCACCACCCCGGGGGCCGCGATTGCGCCACGCCATGACGGCGCTGGCCGGGACCCCCAGATGGGCCACCCCGCTGCGCGCGAACTCGGGTTCCACGATCTCCTGCCAGTCCTCCTGACCGGCGACGGTGACCGCGATACTCGGCCCGGTGCCGTCGGGGCCGGGATCCGGATGGCGCAGGCTCCCGTCCTCGCGCACGATCAACGCGGGTTTGGGCACGAGGGCGGCGAGCCGCTCGCCGCCATCCAGCGCTCGAACCGCGTCGTAGGGCACGAACCAGCCCTCCGGGATCCGCACCAGGCTTTCGTGGTCGACCCGCACCGCGTGCTTCCCGCGGGTCAAATCGACCGGATTTCCCGCCCTCAGCCACTGTTCGACCCTGGCGATCGCCTCGGAAGCCCGCATGATCAGTCCTCCCGCCGTCTCCGTCACTTGAACTCCCTCACCAGTTTCCACTCGTGGTCCCAGATGCGGGCGGGCCACGTCTGCCCGGCGATCCTGCCCAGCCGCTGGCTCTCTTCCAGCCGTTCGCGTGCGGCTTCGGCCGCCTCTTCGCCGATGCCGGTCGCGACGAGCATCCGTACCAGCCAGGCCGGGTCGATCATCCGGACCGCCGCGAGCACTTCCGCGTCGAACGGTACGTCGAACCAGGCGGCAACGAAGCCGGACCTGATCCCGATCAGCGGGTCGGCGTAGTCCGGGAAGGACTGACCGTTGTCGATCACGATCGCTTCCCCGCCGGGGCCGGTCAAGCAGTCACTCGCGCTTCTGTCCAGGCTGGCCGCGACGTAGTCCAGGAACGCGATCAACTGTTGCTGTTCGCGCGGATAGGCCGCCACCTCCACCGCGGGACCGGCGTCTTCCCGCCACACCTGGGCGGAGCCGGGTCCCAGCGGCCCGTCGATGTACGCGGTCGGCGGGACGGCGTCCGAGCCGACGGCTCGCGCCAACCGGTACAGGGCGACCTCACGATATCCCTGCCCTTCCAAGGGAAGATGCCCTCCCAGCGCGCGGGTCTCGCCCGAGGCCGGTTTGTAGATCGTTCGCGGATGGTCGGCGTAGGTCAGGTGATAGGTGGCGTTGGCGCTCTGGCGGCCGTCGCCGAACTCGACGCAGTCCAGCGGTTCGGCCGCCATCACGGCGCCCTCGGCCGCGTCCCCGAAGGTTTCCGGCCCCGGCGGCGGAGGTGGGGGAAGGCCTCGCCTCGTCGCCTCGTCGAACAATTCTGCCTGCCGCCGCAGGATCGTCACCTCCAAGGCCTCCTGGTCAGGGGACAGCGGCCGCGTCCGGTCTTCGTCCCGGCCGATCAGCGTGCCGACGGTTTCGTCGAGCACCCGCGCGGTCTCCAAGACCTCCTCGATGGCCTTGAGCCGCAACTGGAGTTCGGCCAGGTGGCCGCTCGGCATCCGCAGAACCAGCCGGAGATCGCGGTATCCGTCGTGGCGCGGCCGGACGAACCGGTCGTCGAGGCTCACGATCTCCATCGGTTCGGTACCCAGCCGCTCCCGGACGACGTCCAAGGCCTGATAAGCCCAGGAAACCTTGTCGAAGGCCACGAACGCGGTCGCGAGGTCGGGGGCCTCCGGCGCCTCGTCACGACGGACGGCGGTGCCACCGGCGGCTTTCGCCAGCCAGTCGGCGAAGTCGCCCAGCCGGTCGTGGTCTTCGGGCGACGCGGGGACGGACTGCACGGGCGGACTGTCCGGGAACGACACGATGCCTCCACGCACCGTCCGGACCGAGGTCCACTGCGCGTCGGTCAGGTCGATCGGACCGGGACGGGGTGCCAGCACGCTCTCCCTCAGGATCGCCTCGGCCCCGCGCCGCGCGACTTCGGCGACCGCCTCCGTGAGGATGGCGGCGCGACCGCGCGGCGGCAGTTCGGCGTCGGTGAAGGTCAGCAGGCCGATTCCGGTCACCCGCTTCGGCAAGCGCATCAGCCAGCCGTTGTGCGGCTCCAGGAAAACGACACCGTTCGCGTCCCGGCTCACCAGCGCCACATGGTCGCGGACCGATCCACCGCGTTCGGTGGAGGTCACGTGGATGACGGCCAGCGCCCCGACCGGCCGGTCCGTCATCGCGGCGACGACGCTGTCGAAACTCGTGCCATGACCGTGGTCCCAGGCTCCGCCGAGCCGATCGGAAATGTACTCCAGGCTGGACATCTCCAGCAGCCGGTCCAGCGGCACCGGCGGCGCCGTCACGTCCTCGCCGCGCAAACGCCGCACGTAGTAGACGACAGCACGGGTGCAGTTGGTCAGGTATCCGTCGTCGAGGGCGTCGGGTGCGTAGTAGTGAGGATTGGTCGCGGGAAGCTGGGGATGCCGCGCGCGCAGGTAGGACACGGCTGCCGCCCAACGGCCGATCACGGTCTTCGCGTGCATCGCCGGCAGCGCGTTCCGGGCCGTCGTCCGGAACAACGCGGAGTCCTGGTGCGGCACGGGTGCCGCCGGATTCCCGGTCTCCCGGTAGGCGGCGTGGCCCGTTTCCCGCGCGTGGACCGCTTCGACCTCGGCCGAGCCGAGCGACACGTCGTCCTTGCCGTTGTATCCCTGTTCCCTCCCCAAATCGAGAAGTGAGCGGAACTGGGCGGTTCCCTCCGGCGAAACCACGACGACCCGAGGCTCGGGCAGGGGTTCTGGCTCCGGGGATAGTCGCGGCTCCGGCAGGTGAAGATCTCCTCTCGGCGGCCGGGCGCCCTTCGGCACACCCACGGGGGGCAGGTCCGCATCGGTGAAGGGCAGCAGGTCGAGCTTGATCAGGTTCTCCGGCAGGCTCAGCAGCCAGCCGTCCTGCGGGTCGAGGAACACGATCCGGCCCTCGTCGTTGGCCACCAGCGCCACATGCCGCTTGATCTCGTTCTTCTCCCCGCGGTATTCCATGGCCAGCACGGCCATCGCGCCGGGGGGCCGGTCCATCATCGCGCCGATGACACTGTCGTAACTCGTACCGTGATCGTGCTCCCAGATCCCGCCGAGCCGCTCCGAGATGTACTCCAGAGTGCCCAGGACCACAGAGTCCTCGGGGCTGAGTGGCGGAGCCGTCACGTCCTCGCCGCGCAGCCTCCGCACGTAATAGACGACGTCGCGGGTGCAGTTGGTCCAGTAGCCGTCCAGGTACGCGTCGGGAGCGTGGTAGTTCGGGTTCGTGCGAGGTAATTCGGGGTGGTGTTCCCGGATGTACCGCGCGATGCCGTACTTTCCCGCGCTCGGGACACCGGCGTGGATCGCCGGCAGGGTGTGCAGTTCCGTGCTGCCGATCAACGGGTCGATATAGCGACCGTCCCCGGCACCGTAGGCCCGGCCGGCGTCGCCCGGACGTCCTCGCCCTTGTTCGGGCGAGCCCTGCCACCCTCCTCGGTGGTCGATCGAGTTCCTCCGGACCGGTGGATCGCGGTACTGGAGATGTCTGACGGCGGCTTCCTCGGCCCTCTTCACCTCAGGGTCGTCGCCGGGACGGCGGGGAGCGTCCGGCGCCGGGTCCAGTTCCTTCGGCCACCCCGGCGAATTCAGCCAGTTGTAGTGGTCGATGGCGTTGGCCAGGTCGGCGTTCGCCTCCCAGACCGGCAGCCCCTTCCCCGTACGGAAATAGGCGTCGAGGTACCCGGCCGCCCGTTCGGCGAGAGCGACGAGTTTCTCGATCGCCACCCGTCGCTCGCCAAGCGTCCGGTGATCACCCCAGTCCAGGTTGGGCTCATCCGGATCGAGCCGGGCCGCCTCCGCGTCGAGGGAAGGCCTCAGCTCCCGAAGCGCGTCCTGATAGGCGCTCGCCCAGTCACCGTAGGGATACTCGTGCGCCTTGATCTTGATCGCGGTGAACTCCGGAACGACCGTCCTCGCCGGGACGGCCTGGCGCGCGACCGACCGGCCGGGCCGCTCCAGCTCGGCCGCCACCGTCGCGGCGGCCATGATCACCTGGGAGTCCGAGAAAGCCGACGCGGCGTTCTGTACCGCCGCGCGCTCGGCCGCCTTCCCCTGATTGGTCTCGGCGATGTTCTTGTCGCCGAGTTCCAACTCGTTCTTCCGGTGCCACCACTTGCGCCAGCCGATCAGTGGCCCGGACAAGCCCGCCGTCAGCGCGGCCATCGCCAGCGAATGGCTGACACCGAACAATTCCACGAACCCGGTGGTCACCCCGGCGCTGCCGACCGAAAGCCTCGTGTAGGTCTTCATGAACTCGGCACGCGGGGTGAACCCGGGCCGTGTCTCGGTGGCCGGCTCGCCGGGCACGACCGGGCGCACTGGCTCCGGCCGAGGTTGCCCGACGAAAGGAATCGCCTCACGCAGCCGTCGCCACAGGCTGGGCTTCGGAGGATTGACCAGCTTCTCGACGCGGTCGAGCAACTCCATTCGCTCCGCGAGCACGTCCCGCCTCATCAACCGGCGGATGTCCCGCTCGTCGAAGAACCTTCTGTCTACTGTGTACTCAAGTTCGCGCTGATCCAGCTGATTCAACTGCCAGATCGCGATCGGCAACATGAGCAGGCTCTTCCCGATCCCGTAAGCGGCCAGCGCCTGGAACAGCGTCAAGTCATAGGCCTGCGCGGAGTTCCGATGCAGGCTCTCCCCGTCCGCGTAGGCGGCCAACGCTTGGAACAGTGTCAGCTCCTGGGCCTGCGTCAACTCCGGGGCAGGCGGCGCGGGGTTCCGGTGCAGGCTCTTCCCGTCCCCGTAGGTGGCCAATACCTGGAACAGCGTCAACACCTGTACCGACGCCGGCTCCTGGGGCGACGTCAACTCCTGGGCCGGCGGCGCGGAGTTGTCGAAGGTGCCCGCCGCGGTCGGCCGCAGTCCTCGCCGCAGGATCTCGCTCACGTACTGGACGAAATCCGGCAGATTGGCCGCGAGGCTCAGCTCAGGCACGGACAGGTGGACATCGTCCGGATCGGGCACCTCGCTCGGTTCGGGTGGCCGCTCCAAACCGAGTCGCTGCCCCATGGCGGCATAGACAGCCGCCTCGACCTTGTCCAGTCCCCTGGCCCGCTTGTCGATCTCCTTGAGTTCCTCTCCCTTCTGGACCCGCGTGCGCGCGCGTTCGGCGAAGGGCAGCCAGACCGCGGCACCCGCCGCGTACACGAGGAGGCTGAGCCAGGACGCCAGCCCGATCCCGCTACCCCAGAGTTCGAAGGGAGCGGCGACCGCGGTCCCCGCCGCGAGCGACGCCAACGGCGGGACGCTGAACCGGGCACCGTGCTTGCCGAGAGGCTGGGCGAGATCGGGCCTCGGCCCCATCGTCTGCTCGCTCATCGGCTTGCCCTCCGGCGGACCGGGACCGTCTTCGGGTGCCCAGCCCAGGATCTCCAGCAACGAACGCACCCGCTTGGCGGGTGCCGCGGCGGCGTCGATCTCGCGCGCCCTGGCGTCGTATTTGCGCGCCTCGGCGATCTGCTCGTCCTTCTTGATCTCCCACTCGCGGGCGAGGAATCCGTTGTAGACGGCGTTGACCAGGCCGAAGACGCCCCAGGCGATCCCGCTGGCGGGCGAGCCCGACGCCGCGAAGACCGCCGCCGCGCTGCCGGAGGGCAGGAATCCGGTGATGAGACCAGTGGCGACATGGGTCCCGGTCAGCGGATAGTCGCTCCTCACCGTCGACGGGAGATGGCGCGTGACCACCGACCTGACGGGATCGTTCTCCAGCGCCGCCTGGCGGTACCCATTGTTCGCCTGGTTCGGATCGAGGCCGAGCTTCGCCAGCACTTCGCGGATTTCCTTGCGCAGGCGGATTCGCTTCGGCGGATTCCACCTGGCGCCATCGAGCGCGCGGTCCAGGACGGCGAGCTGGGCCAGATAACCCCGGTCCGCGGGGGTCGGTTCCGGTGTCGCGTCCAGATTCCCTTCCGGGCTCAGGAACCTCGCACCGGGGTCGGCGGCGCGGTCGCCCGTCAGGCTCCCGTACCCGGCGGCGAGACCGTGCACCACCACGCGGAGCGCGAGATCGGCGGGCATCCGGCTCGACGCCGTGATCCTGATGGTGCCCATCAGGTCGTTCCCCGAGTAGCGCAGGGGAATCGACCACTGGCCGGTCGCGTCACCGAGGTCGGCGGCACCGTCGAGGACGACGCTGAACCTGCGGCCGTCCGGATCCGCGAGCAGGACCGACCTGGGGTACTGGCCGACGATGGTCATTCCGGCGGCCTTCACCGCTTCAGGGAGCACACGCCACAACGCCTGCTCGGCCGCCGCGGGAATCGTCTTCCCGGTGACCGGCTTGCCCGCCTCGATGGGTACCGGAGCGTAGGTCGCAGGCGGTGGAGCCGGCGCGAGTGGCCGGGGTTCCGCCGCACCAGGGCCGAGGAAGCCGGTCAACAGGCGCGTGAGTTCCCGGCGCGTCTCCGGCGGGAAAGACGTCAGCATCGCGGGCAGTTCGGCGGCGGCCGGAGGTTTCTCGTGCCGTGCCACGGCCGCGGTCAAACCGGCCAGTGTCCCGACAGCGTTCAAACCGTCCACGCGGCCGATGTCGGTGAGCGCGCTCCGCTCGACATCGGTCAACACCGCCCAAACCGCTGTCGGCACGCCCGCCGACAGCGGGACGACCGAGTCGGTCAGTTGCCTGCCGAGCACGTCGACCCGCTCCGGGTATCCCAGCAGGTCCAAGATCTGTTCGAGGATCCCGCCTTCACTCGTGGTCAGGCCCGCGATCCGGTCGGCCAGCTCCGCGGTCGCCGCGGTGGCGCCGACGGCCGCGATCAACGTCGAGAACGCCTGCTGCACGGCACCCGGAAGCGCGTGCCAGACCAGGGTCCATTCGGCGGGCAGGCCGGTCGGCGGTGCGACCCGCGCCAGCCAGTGGGCGAGGGCCGCGCCGGCTTCCTCCGGAAAACCGTTCTTCCGTGCCAGCAACGTGGTGAAGTTCTTCAGCACGGGAAGTCCGCCCCTGGGGCCCACTTCGGCGGTGAGATCCGCCAGAGCCCGTTGTTCTTCGGCTCCCAATACCGTCCACAGTGGCTTCAGCTCGGCCGGCAGACCGGGCGGGGTCGACGGTTCCGCGACGGGTGCCCCGCGCCGCGGCGGATGCGGTGCCTGCCGTTGCGGGTGCCGCGGCCGCCGCCGGGGGTCCTGCTCGAAGGGAAGTCCGTGCCCACGACCGGGTCCGTCGATCATGGGGTCCGACCACGGCACGTGCACCGGACCGCCGTACCCTCCGACCGGCGGCGGCGGATACTTGGCCGTGAACTCCGCAGGATCGGCTTTGAACGCCTGGATCGCCGGGGTCAGGATCGGCGGATGCCCGTCGTCGGTGACGGCCTGGCGGATCTGGGCGATGTCGCTTTCGTGATCGAATCCGATGGCTCGCAGCTGCTCCAGCAAAGTCGCCCGGCGGGCTTCGGGAAGGCCACCGAACTCGAGATCGACGACGCGCTTCATCCAGTGGGAATCCCAGTCGCCCGAAGGAATCCTCAGGCCGACGGGAACGACCTCGCCACGAAGCTCCCGAGGAACGACAGAGGTTTCCGCGGCGGTGCGCAACGCCTCGACGGCCAGCAATTCGCCGCTTCGGCCCTGGAACTCGTGGGAGGCATGGAGCAGTGCATCGAGCCACGCAGCGGCGGCGTTTCCGGGCGGCACGGCGGGTTTCGGCTCTTGCAGCAGGTGGACGGCGAACTCGTGCAGCAGGGTGGTGAGGAACTCACCCATGCCGATCCGCGGCCGGACCAGGCCCAGCCCCAGCTCCGGGAGGGCGACCCCGTGACGCGGCAGTTCACCAGCCTCCGCCAGCGCGTCCAGGATCTCCGGTCGCCTCGGGTGCTTTTCGAGGGACTCCTTTTCCCACGGCACCACGTTGTCCAGCATGCGCTGCACGAAATCGGCTCCCGGCCTGCCGAAGATCGTTTCGAGCCAGTGCAGGACGATCGCACGGGTCACGGCGTCGAATCGGCCGCTCGCCGTCACCGACGGCTGCAGGAACCGCATGCGGTGCGGATCCAGGAGGTCGAAGCCGATGATCTCCACCCACGCGGGAACCGCGGAATCCGCGTGTTCCCTGGCGTACGCACGCAAAGACTCGCTGAAGGCGCGGAGCTCGTCCAGCAGGGGCCGCACCTCCCCCGTGCTTTCCGCAACGGCGATCGCCTTCCGCACCTCGGCGGCCCGCGCGACGAAACCCGCCCACGATTCCGCCCGCCGCTGCGCTTCCTCGCTCGAAAGCAGGCCATCGGCGACCTCTCGGTCCAATCGGGCGACGGCCTTCGGGGCGGCCTCTTCGACCTGCCTCGGAAGCTCGTCCGGCGGATGTGAACCGGACCTTTTCGGCGCCACGAGATCCAGGTACCTGCCCGCGAGGAGAATCCGTTCCTCCATCGGGTACTTGTCGTTCGCGAGATCCGCGAGGATCGCGGGATAGTCGTCGGGGAACGAATTCCGGAGCCTCTCCAGGAGGTCGCCGAGCGCGCGGCGAAGAACCGGCAGCTCCGGAGACTGGACGTCCCGCGCCGTCAGCTTCGCGAGCTCGTCGGGGGTGAGATCCCGGCCGGGCTCCAGCCCGAGCGCCACCTTGTCGAGATGGGTCTCCCGTGCTTCGTCGACGGGCTCGGCCGGGGGTTCCGGATCGGAGGCCGCGCGTGGCGGTGCCGGGAACGGCCAGCGGGGGTCGGGCGCGGCGGACGGCGGACGGCCGCTCACGTCCGGATCCGGTGCGGACAATTCCGGCGGGACTTCGGGATCGCGGAGCTCGATCGGGACGTCGGTACGGATTTCCGGGCCAGGGCGTTCGCGTCCACCCGGCGTCAGCGGCCGGACAGGGACCGGTGGCCGGTCGCCGGGCTCCCCCGGCCGGTCGCCGACGAAACCGGGCAACGGCTGGATCTCCAACGGCCGCGCCGGGTCTTCCGGATCGGGGCGCGCGGGACCGAACGGGGTGAGCGGCCTGACCGGGGTCTCGGTTTCGGGCGGCGCGATCTCCGGAGACCGCTCGGGTGGCCGAGCCGGTTCTTTCGGAGCGCCTGGCAGCGGGCTCGTTTCAGGTTCCGGCCGGACCGGGTTCGTGGACGGCGGTTCTGGAAAGCCGGGCCCTGGGGGCGCGGGCTCGCCGGGCACCCAGATCTCGGGGTCGCCGGGCACTGGCCCCACCGGCCTGCCGACGTCGGGAGTCACGGGTCGGCCGACCGCCGGGACCTCGGTCCAACCGGGTACCGGCGGCGCTCCTCGCTCCGGCTGCGAAGGGCGCACCGGACTTTCCCGCACCGGCTCGATGGTGCCGTCCGGATTTGTGATGATCGCCTTGTCCGGCAACGGGTGTGCCGTTCGCGGCTCGGTTACGGAAGAGGGCTGGGCGGCACGTCCGCGTTCCTCGTCGATGAGGTGGGCCAGCGCCTCCGCCGACCAAGGCGCGGGCAGGTCCGTATCGAACCGGCTCCTGTTGTCGTGCAAGAACTTCAGCGTGCCCGTCTTCAGCTCTTCCAGCGCGGCCCGCGCCTCGCGAAGGTGGGCGGTCAGCGTCCCCGGCCGGCCGCCATGGCTCGCGGGTATGGGCTCCACGTGCGGCGCGCCGCGCAGTTCGGCCGCCATCGTGACCAGCCGGTTCCGCGACTGCACGATCTCGTCGTGCACGGCTCTGGTCGGCGGCCCCACGTCGAGCTGTCCCACGGCCCGCTGGTCCAGCCACGCACCGAGCTGATCCGTCAAGGCCCGGAGGAAAGGGCCCGACGACGGGTCGATCCGCCCTGCCCGGAAGTCGTGCACCATCGATCCCAGGAGATCGAGCTTCTCCGCTGGGCTGACCTTCACTTCCCCCGTGTTCGAGGGCAAGCCGACCAGGGGCCGGTCCGGTTTGGTCTCTCCTCTCAGCCCTGGCGAATCCTGGAGCCCTCGCGCCGCGGGCGGGACGACGCCGTCGCCGACGGCGCGCGGCAAACCGTGGTCGGGACCGACGACACTCAGCCGGGGCACGCCCTCGGCTCGCGGGCCGTTGACCGGCGCGGGTCCCTTTTCCAGCAAGCCGTTCAGTTCGGCCTTCAGGCCGTCCAGGTTGGGCCACAGCTCGTCGAACCGCTTCCGCAGCGACCCGGCTTCCGCGGGCTTCCCCTCGTTTCGAACCCAGTCCACGAGGGAATGCCGGCCGGTCTCGCGCGCGGCCTCCGTCAGCCCGCCACCCGACCACTCGTCCAGCAAACGCAAGGAATCCGACGCCGCTTTCGGCATCTCGCCCCATTTTTCCCTCAGCTCGCCGAAGCGGGGTTTCATCTCGTCCAACGTCGTCCGCGCGGACTCCCATCGAACGCGTTCGCCCTCACTGAGCGGGCGATGAGGAACGGCCTCTTCAGGCTTCACCTCGACGGCACGCGGAGCCTCGGCGGCGGCTATCTGTTCCTTGATGATCCGTTCAGCGGCCGCTCGCTCGAGCGCGTTGGCCTTGTTGACGGCATCCACGATTCCGAACGGATCCCGGACCTCCCGGGCCGGAGACAGCACCGGCGGCCCGCCGTCACGAGGCCGGGCGGCGGGTTCCGGAGTCGGCGCGTCGACGGATCTGTGCGCCGGGCTCCGTTCCGGTACGGCGCTTTCCCTCGGAGCGATCGGTCCCTCCGCCCGTGTCCCCGGAGGAGGTGCCTTCTCCAGTAATCCGTCGAGTTCGGCTTTGATCCCCTTCAGGTCGGACCACACCTCGTCGAACCGCTTGGCCGAGGATTCGACGCCGTGCGCGGACCGCGTTTCCCCTTTGACCCACTCGTCCAGTGACCGCCGGCCCGCGAGTCCTTCGGCCTCTTTGCCCGAGCCGCCGAACATCATGTCGTCCAGCAGCCGAACGGACTCCGAAGCCTCCTTCGGCAGCCCACCGTGCCTGTCCCGCAACTCGTCCAGGCGAGGGCGCACCTCGTCGAACCCGGCCGACACCTTCTCCCACCGGGCGCGTTCCGCCGCGTTGACCGGACGTACGGACACCGGCTCACCCGGATGCTTCAAAGCGGCTTCGCTGTCCGCCTTCATCAGCCGCTCGGCCCTGGCCAGATCCAGCGCGCCCGCCTTGGCCGCGGGATCCGCCAACCCGGCCGGCTCCCGTGGCGGGGACAACACCGGCGGCCCGCCGCCACGAGGCTGCCCGGCAGGCTCGGCGGCGGTTCGGCTCGGCGGTTCGGAAGTCCTGGTTGACGGCCCCCGTTCCGGAGCGACGCTTTCCCTCGGCCCGATGGGTATCTCGGTCCGCGCGCCCGGTGCGGGGGCCTTCTCCAGCAACCCGTCCAGCTCCTTCTTGAGCCCCTCCAGGTCGCGCCACATCCCGTCGAAGCGGCGGCCCGACGACTCGGCACCGTGCACCGCCGCGGCCGGACCGGTTCCTTCCCTCAGCCGCGCCCCGAGAGCGTCCCAGCCCGCCCTGTTCGCGGCCTCGGTGAGCCCGCCCATCAGCAGCTTGTCCATCAACTTGAGGGACTCCGAAGCCTCGCCCGGCAGACCTCCTTGCCGCTCATGCAACTCGTCGAGCCGAGGGCGCACCTCGTCCAAGTGGGCCCAGGTCTGCTCCCAGCGAGCCCGTTCGGCGGCGCTGATCTCACGTGTGGGCGCCGGTTCGGTCGTCCGTCCGCCCGGCTTGTCGGCCTCACCGACACGCGACGCCTCGGCTGCTCGCTCCTCACGGGCCGCCGCGTCGATGAGTTCCCGCATGTTCCGCAGGTCCTGCCGTTGCTTCGCCGCTTCGGCCCACGGTTCGGCCTTGGCCGGTTTGTCCGCTCCGGGCGGCGGCCCCGGCGGAGGCGTGTCCCCACGATGCGGGGTCCTGCCCGCTCCGGCCTCCTTGCCGAACCAGGAATCGACGGCCCGCTGGGCGCCGGGACGGGCGGAATCCAGCAGATCCCGCTCCACCACCCGGTGCATCACCGGTTCCGATCCTCGCGTCGCGTTCATGACATCGGTGTGGCTGAACACCTCGCGCGACATCGGGGCCGGAGCGCCCTCGCCCCGGCCGTTCATGGACGGCGCCGCGCTTTCCGCGCCTCGCGGGCTGGGAGACAGACCTTCGTTCTTCGCCGCGTCCGCGGCCGGCGCCCCGCGCTCCGGGGCGTGTTCGGGAACGGTGCCGCCCGGCGAGCGCTGGAACTCCTCCGGCACGTGGGACGCGGGCCGGCTTCCCTGTACCTCCCTCGATGGCGTGTCCACCTCGGGCGGTTTCCGGGTCGCCGCCTCGGAAGGATGCTGGACCGGCTGTTCCGGCCGGTGCACAGGAGAGCCTTCCCGGTCCGGAACGGTCGGAGTCCGCTCGCCACCGGGGTGCTGGTTCCCAGGGCCGTCCGGTCCTCGCCCGTGTGGTTCCACGGGGGTTCCGCCCGGCGGACCAGCGGGTTGTTTGGGGCCGGGCGGCGGGTTCCCGCCCGGATCGCCGGCCGGGCGCGTCCCGGCCGGCCCCGGGTCCTCCGGCCTCGGTGCGGGCGAGGATTCCTTGACGTGGGGGGCACCGGGCGCGCCATCGTCTCCCCGGCGGGAATTCCGGTAACCGTCGACGACATCGGCCGCCTTGCCCAGACCGTATTTCGCCACCCCGGTGAGGTTGGCCTCGCGGACCACGTCACCGACCTTGTGGAGCCCCTTGGGGAATCCGGTGAGGTCGGCCGCCTTCGCCCCTTTCCCCAGTGCGCGTGCGCCACGAGTGATCCCGGCGCCGACGCCACGGGTTCCGAGCAGACCGACGACGTTGCCGGTGGTGTAACCCAGGGCGTGCTTCCAGTCGGTTTTCCACTCGTCGTAGGCGATGAAGTTCTTGCCGAATTCCGTGAGCGTGTCACCGAGCACGCCCTTGAACAGCTTGTCGTCGACGAACTCGCCCAGCTTCGGGTCGAGGCCGTACAGCACCGCGCCGCCGACCAGCATGCCGAGGTTTCCCCATGCCTGCTGGGCGGTGTAGAGGGAAAAACCGCCTTCGCCGAAACCGGCCAGCCCGGCGAGCGCTTCGAGTTGGACCACCGCCGAGTCCCAGAGGCCGCCGAAAAACCCGTCGTGCGGTGTCGTGTCCACCTCCCCCTGCGGATTCAGCATGTTGTGCGCGGTCTCGCGGATCATGTCGGCGAGGTCCTTGGCCACCCCCTCCGCCAGCTTCCGCCGGTAGTAACTCCTCACTCCCGGCAGATTGCAGCCCAGCGCGATGTAGATCAGGTGGTTGCGGTCGTAGGTGTCGTGGATCTTGTTCTTGATGTCGACGAGAAGGTTCGCGTAGGACTCGTACGCACCGCCGATCGAATCCAGGCCGGTGGCGATCTGAATGATGCCGTTCTCGCCGTTGTTGTTGTTCTGGACGAGGTCGCGCATGCTCGCGCCGCCCCTGTCGCGCCACGCGGTGCTGTGCAGCCGGGTCACGATGTCGTTCGTGGCCGTCACGGCCTGCCGCACGTGGTTCGCGCCCGATTTGAACGCCTCGGCCTTCTCGTGCGCGTGGACCGCGCTGTCCGGCGGGTAGTAGACGTCCGCGGACTCGCCGCCTTCGGAAAGGATCAAGTTCCAGAAATCGCCCGACGGCGGGCCTTTGTCCTCCATGACCGCGAGCGCCGATCAGCCGCGGACCGACGACCAGATGGCACTGGCGGCCTCGGCGTCATGGGCCACATAGACCGGCACCAGCAGTTCACCGAGTTCCGCGACCTTGACGTAGAAACCGGGGACCGACTCCGCGGCCGCCCTTGCCTTGTCCGGTGCGAATTCCCCGTCTTTGCCCTTGAGCAGGCTGGTGAACGCCTCGCCCAGTGGGCCGCGGCCGAGCTGGTTGGCGGCGACCATCCGCTTGTTGTCGCGCGTCCAGCCATCGTGGAGATCGGCGGACGCGCCGCGCAGATTCCCCATGAAGGAACCGGTCGCGTCCGGGTCCATGTCGGCGACGTCGTCGCCACCGTTCAGGCTGAGCCAGGTCATCGGCGCTCCCCCGCGATCTCCCGGTCGAGGACGTGCAAAGCGGGCCCGAACCGCAGATCGGCCGGTCCGGCCTCGGGGTTGTCCGGCAGGTGTCCGGCGACGACCGCGGCGCACCGCTCCTGGGCGCGTTCGGCGGCGCGGTGGATCGTGTCCTTGATGGCCCGGGCCAGCTCAGCGGAATCGGGAACGCGGTAGATACGCGGATCCAAGCGCAGCTCGACCAGTTCGCCGTAGCCACCGGCCGTCGCACTGATCAGCCCGTCATCGGATTCGGCGGTGGCCCGCAGTTCCGCGATCCGCTCCTGGGCCGCACGGAGTTCCCCGGCCATTCGCCGGTAGTCGTCGTACCTCTCCACGATGCCTCCTGTCTCCGGCTCAGTCTGTGGCCGTCACGCGACTGTCGTGGGCGGGTGGCAGGTTGCGGCCAGCGGCCGCCGACCCCCCGGTCCTCGTCCGACTATTGCCAGGGTGAAAAGACATCGGATGCTCGCCGCCGCGACGGCCCTGGTCGCGCTTCACTGCGGCACGGTCGCGGCACCGGCGTATGCGGCACCGCCCGCGGGCGCCTGCCGTGATCCGGAGCCGGCGCACGCGGAGGTTCAGGCGGAACCCTGGGCACAGCACTTGCTCTCCCCGGAACGGGTTTGGCCGCGCAGTCGCGGCGCCGGGGTACTGGTGGCGGTGGTGGACTCCGGGGTCGACGCCGACCACCCTCAGCTCAGCAGGCCGGGGAAGGTACGCCAGGGCAGGGATTTCTACCTGCCGGGCGGACTGCCGGGTTCGTTCGACTGTGTCTCGCACGGCACCGGGGTGGCAGGTGTCATCGCCGCCGATCCGGTGCCGGGCATCGGTTTCCACGGCATCGCCCCGGACGCGGAGATCCTCCCGGTCCGGATCACCGACCGCGACCTGAGCGACCAAGGCGACTCACTGCGGGTCGACCCGCAGGTGGTGGCGAACGGGATCCGGTACGCGGCGGACCAGAACGCGAAGGTGATCAACCTTTCCCTGGCCGGGCTGAGCGACTTCCCCGTCATCCGTGACGCGGTCGCGTACGCCGTCTGGAAAGACGCGGTGGTCGTCGCCGCCGCGGGCAACTCACAACGGGACACGAACTCCGGACTGCCGTCCTACCCGGCCGGCTATCCCGGCGTGCTCGGGGTGGGCGCCGTGGACATCGACGGTGCCCGGATGAACGCTTCGCAGATCGGCCCCTACGTCGGGATCATGGCGCCGGGCGCGAAGGTGCTCGCGACAACCCGCGTGGCGGGCCATGCCTACGTCGACGGAACCAGTTTCGCCGCGCCGTTCGTCTCCGCGACAGCAGCGCTGGTGCGGTCCGCGTGGCCGGATTTGTCCGCCGCGCAAGTGATCCAGCGGCTGAAGGCGACCGCGAACCCTGCACGAGGCGGCCGGGCGAGCACCGCGTACGGCGCGGGGCTGGCCGACCCCTACCGCGCGGTGACCGACGGACTCGCCCCCGAGAAACCCGCGGCTCTGCCTGCCTTTGCTCCGGGGCCGGTCGACCAGGCGGCCCTTGACCGGGCCGAACGGCTGAGGGAGACCGGGTCGGCCGCGAAATGGCTGACCGCCGCCGCCATCGCCGCGATCGTAGCGTCCGCTGTCGGGGTGGCCGTCGTGATTCGCGGGCGTCGACGGCGGTGGCGTCCCGGCCGGGTCGCTCCGCTGCCCGCCGAGCCTGCCACTGTCGAGCCACCGGAACAGATGTTCCTGCTCACCAAGCGGTGAGCTATTTCGTTTGACTGGATGGCGGCACGCGTGTCGTCCATCCAGTCGAACGAACCGGCCGTTCGGTACAGGTGGGTAGCAAGGACACTTACCGCTCACGAGACGAGAGGCCCCGCCGAGCCAAGCTCGCCGGGGCCTCTCGTCCTCAGTGGTCAGCGCACTCAGAGCCCCCTGAGCAGCTGGGCGGCCGCGCGGGGCGCGTCCAGCACGGTCTCGAACGCACCGCGCACGCCTTGGGCCTGTCCGAGCTGGGTCTGGAAGGTCTCGTTGGCCTTCGCCATGTTGCTCTGCACCAGCTCGTTCAGGTCGTGACCGAACCCGGACTTGACGTCCGAGTCGTACAGGAAGCCGACTTCCTGTCGTTGCAGAGCGACATTGTCGATCTGGGTGTTCGCGTCGGAGTTGATGGCCGTCACCATCATGTCGCCGGTTTCCCGGTGTGCGGTGACCCGCTCGGAACTCATCCCCATTGCCTGTCTCCCTTCCGAGTCACAACCTGTTGGCGAGGTTGTAGTCCACTGATTTCTGTACCGTCCCGGCCGCGCTCGAGTCGTAGTCGAGGATGACGTCGCCGCCCTTCGTCATGGCGTCCGAAGTATCGGTCGCCACCCCGACATTGAAGGTGGTCGTCCCGTGCCGCGACGTGTCCACGTCACACATGGCGGGAACGAAAACACCGCTGCACGCGGAAGCTCCGTTCTCGACCGCTTTCGCGACCTGCGTCGAACCATCCGCCATGCCCTGGCCGAAGTCTTGGTGACGCACCGCTTGCGCACGCAACGCGGTGACGTCGTCGTCGATCAGATCCCAATACGACATGCTCGGTTCTCCTTTCCGTACCTGTCCTCCGGAATCTAGGCCGCCCGGCCGCCGTATCCCGGCCCGCGGCAAGTTCCTGCCAACGCCGTCTGGTGCCGCTCGTTTTCCCAGACGATCGGGACCGTGGCGACAATCATGGTGAAACGGCCGAGCCGTCGGCCGGCTCCGGAAATGCCTGCCGGCGAGCTGATCCTGCAGCCGCCGCCGGAGATCCCGCCGCCGCCCGCGCGGCAGTGGACGCAGATCTTCATGGTGCTGCCGATGGTGGCGATGATGGCGGCGATGCTGTTGATGTACTCCGGCAGCATGACCGGGCAGATCCGGTTCGTCATCTACGGCCTGATGGGCGTCGGCATGCTCGGGATGGTCGTCACCGGCTTCCTCCAGGGCGGTGGGCCGAGCAAACGAGAGATGGCCTACGCCCGGCGGAAGTACCTGCGCCACCTGTCCCAGCACCGGCTGCGGCTGCGCCGGTCGGTGCGAAGGCAGCGCGAGGCGATGGAGTACCTGCATCCGGATCCCAGCACGTTGTGGTCGCTGGCTTCGAGCTACCGCCTATGGGAGCGGAGGAAGAACGACCAGGACTTCGGCATCGCCCGGATCGGCCGGGGCCCGCAGACGCCTTCACTCGGCCTGATCGCGCCGGACACCAAACCGCTCGAAGATCTGGAACCGTTGTCGGCGCTGGCCTTACGCCGGTTCATCACGACGTACACCACGGTGCACAGGCTGCCGATCGCGATCGCGGTCAACGGTTTCAGCCGGATCTTCCTCCGCGGCGACCGCACCACGTCACTCGGCGTCCTGCGCGCGATGCTGGCGCAGCTGGTCACCCTGCATTCCCCGGACGACCTCCGCATCGCGGTCTGTGCCGGGCAGGATCGGGTCGTCGATTGGGACTGGGTCAAGTGGCTGCCACATGGGCTGCATCCGGAACGCACCGACGCGCTCGGCCCGCTGCGCCTCGTCGCGCCGGGCATCCAGGCGCTCGAGTCGATGTTGGAAGAGGAATTGGTCAAACGTCCGCGCTTCGACCCCGAGGTGGACGTCCGGGTTCCCGGCCCGCATGTGGTGGTCGTCCTCGACGGCGGCTCGATCGCGGGCTCCGACCACCTGATGACCGGTGGTGGTGTCGAAGGGGTGACGGTGGTCGACCTCACCACGATGCCCCCGCGCGCGCTGGACCGGACCTCCGTGGTGCTCGCGGTGGACGCCGAGGGTGGACTGGTCAGCGAAACCATCGACGGGGAAGCCCCACTCGGGCAGGCCGACACGCTCGGCCCTGCGGCGACGGAGGGGCTGGCCAGGCAACTGGCCCCGCTCCGGCTGACGGCGGGTCTGCGCGGTGAGGCCACGCTGACCTCGGAACTGGGACTCGCCGAACTGTTGCAGCTCGGGGATCCCTACGAATTCGACCCGGCCGACACCTGGTTGCCCCGGCCGAACCGGGACCGGCTGCGGGTGCAGCTCGGGATCCAGGAAGACGGCACCCCGATCGAGATCGACCTGAAGGAGTCGGCCCAGGAGGGAATGGGCCCGCATGGCCTCCTGATCGGCGCGACCGGTTCCGGCAAGTCCGAACTCCTCCGCACCCTCGTTTTGGCGCTGGCCGTCACCCATCCGCCGAACTCGTTGAACTTCGCCCTCGTCGACTTCAAGGGCGGTGCCACTTTCGCCCGCCTGGACGCGCTTCCGCACACCAGCGCCGTGATCACGAATCTCGCCGACGAGCTGCATCTGGTCGACCGGATGACCGACGCGATCAACGGCGAGCTCATCCGCCGCCAGGAACTGTTGCGTGCGGCGGGAAATTTCTCTTCGCTGCGGGACTACGAGAAGGCACGGGCGGCGGGCGCCCCGCTGCCCGAAGTACCTACGCTCCTGGTGATCTGCGACGAGTTCTCGGAACTGCTGTCCGCCAAACCCGACTTCATCGACATGTTCGTCCAGATCGGCCGAGTCGGCCGCTCGCTGGGGGTCCACCTGCTCCTTGCCTCACAGCGGCTCGACGAAGGCAGGCTTCGCGGGCTCGAAGCCCATCTGTCCTATCGCGTCGGATTGCGGACCTTCTCCGAAATGGACAGCCGTGCGGTCCTCGGGGTGGCCGACGCGTTCCACCTGCCCCGCGCTCCCGGGCACGGTTTCCTCAAGGTCGGCACCGAGCCGATGGACCGGTTCCGCGCCGCATACGTCTCCGGGGTCTACCAGCGCGACAACGGGATCCCGGTGCCGTCGACCGGACGGGAACAGCTGCAACTGCACGAATACACGACGGCCTATGTCGCTCCGGAGGTCGGTTCCGACGAGGTGGCGGAAACCGTCCCGGCCGAAGACCAGGATACAGCCGTCGGCGAGACGCTCCTCGACATCCTCGTCGACCGGCTGGAGGGTCAAGGCACCCCGGCGCACCAGGTATGGCTGCCGCCGCTGGACGAATCGCCCACTCTCGACGCGCTCCTGCCCGGCCTGACCGTCCACCCGGGACGTGGCGCGACCGCCGGCCCACCCGAACTCGCCGGGGCATTGCGGCCGGTGCTCGGGATCGTCGACCGGCCGTTCGAGCAGCGCCGCGACCTGCTGACACTCGATCTGTCCGGCGCGGCGGGCCATCTGATGGTGCTCGGCGCGCCGCAGACCGGCAAGAGCACCGCCGTGCGCACGCTGATCACGAGCCTCGCTCTCACCCACACTCCGCGTGAAGTGCAGTTCTACTGCCTGGACTTCGGCGGCGGCACGCTCGCCTCGATCAGCGGCCTGCCCCACGTCTCCGGCATGTCCGGGCGGCTCGACACCGGCGCGGTCCGCCGCACGGTCGCCGAGGTGGCCGCCCTGCTCGCCCAGCGGGAACGGATGTTCGCCGAGCACCGGATCGACGGGATCGCCACCTACCGGCGGCTCCGGGCGGGCAGCGGATTCCCCGAAGACCCGCACGGCGACGTGTTCCTGGTGGTCGACGGCTGGCTGACGCTGCGGAACGACTTCCCCGAACTGGAAGAGACCGTCAACGACATCATCGCGCGCGGCCTGTCGTTCGGTGTGCACGTGGTGGCTTCGTGCACACGCTCCTTCGATCTGCGGATGAACGTGCGGGATCTGTTCGCCAGCAGGCTCGAACTCAAGATCGGTGACCCGATCGACTCGGCCATCGACCGACGCGCCGCGATGAGCGTCCCGTCCGGAGCACCGGGCCGGGGGCTCGCCATGCAGGGGCACCAAATGCTGATCGCCCTGCCTCGTGTCGACGGCAAGGCCGAGGCGGGCGATCTCGCCGATGGGCTCGCCGCGCTGGTCGAAACCGTCCGCACGGGATGGCCGGGTGAACCCGCGCCGTCGGTCCGCCTCCTGCCCGGCGTCCTGCGCTACGAGGAACTTCCCGAATCCGACGAGATCAGCGGTCCCGAGGCGGGCCTCGCCGTCGGGATCCACGAAAAGGATCTCTCCCCCTTCCGGCTCGACTTCACCGCCGACCCGCATTTCCTCCTCCTCGCCGACACCGAATCGGGCAAGACCTCGTTCCTGCGGCTGCTGGCACGCCGGATCACCCGGGCCTATACCCCCGAGCAGGCCAAGATCGTGCTCATCGACCACCGCCGCGGCCTGCTCGGCGAGGTCGGGGACGACCACCTGCTCGCCTATGGCACCAGCGACACGCACAGCCGTGGCCTGCTGACCGAATTGGCCGGGATCTGCGAAAAACGGCTGCCCGGCCCGGATATCACTCCGGAAGAATTGCGGGCGCGCAACTGGTGGCAGGGCCCGGAGATCTTCGTCCTGGTCGACGACTACGACATGGTGGCCACTCACAAGGAACATCCGTTGCTACCGCTGCTGAACCTGGTCGCGCACGGGGCGGACGTCGGTCTTCACCTCGTGCTCGCCCGCAGGACCGGCGGCGCCGGGCGCGGGATCTTCGAACCGTTGTTCGGCCGGGTCAGGGAAGTCGGCGCCCCCGGTCTGATGATGTCGGGTGACCGGGACGAAGGCCCGTTGCTCGGCGGGATGCGGGCGCAGGTGCTGCCGCCGGGCCGGGGCTGGCTGATCGACCGGCGCGGGAGCAAGGGCCTGGTCCAGCTGGCCTGGCTGCCGCCGGAGGAGTAGCTCTGGCCGGTTCCTGTCGCGGCGGCCCGCCGGGGCGGGCGAAGTGATTGCCTTTCGGCGAAGACTCGAATTCAGGGGTGGAAAATGGGGCTTGGCGATGAGATCGACGGAGACACCAGTGCCATGGAGGTGTTCTCCCAACGGGTTTCGGCGCTCGTCGCCGAGGTTCCCGGCGGAGCACTCCGTCGTGGCGTGGATCCGGCGTGCGCCAACGGTCTGGTTCAGTGTGGCGACCTGGCCGGCATGGACGCCGAAGTCACCAAACAGCTACAGAAGTTCATCACGGACGTCATTTACGGGTTCAGTGCCTACGCCCTGTTCGTCCGTGACGAAGGCGTGAAGTACCTCGCGGCCGCCGAAAATGCCAAAAAGACCATTCTCCAGGGTCTGCGCGACCGGCAGGACACCGGACTGCCGACCGTCGCGCCGGAGTTCCCGGTCCCAGCGGACCAGCCGAAGTAGGAGGATTCCGATGGCGTACGAAGGGCTCTCGGTCGACCAGTTGCTGAAGCGGATCGAGGCGGAACTCCCGCATGTCAACAGACTCGACGACGCGGCGAAGATGTGGGACGCGGCACGGGAATGGATCGACGACAAGCTCGCTCGTTTCCGCGGCGAACTGCAAAGCCTCAGAAGCGAAGGCGGGTGGACGGATACCGCGGGTGAGCTTTTCGCCGCACAGGCGGAAAAGGACCTCGAGTCGTTGCGCTCGTGGACCCAGGCCACGGCCGAGGTCCCCGGCTATCCGATCCCGATGTACAACGACAACACCAACCTCGGACAGGTGGGGATCTCCGTCGGCTCCACGGCGGGCATAACCAGGTCCGGCGTGGCCGACGCGCTGCGAAAGCTGGCCGGTGACATCCAGACCACGTACAACAACGTGAAACTCCTGCGCGATGACTTCCACCTCAAATACGGCGCCGACGCCGACGCGAAAGCAAAGCACGAGCCGGACTACCAGCGGAAGATCATCGATCATCTCACCTCGCTCGGAATCAACTACTTCAGCGCGCAGTACGTGATGAGGAACGCACTCGGCGCACCGTGGAGCGGGCCCCGTGCGGCACCGCAGAATCCGGCACCCACCGCGTCCACGACCGACTGGGGCACCGGCGGGGCGGGCGACGGAACGAATGGCGCCGGGACGGACGGGACGCCGGTCGAACCGGCCGCGCCGACGGAACCGACCACCCCGGATTCCCCGGAAGACACCGGAGATCCGGATTCCCCACAAGAGATCATGGCCGCCGCTTCCTCACTACTGGACAGTGGCTCCCAGGCGTTGGACGCGGCAAGCGGGCTGCTGGGGCAATTCGGTGGTGGCAGCACGGATCCGACCGGCGACCTGACCCCCCTCGAACCCGGCGAATTGACGCCTTGGAGCCCGCTGCCCGGAATCGACCCCCTCGGCACGTCCGGTTTGCCCAGCCTGGCAGGCCTCGACGCCGGCGCGGCTGGCATCGGCGGCGGAGGAGGTGGCGCGCCGTCGACGGCGGGCCCGGTGCCCGTATCCGGCACGGCAGGCCTCGGCGCTTCGATGCCCGGAGCCCCGCTTCCCGGGACCGGAACGACGGCGGGGGCGACGGGCGCGTCGCGCGCTGCGGCAGGAGGGATGGCAGGCCCGGGGATGATGCCCGCAATGCACTCGCCGCATGCCGGCGGGGGCGGTTCGTCGAGCGGGATCCGGCCCGGAGCCGCCGAGCAGGTCAACGCCGTCCGGTCGCGGAAGCCCGACAGCACACCGGGTGTATCGCTGCGGGGCCGGACCGGACGAGCCGGCGCCACCACCCCGCCGCCCGCCGCCGAACGGCGATGGGACGGCGAGAACACCGTCCAGTTGCTCGACGAGGAACTGTGGCAGGTCGGCCCGACCGGGTACGACGAACCGAAGTACCGCACCGGACAGTAAAGGAGGGGGCTCATGCCCGATTTCGTCGATGGTGACCCCGAAGCGATGGCCGCCTACTCGGGGCAGCTCAAGGCGCCGGACCTGCCGGGTTCGTTGAGCAGGCTGGGACACGGCCTGAACGCGTCCGGGTTGTTCGAGGGCATCGCGATGTCCTTGCTGGACAAGGCCGCGACCGCCGAGATGACGGCCTTCCTGACGAAGATCACCGAAGAACTCGTCACGGATTCGACGAAGGTGAAGACCATCGCCGCCGGCTACACGGCCGCGGACGCGGCGAGCGCGCTGTCCCTGGCCACGTCGTCCTTCAAAGTCGCGGAGAAGGGCTTGAGCCTGCTGAAG
Source organism: Amycolatopsis sp. NPDC043887 (assembly GCF_056435665.1). Lineage (NCBI taxonomy): Bacteria > Bacillati > Actinomycetota > Actinomycetes > Pseudonocardiales > Pseudonocardiaceae > Amycolatopsis > Amycolatopsis sp. NPDC043887. The sequence continues at coordinate 356,317 of NZ_JBWKEB010000002.1, forward strand.
CAGGCATCGAGCTCGATCAGCCAGGCCCCGAAGTCCCAGAACGAATCCACCGAGGCATCTGCGGCCGACGGCTCGCAGGCGAGTGTGTGAGGAGCCACCGATGATTCCCTACCAGCTGCTCCCCATCGAAATGCACGACGCGATGGCCCGTGCCGAAGCCGGCAAGGCCCAGGCCCTGCTCGATGCCGCGAACATGTGGACCGAAGTGCGCGGCTGGATCGACACCACCGCGGCGGAGATCAGCACCCGGGTCGGCGAGCTCTCTCCGGAATGGACGGACGACGCCGGGCGGCTGCACGAAGAGCAGGCCCAGCGAACGCTGGCCGAACTCAAGTTCTGGGGCGACCGGATCGATCTGGCCAAACCCGCCGAAACGCTGACGACGCTCGCTTCCGACGTCACGGCGACCGCGGCGGCGGTGGCGGCTCTCTACGCGGAGTACCGGCTCATCGCGCTCAACCCGCTCGCCGCGCCCGCGGCTTTCGCACTTCAGCAGGCATCGGGCATGAAGATGACCGAACTCGGGGGGCATTTCGACCTCTCGATGCTCAGTGTCTGCGCGGCCGCGGGGATCGAGTCCCCGGCAGACCTGTTGCCCGAGCAGCAAGCCGTGTCGGCGGAGGGGAACTCACCGACGGACTTCCTCGCCGCCGCCGAGGCCGGGATGAACGCGCTCACCGAACTGCAGAGCCTCGCGGAGACAGCGGGATCGTTCGGCGGCGGGGCAGGAACCGGGCTTCCGGCATCCGAGGGCCTGAGCGGGCTGGGTTCGCAGAACGGCTCGTCCGGGATCTCCTTGGCAGGGCTCGCTCCCCTGCCGCCCACGGCGGGCTCGCTCCCGTCGCTCGGCGGTCTCCCCGGCGGTTCCGGCGTCCCGCCGATTCCGTCGGGGCTGCTCGGCGGGATCGGTGCGGCCGGCGGGCTCGGCGGGCTCGGCGGCGCGGCCAAACCGGTCGTCGGAAAGCGGGCCCCCAGCCTGGCGTCCGAGGTCCAGCCGGGCGCCGCGAGCCCTTCCGGGACCAAGTCCGCGGGGACGGGGGTTCCACCGATGATGTCGCCCCACGGCGGCGGGGGCCAGGCCACCGCGGGCACGCTGCGGCCCGGCTCGAGCGACCAGCCGACCGGGCGGAACGGCGCGTCACGCAGGACGTCGTCCGGGGGAAGCGACGGTGTTCCGGCGAAGCTGCGCGGCCGGGCCGCCAACGGCAATCCGGACGCCGGGTTCACGCTGACGCGCGGACGGCGGCCAGGTGAGTCCGAGTCGGGTTCGGTGCAGATGCTCGACGAAGACCTGTGGCGGCCGAACTCCCGCTGAGCCGCTTGTACGTGAAGGCCCCCTTCACTGCGCTAGACGCAGTGAAGGGGGCCTTCACGTCGTTCCCGTATCTCGCGTGATTGGGGGCGTAACTCGCGTGTTGCGCCTTCAAGCACGCGAGTCACGGCCAGCGGCGGGTCAGCCGCCCAGGGTTTGGCGCCGCGCGGCGGCCGGGTCGAGGCTCGGGCCCTCGGGCAGGCGCGCGACCAGACCGGCGGGAAGGCGCACCGGTCGCGCCGATGGGTAGCCGAGCATCTTCAGCACGTCGGGTGAAGCCAGCGGATAGCGGCGCCCCATGTCGGTCACGACGGTCAGCGTCCCGGCCGGGGCCTGTGCGGAGGGCATCGCCTCGACGACGATCGCGCTGCCCGGCGGAACATGGACGCGGTCCGCGAGCGGGGTCCCGGCGGCGGTCCGGCGGGCGGTGGTGGACATCGGGTCCGCGGCGGGCAGTGCGGGGTCGACGGTCAGCGCGGGCGCCGCGGAGCCGTCGCCGAAGGTGGCGCACACGGTGGCGTCCTGGTCGCGCAGGCGCGCGATGGCCGGACGGGTCGCGGGTGCCGCGCCGGCGTCGGCCCGGACCGGGTCCAGCTGACGGGACATGGTCGCCAGCGAAGGTGGCAGCGGCACGGTCTTCGGTTCGGTACCGGGATAGGCGGCGAGCATCTGGACGCTCGCGCGCTGGACGTCGTACTGCAGTTCGGTGATGGGGCGCAAAGCGTCCCGCTCGGCGAGGTAGTGCTGCTGTCCGCCGCCGGAGGTCCGCACCATCAGCAGCATCCCGTTCCGGATGTCGGTCCGGCCGGGTACCGCGGTGGACACCTCGCCCGCCGCCGCGACCGGGAGCGGGCCGATCGGCGTGCCTTCCGGGAGCACGTCGAGCCACGCCCGGCCCACCCGCGCCCACGGTTCGGCGGTGAGCGCGAGCCCCGTGCCGACGGCGCCGTAGTCGTTGATCCGGTGCCGATGCCCGCGCCACACGACGAAGCGGTCGCCGGTCGACGTCGATTCCACCAGCAGCGCCTGGTCTCCCAGTTCCGCGCCGCCCGACGGCGACGCGCCCGCCAGCAGTACCGATTCCTCGATCCGGCTGCCCGCAAGGTCGCTCGCGGGCGCCGAGCACAGCGACCATGATCCGGTGAGCAGCTTTTCCGGGCCGGGCAAGCCGTCCGGCGCGTCGGCGATGCCGATCCGGGGCCCTCGCGGGACTCCGGCGAGCGAATCGCGCGAAACCCGTTCCGTGGTGCCGTGTTCGCCGAGCAGCAACAGCGCGGACGCGTAGTTCGCGACGGGGTGCAGCCGTTCGTCCAGGTAGACGTACCGCGTCCCGCTCTCCTTCTCCACGATGACGGCGGCGTTCTTGCGCCAGGCGTTGTTCCCGCCCGGCACGATCATCCCGTAGACCCCGACGCACGCCAGCGCCACGATCGCCAGTGCGACACTGGCGAACGCGGCACCGGACGGCCGCCGGAACGGTGGCTGTTCCGGGTCGGTCTCCCTCGTCACGAGCGCGGAGATCGCGCGCTGTACCAGGAATTGGTACGCCTGCAGTTGATCCCGTTTGGACGCCATCGTTTCAGCCCCCCAGTCCGCGCACGTAGCCGTACAGGCCGAGCACCGAACACGCCACCGGGACGACGGCGATCGTCACCAGGATCTCGAAGTATTCGGCGATCCGGCCGAGATACGGGTTGGCGGCGCGGGTGCTCAGCACGACGCCGGAGGCGGTCACGCCCGCCGCCACCGCCAAGGACAGCGGCCCGGCCAGGACGAGCAGCAGCGAACGGTCCGCCATGAGCGGGCCGGCCAGCAGGCACCCGGCGCCGAAGATCCCGGTCACCAGCACCAGCAGCCGCTGCCGCAGGATCGGGTACAACCGCGCCCGCACCAGGAAACCCGCCGCGAGCAGGGCGACGAGCACGACGGCGGCTTCGCTGTCGCTGCGGATCAGCTGCAGCTGGCAGTACATGACGACGATCGCCGCGCCGCCCAGCATTCCGGTGAGCAGCGCGTCCGCTCTGGCGACGGCGGCGTGCACGAGATCGAGCGGTGGCTGGGGATCGTCGCGGACCAGGTCCGCGGTCGACCGCGGCAGCACCGGCATCGGCACCCGGCCGAGCCGCAGCGCCAGCGGCGCGAACGTGGTCGAGAGCACGAGGACCCCGCCGCCGAGCACGGCCGCCGACCGGTACCCCGCCAGGTCGTCGAAGGTGGCCAGCCAGCCGCCGAGCACCCCGAGCAGACCGACGGTGGCGGCCCCCGCGAACAGTTCGGGCGCGGCGACCACCCCCAGATGGCCGACGACGGCCGCGAGCAGCAGCGCCGCGCTCGCCAGCAGCAGATGACCGGCGGACAGCGCGCCGATCGGGTCGTCGCCCGCCAGCAGGAGACCGCCGCCGGCGAAGGCGAACGGAAGCGCGACGGCGGCGAGCACCGCCCCGGCACCGGCGTCGCGCAGCGCCCGCGCGAGCAGGACACCCGCGGCCAGCAGCAGCGCGGAGACCGCCAGCGCCCAGGACGCCGGTGACGTCCACGGCGGGCCGGCGCGCAGTACGGCGAGCAGACCGAAGGACATCGCCACCCCGCCGACGGCCAGGCCCGCCTGCCGCGTGTGCCGCGGCCCCCAGGCCTTGCCGGTGCGGCCGGAGCCGGTGGCGATCGCGTCCACCAGGTCGTCGTACTCGGGCTCCGGCCATTCCGCGCGGCGCGGCGTCAGATGGAGGATCTCCCCGTCCCGGACCCGGTGCGCGCCCAGCGTCCGGTCCAGATCGAAGGGTGTCCCGTCGGCGCGGCGCAACTGCCAGCCGCCGCCGGCGACCCCGTCGTCGGCCATTCCCTCGCCCGCCCGCGCGAGCAGGCCGGGGAGGATTTCGGCGACGGACGCGTGTTCCGGCAGCGCCATGTCGATGCGCCGGTGCGGAGTGGTGATGGTGACCCTGACCAGGCCGGCAGTCTGCATGGGAAAAGGGTCGGCCAGCGGCCCGCGCGCCGGGCCGCCGCGGCAGGAACCTGCCGCCGGGAAAGTACTCCGAATCGGGTCTTCTTGCGCGACAATGGGGTCATGAGCATCGAGACAGGAGTCGGCGGACCGAGGCTGCTCGCCCAGGGCCCCATCGCCACCGTCTACGCGGGCCGGGATCCCGCTACGGGCAACGACTTCGCGATCAAGATGTTCCCCGGCGCCTTCGACCGCGAGACCTCCGCGTGGCTGGAACGCGAACGGAAGGCGCTGGCCGCCGTGCGCTCGACGCGCTCGGTGCTGCAGATCGACGACGTCCTGACCGACGCGGGCGGCCGATCCGGGATCCGCCGCGAACTGTGCCCTGGTTCACTCGCCGGTCTGCTGGATTCCGGTGCCAGGCTGGGTGTTCCCGACGTGCTCGCGCTCGGCGCCGCGATCGCGTCGGCACTCGCCGCGGCGCACGGCGCGGACGTCGTGCACGGCGGGGTGAGCCCGCACAACGTGCTGTACCGCGCCTCCGGCGAATTCGTGCTCGCCGATTTCGGGGTGGCCCTGCGTCGGCGATTCCCGCGCGACCCGATGTACGCGGTCGAGTACACCGCGCCGGAAACCCTGCGCGACGACACGCTTTCCCCCGCGTCCGACCTTTATGGACTCGGCGCGGTGCTCTACGCCGCGTTGACCGGCACACCGCCCTTTCCCCGGCACACCGGGCAACAGCCCGGTGAACGGATCCTCCAGGTGCTACGGGAACCGGTCGCGCCGATCCAGGACCCGGGCGTCCCGAGTGAGCTTTCCGCCACGATCTTTCGGTTGCTGGCCAAGGAACCGGCCGACCGGCCGCAGGACGTCGCTTCGCTGGCGCGGTTGTTCACGAAGCTGCGGCAGCCCGGCGGCGAAGTCGTCACCGGGGAACCTGTCGACGTATCGGCCGAAGAAGAAGACGCCGACGTCGAATTCGACGACTTCGCCGTGATCCGGCAGCCCGCCGCCCCGTCGCCGGTCCAGGTGGTGCGAACGCCGCCCTCGGGCGGCCGGACCCTGATCCGCGAGTTCAGCGGTCCGCTCAAGACCGAGCGGCGGCTTCCCTGGAAGCCCATCGCGCTGGCGGGCGCCGGAGTGCTCGCCGCCGGGCTGGCCGTGGTGCCGCTGGTCCTCGTCCCGGCGGAGATCGGCGGGCAGGCCGTCCCGGTCGCGGCCGCGATCCCGCCGCCCGCACCGGCTTCCGCTCCGGCGCCGGACGTCAAACTGGCTCTCGCCCCGCCGCGCGACCAGAGCGATCACGTGCAGCTGACCTGGACCGCGGAAGGCGAACTGGACTTCGTCGTGATCATGGCGGGCGAGCGGCTCGAGACGAAACAGCTCGTCGCCCACCGCCAGCGCAGTCTCGACGTCCCGGTCGACCCGGCGCGCCGGTACTGCTTCCAGCTCAGGGCGACCGACGGCCGCCACATCTACACCACCGAGCCGGTCTCGATCCGCGGCGCCCGCTGCAACCCGTGAGCGTTTCGTCTCGTGAGTGGTAAGGACGGTTCTAACCGTCCTTACCACTCACGAGGCCTTGGATCCCCCGGCCCGTCCCTTGACCGGCACCAGGGTTCGCGGCTCGAGTGCCGCCAGCACCCGAGCCGCGAACGGTCTGGTGGCCAGGCCCCGGCGTACCTCGCCGACTTCCTGCCACGCTCGCCGGACCGCGCCGTCGCCCACCGGGACGCCGGACCACAGCGTCACGTCCAGCACCTTGGCCAGCCTGGCGACCGGCTCGCGAATCCCTTCCCCGGCAAGCGATCCGGCCGATTCGGCGAGATCGCGCGGGGTCATCCCGATCCGGAACGGCACCCCGTGCGCGCGCAGCCGGTCACGGATCTCGTCCCAGGCGCCGAGCACCCCTTCCTCGCCGGTCCGCCGGCGGCGCCGTCGTGCGCGGATCACCTTCGCCGCCGGAACCCCCACGAGCCACAGGAGTCCGAAAAGGACGATCGCGCCGACGAGGGCGGGCCACCACCAGCTGACCCCCGCTTCCGCGTTCTGGTCTTCGGCGGAGTCCGGCTGCGTGCCCGGCGGGAGCTGAGGCGGCCGCAGTTGCTGTTCGGCGGGCAGCTGGGCCCTCGCCTTGGCGACCGCCTTGCCGGGGCCCGCCTGGCTCCGGCTCGATCCCACGGCCGCGGCGGTGGGGTCGAGCGCGACCCAGCCCGCCCCGGCGACCGCGACTTCGGGCCACGCCAGGACATCGCGGTTCCGGACGACGTGCGTGTCGCCGTCTTTCTCGGCCGAACCGCGGAATCCGACGACGAGCCGCGCCGGGATCCCGCTCATCCGCGCCAAGACCACGTACGCGGCGGCGAACTGCTCGCTCGTCCCTCGCTTGCTCTCCAGCAGGAAGTGCCGAAGCTGCGGCCAGCCGTGCCCGGTCGGCAGTTCCTCCGTGCCCGTCGCGACCTGGTAGTTCGTGCTGAGGAACCGTTCCAGCTGCAACGCGGACTGGAACGTCGGGCGCAGGCCGCGCACGGCGTCCTTCGCCACCTGCTCGACGTCGGGCGGCACCGCGCCGAGTCCGCCGAGCCCGCCCGGTGCGCGCGCGTCGACTTCGCCGGAGCCGAGATCGACCTCGGGTGACGACCAGCTGAGCCGGTAGTCCCGCACCGAGGTACTGGACGGCGATTCCAGCATCAGCGTGCCCGCGGACTGGTCCACCAGCGGGGTCAGACCGTCCACCCCGGTCAGATCCTGATGGCTCGGCAGCCAGGGTCCCGAAAGCCCGCGCACCTTGAGTTCGGCGCTGCCGCCCGCACCGCCGGGAGCGCCGTCCAGACCGGCGCCGAGCCGGTGGAGCCGGGAATCGGACAGCCAGTTCGCGCCGTCGAAACCGTTGAGCACGATCAGGCGCCACTGGTCAACCGGGGTGTCGCCGCGGTACCGGAACACCTCCTCGCCGGGCCGGATGAGCCGCTGGGCGATCTCGTCCAGCGGGTTGGCGACCCTGCTTCGCGGCGGCGGCGCGGCCTGGGTGTCCTTGAGCGTCAGCGGATCGCGGCCGGCCGGATCGAGCACGGCGAACGCGACCGATCCGGCGACCAGGGCGACCACAGTGGACAGTGCGGGCCAGACCGCCGATCCCGTCACCCGCCAGGAACGCGGCACGCCGGGTGCCCGGCTCACGGACCGGACGCGGCGCCCCGACCACAGCAGGAGCCCGGCGGGCAGCGCGAACCCCAGCGCCGCCGCCACCGCGACGAGTCCCGTCAACGCCTCATACGCCTGCGCCAACCCGGCGACGGCCAGGCTGGGCACGAGCGCCACGAGCGGCTTCTTCAGTCGCAGCACCAGTTCAAGCCCGAGCACGACGGCGAGCAGCACCGACAGCGGCACGAAGAGCAGCTGTTCGGGGACCGGCAGCGCGGGCCAGGTGGACTGCAGCGTGAGCTGCCAGCCTTCGGTGAAGCCGCGCGCCAGCCCGCGCACCGAAGCGCCGGTCGGCAGGGCGGCGAGCGTGGTCGACGTCAGCACCGTCTCGATCAGCCCGAGCAGACCGAGCACCGCGACGAGCACGGGCCGATAGGGAGTCAGCTTGGGGAACTTCGCGGTCAGTTCGGCGCAGCCGTACGCGACCAGGACGACCACGAGTACCGGCACCAGCAGTTCCGCCCAGCCGAACACGGGCGCGAACAGCATCCCGGCGACGCCTGTCGCGCCGAGCAGCCCGGCGACCGCGAGCCGATCGAACCGGGCGCTCATGCCTTCCCCACCAAGGAGTTCCATTGGGCCGCGGCACCGGCGGCGTCGACCGCGATGATCAGTCCACCGGAGCCGGCCGACGGCCTGAGGTCACCGAGCCGGACCACGGTGTCGGGCCGCCAGCGGGCCGTGTGGCCGAGATCGGCGTCCGGGCCGGTGACCACCACGAGCACCCCGCCGGGGCGTTCGGCGGCGGCCAGGACCGAGGGCAGCAACGGCGCGTCGTCCGCCGCGTCCTGCGTGACGAGCGCGAGTTCGTCCAGCAGCGTCCTCGCCGCGCGCACCCCGCTGTCGGTCGGCGTGTCCGCGCCGGCGGAGGTGATCAGGCGGCAGTGCTGCCCAGCCGACGCCGACGCGTAGAACAGGGAAGCCGCCACCTCGACGGCCTCTTCGAAAACGGCGGGCGTCATCGACGCGGGCCGCGTGTCGAGCACGGTGGTGAACCGGGGCTGGGCGGGGTCGGCGTACTCGCGCACCATGAGCCGTCCGGTCCTGGCCGTCGCCTTCCAGTGCAGATGCCGGACCTCGTCCCCGATCACGTACTCCCGCACCGCGCGCAGATCCGCCGAACCACGCAGTGGCGGGTCGGTGATCGGGCCTTCGTGGTGGTGCCTCGGGTGCCCGGCCTGCGCCGCGCGCACCGAGTGCCGTCGCGGATGCACCCACAACCACGCGGAATCCCCGACGGTCCGGTCTCCGCGAGCGAGGTCGAACAGGTCGGGCCGGTGCACGACGAGCGGGCCGACGCGCAGTTTCCCGCGTGTCGCCGTCGGGAGCTCGTAGTGGTACGTCGCTTCGGCGCCGGGTGCGAGCGGGCGGACCCGCAGTCGGTGCGTTTCGTTCCCGATCCCGTCCCCCGCGGCGAAACCGCCGTGCCGCCGCGAACCGGTGTTGCGCACGACGAGCGAGGCCAGCGCGGGTTTCCCCCGTTCGACCCGGTCCGGCTGGACGGTCCGGCCGATCTCCACCCGCGGCCGGAACCTGGTGGTGACCAGCGCGATCAGCACCGCGCCCGCCGCGATCCCCGCGAAGGAACGGAAAAACGTGTACCCGGCCAGTTCGCCGAGGGCGTAGGACCCGGCGGCGAAGGCCAGCACGATGACGCCGCGGCGGGTGAGCCGCACGCCTACCTCCCCATCGCGGCCATGGGAGCGGCCGTCGCGCCCAGGAGTTCGTCGACGATGTCGGCGGTCCGCCGCTGGTTGAGTTCCGCGTCGGGGGTCAGCACGAGCCGGTGGTCGAGCACCGGATGCGCGACGTCCTTGACGTCGTCGGGGGTGACGAAGTCGCGGCCGAAGGTGGCCGCGAGCCCTTGCGCCGCCCGGATCAGCGCGATGCTGCCGCGCGGGCTCGCGCCGTAGCGGACGTCCGGATGCGACCGGCTCGACGCGGCCAGCCGGACCGCGTAGTTGACGATCTCCGGTGCCAGATGGGACTTCCGGACCTCGTCGATGACCGACTGGACGTCGGCGATGCTCAGCACCGGCTTCAGCTCGTCCGGCGTCACCCCGGCGCAGTCGCCCATGACCACGCGCATCTCGGATTCCAGATCCGGGTAGCCGACCGAAATGCGCATGAGGAACCGGTCCAGCTGCGCCTCGGGCAGCCGGTAGGTGCCCTCCAGCTCGATCGGGTTCTGCGTGGCCACCACGAGGAACGGCCTCGGCACCGCCTGTCCGACCGAATCGACGGTGACGCGGCGTTCCGCCATCACCTCCAGCAGCGCGGCCTGCGTCTTCGGCGTACCCCGGTTGATCTCGTCCGCCAGCACCACGTTGGCGAAGATGCCGCCGGGGTGGAACTGGAAGCGTTCGGCGTTCTGGTGGTAGACCATCACGCCGGTGATGTCGCCGGGCAGCAGGTCGGGGGTGAACTGGATCCGGCTCCACCGGCCGCCGATGCTGGCGGCGACACAGCGCGCGATCGTCGTCTTCCCGACGCCGGGCACGTCCTCCATCAGCAGATGCCCTTCGGCGAACAGCGCGGCCACGGTGAGCCGGACGACCTCCGGTTTGCCGCGCACCACCGATTGCACGTTCTCGGCGATCTGCTCGTAGGCGACCCTGGGTGTGAGCGTCACAGAAGTTCCTTTTCCTTTCGTCGGCGCAGGCCGGCCAGTGCCATCGGGCCGAGCCAGACCAGCGCGCCGCCGTTCATCGACGGCACCCCGGTCCAGCTGTCCGAAGCCGTGCCCCCGGCCGTCTTGATGGTGGCGGTCACCGTAATGGCGCCGAAATAGACCACGTTGTTGATGGGCAGACTGGTGGCACCGGAGCAGGCCTTCGAGGCCGAGACGGCGTCACCGTACTTCGCCTGGCAGGTCGCGGACGCACCCTTCCCGTTGGCCGTAATGTCGACGATCAGGCCGGTCCCCACCCGGACACCGGTGATGGTGATGGTCGGCGGATCCGACGGCACCGGCACGGTGACCTTCCGGCTGCCGGTGGCGCCGGTGAGCGTGGAGCCCGAACCGAACTTCGTCACCGCGCGGACCGTGACGGTCGCGGTGCCCGTGACCCCGGTGAATTCCGCGGACGTGCCCGAAACCGTGCGCTGGCCCTTGCCCGTCACGCTGACCAGGTAGTGCACCAGCGTGCCGCCGCGGAGGTCGGGCTGGGTCCAGCTCACCGAAACCTTGCCTGCCGCGGTGGCGTTCGCGGTGACGACCGGCGCCCCGGCCGGCCGGTTCGCGGGTCCTGGGATGACCGCCTTGGCGCTGGCGCTGGGGCCGATCCCCGCCGAGTTCTCCGCGACCACGGTGAGCACATACGGGGTTCCGTTGCGCAGCCCGGAAATCGTCGTCCCTCGTGACGATCCGCCGACACGCGTGGACCCTCCTGTCCAGGTCACCCGGTAGCCGGTGATCCGCGCGCCGTTGTCCGCGGCCGGGCTCCACGAGACCTTGATCGAGCCGTCCCCGGACGACGCGCTCACCTTCCTCGGCGCGCCGGGCGGGGTCGCCTTCGCCACGGGCGGGGGCGCCTGCTGGGTGTTCGGCGGAGCCTGCTGCTGTTGTTGCGATGGCGGGGGCTGGTCGCCGGATGGTTCCGGACCGGCCGACGGCGCGCCCGCGGTCTGGCTGCTGGCCGCCTTGTCGACGTCGACGTCGACCACCGTGCCGTCGTCGCCGTTGACGACCAGGACGTGCGAGCCGTCGGAGCTGTCGACGTAGATCCGGTTGTCCTCGCCCTTGGCCAGCCTCGGCGCCGTTCCCTGGCCCGGCACCTTCGTGGTCGACCGGAGCTTGCCGGTGGCGTCGTAGGTCAGCACCTCACCCCGGGTCTCGTCGACCATGGCGACGACGTTCGACGAGGAGAGCGGCCCGTTGAACCGGCTGCCCTTGGACAGCTCGACCGAAATCGGCTTCGCGGACGGGCGGTCCTGGTCGAGGCCGCTGATGTCGATGAGGTGGAGCTGATTGCGCTCCGGATCGGCGATGGCCAGCCGGTCGCCGACGGCGCTGTTGGCGACCTGCGCCGACGGCGAGAGCTTGATGCCGAGCGGAAGACCGTCGCCGAGCCCGTCCGGGCCGACGCGGTGGAGGCTGTCGCCGGTGGTGTCGAGCACGACCGGCTGGTCGCCGACGAGCGTCAGCCCGCCGCCGTGTCCGGGCGGGAGCTGCGCGGGGCAGGTCATGACGGCGGCGCCCTTGGGCAGTTCGCAGACCGAGCCGTTGTCGACGCGGTGCGTCCACACCGTTCCCTCGGTCGTCGCGACCGGCCGGGACAGTGGCCCCCCTGCGGGCACTGTCGCGGCCGGGTCCCCGAGACGCACGATCTGGCCGGCGTTGCGGTAGACCAGGTACGGACCGCCCGCGACCTCCATCACGAACGGGGTTTCCGGCGCGGGCGGCGGCACGGACTCCTCCACGCTCAAGGTCGCCTTGTCGAACTCCGTGATGCGGTTCCGCTCGACCACGTAGCCGGAACCGTCCCCCTGCGCGACCTGGCTGCCGTTCGCGCCGGGCACGTCCGCGCGCGCGTCGACGCGGTTCGTCGAACCGTCGACGTGGAACGCGGACTGGGCGGCGTCGTTGTAGACCCAGTGACCGACCTGGACGAACTCCAGCCGCTCGGGGGTCGCCGCCTGTCCGGTCACGGCGAGGCCGACCAGCGCCAGGCAGCCCGCGACCACCAGCGCCACGGCCATTCTCGTCCTGGCCACCGCGCTGAACCGCTTCTCGGTGTTCACGCGATCAAGCTAGAGAGCGACCATGAAATTTCGATGAAACAGCCTGTCTCGCCGCTCGCGGGCGCCGTGTCATCGAAACATCATGTTGGCCGGGGCAGCCTGAGGCGACACGGTTGAGGAGGCAGGACGATGACCGATCTCGGCGCGGCCAGGACGGGCGGGCGGTACCACGCGCCGCCCCCGCCGCTTCCCCAAGCCGCACCGGCCGCACCGCGGGCCGAGGCCATTCCCGATCCGCTCGCCTACGCCGCGCCGGCCGCGCGGGCCGCCGCCCGTGAGGCCGCGCTGGCCGCGCTCACCGCCGCTCGCCAGGCGGAGCAGCGACCGCGAGGATTCGCGGTGGTACCCGTACCCGCCACGGTGCCCGGTGCGCCACGGCCGAATCCACCGGCGCCCGTCGCGGTGCGGCGGTCCGGACGGTTCGGCGGGATCGGGGTGGCGCAGATCGTGTGCTGGCAACTCGTCCTCGTCGCGCTCGTCCTGGTGGCGGGGCGGCCATGGCCGCTGGCGGCCGTGGTGGTCACCGCCGCCGTCGTGGTCCTCGCGCTGACCACCGTGCGGATCCGCGGCCGCTGGCTCTACGCCTGGCTCGGTTCGGCGTCCGGCTATCTGACGCGGGACCGTGACCGGGATCTCCGGAACGCGGGAGAGGCGGGCCGGGCGCTGCTGCGCCTGCTGTCGCCGGAAGCGGCGGGGACGGCGGGCGAGATCGGCGACGAGACGGTGTTCATGGTCAGCCGTGCCGACGGGATCACCGCTGTGCTGCAACCGAAATCGGCCGTACGCGAACAGCCGATGCCGTCGCCGCTGACCTTGCTGCCGCCGGCCCGCGAACAGGCGTCGGACGTCGCCGCGCAGGTCATCCACCACGTCGGCGCGGACCGTTCACGGCCACCACGGGGCTGGGTCGCGTTGCAGGCGCTGCGCACCGTCGACGCCCACCGCGACGCGGATGTGCGGCAGGCACTCGGGAACACGGTCCGGCGGGTGCGGCGGCAGCTCCGTCGCGGCGGACTGCCGGTGCGGGCGCTCGCCGAAAACGAGGTCCTCGGCGTACTCGCCTCGCTGGCGCACGTCACGGCCGGCCGGGCGCGCATCCGCGAGGACTGGCGGTTCTGGCACAGCGGCCCGATCTGCCAGGCGACGTTCCGCCTCGACGGCTGGGACGCGCTTTCCCCGGTACTCGCGGCGGATCTCTCGCGCCGTCTGCTCGCCGCCGCCCCCGGTTCCGCGGTGACACTGGCCGTGACCGCCCGCCGGAGCGCCGCCGAGACCGAACCGCGCGTCAGTGCCTCGATCCGGATCGCCGCCGCGGGAACCCAGGCGGTGGAACACGCGGTGCGGGACCTGGAACTCGCCGCCCGCCGGGGCGGGCTCACCCTGGACCGGCTCGACGGCAGGCACGCCAAGGGAGTGGCCGCCACGCTTCCGCTCGGGGTCAGTTGAGCACGACGATCGCGGCGGTGAGCGCGGTCGCGTACAGCGTCCAGGCGAGGTACGGCAGCAGCAACGCGGCCGAAACCCGGGAAGACCGGCGGAAGTACAGAGCGGTGACGACGATCGCGACGTCGAGCAGGACGATGTCGGCGAGGGCGAGGCCGTAGGCGCCGGCCGCGAAGAACAGCGGCGTCCACGCGGCGTTCAGCACCAGTTGTACCGCGTACCAGGTCAGCCCCCGGCGGTCGCCACCCGCTTTCCAGTACAGCCAGCCCGACACCGCGATGGCGAGGTACAGAACCGTCCACACCGGACCGAACAACCACGCGGGCGGTGCGAACGACGGCCGTTCGAGTCCACTGTAGACAGAGCGGGCGTCGGCCGCGGCGAGTCCGCCGACGAGTGCGACCACCGCGACCGCGGCCAGGAACGAGAGGAACGCCAGCGGTGCGCGGAGTCGTCCTGGGATCGCAGTCATCTTTCGAGCGTACGGCCGCGAACACGCTCTCGCGCGCTCAAAACCCGATCGCGTCCGCGCGGGCACGACCCTGAGCTCGTCCGCGCGATGAACGACGACACTTTCCTTGCCCACGTGGCCGACACGCTGGCCGCGCTTCCCTCGGTGCACGCCGTCACCCTCGGCGGGTCCCGCGCGCAGGACACGCACGGCCCCGGCAGCGACTGGGATTTCGCCGTCTACTACCGCGGCGGCTTCGATCCGGCCGACCTCCGGGCCGTCGGCTGGGACGGCGAGGTCTCCGAACTCGGCGCGTGGGGCGGCGGCGTGTTCGACGGCGGTGCCTGGCTCACGATCGACGGCAGGCACGTCGACGTCCACTACCGCGACCTCGGCTCCGTCGGACACCATCTCGCCGAAGCGCGAGAAGGCCGGTTCCACTGGGAGCCGTTGATGTTCCACCTCGCGGGCGTCCCGAGTTACTGCCCGTCGCCGAACTCGCGGTCAACCGCGTGCTGCGCGGCGACCTGCCGCGGCCGGACTACCCGGAAGCGCTGCGGGAAACGGCCCCGGCGATGTGGCGAGGCCGCGCCGAACTGACCCTGCGTTACACCCGTGGCGCCTTCGTCCCGCGCGGGCAGGCCGCGGAGGTCGCGGGCGCGCTGGCCACCGCCGCGATGGCTGCGCGCGGGATTGCGCGAGATCGACACGGTCGTCGCGGGTTTGCGCGCGGACCCGGACGCCCTCGCCAAGGCGCTGGACGACGCGGAGACGCTGCTCCGGACGGCCACCGGAACCCTGTGGCGCGCGTCACGGAATGACCGGCGATCGTCAGCGCTACAGAGAGATAAGACCCGTTCCGTACCAAGGGAGTGACATGTCCGCCACCGCCACGCCGGAAGAAACCGCTCTGGCCGTCCCCGCTCTCGACGACTTCGACTTCCCGCTCACCGATGGTGCCGCCTGCCGCATCGACGACCCGGACTGCGAAGCCTGCCAGTAGGGCTGCGGCCGCGTGTCCGTGAAGGCCTCCTTGCCTACCCTCAGGGTAGGGAAGGAGGCCTTCACGGCGTTCCGGGACCGAGTCGGCCCGGCCTCAGTTCGCTCGCCCGTCGACGGCCGCCACGATGAGCTCGGCGCACCGCTTGACCGGCAGGCCCCTTTCCCGCGCCATCGCTTCGAGGGCCGCCTGTGCGGCCTGCCCGTGCAGGCCTTCCGCGGCAAGCACTTTCAACGCCAGCTCGACGACGTCGGCGGCCGGCTGGGAATCGGGTCGGACCAGCATCGAAGAACCTCCCGGCTCGCTCGGCGAACGGCACCGGGTACCCGCCCGGCGCCGTGTTCACACCCTCACCGCGAAGAGTTGCGATCCCTCCTGTCGTCGACGGCGGACCGCCGGACCTGCTCGGTGTGCATGCCGATCTCGCCGAGCCGTTCGGCGAATCCGGTGTGCTCGCGGGGCAGATGGGCGCGAAGGTCGGCCAGCGGCGCCAGAAGACCGGTGACGTCGTCCTCGCCGAGCACCGCGCTCAGCCTCTCGGCGCTTTCCTTGGCCTTGGCGTTCAATCCGTCCAGCGCGCCCGCCTGACCGGCCAGCTGCCGCAGGATCGCCGAGTTGCGCCGCGCCCACTCGGCCACCGCGCGATCACCCGCCCGCCGGTCTCGTTCAGCGTCGACCCGCGCCTCCCCCGTGCTCTCCCCGCCGTCGGACGGCCGCAACCGCAGGAACCGCCGCTCCGCCGCCTGACGGCTCGCGACCCCCAGCGCTCGCGCGAGCGCCGTCCAGCTGGTGCCGCCCGCGCGAGCGGCAGCGATCAGCTCCGGCTCCCAAGCCGCCAGTTGCTCACGGACCGTCTTCAACGCGACCAGCGCAGCCAGGAGCCTCTCCGGTTCCGAAACGCCGGAGCGGGCCTCGGCCACCACGTCGCGCACGGTGCGCACGGTCTGGGCGGGGTCTTCGTCCATGCCTGTCATCCAATCGACGACTCGACGGTTGTCATCGTTCCGATGACATGTTAGAACAGTAGTGCGTGTTGACACCAATGACAACGACCCAGGAGGTGGAACCCGATGTTGATGCGCACCGACCCGTTCCGCGAACTGGACAGGCTGACCCAGCACATGTTCGGCACCGCGAATCCGGGCACCTGGTCCAAGCCGGCCACCATGCCGATGGACGCGTACCGCGAAGGCGACGAGTTCGTCGTCTGCTTCGATCTTCCCGGTGTCACCGCCGAGGCGATCGAGCTGGACGTCGAACGCAACGTCCTGACCGTCAAGGCCGAGCGGCGCCCGTTCGCCGGGAAAGACGTCCAGATGCAGGTTTCCGAACGTCCGCTCGGTGTCTTCTCCCGCCAACTGTTCCTCGGCGAAGCGCTCGACACCGACAACATCGCGGCCGGCTACGAAGCGGGCGTGCTGACCCTGCGCATCCCGATCGCCGAGAAGGCCAAGCCGCGGCGCATCGAAATCACCGGTTCCACGTCGGACCGCAAGGAGATCCAGGCCTGAGTGTCCCGTCCGGTGCGGGCCCCGGGTCCCGCACCGGACGAGGCCGGGGAAAGAAAGGGAAGTCCTCGTTGCTCACCATGCCTGTCCGCCACCCGCACACCCGCGACGCCGTGTGGGGGTATCTCGCCGAAGTCACCGAGGTCCTCGGCGTCGGCCTCGAATCCTGCACCGTCGACCACGACAGCCCGGTTTCGGCGTACGTCGCGCTCGACGAGCGGCTCCCCACCCATCCTGAGCGCGACGTCGCGCTGCTGTGGGACGAGATCCACGGCTGGGCCGTGGCGATCGAGACCCACTCCGGCGAGGATCTCATCGTCCTCCGCTACCTGGGCGGGAAGACCGCCACCCCGCGTCCCGCCCAGGTCGCGCGCTTCCTCAGGGCCGTCCGCGAGGACGACCACAGCGTCGGGCAGCTCACCCCGCCGGATTTCGGCGTCCTGTCCGCCGCGCACGAGTGACCGCGGCTCGCGTCGGGTACCTCCGAAGGGCTTCGACCCGGAAGGAGTGAGCCGTGACCAGTATCGGCCTGCTGTACCCGACGCGGGACTGCGGTGAGGACGATTTCCTCGCCCTGGCGGGAAAACTGAGTCCCGGCCTCACCGTGGACTTCGCCTATGTCCCGTGGGGCGACAACGTCGGCCGGGTCGATGACCTCGACGCGGCCGGAAAACACGAAGCCGTGCGCGAACTCGGCGCGCCGGGCAGGCTCGTGTCCGCCGCGCGGTTCGGCACGGCGCCGGACGTCGTCAGCTGGGCCTGCTCCAGTTGCAGCTTCACGCGCGGCCTCGACGGCGCGCTCGAACAGTCGCGTGTGCTCGGCGAACGGCTCGGTGTCCCGGCGCGCAGCACTTCGCTGGCGTACCTCACCGCGCTCGCCCACTTGGGCACCAGGCGCGTGGCGCTCGCCTCGGTCTATCACCGCGACACGACCGCGACTTTCGCCGGTTTCCTCGCGGAGGCGGGTGTCTCCACCGTTCATTCGGTCTCCGCCGACGCGCCTTCGGACCGGGCGCTCGCGGCCTGGGACGGCCGCCGCATCACCGAACTCGCCGCGGCGGCCGACCACGACGAGGCCGAAGCGCTGCTGATCCCCGAAACAGCCCTACACACGACGCCGTTGCTCGAAGACCTCGAAACCGGCCTCGGCAAACCCGTGCTGACGGCCACCGCGGTGACCCTCTGGGATTCCCTGCGGGCGCTGGGCACCCCGCCGATCCGGCAGGGCCTCGGCGAGTTGTTCAGCCGTTGAGCCTGCCGCGCAGATCCTGCAGGACCTTCGTGAGCAGGCGGGAAACGTGCATCTGGGAGATCCCGACGCGTTCGGCGATCTGGGATTGGGTCATCCCGTCGAAGAACCGCATCGTCACGATCGCCCGCTCCCGCTCCGGCAGCCGTTGGAGCAGCGGGACCACGGTGTGCCGGTCCTCGATGTGCTCGAAGCGGGAATCCAGTTCTCCCACCACGTCGGACAGCGGAAGCGAACCCTCGCCGTCGTTGACCGGCCGGTCCAGGGACGACGTCTGGTAGCTGTTCGCGGCGAGCAGCCCTTCGCGGACGGTGTCGGCGTCCACGTCGAGATGCTCGGCGAGTTCGGTGGGAGTCGGCGCGCGGCCGAGGGTCTGGGTGAGTTCCGTGGTCGCCCGCGAAAGCCGGGTGCGCAGTTCCTGCATTCCGCGCGGGACGTGGACCGCCCAGCCGGTGTCACGGAAGAAACGCCGCACCTCGCCCATCACCGTCGGCACCGCGTACGCCAGGAAATCCCCGCCCTGCCCCGGATCGAACCGGTCCACGGCCTTCATCAGGCCGATCCGCGCCACCTG
Organism: Amycolatopsis sp. NPDC043887; assembly: GCF_056435665.1. NCBI lineage: Bacteria > Bacillati > Actinomycetota > Actinomycetes > Pseudonocardiales > Pseudonocardiaceae > Amycolatopsis > Amycolatopsis sp. NPDC043887. Next base: position 374,745 of record NZ_JBWKEB010000002.1, read on the forward strand.
GATCAGGTCTTCCCGCGGCTGCCCTCGTCCGCTGAACCGGACGGCGATGTGCTCGGCGACCGGCAGCAGTTCGAGGATCAGGCGTTCCCGCAGACGCTCCCGTTCCGGGTGACCGGCGGGTAATGCGGCCATCTCGTCGAACCAGGGACGGCAATGGGAGTAATCGTCCCTGCGCCGTGAACGGCGGTCACGAGGAGCCGGGACCGCCTCTTCCCGCAGGACGACGTGATCGATGTCTTCCATGAGCGACGTAGCGTTCACCAAAGTCACCTTCGTCCTTTGTGGACCGACATGAATCCGCTCCCCTCGTCACCGTTTTGATACCCGACGGGCGGGGACGGTAAACATCTGCCCTGGACGGGCGATCTTTCGATTGACCGCTGGGCCGAACGGGTATCCGCAGGTCAAGACGAAGGAGGAGCCGTGCCTGAACAGAGCTGGAGCGACAAACGCGAACGTCAGTACGAGCACATCAAGTCCTCTCAGAAGAAACGCGGCGCGAGTAGCGGCCGCGCCGAGGAGATCGCCGCACGCACGGTGAACAAGAACCGCGCCCAATCCGGTGAATCCAAGACCACGAGCAAGAGTTCGACCAGGGACAAGTCGCCGCAGAAACGCGGCGGCCAACGGTCCGGTAACCGGAAGGGTCCCGGCGGGCCGACCAAGGACCAGCTCTACAACGAAGCGAAGAAGCGCAACATCAAAGGCCGGTCCACCATGACCAAGAAGGAACTGCAGAACGCCCTCGGCCGCTGATCGGAGGCAGGATGGACCACTCGCGCGCACCGGTGCTGGAAGCCATCGAGGCCTACCGCCGCGCGGGCGGGCTCGCCTTCACCCCACCGGGTCACAAACAAGGCCGCGGCGCGGATCCGCGCGTACTGGAGCTGCTCGGCCGGGACGCGTTCGCGTCGGACCTGCTCACCCTCAACGGTTTGGACGACCGCAGGATGTCGCGTGGGATCCTCAGCCAGGCACAGGACCTGATGGCCGACGCGGTGGACGCGGAGCACACCTTCTTCTCCACCTGCGGAAGTTCACTCTCGGTCAAGAGCGCCATGCTCGCCGTCGCCGGACCGGGTGAACGTCTCCTGGTGTCCCGCAACGCCCACAAATCGGTCGTCGCCGGCCTGGTGATCAGCGGTGTGCACCCGGTCTGGGTCCGCCCCCGGTACGACGAGGAGCACCATCTCGCGCATCCTCCCGGCCCGGAAGAGGTCGAGGCCGCGCTGGCGGACGCGCCCGGCGTCAAAGGCATGCTGCTGATCACCCCGACCGACTACGGCACCTGCGCCGACATCCGCGGTGTCGCCCGCGTCTGCCATGCCGCGGACAAGCCGCTGATCGTCGACGAGGCGTGGGGTGCCCACTACCCGTTCCACGACGACCTGCCGACCTGGGCGATGGACGGCGAAGCCGACCTCTGCGTCACGAGCACGCACAAGATGGGCGGCGGGCTCGAACAGGCGTCGGTGTTCCACCTGCGAGGCGACCGGGTCTCCCCCGACGTGCTCAAGGCCAGGGAGGATCTTCTCGGCACCACGAGCACTTCCGCCCTGTTGTACGCCTCCCTCGACGGCTGGCGCAGGCAGATGGTCGAGCACGGCGAAGAACTGCTGGGCAACGCGCTGTCGCTGGCCTCCCGCCTACGAGCGGAGATCGAAGACATCCCGGGCCTGCACGCGCCGGCCGCGGAATTCCGCCCGCTCGCGTTCGAACACGACCCCCTCAAGATCGTGGTCGACGTCGCCGGCCTCGGCATCACCGGCTACCAGGCGGCCGACCATCTCGCCGAACGCCATCTGCACACCGGGCTGTCCGACCACCGGCGGATCGCGGTGCAGATCACCCACGCCGACGACGAGGAAACCGTGTCCGCCCTGATGAGCGGCCTGCGCGGGCTGGCAGGACACGATTTCGAGCGGCGGCCGGCGGTCGACCTGCCTTCGGCCGCCGAACTGACCCTGGAAATGCGGATGTCGCCCCGCGACGCGTTCTTCGCCGACGCCGAGCACGTGCCGCTCGACAAGGCCGAGGGGCGCGTCAGCGCGGAGATGGTCAGCCCCTACCCGCCGGGTGTCCCGGCGATCGCTCCCGGTGAAGTGTTCACCGACGCGATCATCGATTATCTCCACACCGGCGTCCGCGCCGGCATGTTCGTCTACGACGCCGCGGATCCCGAGCTGGGCACGGTCCGCGTCGTCGCTTAGCCGCCGACCACTTTCAGCGTGGGCATCAGTCCGGTGAGTTCGATGGCCCGCCGCAGTACCTTGGACGGCGCGAAACTCAGGTCGATCCCGGCCTCCGCGCAGTGACGATTCAGCTGCACCAGCACGGAAAGACCCGAGGAATCGCAGAAGCCGACTCCGGTCATGTCGATCACCGCGGCGCCGGGGCCGTCGGCCAGCAGTTCGAAGAGCCCGGCCCGGAGCCGAGGACTGGTCGAAATATCGATGTCACCCGCCACTTCGACGGTGATCGCTTCTTCCGAACGGGCCATCTCGACCACGACGAGAGGAGCGGCCTGCCCGGCTTCGGTATCGATCGCCATCCATCGAAGGTAGAAGGGTGTGGCCAGGACCGCAACCGTCGCGACAGGTCAGTCCGCTCAGGACGACTTGGCCACCTCGCGCGCGATCTCGTCCTTGTCCATCTTCGAGGCACCCGTCACACCCGCGTTGCGCGCCTGGGTCAGCAGTTCTCGTTTGGTGGCCTCACCGGGACGGTCGCCGAGATGCGACGCCCGGCTGTCCACGAAGGCCTTCCCCCGTTCGCGGCGCCGTGCTTCGCCCAGTTCGCGCCGCATTTTCGGCAGTACGGTGGATTCCTCTTCCTCCACGTGATGCGTGACCGCCTCGACGAGGTCGGAGAGCACCTTGTCGAACTCCGCCGATTCGGGTTCGGTGCCGTTCAGCTTCACGAGCAGTTGCTCGGCCTCGGCGTGCTCCTTTTGACCGTGCGCGACGTCTTCGGCCTCGTCCGCCTCCTCGGTGCGCGATCAACCCGACGCCCCCGGATACCCACTCCCCGCGGATTCATGCGCCGAATCGGGGCTATCCTCGCCGTATGGCCTGCCGTATCACCGAGCTCATCCTCGACTGCGCCGACCCGGTCCGGATGGCGGCCTTCTGGTGCGAAGTGCTCGGCTACGTCGAAATCGGCAAGGACGGCGACGACGTCGAGATCGGGCCGCCCGGCGTCGGCTTCGGCGGACCTCAGCCCACGTTGATCCTGAGCCGCAGCGAAGATCCGAAGCCGGGCAAGCTCCCGCTGCACCTCGACGTGAACCCCACCGACCGCGATCAGGACGCGGAACTGGAGCGGTTGCTCGCCGCCGGGGCGCGGCCCGCCGACGTCGGCCAGACGGGGGAAGAGTCGTGGCATGTGCTCGCCGACCCCGAGGGAAACGTGTTCTGTCTTCTCCGCGCACGGGTCGATCCCTGAGGCACTGTCCACATCGGACTCGATTGGCGGATGACGCCGCGGGGTACCCGGTGGAGAACACCGAACATGACTGGATGGTCAGCGATGGCGGACGAACGACTGTGGCAGCGCGACAAGGCCGGATTCGGCTCAGGCGAGACCATGTCGGCGGGCCCGCTGGCCGAGCAGTTCGTCGAACTCACGCGCCTGCTGCTGGCCGCCTCGACACCCGCCCAGGTCCTGCGGCAGATCGTCGCCGCCGCGTACCGGGTCGTCCCGGGCGCGGACCTGGTGTCGGTCACCCTGCGGGCCCCGGACGGGAGCTTCCACACCCCCGTCTCGACCGGCGAAGTGGCGCTGGAGCTCGACGACGTGCAGTACCGGGCGGGCACGGGGCCGTGCGTCGACGCCGCCGACTGCGAAAGTCCCGGGTACATCCGCAGTGAGGACCTGAAGGCGGAGAAGAGGTGGCCGGACTTCTCCCGGGTCGCCGTGCGGCACGGTTTCACCGCGATCCTGTCCACCGTGCTGGTGCCCGACGCGGCTCCACCGAGGCTGCCCGGCGCGCTGAACATCTACAGCCGCCGCCCCGGAGCGCTCGATTCGCGGGCACAGGACACCGCGTTGCTGCTGGCGACCCACGGCTCGCTCGCGCTGACGACCACCAACGCGGTGAGCCGGGCGGAGCTGGAAGCGAGCCATCTCCGGCGGGCGGTCGAATCGCGCGACGTCATCGGGCAGGCGAAGGGGATCCTCATGCAACGACGCGGCCTGACCGCCGACGAGGCCTTCGACCTGCTGCGCCGCACCTCCCAGGACCTCAACGTCAAACTCGCCGAACTCGCCCGCACCCTGGCGACCCGGCACACGGAGCTCGACATCCCGTGAAGCGCGTGAAGGCCCCCTTCCCTCGGCTGAGCCGAGGGAAGGGGGCCTTCACGCGCAACGGCCTCAGGCGAGGTCGAACCGGTCCAGTTCCATGACCTTCGTCCAGGCCTTGGCGAAGTCCGCGGCGAACCGCTCCCGCGCGGCCTGCCCCGCGTAGACCTCGGAGAGCGCCCTCAGCTGGGAGTTCGAACCGAAGACGAGGTCGACCGCGGTGGCCGTCCACTTCACCGCGTCCGTGGTGAAGTCGCGGATCTCGTACACGTTCTCCTCGGACTCCGACACCTTCCACTTCGTACCCGGCGAGAGGAGGTTGGTGAAGAAGTCGTTGGTGAGCACGCCCGGCCGGTCGGTGAAGACACCGTGGCGGGTGTCACCGGCGGTGATCCCGAGCGAACGCAGGCCTCCGACGAGGACGGTCATCTCCGGCGCGGTCAGGTCGAGCATGTACGCGCGCTCGACGAGCAGGACCTCCGGCTGCAGCTTCTCCTCGGGACGCAGGTAGTTGCGGAACCCGTCGGCGCGCGGTTCGAGCAGCGCGAACGACTCGGCGTCGGTGTCCTCCTGCGTGGCGTCGGTGCGGCCGGGGTGGAAAGCGACGCTCACCTCGGTGCCGGCGTCACGCGCGGCCTTCTCGACGGCGGCGGAGCCCGCCAGCACGATCAGGTCGGCTAGCGAGATCTTGGCGCCACCGGCGTCGTTGAACTCGCGCTGGATGCCTTCCAGCGTCTCCAGGACGGTCCTGAGTTGCTCCGGCTGGTTGACTTCCCAGTCACGCTGGGGTTCCAGGCGGATCCGCGCGCCGTTGGCACCACCGCGTTTGTCGGTGGAGCGGAAGCTCGCCGCGGACGCCCACGCGGTGCCGACGAGCTGGCCGACCGTGAGCCCCGACTCGAGCACCTTCGTCTTGAGGGCGGCGATGTCGGCGTCCCCCACGAGCTCGTGGTCGACGTCCGGCACCGGGTCCTGCCACAGCTGCGGCTCGGGGACCCACGGCCCCAGGAAGCGGCTGACCGGGCCCATGTCGCGGTGCAGCAGCTTATACCAGGCCTTGGCGAAAGCGAGGGCGAACGCGTCCGGGTTTTCCAGGAAGCGGCGCGAGATCTTCTCGTACGCCGGGTCGACGCGCAGCGCCAGATCCGTCGTGAGCATGGTCGGCTTGTGCTTCTTGGCCGGGTCGTGCGCGTCCGGGATGATCGCCTCGGCATCCTTGGCGACGTACTGCTTCGCGCCGCCGGGGCTCGTGGTGAGCTCCCACTCGTAGCCGAAGAGGATCTCGAAGAACCGGTTGCTCCACTGCGTCGGCTTGTCGGTCCACGTCACTTCGAGACCACTGGTGATCGTGTCGGCGCCCTTGCCGCTGCCGTGGCTGCTCAGCCAGCCGAGGCCCTGCGTCTCGATCGGGGCGGCTTCGGGCTCCGGGCCGACGTGGTCGTCGGCGATACCCGCGCCGTGGGTCTTGCCGAAGGTGTGCCCGCCGGCGATGAGCGCGACGGTCTCCTCGTCGTTCATCGCCATCCTGGCGAAGGTCTCCCGGATGAAATGCGCCGCCGCGGCCGGGTCGGCGTTGCCGCGCGGCCCCTCCGGGTTGACGTAGATGAGGCCCATCTCGGTCGCGCCGACGTCGGGCACCATCTCGGTGTCATTGGCGTAGCGCTCGTCACCCAGCCAGGTGTCCTCCGGGCCCCAGAAGATCTCCTCGGGCTCCCAGGTGTCCACCCGGCCGAAGCCGAAGCCGAACGTCTTGAACCCCATCGATTCCAGTGCGACGTTCCCCGCGAGCACGAGCAGGTCGGCCCACGAGATCTGCTGGCCGTACTTCTCCTTGACCGGCCACAGCAGCCGCCGCGCCTTGTCGAGGTTGGCGTTGTCTGGCCAGCTGTTGAGCGGGGCGAACCGCTGCGCGCCGTCACCGGCGCCGCCGCGGCCGTCGTGGATGCGGTAGGTGCCCGCGGCGTGCCAGCTCATCCGGATCATCAGGCCGCCGTAGTGGCCGAAGTCGGCGGGCCACCAGTCCTGCGAGGTGGTGAGCACCTCGACGATGTCCCGTTTGAGGGCCTCGACGTCGAGTTTGGCGAATTCCTCGGCGTAGCTGAAGTCCTCGCCGAGCGGGTTGGCCTTGGGCGAGTGGGCGTGCAGCACCGACAGATCGAGCTGGTTGGGCCACCAGTCCTTGTTGGTACGCGGGCGGCCACCCGTTTTCGGTGTCGGCGAGTCGATCGCCGGGTTCTCGCTCTCGCTACCGTGCGCGGTTACGGAGTCGTGGGCCACGGGGCAGCCCTTCTCCGGGGTGTCACTCATTTCTTTCCTTCCGGGCAGGCGAATTCATCGCTGGACGGGGTCGGCCGCGCAGCCGGGACACAGGCCCCAGTAGACGACCTCCGCCTCGTCGATCACGAACCCGTGATCGTCCGAGGCGGTGAGACAGGGGGCATGGCCGACGGCGCAGTCGACGTCCGCGATCGCACCGCAGGAACGGCAGACGACATGGTGATGGTTGTCCCCCACCCGGGTCTCGTAACGGGCGAGCGCGCCGGCGGGCTGGATACGCCGGATCAGACCGGTTTCGGTGAGCGCCCGCAACACGTCGTAGACCGCCTGGTGGGAGACCGTGGGAAGGTCGGCCCGCACCAGCGCTATCACCGTTTCGGTGTCGACGTGCGGATGATCGCGCAGCGCCGCGAGCACGGCCAGCCGGGGCCGAGTCACGCGCAGCGAAACCGCTCGCAGCTGTGCCTCGAAGTCGGACATCACCATGGACGATAAGAGCGTCTCTGGAACCGGTCAAATCAAGACCCCCGAGGAGTGAGGGCCGGTTTCGGGCCGGGCGACTCCGGGTAGCCGGTGAACCGGGCCATGACTTGCGTGAGGTGAGTCCATGACAACGACCGGAAGAGGCACCACCGACGTCGAAAGTCTCGAAAACGCCATCGACGTCCTGCGCGCGCTGGACTACCGGCAGGGCGGCGCCTTTTCCCGCGACGTGGTGCACGTCGTGAAATCGGTCAGCCTGCCGCTCAATTGGGGGACGGTCCCCGGCACGCTCCGGTCGCGGCTGCTGACGGTGCTCGCCGATCTGCACAATCTGCTCGGCTGGACGGAATTCGATATCGGCCGCCGGATTCCGGCGCGGCTCCGGTTCGACCGCGCCCTCGGTCTCGCCGCCGCGGCGGGCAACGACAATCTCATGGCCAACATCTGTTACCGCCTCGGCAGGCTGGCGCTGCACCATGACGATGTCGAGGGCGGGTTGGACCATCTCCGCCAGGGCCATGCCGCCGCCCATCGCTCCGGTTCCCTGCGAGCACAGGCGATCCTGACGATCAACGAGGCGTGGGCACTGGCCAAGGCAGGCGACGAGCGCGCCGCCCTCGCGAGCTTGACACGGGCGGAGTGTCAGTTCGAGAGCGCGGACACCTGGGCGGCGGCACGACCCTGGGAAGCCTTCTTCGGCACCACGGACATGGCCGCGATGCACGGGACCGTCCTGACCGAATTGGCCAGGACGGCCACCTCCCGGCACAGCGAAGAGGCGATCGCGCGGCTACGCGACGCCGTCGGCGGCTACGGCAAGGAAATGTCCCGCAGCCTCGCGCTCACCTTGATCATGCTCGCGCAGAACCACGCGCTCCAGGGCGATTTCGACGAAGCCGTCCGCACCGGCACCGAGGCGCTGGACCTCGCGCGCGGCCTCGGTTCCACCCGCACCAAGGATCGGCTCGCGCCGCTGGCGGCCCTCCCGCGCCGACACACCGATCCAGCGTCCCGCGACCTGCTCGCCCGGATCGACGGCTATCGCGCCGAACCGAGCCCTTGACCGGCGAACCGCCGTCCGAGCAGGACCGCGGTCGCCGCGAAGCCGAGACACAGACCGGCCCAGACACCCCAGCCGCCCCAAGCGAACACGTAGGCGCACAAGAACATCGCCGGCACACCCACCGCCCAGTACCCCACGAGAGTGCAGCGGAGGCCGGAAACGGTGTCACCGAGCCCGCGCAGCAAGCCGACGAGGATGTTCTGCGTTCCCTTGCTGTACTGCTGCGCGATGGCGAACACCAGCAGGGCCGACGCCGTGCCGACCACCACCGTGTCGGCCTCGTCGTGCAGGAACGGCCACAACAGCACCTCCGGCACCACCAGGTACGCCAGGCTCACCACCGCCATGAGTGACCAGGAAAGGGTGAGCGCCTGGCGGGCGATCACCGGCGCCCGCCCGCGATCGCCGTGGGCGACCGCGCGACTGACCAAAATGGACGATCCCTGCGACAGACCGATGTTGGCCTGGTAGACGATGTACGCGAGCTGGTTCGCGACGTTCGACGCGGCGAGCATCGCCGGGCCGAAGGCGCCCATCAGCATGGTCGCGATCGAGGTGATCGCGGCTTCCGACCCGTAGGTGAAACAGATCGGGGTCCCGTGCCAGACGATGCGCCGGGCCACCACCGGATCCGCGCGCCAGAGCGCGAGCGAAACCATGGGACGCAGCAGGGGATCCCGCCGGACGGCCGAGGCGAACACGGCGAGCGTGAAGAACTGGACCAGCGTCGTCGCCAGGCCGATCCCGGCGACGCCCAGCTCGGGCAGGCCCGCCCAGCCGTAGACGAACGCCGCGTTGAGGAAGGCGTTGACCGCGATCGACACCAAGGTCACGGCGAGGAGGGAACCCGGGCGCCGCAGCCCGACGGCGAACTGGCGCATCACGTTCAGCCACACCATGGGGAACAGCCCGCCCGCCAGCGCGAACATCATCGCCCTGGCGAGCGACACGATCTCCGGTTTCTGTCCGAGCAACGGCAAGGCGGCCGCCAGTCCACAAAGGACGGACGCGCCCATCGCCGCGGTCAGGGTTGCGACGAGCAGCGCGGACCGCAGGAGCGACCGGATCTCGTCCCGCGCCCGCTCGTCGAGTTCACCGGTGCCGGTGCGGAGTTCCCCCGCCCCGGCCGCCGTGGCCACGAGATTCCCGACGCCGGTGACCATGCCGACGCACATGGTGCGGATCTGGTTGTAGAGCAGGATCGCCAGCCCGCCCGCCGCCACCGCGGTCACGCCGAGCAGCCCGAGCATGGCCAGGTCGACACTGGTGAGCGCCACCTGCGCCAGCTGGATTCCCGCGATGGGCGCGGCCAGCGCGACGAGCGCGCGGTATCCGCGGGCCGCCACCGCCGTGCTCATACGCCCACCGCCACCGGACGAGCCGTCCGGTCGCGGGTGGCCGCTCGCACGGACGCGGCGTAGGTGGCGAACCAGCGCTCCATCCGGCGATGGGCCAGTTCGTCGAGCACTCCCCTGGCACGCAGCCATTCGTCGTCGTAGACCGAGTCGAGGTACTTCTCCCCCGCGTCGTTGCACAGCACCACGACGACGCTCCCGGCCGGATACGCGTAGAGCCGCCGGAGCGCGACGTGGATCGCGCCGCCGGTGGTCCCGCCGACCAGGACGCCCGTGCGCCGGGCGACGACGCGAGCCCCGGCGAAGGCGTCGCTGTCGGACACTCGATGGGCTTCGTCGATCACCGACCGGTCGACGTTGTCCCCGACCGGGAAACCGGCCGGACTGCCCGCCCCGGTCTGGTGGTAGATCCCCGGCGCGCCACCGAAGATGATCGAGCCGACGGGTTCGATCGCGACCGCGCGGGTGCCCGCCCCCGCCGCGCGCAGGAAGCGCGCCGTCCCGCACAGGGAGCCGCCGGTACCGATCGCCGCGACGAGCACGTCGACGTCGCCGAGCTGCCCGAGCAGTTCCCGCGCCAGACCGGCGTACCCGTTGCCGTTGCCGGGATGGTTGTGCTGATCCGGATGGTAGGCGCCGGTTTCCGCGGCGATCCGGGCCGCGACCCGCCGCCGCTGGACCGAACTGACCCCGCCGTCCGGCGGGCCGTCGACGAACACCAGTTCCGCGCCGAGCGCGCGCAGCATCCGGAGCTTCTCCCGGGCGGCGTGATGGTCGACCACGGCCGTGAACCGGTAGCCGCGTTCCAGCGCCACCAGCGCGAGCCCGTTGCCGGTGTTGCCGGAGGTGGGTTCGACGATATGCCCGCCCGGCCGCAGCCGTCCTTCGAGTTCCGCCTCGTCGATCATCTGCCTGGCCATGCGCACCTTGCACGAGCCGGTCGGGTTGAGGTGGTCGAGTTTGAGCAGGAGACGCGTCCCGGTGCCGGTGCGCGCGAGCTCCAGCAGCGGCGTGTTCCCGATCAGCTCGGACGCGCGCCGGACGATCGTCATCGGATCTCCTGGATCGGATAGTCGGTGTCGACATGCCAGCGGTCGCCGTCGACCACCACCTTCGGGGGCAGGGGAAGCTGATGGAAGCCGCTCTCGTTCTTGTCCATCTGGTAGCCGGCCGTGTTGGGGTACACGAGCAGATCGCCGGTCCTCGGCCGCGCGGGCAGCTCGACCGCGCGCCAGGTCAGCACGTCGTACTCCATGCAGCTCGAACCGGCGACGACGGTGCGCACCGGCGTGCCGTCGACTGCTTCCCGGCTCACGAGGAGCGGGTCGGGCAGGAATTCGCTGCCCTTCCACTGTTCGGACAGGCTCATGGACAGACCCGCGACCGTGGTGATCAGGTGGTCTTCGGCGGGTTTGCAGCCCAGCACCGGGAACACCGAGAACCCGGCGCCGTCGACGAGGGCCCGGCCCGGTTCGAGCAGCAGCTCGATCCCGGCCGCGCGCAGGCGCTCCGCGAGCGGTTTCCCGGCGATCTCGTGCCGCAGGATCGCGGTCACCATGGCCGCCCCGGCAGGCGCCTGGTGGTACGGGTAGGTCCGGGCCGGGTTGCGGCCGGCGTGGAACCAGCCGTCGTGCCTGCCGGACTCGAACCGCGCCCAGTCACCGGCGTCCACATAGGACACGGCGATCCCGCCGCCGATACTGATCTTCGACGCGGGCCGGCCGAGCGCGCGGGCGTCGTGGCACAGATCGATCAGGTACGCGGCCAGTTCCGCCCGCGGCTCGGGCGCGTAGCCGTCGAGATGGAACGAGAAACCGCGCAGGACGACCGATTCGGCGCACTGCCGCACAGCCGCTTTCAAGGCGTCGGGCGCGAAGCCGAACCTGCTCCCCGGCGCGGACGGCGGCCTCACCCGCAGCAGCACCTGGGCCGTCTCCCCGAGTTCGATGGCCATGCGCGCGACGCGTTCCAGTTCGTCGGCCGCGTCCACCGCGATGAGACAGCGATGCCGCAGGGCGAGCCAGAGCAGGCCGTCCGGTTTGGCGGCGCCGGTGACCCCGATCGCCTCCCCGCGCAGGCCGTTGCCGAGGGCGTGCACCAGTTCGGGCACGCTCGCGACGTCGACGCCCGTGCCGGGCCGGGTGCATTCCCGCAGCCACGCCGCCGCCTTGTTGGCCTTCTTCCCGTAGTAGACGGTGCCTTCGACGCGCTCGGCCGCGAGCGCCGCGACCATTCCCCCGAGGTTCTCGGCGAAAGTGGCCGGATGGACCACGTGGAACGGCCCGCCGCCGACAGCGCGGGCGATCTCCCACAGGGTGTCCGAGTCACGCAAACGCGGCGCCCACGGGCGTTCGAGCGCGGGCAGGGGCGGGGAAAGGGTGTCGATCAGGTCCACAGGGCCACCTCGCGGCCGCGGCCCGCCGCGATGGCACGGGCGGCCAGCGCGTGCGCCACCGGGATGTCGGTGATGATCATGCCGCTGCTGAAGGCGAACACCCGGTCGTCGTCGCCGCGACGGCCGGGCGCGCGACCGGCGAGGATCTCCGGCAGTTCGGCGTCGATCCGGAACACGCCGTCCGGGCCCGCCATCCGCTGCCCGGTCACCTCGACCTGCGCGCCGCTGGTGGCCACGGTGTAGTCGGCCTCGGCGAGCGTGCCCTCCTGGACTCCCTTGCTGGCGACCGAGATCAGCAGCCCGCCCGGCGGCAGCCAGCCGAGCCGGATCTTCGGGTGGGCCGCGCGGCCCGAGGCCGCGACCACGATGTCGGACTCGCGCGCCGCGGCCTCCACGTCGTCGACGAGTTCGACCTCGCGGTCCGGGAACCGCTCCTTCACCGCGGCGACGCTGTCGCGCAGGCCGTCGGGATGCGTGCCGAACAACCGGAGCCGCTCCAGTTCCGGCAGCGCGGTGAGCAGGTACGGCAGCGTCCGGATCCCCTGTGCGCCGGTGCCGACCATGAGCGCGGATCGCGCGCCGGGCCGGGCGCAGGAACGCGCGATCAGCGCGGTGCTGGCGGGCGTGCGGGTGGCGCCGACGCGGTGGCAGTCCATGAGCGCGAACGGCAGACCGGTGGTGTCGTCGTAGAGGGTGATCGTCGTGTAGTACTTCTCGGCCGACGTGCTGCCTTGGCGGTAGCTCGTCTTGAACGCGGCCTGCTCGAGGGAGCCGTCGTAGCCGAGCATCGAGTACGCGACAGCGTCCCGCGCGGGATCCGGCATCGGCACCATCAGCTTCGCCGGGTTCCGCGAGGCTCCGGACGCGTACGCCAGGTAGCCGTCTTCGACCATGGTGATCGCCTCGTCCGGGGTGAGTTCGAGGTTGCGCAGATCCGAGCGCGTGAGAATGTGCAGCGAGGGACCAGAGCTCATGAACGATCGACCTTTCTCGTGGGAAGGTGGCGCGCCGCAGCTTAATGAAAACGATTGTCTTTTTCAGTGACTGTGGTTCTTGTCACGCTAGGCTGGCGACCGTGAGTGGACCTTGGAGCGCTTCGAAAAGCCGCTCGCGCGCGGAAGAAGTCCGGCACCTCAACGCGATCAGCCATCTCGCGACGGACGACGGCACACCGGAGACGAGTGGCCCGCTCACCGGTATCCCGTTGGTGGTCAAGGACAACATCCACGTCGCGGGGATGCCGAACACCGCGGGCACCCCGGCGCTGGCGGACCACGTTCCGCGCGAGCACGCGGAGGTGGTCCGGCGCCTGGTCGACGCGGGCGCCGTCGTCATCGGCAAGGCGGCCATGCACGAACTCGCGTTCGGCATCACCTGCGACACGACCCCGCTGGGCCCGGTGCGCAACGCCCGCGACCCGTCCCGGTTCGCCGGGGGAAGCAGCGGCGGGACCGCGGTCGCCGTCGCGGCGGGCATCGTTCCGGCGGGGCTGGCCACCGACACTGGGGGTTCGGTGCGTGTTCCCGCCGCGCTCAACGGGGTTTGCGGTTTCCGGCCGACCTCGGGCCGCTATCCGTCCGGCGGTATGACCCCGTTGAGCACCACCCGGGACACGGCCGGGCCGATCGCCCGCACGGTCGCCGATCTCGCCCTTCTCGACGCGGTGCTCGCGGGAGAAGCGCCGGAACCCTTGATCGAGAGTTCAGCGATCCGGCTGGGTGTGCCGCACGGCTTCCTGACCGGTGACCTCGCCGAGGACGTCGAAGAACTATGGGACGCCGCGCTCGCCCGGTTGCGTTCGGCAGGAGTCGTCCTCGTGCCGATCGACGACACACCCCTCGCCGAACTCGTCGCCGACCAGGGAATGCCGCTGGTGATCCATGAAGCGGGCGTCGCACTCCGGTCCTACCTCGCCGAATACGTGCCCGCGGTCTCCTTCGAACGGCTCGTCGCCGAAGTCGCCGCGGCCGACGTCCGGGCGATCTTCGCCGAGGCGATCGTGCCGGGCGTCGAGCCGGCCGTCTACGAGGCGGCGCTCGCCACCCGCTCGGCCTTGCGTGACGCCTACGCGAAGATCTTCACCGACAGCGGGATCGACGCGCTGGCCTTCCCCACCACCCCCGCGACAGCCCGGGATTTCTCGGCCGTCGAGAAGTTCGCCCACCGCGGGCGCGCGGTCCCGACCTTCCCGACCTTCATCCGCAATTGCCAGCCCGGCAGCATCGCGGGCTTCCCGGGACTGACCGTCCCGATGGGGCGCGACCGCGACGGCCTGCCCGCCGGGCTGGCCCTCGACGGCGCCGTCGGCGATGACCGGAACCTGCTGGCGGCCGGAGCTTTCGTCGAACGGATCCTCGATGGCCCGTGACCGTCCACAAGAGACACTGGCTCCGACCACCGCGTTCGCCGCCCTGCCTCGTGAGTGGTAAGGACGTCGCAGGTCCGTGAAGGCCACCTTCCCTACCCTGAAGGTAGGGAAGGAGGCCTTCACGGACTACGCGATCGCCACCCGCAGCCCCAGCAACACCAGCAGCCTCAGCAACACCAGCAGCCTCAGCAGTCACAGCGGCGCCGCAGGAAGGGGTGCAGGGGCGAGCAAGGTGAGCGGTGGCGTGGTCGGGCATGCCTCGTGAGTGGTAAGGACGGTTAGAACCGTCCTTACCACTCACGAGACCCAGGGCCGAAGTCGACTCACTGGGCCCGGATGCTGGCCCGGAGTGCGTCGATGAGCGCGACCGCGGCGGGCGGGTCGGGTGGGTCGCCGTAGGTGACGGCGTAGATCTGGCGGGGATCCTCGGCCAGTTCGGTGGCGTGGACGCCCGGCATCCGGTGGGCGCGGAGGGCGAGCCGCGGCAGCGTGGTCACGCCCATCCGGGCCGCGACCAGCGCCTGCATGACGACGATGTCGTCGCTCACCATCGAGATCCGCGGAGCGAACCCGGCCCGCCCGCAGATCGTGACGAGTTCGTCCTGGCATCGGGCGCAGCCGCCGATCCAGGTCGAGTCGCGGTGATCGGCGATGGTCTGCCCCGGTTCGCTGGTGAGCAGGTAGATCGGATCCTCCAGCAGGTGCACCAGCCGGAGTCCCCGCTCCTCGCGCGGAGTGTCGGCGTACCGGAAGATCAGGGCGACGTCGATCCGCCCTTCCCGCAGCATGCGCAGCGCTTCACCCGGATGTTCGTCGACCAGTCCCAATTCGAGTCCGGGATGGTCGCGGGCCAGCGCGGCGGCCGCATCGGGGACGACGGTGCTCAGGATCGACTGGAACCCCGCCAGCCGGACCCGCCCGGCGCGCAAGCCCACCTGCGCGGCCAGCTCGGCCTCGGCGCCTTCGACCCGGCCGACGATCTCGGCCGCGCGCGCGGCGAGCAGTTCGCCCTCGGGGGTGAGCCGGATGCCGCGGCCGATCCGCTGGACCAGCTTCGCCCCCGTCGCGGCCTCCAACCTCGCGAGATGGTGGCTCACCGCCGGCTGCGTGTAATGCAGTTCCTTCGCCGCCGCGGTCATCGAACCGTGCCTGGCGACCGCCGCCAGCACCGTGAGCTGCACCAGGTTCAGCATGGATAAAGAATACCTATACGAAGGGAAGAACTTCATCATTGGACGCCGGGCGGACAACGGAACACGATGAGAAGCGACGAGAAGGAGAACAAATGACCGTCGCACCCGAAACCGCCGCCAGACCCGGCCTCGCCGAGCTGATAAAACGTCTTCGCCAATGCACCGGAAGAACGTCGGAACCCCTGGCCACCGCGCAGGCCGTGGCGGCCGTTCTCACCGAACTCCGGCCGACTTCGCGGCTGCTCACCGCGGCGGAACGAGCCGGGTCCCCCGAGGGGTACACCCGCACCACCCTGCACACCGAGTCCGCCTTCTCGATCGTCGCGCTGGCCTGGCGGCCCGGCCAGCTCACCGAGATCCACGATCACCTGGTGTGGTGCACATTCCTTGTCCTCCAAGGAACCGAGACCGAGAACATCTTCGACATCGACGGCGACCGGCTCGTCCGGACGGAGCAGCGGCGGCGGCCCGCCGGGTCGGTCAGCGGCGTCGCGCCACCCGACGACATCCACCAGGTGCACAACGAAGGCGACACCGTCGCCATCACCTTGCACGTCTACGGCGCCGACCTCGCCAAGGGGACCAGCGTGCGCCGCAATTACCGGATGCGCGCCGATTCGCAGTAAAAGGCGTAAGCATTTGGGTCCATTTCGCCTATTGCCTCCGGCACCGGCACCCGGTCAATTCCCGGCGCGGACTTTTGTCAGGAGTTCCCCTCGATCGTGCGCCGCATACCGACGGTCCCGGGAGCGGTCTCGACGAAACCATGCCGCCGGTAAAGCCGCCACCCGGGTGGGTCACCGAGAAGATTGACGTACGCGCCCGGAGCCGCGGCGTCGATCTCGGCGAGGAGGGCGTCGAGGACGGCGTCCCCGATACCGCGCCGCTGATGGGCGGGGAGGACGGCCATGTCGACGATGTGGAAGTACCACCCGCCGTCGCTGATCACCCGGCCCATCCCGACGGTCTCATCGGTGGCCCGGTGGATCACCTTGACCGAGGCCCAAGCGCCGTCGACCCCACGCTCGGCCTGCTCCCTCGCCGGTTCGGTGAGGCCCGCCTCGCGGCGCAGCCGCAGGTAGTCGTCGACCGACGGCGAGCCTGCTTCCAGGCGGTAGGAGTCGTCCATGACCGTTTGCCCCTTTCCCGGGAACCAGCGCGCCGACGGCGTTGCACCCGGCGCGTGCGATCGTAAACTGTGCCACTGACGGCGACAGGAAGAAGTACCGGTGATGACAGGTCGACGGCGCTGGTCCAGCGACGACATCCTCGACGCGGCAGGAAAACTCCTGGAGGGCGGCGACGCGGAGGCGTTCAGCGTGCGCAAGCTCGCCGCGATGCTCGGCACCGATTCCTCGAGTCTGTACCGGCATTTCCGGAACAAGACCGAACTCCTGCGCGCCGTCGCCGACCGCGCCCTCCTCACGGCCATGGAGGGCTACGAACCCGTAGGCGACTGGAAACAGTGCGTCACCGACATCGCGTTCCGGCTCCGCGAGGTCTTCGCCCGGCAGCCCCAGATCGCCACCGTCTGGGGGCGCTACGCCTCGGGCGGCGGCGGATCGCGTGCCGTCATGGAAGCACTGCTCCAGGCTTTGCGCTCATCAGGTCTGCCCGATGAGCGGGTCCCCGCCCACTATCACCGGATCGCGGTTCTCGTGACCGCGCTGAACGCCGCGGACGGCGGTATCGGCACCCTCGCCGCGGAAGAGCGCGAGCACGGCATGGAATCGTTCCGGGTCGCCGTCCTCGGGGCCGACCCGGAACGCTTCCCCGCGGTGGCCCGTTTCGCCCGTGAAATCCTCCCGCTCGGCGCCGACCGCCGGGACGCCTACGCGGACATCCTCGCCGCGCACCTCGATCAGATCGAGGTCGAAGCGAGCGCCTCGCGCAGGAACTCGGATATCTCCGCCTGAGCGGCCGCGGCCTGCGGCTCCACCCCGGGCAACGTGAGGAATCCGTGCCTCGCTCCCGGATATTCGGAAAGCCGCACCTCGGTCCCGGCTTCGCGCAGCCGTTCCGCGTAGCGACGACCGTGATCCGCGAGGGCGTCGCGGGTGGGCACCACCACGAGCGCGGGCGCGAGTCCGCTCAGGTCGTCGGCATGGATGGGCGACCACGCGCGGGCGTCGACCCCCGGCGGGACCGAAAGCCGTTGGACGAGCTGGAGTTGGGGCAGTGCCCGGGTCGGGCTGTAGGCGTACTCGGCGATCGAGGGATGGTCGTACATCGACTCGGTCACGTCGACCGCCGGATTGACCAGTACCTGCGCCTTGAGCCGCGGACCACCCTCCCTGGACCGGATGGCGGTCAGCGCGCTGATCAACCCACCGAAGCTCTCGCCGACCACGGCAACCCGTTCCGGGTCGACACCCCATTCGGCGGCGTGACGCACCACGTGCACCAGCGTGTCCCAGCCGTCGTCGGCCGCGAACGGGAGCGGAACCCCCGGCGAGACGAGGCGATGCTCGACCGAAACCACCACCGCGGGCAGCCGCGCGGCGAAATGACTGTTGGGCCAGTCGCATTGCACCGCGGTACCGACGAAGCAGCCTCCGTGGACGTGGACCACGAGCGGCAGGGCGACGTCGCCGCCGACGGCCGGGCGGTACACCCGGACCGGCAGATCGCGGCCGGGCAACGGGATCTCCCGCCAGTCGATCAGGGCGCCGTCGTCCGGCTCCCCGAGGAACGCCCGGGCCGCCTTGGACGCCCGTGCCCGGTTTTCCGCTTCACGGTAGGCCATCAGCTCCTCGGTCGTGATCGTCGAGAAGTCCGGCTCCCGCGGTCGTAGCTCGGCGGCGATCTCGTCGGTCATCTCTTCCGCTCCCCTCCCGGCTTCACACCGGGCTCGTCTTGGCCAGGACCCCTTCGCCATTATGCACGCAGTGCGTGCAACGGCAAGCGCATCACCGATCAGGCGTGCTACGAAGTGACGGGGCGGAGTCGTCCTAACGACGGACGAAGCCGGAAGCGTGCGGTGACAGGCTCGACACCATGAGTCACCAGACGTCGGCAGTCGCTGCCTCGCGGCATTCCCGCGGCGGGCGGATCTCCTCTCTGGACCTGCTCCGAGGGGTGGCGATACTCGGCACGTTCGGCACGAACGTGTTCCTGTTCGCCCATCCCGGCGGGCCCGCGGGTTTCTTCCAAGACTTCGTCGGCACAGCGACGACCTTCGCCGAGCGGGCCGAGGTCGGCTTACGTGTGCTGACCAACGGCAAGTTCCTCGCGCTGCTGACGATCCTGTTCGGCGTGGGCCTGGAATTGCAGTACCAGTCCGCCCGGCGGCGCGGTGCCCCCTGGCCGGGCAGGTATCCGCTCCGGGCGGGAATTCTGTTCCTGGAAGGGGTCGCGCACTTCCTGCTCGTGTTCGAAGGCGACGTGCTCATGGCCTACGGGCTCACCTCGCTGCTCGTCGCGTACCTCGTCGGCCGGAACGATCGGGTCGTGCGGAACGTCGTCGTCGTGGTGGGCGGCACGTACGTGGCGCTTTTGCTCGCCGCGACCGCGTTGCTCGTCGCCACACCGGAGGTCTCCGGAGAGCCTGCCCCGGTCGCCCCCTCCGCGACCGCGAACTGGCCCGAACAGGTCGCCGTCCGGCTGAACGATTTCTTCTTGCTGCGGGCGGAGATCGTGCTGATCGTGCCCTCCGCCGTCGTCTTGTTCCTGCTGGGTTCCCGCCTCCGCAGGGCAGGCGTTTTCGACGACACGGACAAGGGAGCACGGCTCCGCTCGCGCCTGCTCGTACTCGGCTTCGCCGTCGGCCTGCCGCTGAACGTGCTGACCGGGTTCGGCGGCCCGGACTGGCTGCTCGTCGACCGGTACCTGTTGCCCCCGCTCGTCGCCGTGGGTCTGCTCGCCCTGGTCACGCACCTCACCCTCCGGATGCGCGAGCGGGCCGGAGCGGTCCGAAGTGGACTGATCGCGGTCGGCCGCACCGCGCTCTCCTGTTACGTACTGCAGAACCTGCTGGCCGGCGCCCTGTGTTACGGCTGGGGTCTCGGCCTCGCCGAGCGTTTCGCGGATGTCCGTCCATGGTGGATCGTCGGCCTCTGGGTCTTCGTCGGGCTGACGAACATCGGCTTCGCCGTCCTGTGGCTCCGGCGCTTCGACCGCGGTCCCTTGGAACTGCTCATGCATCGCCTCTACGCGCGATGACGGCTCAGCGTGCGACGGCCGTGTAGTCCTTCAGTACCGAAGCGGAACGTGTCCGGTTCGGCCCTTGGTGGCCGTCGATGCCCTCCACCAGAGGGCCTCCCGGGCGGTGGAGGTGCGTGTTCAGCAGCGCCTCCACCGCGGCCACGACTCCGGGCCTGGTCCGCTCCGGCGCGATCAGGCTCCCGCACCCCGTCCAGCCCCTCCGCGGTGAAGTGACCTCGAGGCCGAGTGGCCGGTCGGGTATCGCCGCGACGGCCCTGCGGAGCACCGTCCTGGCTTGATCCAGCGCCACGCGGACATCGACGTCGTCGAGGAGCCCGGTCCCCGAGAACCAGGCCGAGACCGGCCGCCTGGCCTGGCGGCCGATCGCCACGACCGCGCTCAGCAGCGTCGGCGGAATGGCCGCGTCAGCGGATGTCATCGACCAGCCCGCGGACTCGGCAGAGGGCGCACGAAACCCGCGATCCGTGGTGTGACGACAGCGGTGCCGTCGTCGATCATGCCGCGCATCCCCGCCAGCACTCGTTCGTCCGGCGATCCGTGCACTTGGAAGTCCACCACCGTGCAGTGCGCCGACACGGCGTTGATGTGGTTCTCGGAGATCCGCCAGTGTTCGAGGACCGCGTCCGAATCGGCGTACATCTGGTAGCTGTAGGCCAGCATGCGATCGGCGTCCACGAACGTCTGCACCATGACCTGCGGCGCGTTGCGCTCGACGAAGTCGATGGCTTCCCGGACGGCGGCGGTGAACTCCTCCAGGTGGCCGTCGGTGATCCGCATGGTGTTCCGGAACAGGAGCATTTCGTCTGCTTCGAGGGTCATGGCCTCATGGTCGGACCTCGACCGAACTCGAGGTCAACGCGGGGACCCGTGCGGTCCGTCACAGGGCGCTCGGGTCGTAGGCCAGCAGCTCCCAGCAGTGGCCGTCCGGGTCGTCGACGGCCCGGTTGTACAGCCAGCCCATGTCCTGGGCCTCGCGTGGCTCGGTGGCACCCGCGGCCAGCGCCGCGTCGGCCAGGCGGTCCACTTCTTCGCGCGATCCGGCGGCCAGTGCGTTGATCACCTCGATCGGTCCGTCCGATGTGGACCGCTTGGTGAACGTCGCGAACGTCTCACGGGTCATCAGCTGCACCAGGATCGTGTCGGCGAACGCCACCTGGACGGAGGTGTCACCACTGAAATCGGGATTGACCGTTCCCCCCATCGCCAGGTAGACCTTCGTGCTCGCCTCCAGGTCGGTGACCGGCAGGTTGACGTAGATTTGCGCGATGGCCATGACATGCCCTCCAGGACGTTTCGGGTGCCGGGTGGTCCCGGCGTCACCACGAATCTAGGGGCGGACCGCGACGTCGGTCTTGTACAGAAGCGACAGCATCTCGTCGCCGTCGGCCCGCCGCAGCCGGGAGGCCGTGCAGCCGGTGAACCGGGTCAGTGAGCGCGCCAGGTGCGGCTGGTCGTGATACCCGGCCCGCTGCACGACCTCGACCGCGGCCATCCCCTGCCCCAGCAGCATCACGGCCTGCCTCGCTCGTTCGATCTGCCG
This sequence comes from Amycolatopsis sp. NPDC043887, assembly GCF_056435665.1. Lineage (NCBI taxonomy): Bacteria > Bacillati > Actinomycetota > Actinomycetes > Pseudonocardiales > Pseudonocardiaceae > Amycolatopsis > Amycolatopsis sp. NPDC043887. Next base: position 395,885 of record NZ_JBWKEB010000002.1, read on the forward strand.
GATCGCCCCCTGGGTCAGCCCGGTGGCCGCGGCCACCCGCCGCTGCACCGACCTCGGTGTGACCAGCGTGGCCGCGTCGCCGCGAAGCACATCGGTGACCAGCGGATCACGCATCAGCACCCCGGCGCGGACCAGCCGATCCACGAAGACGTCGGCGTTGTCGTAAGTCGGTGTTTCCCACTCCTCCCCCTGCAGGACGAACGAGCGAGCCGTGGTGTGCGGACTCGTCACGGCGGTGTCGACCAGGTCCGGCACCGGCATCGGCGCCAAAAACGCACCGTGCCGGAAGATGATCCCGACCGTTTCACCTTCGCCGGGGCCCAGGTCCAGGACCGTGGGGCTCGTCTCCGGGCCACGCACCGCCACATGCGTCTCGCCCCGGTCACGCCATACCACGAGCTCCCAGTTCGAGTTCGCGATGGACCGCATCCGCGCGGGCATCGTCACGGCCTCCGTACCGGCCCGGTAAACCCGCTCCACATACGGAGAATCGGACGGGCGCTGCTCGACGCCACTGGCCGGATCAAGACTCACGGTCAAGACGCTAGCGGTTCACAGGCACCTACCACCACGAGTGCGAAGAGCGCGATTCGGAAACGGACCGGACGGGAATCTCGCCTCAGTCGGTTTCGACACACGGCCGCGGGTCCACTGAGGGGCTGCCGCGCCCACACGGCCCTGAATCCCGAGGTGACAGCTTCGTGGCGATCGTCGGCAGCGCGACGTTCACGATTGTGGTGGCCAACGCGTTCATCAGCATGGCGAGCACCAGCGCCGCAAGCACTCACCTGCGCTGGTCCTCCGCCCTGAGCAGTCGAGGATCTCGCGAGGATCCTCAGCGCGATCCAGTGCCTTGTTCGCCTTCGCGCGGAACAGCAGAGCCAAGCGGCGTCAACTCTCTCCGACGCCGTCGAGGCTGCAGGGCCCAACGGGCTACCATGCGAGGTCGTAGGCCCCTGATTGTGAAGGCGAGCCCTCGTCACCGTCAGGTGTCGGTGAGCTCAGTGGTGGTGTTCGGCTGCGGGCGGCAGCGCGTTGAGATCCTGATCTCGATTGTCCGCGCGATGTCGGTCGGGGTGACGATGCCGACGAGTCCACCGTTGTCGAAAACGAGCACTCGCCCGCCGGTGGCCGGGGAAAGATGCTCGAGCAACTCGGTGAGCGGCTGCTCCGGTGCCGCCGTCGGCACGTCGGCGAGCGGGATCGCGATGTCACGCACAGAGGTCGTGGCCCGCTCGGTGCGGGGGACGGCCCGCAGTTGCGCCAGGGTGATCAGTCCGTCGATTCCGCCGTCGGCTCGCTCGACCGGGTAAGCCGAATACCGGTGCCCCAGCACATAGCGTTCGATGAACGCGTCGACGGTGAACCAGCCGGGGCCGGTGTGCGGGTTCGCGCTCATCACGTCGGCGACACGGACTCCGGCCAGTGCCTGCCGGGCGAGCACGTCCGTCTCTTCGGCACGGGCGGCGGTGAACAGGAACCAGCCGATGAACACCATCCACAGACCACCCATGCCGGAGCCTGCCAGGAACTGGAACAACCCGAGCGCGATGAGCCCGAACGCGATGCCGCGTCCCGTGCGGGCCGCGCCGAGTGCAGCCCGCGTGAAGTCCCCGCGCCGGTGCCACAGGTAGGCGCGCAGGATCCGCCCGCCGTCCAACGGCGCGCCGGGCAGCAGGTTGAACAGACCGAGCAGCAGATTGATACCCGACAACCACCAGCCGACACTGACGACGATATGCGCTACCCCGAACGCGCCGAGCCCGGCGGCGATACCGGCGAAGACCGCCGCGAGCGCGAGGCTCGTCGCCGGGCCGGCCGCGGCGATGCGGAAGTCCTTTCCCGGAGTCTTCGGCGAGGAGCCGAAGGCGGCGATACCACCGAACATCCACAGGGTCAGACTCTTGACCTCCACACCGGCGCGGCGGGCGACGACGGCGTGGGCCAGCTCGTGAGCCAGGATGGAACCGAGGAACACCACCGCACCACCGAGACCGGCCAGCCAGTACGTCGCGGGCGCATGCCCCGGCGCGTCGACTGGCAGCGTGTAACCGGCCAGGCTCCACGTGAACAACCACAGGACGACCAGCACGCTCCAGTTGAGGCGTAGCGGGAAACCGGCCAGGTGGCCGAGTTTGATGTCTTCTCCCATGTCCGGACTCCGCTCGCCGTCGATCGACACAGATGACGTCATCACGTCCCCAAGGGCATATTTCAGAGTCACCGCGCATCTCGTTGAAGCGCAGGGCCCAACGTCGCCGCCAGAACGGCCCAAGGTCCCATACCGCGTCAAGCGCCATCACCGGGAAGGCTCTGCTATCCAAGATAGTAGAAGTGCGTCAGAGGCCTTCGTCCGCAGCGGATGGGGACCTTCGGATTCCCCGTTCGCGACAACCAGCCCTGACGCCGACCGGTGCAGAAGGTGATGCTCGAAGACCGCCGACGAAATGAGAACATCATGAAGCGCCAACACCTCGGGCTGTACGCGATCGCCGTGGCGATCTTGATCGTCGGGCTCGCCTACGCCGGAGTTCCGCTCACCACGATTCTGATCGGCCTGGCGGTACTGGCCTGCCCCTGATGATGCTGTTCATGATGGGCGGGCACGGCGGATCCGGCGACCAGGACCGCGATCACCACCACACCTCCGGCCGGTCGTAATGGCCGACGCGGCGTACGGGCTGTGGCCTCTGGTCATCCTGAACATCGCGCTGTTCGTCGTGTTCGCGATGAGCTTCTTCCGGCCGCATACGAAGCGCGACTGGCGGGCGATGGGTGCGTTCACCGCGTTCCTGGTGGCGTTGTTCACCGAGATGGGCAGTTGGCTCGGCTCGCGCTTCCCGCTGCCGGCCACGCGCGGGTCCGGCACCCGCAGTACGACGGCTTCCTGCTGGTGATGATCGGGTTCCTGCTGCAATGGCCGACCATTCCCACCCTGATCATGTTCTACACGCGGCTGGCTCGCAACGAGGAACGTGAAGTCGCGCAACGGTTCGGCGAGCAGTGGACCGCGTACGCCGCGCGTGTCCCGGCATTCCTCCCCCGGCCGCGAGCGACGTCAGATGAACGATCCCGGAGGTGGCGATGAGCACGAACGCGGTGCGCGCGGGACTCGCCGGAGCCGTGGCCCTCGCCCTGTTCTACGCGGTGGTCGTCGGTGTCGCGGGAGGACTTGAGCACCTGGGGCGGCAGGCGGTCGAAGACTGGCCATGGCTGGTGCTGATCCTGGGCGGATTCGGCACCCAGGTCGGGCTCTTCGCCGAACTGCGCCGGCGCAGGCGACTACACGCGGATGTGCGTGCCGCGACCGGTGGCGGCAGGTTCTCGTTCTGGCTGCCGGACGTCCACGCCGGAACCATGACACCGATCGCGGTCGCCTCGCTCGCCACACTCGCCGGGCTGTTCATCGTGCTCGACGCCCGCACCGGCGACCGGCGGCTCACCCTGGCCGGGCTCCGCGCCGGCGCCCTGTTGTCGGCGCGTCTCAGCGTGATCGGCTTCACCGTCCTGCTGGTGACCGCGGCGTCCCTCGCCGTCACCATCACCGTGTTCGATGCCGAGCAGTGGATCGTCTACGCGGGCGGCAACCTGTTGCTGGCCGCGATCTACGCCCTCATCGGCGTGTGCATCGGCCCGATCTTCGGCCGCGTGTCCGGTGTGCTCATCGCGTTCCTCGTGCCGTTCCTCGATGTCGGAATCGCGCAGAGCCCGATGTTGCGCGGCGAACCACCGGACTGGGCCCGGTTCCTGCCCGGCTACGGCGCCGATCGCGTGCTGCTCGACGGCGGACTGACCGCGAGCTTCGACGAGACGGGACCGTTGCTGCTCGGGCTCGGGCTGGCGGCGACCGGGTTGTTCCGAAAGGCGGTCGCATGAGCCCGTTCACCCGCCGCGCCTTTCTCGGCACGACCGCATTGGCCGTGACCGGGCTGACCGCCTGCTCGACGGAGAACCCGCTGATCCTGCCCACCGACCCACTGGTGGGCAGGACCGAAACGGCGCGCGGCGGCACCGGCCACACCCGATCGGCCACACTCACCGCGACCACAAGCCAGGTCGACCTCGGCGGCCCCGTGGTCGACACGTGGACCTATGACGGCGTCGCGCCCGGCCGCGAAATCCGCGTGACCGCGGGCGACCTGCTCGAGGCGCGGCTGGTCAACCGGCTGCCCGTGGACACCTCGATCCACTGGCACGGCCTGGCGCTGCGCAACGACATGGACGGAGTTCCCGGCCTCACCCAAGCCCAGATCAAGCCGGGAGAGGAGTTCACCTACCGCTTCGCGGTGCCGACGCCGGGCACCTACTGGTTCCATCCGCACACCGGCACACAGCTCGACCGTGGCCTGTACGCGCCGCTGATCGTCGAGGACCCGGGAGAACCCGGCGGCTACGACGCGGAGTGGACGGTCGTGCTCGACGACTGGATCGACGGCACCGGCACCACTCCAGACCAGGTCCTCGCGACTCTTCAGCGGGGCGGCGGTCACTCGATGCACGGTATGGGCGGCCGAACACTGGACGGAGACGTCACCTACCCGCACTACCTGCTCAACGGCCGCGTCGACGGCGCACCGGCGACGTTCACCGCCAAGCCCGCGCACCGCGTGCGGATCCGGTTCATCAACGCCGGCTCCGACACCGCGTTCCGGGTCGCGCTCGGCGGCCACCGCATGACCGTCACCCACACCGACGGCTTCCCGGTCACACCGGTCGACACCGACGCACTGCTCATCGGCATGGGCGAGCGCTACGACGTGCTGATCACCCTGTCCGACGGCGTGTTCCCGTTGGTGGCACAGGCGGAGGGCAAGGAGGGTGCTGCTTTCGCGCTGGTGCGCACCGGCCGCGGCACCGCTCCCCCGCCGTCGATTCGTCCGGACGAGCTGCGCGGGAAGCCTCTCGGCTATGCGGAACTGAAGGCCAGTGAACCGTTGCCCGCTCGGCAGCCCGACGTCACGCACCGACTCGCGCTCACCGGCGGAATGATGAGCTACCAATGGGGAATCAACGGCCGCGCCGGTGACCACACCAACCGATCGCGAGTCCGAAATGGACAACGCGTGCGCGTGGAGTTCGTCAACACCACGATGATGTGGCACCCCATGCACATCCACGGCCACACCTTCCAGCAGGCAGGCGGCCCGCGCAAGGACACCGTGATCGTACCGGCCGGCCAGACCGTCGCCTGCGAGTTCGACGCCGACAATCCCGGCCAGTGGATGATCCACTGCCATAACACCTACCACGCCGAGGCCGGGATGACGACCGTCCTCGGCTACGAGTCTTCGTCATGACGGCAGCGCTTCGCCGGGCACGCCCGTCACGCATGCTGGTCGTCGTCGTGGCCTGGGCCTCGTGCTACGTGCTGATCAGGTGGGGCATGCGCGACGCCCCGGTGCTGTGGTTCGCCGCGCTGCGCGCTCTGTTGGCCGGGCTGTTCCTCCTCGGCGCATGCCTGCTGTACCGGCGCCCGGCTCTGCCACCAGGCGGGAGGCCCTTGGAACTGATCGGCGTGATGGCGCTCATGAATGTCGCGCTCGCGTTCGGGGCCATGTTCGCCGGCGCCCTCGGACTGGCGACCGGGGCAGCCGCGGTGCTGAGCAACTCCACTCCGTTGCTGGTCGTGCTGCCCGCCTGGTGGCTGTATGCCGAACAGCAGCGGGCCCTCGAGTTCACAGGGACTGCTCTCGGGTTCGGTGGGCTGCTACTGGTCGCCGCGCCGACCGGACTCGGTGAGGGAGCAGGCCTGGCGTTACCAGCCGCCGTCGGGATCACTGCGGGGGCGTTGCCGGCACGCCGCCTCACCGAAGTCGTTCTGTCCGGCGTCGCCGCGGCAGTCGACGGACCACCTTCAGCCATCACCTGGAACGCGCGGTTCATCGCCGCGATGGCGATCCTGGCCCTCGGTGCGACAGCGATTCCGTACGTGCTGTGGTTCGGCGAGCTGCGTCGCGCATCCCTCACCTCGGTCACCGCCTGGACCCTGCTCGTCCCCGTGGTCGGCGTCGTTTTCGGCATCACCGTGCTGGGTGAACGTGTCACCCTGATCAAGGGCCTCGGCGACGCGATCGTCCTCGCGGCGCTGCTGTTGGTAACCCTGTCCGGTCGAACGGGAACGTCCCGGATACTCGCGAAGGACGACTCGCACAACCGACCGGTCACCACCGTCGACACCGGCCCAGAAAGGCACGACCATGAGTGACCACACCCGCACTGCCGTGCTCGACGTCAGCGGACTGCACTGGGCGAGTGAGCAGAACGTCGTCAACGCCAAGCTCGGGAGACAGCCCGGCGTGCACCACGTCGAGGTGAATCCGGTCGCGCAGACCGCGACGGTGCGCTTCGATCCCGCCGTGACGTCGGTGGCGGCCCTGCGTCAGTGGGTGGTCGACTGCGGCTACCACTGCGCTGGCCAGTCGGTGCCGCGCCACCTCTGCGACCCCACGACGGAGCCGGAGCACACCGGCCACGAGCACCACGCCGAGGCGGCGACTCCGCGGTCCCCGCATGAGGCGATGGGCCACGGCGGGCACGCCGGGATGTCGATGGCCGCGATGGTCGCCGACATGCGCAATCGATTCCTGATCGCACTGCTGTTCTCCATCCCGATCGTGTTGTGGTCGCCGATCGGCACCGAGGTCTTCGGACTCCACCTCCCGACGCCATTCGGCGTCCGCCAAGACCTGTGGGCGTTGCTCCTGAGCCTTCCGGTGATCTTCTACTCCTGCTGGATCTTTTTCGACGGCGCGGTGCGCGCGTTGCGGCACCGCACCCTCGACATGATGGTGCTCGTCGCGGTGGCCGTCGGCGCGGGCTGGCTGTACTCCCTGGTCATCACACTGACCGGCGGAGGAGAGGTCTTCTACGAAGCCGCGACCGTGCTCGCCGCGTTCGTCCTCTTGGGACACTGGTTCGAGATGCGCGCCCGCGGTGGGGCGAACGACGCGATTCGCACCCTGCTCGACCTCGCCCCGCCCAAGGCGGTCGTGCTCCGTGACGGCGAGGCCGTCGAAGTACCCACCGCCGAGGTGGAGGCCGGAGACCTGCTGCTGGCGCGGCCAGGCGCGAAGATCGCGGTGGACGGCGTAGTGGAGGACGGCGAGTCCGAAGTGGACGAGTCGATGGTCACAGGCGAAAGCCTGCCCGTGCACAAGGCGCCCGGCTCCACGGTCATCGGTGCCACCATCAACGCCAACGGCACCCTGCGCGTCCGCGCCACCAAGGTCGGCTCGGACACCGCACTCGCGCAGATCGTCAAGCTCGTGCAGGAGGCGCAGAACTCCAAGGCGCCGGGCCAGCGACTGGCCGACCGGGCTGCGTTCTGGCTGGTGTTCGTGGCGCTGATCGGTGGTGGCGCCACTCTCGCGGTCTGGTTGCTGGCGGGCAGCGCGTTCGCCACGGCCATTCTGTTCGCCATCACCGTCGTCGTGATCACCTGCCCGGACGCACTCGGTCTCGCCACTCCGACCGCGATCATGGTCGGAACCGGCCTCGGCGCGAAACGCGGTGTGCTGTTCAAGAACGCCATGGCACTGGAGACCTCCGCGCGCATCGAGGTCGTCGTGATGGACAAGACCGGCACGCTCACCAAGGGCGAGCCCGAGGTGACCGACGTGCTCGTGGACGGTCTGGGCGAGGCGGAACTGCTCCGGCTGGTCGCGGCGGTGGAACGCGAGTCCGAGCACCCGCTCGCCGAGGCGATCGTCCGCCACGCGGGCGAACTGGACGGGCTACGCGCGGATCGGTTCGAAAACGTGCCCGGCCACGGTGCGATCGCCCAGGTCGGCGGGCACCGCGTGGTGGTCGGCAACCGGCGGCTGCTGGAACGGGAGAACATCGACCTCGCGGCACTCGGCCCGCGCCGGGACGAACTGGCCTCGACCGGACGCACCGCGGTCCTGGCCGCGGTGGACGGCGTCGCGGCCGGGGTGATCGGCATCGCGGACGCACCGAGGGAAACCTCCGTGACCGCCGTCCGGGCGCTGCACGACCTCGGCGTCGAAGTGGTCATGCTGACGGGCGACAATCAGGCGACGGCAGAGCGCATCGCCGCCCGGCTCGGTATCGACACCGTGATCGCCGAGGTGCTGCCTGGCGACAAGGCCGCGAAGGTCGCCGGGTTGCAGCGCAGCGGACGCAAGGTCGCGATGGTCGGCGACGGCGTCAACGACGCCCCCGCGCTGGCACAGGCCGACCTCGGCATCGCCATCGGCGCGGGCACCGACGTCGCGATCGAGACCGCCGATGTCGTCCTCATGCGGTCCGACCCGCTCGACGTCCCGATCGCCTTGCGCATCGGCCGCGGAACCTTGCGCAAAATGCGCCAGAACCTCGGCTGGGCCATCGGCTACAACACCATCGCGCTACCGATCGCCGCCGGTGTTTTCGAACCGGCCTTCGGGCTCATGCTCCGCCCGGAGATCGCCGCACTGTCGATGTCCGGATCCAGCCTGATCGTCGCGGTGAACGCACTCGCCCTCAAGAGACTGCGCCTACCCGTCGCGACAGCGGAGAACACCTGTTCCTCTGCGCCGCGGCAGGTATCGACGCGGTAGCGTCGGGTAACCCCGCACGAGACCGCACCTCCGCCGACAAGGTCAACTAGGACCGATAGTAGCCTGGGTCGCGTGCCGGACGATGCGGCTCCGGAACACGTGACACGGCGAGAAGACCGGGGGAATGAGTGGTTCCGCCAGGGGAAAACGCCGGTGAAACCACCACTCGGCTCGAGGTCGAGCCCCCAGCGGGTACCGACCGAAATGTGCGCCCATGGTGGCGGCACACTGCCACGATCATCGCGGCCGGCGCCCTCGGCGGGCCGGCCGTGCTGTATCAGTAACGTCCGAGCGCTCTCGTAGCGCGACGCGTGTCGGCGGGTGCGGGGTCCCGCATGACTCCGCACCCGCTTTTTCCTATCGTCGACGCGATAGGCTCAATCCGATTAATCGCCATTCCCGCATCCCGGGACACAGCAGATCACTCGATCACACTGCGTTCAAAGGGAGCCCACCTTCAACTACCATGGGTAGTAGTCGGACGCGAAATCGAGTGAATTCTTCGCTACTAGTAGAACTAGTACGATTGAAGGTGGCAGACGTAAGTTCTTTGCTGATACGGTCCGATAACTGTGAGGGGCTATCCGACTACGCCGCGTCGCAGAGTGAAGCCGATGCTGTGGCTCGTCACTCTGCTCTTCTGGCTTCTTTCGCTGCAGCTGGGCCAATGTTTCCCGCAAGCGCACGCCCACGCGGCCGAGCATGTCGCCACCAGCGCAGCGACGCATGCCCCACTGGCCGACGACTGCGAACCCGAGCACCACGCACACCGGCAACACACGACCACGGACGCCATTCATCGCGGTACGCGAGGAACGACGGATACGACGTGGTCGGCGATTCCCCTCGAGAATACGTTTACCGGACTATTCCGCTCACCGGTTCATTCCCCTGGTCATGGGAGCCCGGGACGGGATCCGCGCCCAACCGGACGCGCCTTGCTCATCGAGATCTGTGTCACGCGAACGTGATCGGGCTGAACGACCCGGCCGACCCCGTTCCGTTCGACCGTCGCGCCCCGCGACGATTCACTGAAAGAGATCTCGATGAGGACACCCCTGTCCGCCAACGGCTCGACCGTGTCCGGGACCACCCTCCCCGGCCAAAGGACCATCACGCACGGCCGCAATCCGGCCAGTGCGGTCGGCAACACCCCGGTGCTGTGGATCGATGAACCGGGCGCGGCGCCGGGCCGCGGCTTCTGGGCGAAGCTCGAAGGATTCAATCCCGGCGGCATGAAAGACCGCCCGGCCTTGCACATGATCGCCCGCGCACGCGAACGGGGCGACCTGGCTCCGGGCGCGAGGATCGTGGAATCGACCAGCGGCACGCTGGGACTCGGCCTCGCACTCGCCGGAATCGTCTACGGCCACCCGGTCACCGTGGTCACCGACCCTGGCCTCGAACCGATCGTGCACCGGATGCTGGCCGCACACGGCGCCCGTGTCGAGCTCGTCACCGCCCCACATCCGACCGGCGGCTGGCAACAGGCCCGACGGGACCGCGTACGGCAGCTCCTGGCCGAAGAACCCGACGCCTACTGCCCCGACCAGTACAACAACCCGGACAACGTGGACGCCTACGAGCCGCTCGCCCTGGAACTGGTGGACCAGCTCGACCGCGTCGACGTCCTGGTGTGCTCGGTGGGCACCGGAGGCCATTCGGCGGGCGTCTCGCGTGTCCTGCGCGAGCACTACCCGCAGATGAAAGTCGTCGGCGTCGACACCATCGGTTCCACGATCTTCGGGCAACCGGCGCGCCCCCGGTTGATGCGCGGACTCGGTTCGAGTATCTACCCGTCCAATGTGGACTACTGCGGTTTCGACGAAGTCCATTGGGTGGCGCCGGCCGAAGCGGTGTGGACCTGCCGTCGGCTCGCCGCGTCCCACCACGCGACAGGCGGGTGGAGCGTCGGAGCGGTCGCACTCGTCGCTGGTTGGCTCGCAAGGACCGAAGCTGCCGGCACACGGATCGTCACGATCTTCCCCGACGGCCCCCACCGCTACTTCGACACCGTCTACAACGACGACTACTGCGCGGCGAACGGCTTGCTCGGACAGACCCCCGCGGACGAGCCCGACGTCGTCGTCAATCCCGTCGACCAGGTCGTCGAGCGGTGGACGCGCTGCGCACACGTCATCGACCCGTCCGAGGTGCGGGCGTGAAGGATCTGGTCGTCAAGTTCAGGTCGTTCGACCGGCCTTCCCAGCTGTTGATGCTGAACCAGTTCACCATCAACCTGGGCTTCTACATGCTGATGCCCTACCTCGCGGGGCACCTGTCGGCGGATCTGGCGCTGGCGGGCTGGGCCGTAGGGCTCATTCTGGGCGTGCGGAACTTCTCCCAGCAGGGCATGTTCCTGATCGGTGGCACGCTGGCCGACAGGCTCGGCTACAAGCCGCTGATCGTGGCGGGATGCGCGCTGCGGACGGGCGGGTTCGCCCTGCTCGGCCTGGTCGATTCGGTTCCGGCGCTGATCGTCGCCTCGGCGGCCACCGGGTTCGCGGGTGCGTTGTTCAATCCCGCGGTGCGGGCCTACCTCGCCGAAGACGCCGGTGAGGAGCGGCGCGTCGAGGCGTTCGCGTTGTTCAATGTGTTCTATCAGGCGGGCATCCTGCTGGGCCCGGTCGTCGGGCTGGTCCTGACGAGTTTCGCCTTCCCAGTGACCTGCCTCGTCGCGGCCGCGGTGTTCGCGGTCCTGACCGTGCTGCAGATTCGGTCCCTGCCGCCTCGTTCGCGTGCCAAGGGTGACCCGGCCGCGCGGACTTCGATCCGGCAGGACTGGGCGACCGCGTTCGGCAACCGGTCGTTCGTGCTGTTCTCGCTCGCGATGATCGGCTCGTACGTCCTGTCGTTCCAGGTCTATCTCGCACTCCCGCTCGAAGCTCGTCAGGTCGGCGGCCCCGGAGTGGCGGGGACCACATTGGTGGCGCTGCTGTTCGCGGTGTCAGGAGGTTTGGCGATCGCCGGACAGCTGCGGATCACCGCGTGGTGCAGGCGGCGGTGGGGATCCGGCAAGTGTCTCGCCGTCGGTCTCCTGCTCATGGGAGCGGCGTTTCTCCCGCCCATGCTCACCGCGGGCGCGACGGCCGGTCCGGCGGCGTTGAGCTGGGCATCGCTGATTCTCTCCGCCGCCCTGCTGGCACTCGGGACCATCGTGGTCTTCCCGTTCGAAATGGACACGATCGTCGCCCTCTCCGGCGGCAAGCTGGTCGCGACGCACTATGGGCTGTACAACACCGTGGTCGGCGTGGGCATCCTCCTCGGCAACCTGCTCACCGGCACCGCGTTGGACATCGCGAGAGATGCCGGTGTACCAGCGGCACCATGGGCTGTCCTCGCCGTGATCGGAGCCGGTTGCGCCTGGTGCCTGCGCGCACTCGACAAGGCCGAACACCTCACCCCGGTGGCGGTGTGAAAGCCGTGACCCCGCCGCATCCGCCGAAGCGGATAGGTGACCTTGGGTCATGACGGCGAGCGCGCTCAGGAGAACCCAGCGGGTCTTCCTGCTGGGCGTGCTCGCCTTTGCCTCGTGGCGATGCACCACCTCACGACGTCGACAATGGGTTCCAACCCCGACGCCAAGGCTCTCGCCCAGAAGATCATCGACGCCCAAGAGGCCGAGATCCGCGAGATGCAGGGGCTGCTCCCGCAGGGCTGATTCATCGCCGCCGGGTCTCGACGGGATCCCTCGCCAGTAGATACTATTATGCCTAGTACTACTTGCCGTAGATCTCTTCCGACTCGGACGACAGGTGATCGATGTCGCGTCATGCGCTCCGGATCGTCACACCGACCCGAAGCCACCTCGTGCAACTCCTGCACTCATGGACACAGGAGCCTCGCGTCCTGCACATCGGCGTGGCAGACGAGGACATGAAGGCAGCTCTCGCGGATGCGGGATTTCCGCTGACCGTCGCGGCCACTGTGGACGATCTCGACATCACCTTGCCCGCCGGAACCTACTTCGACTCGATCCTGCCGAGCTCGGAAGCCTTGACCGGCCGGGAAAGTCTGCGCTCTCAGATTCGCTTGCCGCGCAAGGCCGCCGAACACGTCACGCCGGACGGCGTCGTTCTCGTGGAAGTGCGCCCAGCGACGCCACCAGCGCGAATCGAGCCACGACACGGCGCGCACATCCACATCGCCGATGAGCTCGACCTGATCGCCGAGATGGCCGGACTGCGTCGCGTGCACCGTTCTCAGCTCGTCGAAGACTCCCATGAAGAGACCCTGGTGAGCCTGTACCGACGTAAGCCGTAGTGGCCATCACATTCTGACTTCTCGCTACTCTATGCCACCCGCCTAGTACTAAGTGAAATAGTGGACAAGGGTGGCTCGTTACCTTACGGTGACCCGCGGGCCTTCGGGGCGGTCCGTGACCACGCTCGAAAACACGACAGGAGATCCCGCACCCGTGACACCGCACCGACGCCGGACGGCTTCACTGCGCGTCTTGACTACCGCCGTTGTTCTCCCGCTTGGATTGAGCGTGATCCCCGCGAGTGCGCAGCCGGCGCCGCCACCCGCCGAGGCACAGGATCCGATGTCTCGCTACCAGCGCCTCGGCGCTGACGCCGCTAAGGCCGAAGAGGATTTCTCCGCCGCTCAAGATGACCTGGCCGCACGGAAAGCCACGAGTGCCAGGGCCGACGCCGATCTCGCGGCCGCCAACAAGGAATTGGCGGACGCGGAGGGCTCTATCACGAAGTTCCGGGGCGAGGTCGACAAACTCGTCGCCGCGAATTTCCAGGGAGCGTCTTCGGTCAATCAGCTCGCGGCGTTGCTCGACAGCAACAGCCGGACGGAGTTCCTGCAGAAGTCCGCGGCCATCTCTCTCTTGTCCGGGCAGAAGGCGGACGCGCTCGCCGGGCTGAGGACCGTACTCGATCAGGCTGCCAAAGGTCGAGCACAGGCGGCAGAAGCCCAGAAACGCGCGAGCGAGGCGACAGCGGCCGCGCAGTGGGCGGTGGACCAGGTCACCAACCGGAAGAACGACCTCGACCGGCAGATCAAGCAGGTTCGTCAGGCGCTGGGAGCACTTCCGGCGCAGGACAAGGCCAAACTGGGCAAGGTCCAGGACAGTGGTTCTTATCTAGGTCCGCCCGGAGCGGCGAACGACGCGCTGCAAGCCGCACTGTCCAAAAGGGGCTCGCAATACCAATGGGGTGCCACCGGCCCCGCCGAGTTCGACTGCTCCGGCTTGACTTCCTGGGCCTACCGCCAGGCGGGCGTCTCCATTCCCCGCACCAGCCGTCAGCAGTACACGGCCGGAAAACCGGTCTCGCTCGACCAGTTGCAGCCTGGCGACCTGCTGTTCTATGACGACGGGACCGGCAATCCCGGTGCGATCCACCACGTCGGCATGTTCGTGGGCAGCGGGAAAATGGTCGACGCGCCGACCGAAGGACAGCTTGTCGACGTCCGGTCCATGAAGGGTGACGGGCACCTGATGGGCGCGAGGCGCATAGTCGGTTGACCGCGACAGAAGGGTATCCTCCCTGCCAGGAGGTGTCATGCGTCGGTTGGGCGAGCTCGAAGCCACGGTGATGGATGTGCTGTGGCGCGGTTCCGAACCCATGCTGGTCCGCGAGGTTCTCGTGGAGATCGCCAAGGAGCGCGAACTGGCGTACACCACGGTCATGACCGTGCTGGACAACCTGTACCGCAAGGAATGGGTCGTTCGCGAGATGGAAGGTCGCGCGTACCGCTACCGAGCGATCACTTCTCGTGAGGAAGCCACCGCTCAGGCTCTTCGTGACGTGCTCGACTCGGCGAGCGACCCGGAATCAGTGCTGCTGCATTTCGCACAGTCGGTCTCCGAGGAAGAGTCGGACATCCTGCGCCGCGCCTTACGCCGAAAGCAGCGAAAGCGGTGATCCCCGCCGCCGCGCTTCTCCTCGGCGTCCTGATCGTCGGCTGGTGGTCCCCACCGGTCCTGGCGAGGTTCGGGACGCCGCAGGGCAGCCCGGCGGCGGCGATCACCTGGTGGCTCATGACCGCGATCGGTCTGCTGGCAGGCACGGTCGGCGGTGTGCTCCTTCTCGCTCTGCCCGGTCATGGCCCCGCGGATCAGATCACGCGCTTGATCGACGTCTGTCTGTCCACGATCAGTCACGACGGGATACCGTCCCTCGACCTGGTGGTCGGCGGTACGGCCGGAGTCCTGCTGACGTTCGCGCTCTTCCAGCTGCTCTTGTCCTCGATCAGGCGTCGACGGCGCCGCAACCAGCTGCATGAGCGCCATCTCGACGCATTGCGGCTGTCCGGATCCCGGTCATCGGATCGCGTCCGGACCTTGTGGCTACCTCACGAGCATCCGATCGCCTACAGCCTGGGCGGACGCCGGGCCATGATCGTCGCGAGCGACGGATTGCGAACCCGGCTCACCCCCGCCGAGCTGCGAGCGGTGCTCGCCCACGAGAACGCTCACGTCCGTGGCCGTCACCACCTGCTCACCGGCTGCGCCGACGTGCTGGGCAGGACGCTGCGCTTCGTCCCGCTCATGCGCGAACTGCCGAAAGCGATCAGCCTGTTCGTCGAATTGGCCGCCGACCGGACGGCGGCCGCGGAATGTGGAGCCGGGCCAGTGCGGTCGGCGTTGCTCACCATCGGGGCCACTGGCGGGCCGAGGAAAGCGCTCGCGATGTCGGGCGGTGACACCTCGATCCGGCTCAGCCGGCTCGAGGACCGTCAACGGCTGCCCTTGCGGTCCGGTATGACCAGCGTCATCGGCGGTGTCGCCTGCTTGACCGCCCCCGCAGTCGTCGCCGTCGCCCTCATGGGGGCGTTCAGCCTGGCCCTCTGCTAACAGCGATCGGCAACAGGTCCGATAGCCCAGTACGCAGCAACAATCGGCGGATCGTCGCTGAGGGCAGGAATTGAAGGGCGACGCGGTCGGCGACACAACGATTGTTGAAACCGACCAGGGGTCGACAGGCCGGTGGAATCACAGAAGTCCACCGCGTTCAGATCGACGACCACGCTGCTCGGCACCGGGTCAAGTGCCTGGCCGAGGTCACCGGACACGGTGATGAGCACGTGCCCGGGATCTGAACTGGTGGTCGCCACCGACAGCGGCTCCACCTTCCGCCGCTGTCTCCGTCTGACACCGTCATCCTTCCTTTGACCGCCTTCGAACGTATCGCAAGACGAGGTGAAACGCCGCGTGGAGGGCTGACCTCGAACGGTCTCGCCCTCCACGCGGTGGTACAGCCGGTCATCGCACGACCGCCGGGTCACCTCCGGCGACTTCGCTCGGCGCGCTCCGGGGGAAGCGCAGGGTGGCCATGGCCAGGAAGCCACCGGCGACCGCGATGCCCGCGGCCCCGAGGAACGCCGCCGAGTAGCCGCCGGTCAGCGCGACCGGGTCACCGATCCGTCCCGCGCCGAACGACACGCCGACCGCGGTCATCGCGGCGAGACCGAGCGCCGAGCCGATCTGGTACGAGGTGTTCACGATCCCCGACGCCAGTCCGCCTTCCTCCGGCTTCGCGCTGGAGATCGCGGTGCCCAGCGACGGGATGAACGCCAGCGCCTGACCGAGAGCCGCGACCAGCGAAGCGGGCAGGACGTCGACCACGAAATTGCCCGTCGGGCTGACGAACGACAGCCACACCAGCCCCGCGGCGAGCGCCCACAGACCACCGATGATCATCTTCTTCGGCCCGAAGCGGCCGATCAGCTTCGGCGCGACCGCGACCATCAGCACGACGATCAGCACGGTCATCGGCAGCAGCGCGGCACCGCTGGCGAAGGCCCCGTAACCCAGGACCTGCTGCAGGTACAGGTTCAGGAAGTACCACATCGGGATCCACGCCGCGCCGAGCAGGAACTGCGCGAGGTTCGCGCCGCCGAGATTCGGCGTCCGGAAGATCCCCAGCCGCACCAACGGAACCTCCCGCCCGCGCTGGATGAGCACGAACACCGCGAGCAGCGCGACGCCACCCACCAGCGCACCCCACGTGCCCGCCGAGTCCCAGCCCGCCTCCGGCGCCCGGACGACGCCGAACACGGTCAGCCCGAGGCCCGCGGTCGCCGCGATCGCACCGGCGAGGTCGACCGAACCACGCCGTGCGGGCGCGGACGGCATCAGCCTGCCCGTCGCCACGATCGCGACCAGCGAAATCGGGACGTAGAGCCAGAAAATCCACGGCCACGACAGCCACTCGGTGATCACACCGCCGAGGAACACCCCCGCGGTACCACCGGCGGGCGCGGCCGCGCCGTAGAGCGCGAGCGCCTTGGTCAGCTCACGAGGACGCGCGCCGAACAGCATCATCAGGAGCGTCAGCGCGGACGGGGCGATCAACGCCGCACCCGCGCCCTGCAGCACCCTGCCGAGGAGTTCCACCCACGCGGTGCCCGCGACCGCCGCGACCACCGAACCACCGAGGGTGACGACCCAGCCCGCGGTGAACATCTTCCGCGCACCGAACAGGTCCGAGAGACGTCCACCGAGCAGCAGCAACCCGGCGAGCGCGATGACGTAGGCGTTGAACACCCACGACAGGTCCCCCGGCGAGAACCCGAGGTCCTGCTGCATAGCGGGTAGAGCGACGCCGATGATCGAGGTGTCCATGATGACCATGAACTGGGCCAACGCGATGAGTCCCAGCGCCCACCACCGCCGTGGGTCCGGGGATGTCTCCGCCATGACGACCGTCCTTTCGAGGTTAATTACCCCTAGGGGGTATTGCGGACATGAACGTAGACCGGTTCATGACGCCGCGCAAGTACCCTTAGGGGGTATTGGCGTCGCAATCGTCACAGATGCTGCCTACATGGCAAAACCCGTTGCGCGACAAAGAGTCGTCACGTAGAACATCGAAGACTTCACCAGAAGATCACCAGGGCGATCCGCACTCTTGGTCAACATCGAACCATCGACACTGGACAGGTACCCCCTACGGGTATAAAGTTCCCGTGGCCGGCCGACAGCATGAGGAGGAGCCGTGCAGCGTCTTCAGTCGCTAGACCCGAGCGACGCGCCAGCGAAGTCCGCCGAGCTGCTCGACGAAATCGTCGAACGGCGTGGCTCGGTAGGTCCGATGGTGTCCGCGATGGCACACTCCCCCGCGCTCCTTCAGGGGTACCTCGACTTCTCGCGGGCCATGAAGCGGGTCAAGCTTCCCCGGGCACTCGGCGAAAAGATCTCGCTCGCCCTACAGGAGTGGATCGGTTGCGCGCTGTGCTTGCAGGCGCACACACGGGCCGCGCGGGCCGCCGGACTCAGCGACAACGACATCGCACTGGCCCGGCAGGGCACCTCCACTGACCGGCGCGAAGCCGCGCTGATCGCGTATGCCGTGCGGGTCCTCGCCGAACCGTCTTCGCTCGATGATGAAGACATCGCCGAGTTGCGGGAACACGGCTGGAGCGATCGACTCATCGCCGACACGGTGGGACTGGTGTCGCTCAACCTGCTGACCGGTTCGTTCAATCTCGTCGCAGGACTCGAACCCACACCTGCCGAGCAGTCCACAAAGGAGAAACACGACCATGTCGGTTGAGCACGACCACTCACACCACGAACACCAGCACCACGGCGACCACGGGGGCCATGCGGGCAACGGGGGCCACGAACACCACCGACCGGGGAAGGTCTCCTGGGGCATGGCGGCGTCGGCCACCCTGCACTGCCTCACCGGCTGCGCCATCGGTGAGGTGCTCGGCATGGTGATCGGCACCGCGCTGGGCTGGGGCAACGTCGCCACCATCGTGCTCGCCGTCGCACTGGCGTTCGTCTTCGGCTACGCGCTGACCATGCGCGGCGTGCTGCGCGCAGGTGTCGGCTTCAAGCAGGCCCTCAAGGTCGCCCTCGCCGCGGACACCGTCTCGATCCTCGTCATGGAGATCATCGACAACGGGGTGATGCTCGTCGTCCCCGGCGCGATGGAGGCCGGGCTCGCCAGCTGGCTGTTCTGGGGCGCGCTCGCCTTCGCGCTGCTCGTCGCCTTCCTGCTCACGACACCGGTGAACAAGTGGCTCATCGGCCGCGGTTCCGGACACGCGGTGGTGCACGCCTACCACCACTAAGGTGTCCACAATGGAGATCGCGTATCACGGCGGCGACGGCCGGCCGCTCTACGCGGTCTCCCTCGGTTCTGGGCCACCCCTTGTGCTTCTGCACGGGGGTGGCCCTGATCATCACAGCCTCATCCCGCTGGCCGAGCGGCTGGCGGACCGGCACACGATCATCCTCCCTGATGTGCGCGGCTACGGCCGATCGGTCTGCACCGACCCGGCCCGGCACACCTGGACCCAGTACTCCGACGATGTCGCCGCGCTACTCGATCACCTCGGTTTCCAGCGCGCCGTCGTCGGTGGAACCGGCCTCGGGGCCACCATCACCCAGCGCACCTGCCTCGAACATCGCGACCGCGTCCGCGCCGCCATCCTGATCAGCGTCGAAGACATCGAAGACGACGAAGCGAAGCAAGCCGAGATCGCGTTCATGGACGCCTTCGCCGAACGTGTCCGGACCGACGGCATCGAAGCGGCCTGGGCACCGGTCCTGCCCGAGCTCGCTCCCGTCATCGGCGCGCTCGTACGTGACGCCATCCCGCGCTCCGACCCCGCGAGCATCGCCGCCGCGGCCGCCATCGGCCACGACCGCTCGTTCCGCTCCGTCGACGAACTCGCCGCGATCACGACACCCACCTTGGTCTTCCCCGGCATGGACGAACGGCATCCGACCGAGCTGGCAGAGAACGCCGCCCGCGTCCTGCCCAACGGCCGTCTCGCGCCCGCTTCCCTGTCCGACACGCTGAGCACCGCCGAAGCCCTCGCCGACGCGTTCGCTCCCACGATTCGCCGTTTCCTTGCCGAGCACCACCTCTACTAGGTGACATGGTGGTTCATCGGTTCATACCCGCCATCTCGGGTACCCGAAGGCTGCTACATGTTTCGCGAGGAAAGGAATCGTCATGACGCAGGCAGCCGAGATGCTCCGCACCTACCCGGCGGATCTGGGCAAGGTGAATCGTGAGGCGCTGACCAGGTGCATAGAAGCGTGCTTCGAGTGCGCCCAAACCTGTACGGCGTGCGCGGACGCATGTCTCAGCGAAAAGAGCGTCGCCGAGTTGGTCAAGTGCGTGCGCACCAATCTCGATTGCGCGGACATCTGCGCGACCACAGGACGGGTCTTGTCCCGGCACACGGGCTACGACGCGAACCTGACACGGGCAATCCTCGAGGGGTGTGCCGCCGCATGCAAGGCGTGCGGTGACGAGTGCCAGGGACACGCGAGCATGCACGAACACTGCCGCGTATGCGCCGAAGCGTGCCGTCGCTGCGAACAGGCCTGCCGTGAACTGATCAGCACCCTGAGCTGATCACGCTCACGGCCGAGGACCGACAGAAAGGCGCTCGCGCGGCACCGGAAGTGCCGCACGAGCGCCCCGTGTCGAACGAGGGTCAGCTCGCCGTGCTGCGGAATCCCTTGAGCCGCAGGCTGTTCGTGACCACGAAGACCGAGCTGAACGCCATCGCGGCGCCGGCGATCATCGGGTTGAGCAGGCCCGCCGCGGCCAGTGGCAGCGCCGCGACGTTGTAGGCGAAGGCCCAGAACAGGTTTCCCTTGATGGTGCGCAGCGTCCGCCGGGAAAGCCGGATCGCGTCCACTGCCGCCCGCAGGTCACCACGGACGAGGGTGAGATCCGACGCCTCGATCGCGACATCCGTACCGGTGCCCATGGCCAGCCCGAGGTCGGCCTGCGCCAGCGCGGCCGCGTCGTTGACGCCGTCACCCGCCATCGCGACCACCTTGCCCTCGGCCTGGAGCCGCTTGACCACGTCGACCTTGTCCTTGGGCAAGACCTCCGCGATCACCTCGGTGATCCCCACCTCCGCCGCCACCGCGCGGGCCACAGCCTCGTTGTCCCCGGTCAGCAGGACCGGGGTCAGCCCGAGCGCCCGCAGCTGCGTGATCGCCTCGGCCGAGGTCGGCTTCACGGTGTCCGCCACCACCAGGACCGCGCGGGCCGCGCCGTCCCAGCCGACGACGATCGCGGTCTTGCCCGCCTTCTCTTCGGTGGCCTTCGCCTCGGCGAGACCCTCCGGCAGGTGATGCGCCCAGTCCTCCAGCAGCGAGCTGCGTCCGGCCAGCACCGCCTTGCCGTCGACGATCCCTTGCACACCAAGGCCTTCGACGTTCGTGAAGTCCTCCACGGCCGGGAGCTCGCCGACCCGGTCCCGCGCACCGGCCACGATGGCCTGCGCGATCGGGTGTTCGGAAGCGTTCTCCAGCGCACCCGCGAGCCTCAACGCCTCGTCGGCGTCGACGCCGTCTGCGACGTGGACCTCGACGAGCGCCATCCGTCCGGTGGTGACCGTGCCGGTCTTGTCCAGCACGACCGTGTCGACCGCGCGGGTGGACTCCAGCACTTCCGGACCCTTGATCAGGATCCCGAGCTGCGCGCCGCGGCCGGTGCCGACCAGCAACGCGGTCGGGGTGGCCAGGCCCAGTGCGCACGGGCAGGCGATGATCAGCACGGCGACCGCGGCGGTGAACGCGGCCGACGCCGTGCCACCCGCCCCGAGCCAGAAGGCCAGGGTGCCGACGGCGAGCGCGATCACGATCGGCACGAAGACCGCCGACACGCGATCCGCCAGCCGCTGGACCTGTGCCTTTCCGGTCTGCGCGTCCTCCACCAGTTTGGCCATCTGTGCCAGCTGCGTGTCGGCGCCGACCCGCGTCGCACGGACGACGAGCCGCCCGCCCGCGTTGACCGTCGCGCCGACCACCGCGTCACCCGGCGCGACTTCCACTGGCACGCTTTCCCCGGTCAGCATGCTCGCGTCCACCGCGGAACCACCCTCGGTGATCACGCCGTCGGTGGCGATCTTCTCTCCCGGCCGCACGACGAACAGATCTCCGACAGCCAACTGATCGACCGGGATTCGCTCTTCCTTGCCGTTCCGGAGAACGGCGACATCCTTCGCCCCGAGCTCCAGCAGGGCTCGCAGTGCCGCTCCGGCCCGTCGCTTGGACCGCGCCTCGAAGTACCGTCCGGCGAGGATGAACGTCGTCACCCCGGCGGCGACCTCGAGATAGATGTTGCCGTCCCCGGCCATCCGCTCCACGGTCAGCTCGAAAGCGTGCGTCATCCCCGGCGTTCCCGCGCTGCCGAACAGCAGCGCGTACAACGACCACAGGAACGCCGCCAGCGTGCCCATCGAGATCAGCGTGTCCATGGTCGCCGCACCGTGGCGCAGGTTCGCCCACGCCGCCTTGTGGAACGGCCACGCCGCCCACACCAGCACCGGCGCGGCGAGCGTCAGCGAAATCCACTGCCAGTAGGTGAACTGGAACGCCGGGACCATCGCCAGCAGGATCACCGGCACCGACAGCACCGCGGAACCGATCAGCCGCTGCCGCAACGGGGCGATCGGATCGGCTTCCTCACGAGGCTCATCCGAGCCGGTCGGCTTCTCCGGGGCGGGCACGGCGGCCGAGTATCCGGCCGCCTCCACCTGCTCGATCAACTTCTGCGGCTCGACGTCGACCGGGAAGGTGACTTTGGCTTTCTCGGTGGCGTAGTTGACGGTCGCGGTGACGCCGTCGAGCTTGTTCAGCTTTTTCTCGATGCGCATTGCGCAGGACGCGCAGGTCATCCCGGTGATCGCGAGTTCGACTTCGGTTGTCCGCGTCTGGGCCACGTCGGATGTCATCGTGTTCACTCCTTTTCGACGCTCGCGTCAGCCGTGTCCGCCGTGGCCGTCATCGGCCGGGGGTGGGGTTGGGTTCTGGGTTGCCGAGGGAGCCGGGGCCGGGGCGGGTGTGCCCGTGGTGGCGACGGTGAACTCGGCGGTGCGGACCTTGCCCTGGTGCTGGAAGTCGAGGAACAGCCGGTAAGTGCCGTTCGACGGGACTTCGGCGAAGAAGGTCACCGTGGGACCGGGCTTCGTTCGGCCGTCACCGGGTTCGCCGTCCGGGTGGACGTGCAGGTAGGCCAGGTCGCCGCCGCGCAGCGCCACCAGGTGCCCGTAAGCGCCCAGGTACGGCTGCAGATCGGTCACCTCGCGGCCGTCCTTGGTCACCGTCAAGGTCACCTTCGACGACTTGCCCGGCGCCAGCTCGCCGTCCAGACGGACCTGGTAACCGTCGACGTCCGCGACGCTCGACGGCTGATACTCAGCGGGTTTGAAATCTCCCGCCACGGCGACGTCCACACCCAGTGTCGAAGCCGAGCCGCCCGTCGGCTTGAAATCCGCGAAGACGCGGTAGCTGCCCGCCTGGGGCAAGGCCAGCGGGACACTCCATACGCCGTCGGGCGCGAGTTCGGGATGCACGTGCTGGAAACCGGCCGTGTCGCGGCGGACCACGATGAGGTGCATCCGCTTTTCGTGCTCGACGCCGTAAGCGGTGACCGGTTTGCCGTCCGGGCCGAGAATCTTGAAGGAGAAGGGCTGGGTCGTGCCCGCGGTGAGCGTCGTGGTGGTGGGCGTGAGGGTGTAGCCGCCCCTGGACGACGCGAGCCCGCCGGGCTCGTCGGTCGGCGCCGCCTCCGCGACGGTGCCGCTGTGAGCGTCCCCATGCCCGGCGTCCTCGCCGCCGGGAAGGCCGGCAGCGCCGGCGAAAGGACCGACAGCGGTGCCTGCGGCCCAGGCGCCACCGGCGACCAGGGCAAGCGCCACACCGTAGGCGGAGAGCTTCGCAACTGTGTTCATCTCGAATCCCTTGTGCGGGCCGTGCCCGCGATCGGGAGCGAACCGCGAATCAGGCGGTCAGCTCGTATCCGGCTTCTTCGACGGCCGCACGCACATCCGCGACCTCGGGTTCCTGGGAGCTGGTCACGGTCACCGCGCCGGTGGGCAGATCCACCCGGACGCCGGTGACGCCGTCGATCTTGCCGATCTCTTCGGTGACGGAACGGACACAGTGGTCGCAGGTCATGCCGATGACGGTGTAGACGCTTGTGGTTTCACTCATCGTGGTTCTCCTCCGATTCGGTGCGCGGTCTCAGGAACGGACCAGGCGGGCGATCACGTCGCTCGCTTCCTTGATCTTTTCGTCGGCCTCGTCGCCGCCCTTGGCGATGGCGTCGGACACGCAGTGCCTGAGGTGTTCGTCCATCAACCCCAGCGACACCGACTGCAACGCCTTCGTGGCCGCCGACACCTGCGTCAGGATGTCGATGCAGTACTTGTCCTCTTCGACCATCCGTTGCAGGCCCCGGATCTGACCCTCGATCCGCCGCAACCGGGTCACGTATTCGTCTTTGCCTTGCGTGTATCCGTGCATCTCTCGTCCTCCTGGCGGCAACATTACATACCCTAGGGGGGTAGGGCAACCGGCATACCCCCGTGACGTATGCCACCCCGTTTTTGACCACAGCCACTCCACGAAGCCTCGAAACCCGCCTGCGCGTGCGACTCCCGACCGGGCATGATTGAGACGTACGCGGAATCCCGACTCGAGGAGTGAGCGTGGTCGATCACGGCGCCGACAAGGAGAGGCAGCTCAAACGCCTACGACGCGTTGAGGGGCAGATCCGGGGCCTGCAGAAGATGGTCGAAGAGGACAAGTACTGCATCGACGTCCTGACCCAGGTCTCCGCGGCGACCCGCGCCTTACAGTCGTTCTCCCTGGAACTCCTCGAGCGACACATGGCAGGCTGCGTCGTCGAAGCCGCCGCGAAAGGCGGCCCCGAGGCGGACAGGAAGATCCGGGAAGCCTCCGAAGCGATAGCACGCCTCGTGCGCTCCTGACGTCTGCATCACGAAAAGCGGGCGGGTGACTCTCACGTCACCCGCCCGCTTCTATTCCGCCTCAACGACTGCCCCGGTCGCGGTGAACCCGGTCCGGACATGGGCGCCGTCGCAGAACGGCTTTTTCGCCGAATGCCCGCACCTGCACAGCAATTGGGTGCGGCCGGCCAGTTCGTATTCCTCGCCGTCGTGGTCGACGAGCCGGACGGGCCCTTTCACCTGATACGGCCCGTTGTTCACGACCTTGATGACGACAGCCGGCCCAGCTCCGTCCTCCTCGGCCATCACCTTCAGCCGACCACCTCGTAGCCGGCCTCTTTGACCGCGGATCGCACCAACTGCGCGTCGACCGGCCCCTCGCTCACGACGGTCACTTCGCCGGTCGCGATATCCGCGTCCACCTCGCTGACCCCGGCGACGCCGTTCACCGCGGTCGTCACCTTGTTCATGCAGCCCGAGCAGGTCATGCCCTTGACCGTGTACACGGTGGTGTCCATCAGCTCTCACCCTTCGGTTCGACAACTCGTTTCGCGGCGATCCCTTCGCCGCCACGCCGCCACGCCGCCACACTAACATTACCCCCGTAGGGTATGTAAAGAAGCTGTTGCCCTTGTCCCACAACAAGGATCGGCCTCGCGAGCTGCGCGGCGGCGACGAGCAACGTCTCGACCCCACAGGTTCTCCGGTCATTTCCCACGAACAGGGACGCATGCCGGACCGTGTCCGACGAAGAAATCTGCTGCGCACGGCGGAACCACGACCTCGGCCACTGAACTTCCCTCGGCGGTGCATGCCGCCCGTGGTGTCGCACTGGCCGTCGCAGCCGCAACCCTGGGCATGGCGGCTCAGGTTCTCGGCGATGACACGGTTCCGAATGCCGGGATAGCCTTACTCATCGGCGGCTTGACCGGTTCGGCCGGTCTCGCCGTGGCCGATCGCTGCCGAGGCGTCGTCGCGGCGGGCGGCGCAGCTCATCCTGCACGCCGTTCTGCTGGCGCCCTCACGCATGGCCGGTGACGCGAAACACAACAGCTCGTCTGATACCTGTGCCGGCCGGGCAAGAACAACCGCGGCGACAGAGGCCGTTTCGGCTTTCTACGCCGACCGCCTCTTCAGCCTCGCTCGGCGAAGCATCATCGAAGCCGACCTGGCCACAGTGGACGACAGCGCCGCCGAAGAGCGTCAAGCCGAGCGGGAACGCCTCCAACGCCAACTAACAGAGGTAGCCCGGTGGCAGGACTCTGTTCTGCGGCAAGCCCAAGACGACCCCTTCACCTAGGCACTTCGCCAGAACTACAACAAGCTGGAGGAAGACAAGACCACCGCGCTGGCGGCGATCGCCCAACTCGACGCGGAAGACAGGAAGCAACCGGCGAAGGCTACGTCGTCAGACCTGACCTTCCTCGAAGCGCTTCCGCATCTCCGGCTCAACTTGGCCAAGGCACCTCAGGCGCTGCTCCGCAGCCTCTTCGAGATCACCCAGCTGACCGTCAAGGTGCATGGCGTGGGCGACAAGGTGACCATTACCATCAAACTGCCGGTCGATCAGGTACCGGTAACGGCTGTAGCCGCAGAAAGGATCAGCGACGCGATGACTTCCACCGAAATGCAAGAAGTCCCGACCAGTTCGGTCGAGACTTCTTGGGTGGAAGCTGTACGTACCCCCGATGGGATTCGAACCCACGCTACCGGCGTGAGAGGCCGGCGTCCTAGGCCGCTAGACGACGGGGGCTAGGAACTTTCTCCTTCAGAAGGAGACTTTCAGTTGTTCACCTGCTGTGTTGCTGTGGAGAAACTTACCAGACCGGGTTTCCCGCCCTTCGCGGGGGGGTCACTCTGTGTTTCACTCCGGAGAGTTCTCCAGCTGGGGTACCAGGACTCGAACCTAGACTAACTGGACCAGAACCAGTCGTGCTGCCAATTACACCATACCCCAGTGAGGTACCGTTCCGATCTTGACCGGCTCGGTGCCGCACGAGAAGGAATACTAGAGCACGCCGTTCCGCACCGTGAAAGCGGGGGTCTCCGTAGCGCGCTGAGCGGGGACGCCGAGCTTCGCGAACTCGGAAACGAGCAGCTCAGGCAGCTCGTCGAGGCCGGAGATGGTGTGCACACCCGCCGGGGCGCGCTCGGCGATGCCGTCCCGGTCGAGCCAGACGGCACCCAGGCCGGCGTCGCGTGCGCCGATGGCGTCGGTGTCGAGCTTGTCGCCGACGTGGACCGCCTGGGCGGGGTCACAGCCGAGGCCGAGGCAGACCGAGTGGAACATCGCCGGGTCCGGTTTGGCTACTCCGAGTTCACCGGCGATGGCCACGTGGTCGAAGAACCGGGCGAGTCCGAGGTCGGCGATCTTCTTGCGCTGATGCGCGCCGGAGGCGTTCGTGACGGCCGCGACGAGGACACCCGCGGCTCTCAGCCATTCCAGGCACGGGAGGACATCTCCGAACAATTGCCACGAACGCGTGAGAATTTCACGACGCCGTCTTTCGAAGCCCTTGACCTGGTCTTCGTCGGCCAGAATGCCGATCTCGGCCAGGAAACATTCAGTACGCTTGTGATGCATGATCGCGTAATCGATTTCGCCCGCCACCACCAGCGCGACATGCTCTTCGGTGATGAGATCCCACAGCGGCCAAAGGTCGTTCTGACCGGTGAGCGCGCTCAGGCTGAGCCGGATCGCCGCCGTGCAGTCGATCAGCGTGTCATCGATGTCGAGACACACCAACCGCAACTCCGGCGGCTCCCACGGCGCCCCATCCGGAGCGTCCGGCGTGGTTCGTGACGGGGTCCGGGGCACGAGAGCGAAATCCACCAAGTGAGGCTAGGGCACTCAGCGCGATCGCGACTCTGCCGATGAGGTGATTAAGGCTGGTCTGTTCCGGCGCGGGCACTCTACTCCCAGTTGGTGAGAAGACGTGTTTTAGTTACCGGACAACGGCTAAGGCGGGCGGCCGGGTGAAATACGGACTCCTCGATTCGCGACGCGCACACCCTGTGACGACAACGGAATCCTTAACCGGATTCAAGTCACGGACCGTCCACAAGGGCATTTCCGCGATCGTCGTCCTTCCGGGACATTCCCGCCACACCTCGCGTCCTTTTTGGACAGTCGCCCGGACACCCGGACCGGTGAGACCCGGGTCATAGCCCGAACGGCGTATCCGCCCGGATGGCGCTTGACGCGCCGGTCGAGCAGGTGCATGCTGAGCTTATTCAACAAGTGATGAATAAGGGTTTCGAAGGGGTGGGACGGATGAGCGAACGCACGAACTGCGTGGTCGTCGGCGGTGGCCCCGCGGGCATGGTCGCCGGATTGCTGCTGGCCAGGGCTGGGGTCGAGGTCACGGTGCTGGAGAAGCACGAGGACTTCCTGAGGGACTTCCGCGGCGACACCGTGCACCCGTCGACATTGACGTTGCTCGACGAGCTGGGCCTCGGGGAGAAATTCCTCAGCCTGCCGCACAGCGAGATCTCCTACGCCGGCTTCCCGGCCGAGGACGGCACGATGATGCGCCTCGCCGACCTGACCCGGCTGAAGGTGGCGCACCCGTACATCGCGATGGTCCCGCAGTGGGATTTCCTGGACCTTCTCGCCGACGCCGGCGCGAAGGAGCCCACGTTCACGCTGCGGCAGAGCACGGAGATGACCGGGCTGATCTTCGAACACGGCCGGGTGAGCGGGGTCCGCTACCGCGACGCCGACGGGAAGACCGGCGAATTACGCGCCGACCTGGTGATCGCCGCCGACGGGCGCTGGTCGCTGGCCCGCCGTGAGGCCGGGCTGATGACGAAGGACTACGCCATCCCGTTCGACGCGTGGTGGTTCCGGATCTCGCGGCGGGAAGGCGAACACGAGGGCATGCTGACCCCGAAGATGCGGGATCGCCGCTTCGCCGTGCCGCTGCCGCGCAAGGGCTACTTCCAGATCGCCTATCTCAGCCCCAAGGGCCAGGATCTCCGCGAAAACGGCATCGAGGCGTTCCGGGAGAACGTGGCCGCGATCCTTCCCGACCTGGCCGACCGGGTCGACGAGCTGAAGACGACCGACGACGTCAAGTTCCTCGACGTCAAGATGAACCTGCTGCGGAAGTGGCATGTCGACGGGCTGCTGTGCATCGGTGACGCGGCGCACGCGATGTCGCCGGTCGGCGGGGTCGGCATCAACCTCGCGGTGCAGGACGCGGTCGCGGCCGCCACCCTGCTCGCCGAGCCGCTGCGCCGGGGCAGGCCGTCGGTGGCGGATCTGGCGAAGGTCCGCAAGCGCCGTCTCGCACCGACGATGCTGGTGCAGGGGCTGCAGCGGATGCTGCACAAGAACGTCATGAAGCCGGTCATGGAGGGCAGGCGCAACGGTCCGCCCGAGGTGATGGTGAAGCTGTTCGGCCGGTTCCCCGTGCTGTCCTACGTCCCGGCCCGGTTGCTGGGCCTGGGGCTGCGGCCCGAGCACGCCCCGGCCTTCGCGCGGCGGGCGATGGAGCCGGCCGGCGGCTGAGTGCCCCGAACGCCATGAAAGGTCCTTTCCTTGCAAATTTTGCAAGGAAAGGACCTTTCATGGCACTTGAGGTCAGACGTCCTGCACCGGGTTGGTCAGCGTGCCGATGCCTTCGATGGTGATCGAGACCGACTGGCCGTCCTCGATCGGGCCGACCCCCTCGGGCGTACCGGTCAGGATGACGTCGCCGGGCAGCAGGGTCATCACGCCGGACACGAACTCGACCAGCTCGGGGATCTTGTGCACCAGGTCCGAGGTCCGGCCGTCCTGCTTGAGAACACCGTCCACCTCGGACTTGAGCGCGAGGTCGGCCGCGTCGAGCGAGGTCTCGATCCACGGGCCCAGCGGGCAGAAGGTGTCGAACCCCTTCGCCCTGCCCCACTGGCCGTCGGACTTCTGCAGGTCACGTGCGCTGACGTCGTTCGCCACGGTGTAGCCGAGGATCGCGCTCGCCGCGCGGGCGGCGGGCACGTTCTTGACCGGCTGGCCGATGACGATCGCCAGTTCGCCCTCGAAGTCGACGCGGCCGACACCGCGCGGACGGCGGATGGGCGCGTTCGGGCCGATCACCGTGGTCGACGGCTTGATGAACAGCATCGGGTCCTGCGGGACCTCGTTGCCGAACTCGGCCGCGTGCTTGGCGTAGTTCCGGCCGACCGCGATCACCTTCGACGGCAGGATCGGCGCGAGCAGCCGGACGTCGGCGAGCGGCCAGCGCTTGCCGGTGAAGTTGGGGTTGCCGAAGGGGTGCTCGGCGATTTCCAGTACCTGGGCGTCGTCGCCGTCCCCTTCGATCGAAGCGAACGCGACACCACCGGGATGAGCAATTCGGGCTAGACGCACTCCCCCACTGTACGACTCCTCACGCCGGGCCCTCCCTGAGGGACTTGTGCACGAGCGCGTCGCACAACGCCAGCCAGCTCGCTTCGACGATGTTGCCGTGCACGCCGACGGTGGTCCATTCCCGCTCGCCGTCGCTGGTCTCGACGAGCACGCGCGTGACGGCGTCGGTGCCCGG
The DNA here is from genome assembly GCF_056435665.1 of Amycolatopsis sp. NPDC043887. Taxonomy (NCBI): domain Bacteria; kingdom Bacillati; phylum Actinomycetota; class Actinomycetes; order Pseudonocardiales; family Pseudonocardiaceae; genus Amycolatopsis; species Amycolatopsis sp. NPDC043887. Next base: position 425,667 of record NZ_JBWKEB010000002.1, read on the forward strand.
GTGCCCGGGCAGGATCCGCACCTTGTAGTCGGCCAGCTCCACACTGTCCAACCAGGACAGATGCGGGCTGAGCGCCTCGCGCAGGGCGGCGTCGAGGGCGTGCACGGGGCCGTTGCCCTCGGCGGTGGCGATCACGCGCTGCCCGGCGACGTGGACCTTCACCGTCGCCTCGGACACGACCTCGCCGTCGGACCGGTGGTCCAGCACGACCCGGTACGACTCGAGTTCGAACGGCGGTTCGTCGAGGACATCGCTCTGCGGGCCGTCGACCTCCCGCCGCAGCAGCAGTTCCAGTGAAGCGTCCGCGGCCTCGAAGGACCAGCCTTCGGACTCGAGGCGCTTCACCTTCCGGACGGCGCTCGTCAGCGCCTCGGGCTGGCCGGCAAGGTCGACCCCGAGCTCACGTCCCTTGAGCTCCAGGCTGGCCCTGCCGGCCATCTCGGTGACCAGTACCCGCATGCCATTGCCGACCGAAGCTGGATCGATGTGGTTGTACAGCAACGGATCCACCTTGATCGCGCTCGCGTGCAGTCCCGCCTTGTGGGCGAAGGCCGACGCCCCTACGTAAGCCTGGTGGGTGTAGGGGGCGAGGTTCGCGATTTCGGCAAGGGCATGGGAGACCCGGGTGAGCTCGGCGGCGCCTCCGGTCGGGAGGACCTCCATGCCGAGCTTGGTCACCAGATTTCCCGTCACGGCGAACAGATCGGCGTTACCCGCCCGCTCGCCGTAACCGTTGGCGGTGCACTGGACGTGCGTCACGCCGGCCTGCACGGCGGCGACGGAGTTCGCCACCGCGCAGGAAGTGTCGTCCTGACAATGGATTCCGAGCCGGAATCCGGTCCTTTCCTTGACCTCGCGGACGGTTTCCGCGAGGCCGAGCGGCAGCTGTCCGCCGTTGGTGTCGCACAGCACGGCGACGTCGGCGCCCGCGTTCACTCCCGCGTCGAGCACCTTCAGCGCGGTGTCCGGGGAGAACGCGTAGCCGTCGAAAAAGTGTTCCGTGTCAAGGAAGACGCGACGTCCTTCGCCGACGAGGAACGCGACGGTGTCCCGCACCATCTCGCACGCTTCGTCGACATCGACCCGCAGCGCGCGTTCGATGTGCCGCAGATCCGATTTGGCCACCAGGGTGACCACCGGCGCCTGGGAATCGAGCAGGGCCCGCACCTGCTGGTCCTGCTCGGCCTTGGCGCCCGCCTTCCGCGTCGCGCCGAACGCGACGAGCGCGGCGTGGCGCAGTTTCAGTTCGCCCGAAGCGGCTCGGGCGAAGAATTCCGTGTCCTTGGGCAGCGCCCCCGGCCATCCGCCTTCGATGAACCCGACCCCGAGATCGTCGAGCAGCCTCGCCACCGCCAGCTTGTCCGTGACGGAGTAGGAGATCCCCTCGCGCTGCGCACCGTCGCGCAAGGTCGTGTCGTACAGGTGGAAGGCGTCGCCGAGTGGCGTATCGGCGGGCTCCTTGCGGGTCACGGGGACTCCTCATGGTGGTGGCAAAACGTGTTCAGGCAACAAAAAAACCTCCCGCATGGGTGCGAGAGGTTGCGCGCCGGGGGCTCTTGTGGAGCTGTTATCCGGCGCGCTCGGCGATAATGATGGTGCAGGAGGTCACGGACGCATCATGGCACACGCCCCGGCGGGTGTCCACAAGCCGGGCGGAACTTCCCGCGTGCTGGGATGGAGCCGGCACGCAGGTCACCCGCCCGGTCAGCGCGAAGGCGTGCCTCGCGTGACTGGATGCCGCCCGGGGTCGTGGGGGGGGGGGGGGGGGGGGGGAAAAAAAAAAAACCACCCCCCCCCCCCCCCCACCCGCAACGAACACCCACCCGGAAGCACGCCCCTAAAAAAA
>NZ_JBWKEB010000002.1:427522-439125 GCF_056435665.1 Amycolatopsis sp. NPDC043887
TTCTTGTGGTAGGAAAGGGACCCAGGCAAGGATGGGGCCGTGGGGGGGGGGGGGGGGGGTTGGGGGGAAACCCCAACCCCCCCCCCACGACCCGCGCAACCAAGCCCCTTGGATGCGACGAAGGGGCCCTTCACCGCGTGAGATGCGGCGAAGAGCCCCTTCAGCAAAAGACCTACTGAGTGACCGGGCGCACGTTCGACGACACCAGTGCCGCCAGCCGGTCACCGATGGCGTGCGTCGCACCGGGCGACGCCTGGTCGCGGGTCGCGAGGTCGAAGGCCACCGAGGCCTCGATCCGCCGCGCCGCTTCCTTCTGTCCCAAGTGGTCCAGCAGCAGCGACACCGACAGCACCGCGGCGGTCGGGTCGGCGAGACCCTGGCCCGCGATGTCCGGCGCGCTGCCGTGCACCGGCTCGAACATGCTCGGGTTCCGCCGGGTGATGTCGAGGTTCCCGCTCGCCGCCAGCCCGATGCCGCCGGTCACGGCCGCCGCCAGGTCGGTGATGATGTCGCCGAACAGGTTGTCCGTCACCACGACGTCGAAGCGGGACGGGTCGGTCACCAGGTGGATGGTCGCGGCGTCCACATGGGAGTACGCGACGGTCACCTCCGGGTGCTCCAGCGAGACCTCTTCGACGATCCGCGACCACAGCGAACCCGCGTACTCCAGCACGTTCGTCTTGTGCAGGAGCGTCAGGTGCTTGCGGGGCCGCGCCTCGGCCCGGTTGAACGCGTCGGTCACCACACGCCGGACGCCGAACGCCGTGTTGACGCTGACCTCCGTCGCGATCTCGTTCTCGGTGTCCTTGCGCAGCAAGCCACCGTTGCCCGCGTACGGGCCTTCGGTGCCTTCACGCACGACGACCATGTCGATCTCGCCCGCTTCCGCGAGCGGTCCGCGCACCCCCGGGTACAACCGGGCGGGGCGCAGGTTCACGTGGTGGTCGAGCTCGAACCGGAGGCGCAGCAACAGCCCGCGCTCCAGAATGCCGCTCGGCACCGTCGGGTCGCCCACCGCGCCCAGCAGGATCGCGTCGTGCTGACGGAGTTCACCGAGTACCGACTCCGGGAGCAGCTCGCCGGTGGAGTGCCACCGGGCGGCGCCGAGGTCGTAGTTCGTGATCTCCGCAGTCGGTACGACCTCACCGAGCACCTTGAGCGCCTCGGAGACCACTTCGGGCCCGATCCCGTCTCCTGGGATCACCGCGAGCCGCATCCACACACCTCCGTAGACCAGGCCACCGGCAGTCCGGATGGCCCATCCGCAAGAAAACGCCAGCAGCGGAAGGTTACCGGCCGTAGCCCGGTAGCCGTAGCCGCACCACCCTTATGCCGGAATCTCCCACAGAGCGAGACAGCCGAAAGGGTGAAAACAAGAAGGGACGCCCTGGCGGAAAGCATGCCGCCAGGGCGTCCCTCACCTCATCGAACGCGGACTACCGCACTACCGCGTCAGCCCACACCGATCGGCTGACGTCCGGTGTGCCGCCCGCCGTTGCCCGGCCGGTCGACACCCGTGTCGCCGTTGCCGTTGTTCGCCTGGATCTTCACCACGTTCGCCCGGTTGCCCGAGGCGTTGTGGTGCTCGATCGCCAGCAGGCCCAGCACGGTGTCCTGCGCGGCCGCGTTGCGGTTGACCACCAGCGCCGTGCCCGGCTTCGCGACGTAGCCCAGCGCGGAGTCGCCGCCGCCCTGGACGGTGTACGCGGGAGCCAAGGCGTCGAACGAAAGCGGCGTGCCGACGTAGTCGATGGTCGACGAGTCCGCGCCCGGCGCCGCGTAGAACCCGGAGGTCCCGACCGTGTAGCTGATCTTGTGCGACGCGGCGTTCGGGTCGATGCCCAGCGCCGCGATGCTCACCGGCAGCACGACGACGTTGGTGTCGTACACGTTCGTGTCGACGTCGCCGAGCTGGCCGTTGATCGGCTGGATGTCCACCTGCGGGAAGCCCGGCTTCAGCGCCACGGTGACCGCCACCAGGACATCGGTGGACGTCACCTTGGTCACATAGGTTTCGAAGTCCGGCTGTCCGTCACCCGTGGTGTCGATGTCCACGAACGGCGAGGTGTTGCTGCCCAGGTTGGCCAGGTCGCTCCAGGTGGTGAGACCGAAGGCCAGCAACGCGTTCTCCGGCTCACCCTGCGCCTTGGCCAGCGGAGCCGTCGACGCGGCGCCGATGTAGCGCAGGTCGGCGCCCTTGGCGGTCTGGTTCAGGGTGCAGTCGGTGGTGACGTCGCCGTCGCACTCGGGCAGCTGCGGGGATTCCGCCTGAAGCTCGAGCACGCTGATCAGCGAGCGGTACCGCTGCGCACCGGTGCCCTGGTCCACGCCCTTGCCGGTCAGGTTCAGCACGGCCTGGGTCTGGCCGGCGCCGAAGTTGACGTTGCCCGGGGTGTTGATGGACGAGACCGGCTTCGGCGCGGAGTACACCGAAAGCCGCAGCGGAACGGTCGTGCCGCTCTTCGGGGTGAACGCGATCCGGCCGGAGGCGTCCGCCACGAACTGCCGGGCGAGGCCGACCTGCGTGGTCGCCATGGTCGGGTCGATGACCTTGCGGAGCGCCTTGGGGTCGGCGATCTTCAGGGTCACCTTGACCAGCGCGATACCGCGAGGGCTCAGCTTCACCGTCGGCTTGTCCACTGTGTACTCGACACCGGGAAGCGCGTTCACGGCTTCGTAGCCCACCGAGTACTCGACCGGCTTGATGCCCTTGTTGACCACCTTGACCGTCTTGGTCAGGGTGACCGGCCCGCCCGCTTCGACGACGCCGAAGTTGACCGAGACGAAGCCGGGGTTGTCGACGACGTAGGCCAGGACCTGGTTGTCCAGCGCGGCCTTCGCGTCGATCCGGCCGCTGCCGACGCGCTGCGGCCCGTAGACGCGGCCCGACGCGTCGCGGATGTCGTGGCCGGCGGTGTTGATGACCGAGGCCTTGACCTCCTCGACCGACCAGTCCGGGTGCGCCTGACGGATCAGGGCGGTGATACCCGAGGTGTGCGGAGCCGCCATCGAAGTGCCGGAGATGACCAGGCGACCGGCCCCGCTCCCGCTCAGCGCGGACGCGATCGAGTCACCGGGCGCCGCGACGTCCGGCTTGACGGCCGGACCACGCCCGCCACGCGAGGTGAACGAGCTCGGGGTGTCCACAATGGACTTGTCGGTGGTCGGCACGGACACGCGGCCCTTGCCGGTCATGCGGACCTGCAGCGTTCCCGCGGCCACCGCGGGCCGGAGCGAAGCGGTCGCGCTGCCGGTCAGCTGGAACGTCGGCGTGGCCGCGTTGCCCGCGATGCCCGCCGTGAAGTGCTCCAGCGTGGACGAGAACAGCGCGCCCTTGGCACCGGCGGCCTGCGCGTTGTTCGACCGGGCGACCGAACCGCAGGCGCGGGTCGCGTCGTTGTCGTCCCATTCGAGGAACACGATCTTGCCCGCGGCCTTGGCCTTGTCGGCTTCGGAGTACGGCTTGCAGCCGGCGACGTTGTCGGCCGACAGCGTGACCACCGGCGCGGTGACGTCGAGCGTGTCGTAGGTCGCGTAGTTCTGGCTGAACTGCCCGGTCTTCGCGCCCTTCACGCCGTCGGGAGCGACGGCTTCGACGGCGTCGCGCAGGACGGACGCGTCACGGCTGCTGGCGACGGTCAGCGCCTCGGGCGTGTTGCCCGGCGCGCCGCCGACGTCGTTGAGGTCGCCGCCGTTGCCCGCGGAGAACACCGGCACGACGTTGTTCGCGGCGATCTTGCGCACGAACAGCGAGTCCGGGTCGTCCGGGGTGGCGAAGTCGCCGCCCAGCGAAAGGTTGACCACGTCGAGGTGGTCGGTGAAGTCGCCGTCACCGTCCGGGTCGAGCGACCAGTCGAGCGCCTGCGAGGTGACGTTGGTCGAGCCGTCGCAGCCGAAGACCTTGATCGCGTACAGCAGGGCCTTGGGCGCGGTGCCCGGGCCGATCTGCATCGCCTCGATCTTCTTCTTGTTCAGCTTCTTGTAGTCGCCCGTGAAGGTCTTGCCCGCTTCGTCCACACCGAATCCGGCGACCGTGCCCGCGACGTGCGTGCCGTGGTGGCCGCACGAGATCGGGTTGGGGTCCGGCTTCGGGGTGTTGAGGGCCGGGTCGTCGCTGCCCGAGTCGTAGGCGTCGCCGACCAGGTCGATACCGCCGACGACCTTGTCGGTCGGGAAGGCGGGGGTGGCCTGGTCGCGGTTGATCGCCTTGTAGGCCTCGGCCGTGCCCGGACCGCCGAAGGTGGCGTGGGTGTAGTCGATGCCGTCGTCGATCACGCCGACGCGGATGCCGTCGCCGTAGCGGCCGGTCTGCTGCCAGGAGGCGAGCGTGTTGGTCAGCTGGACCGCGCTGGAGTTGGTGCGGGTCTTCGGCACGACCTTCTTGACCGAAACGACGTCCGGCCGCTTCGCCAGCTCGCGGATCTTCGCGGCGTCGGCGGTGACGACCGCGCCGGCGACCGCGTTGGCGGTCTGCGTGACCAGCTGGGTGCCGGCGTCGGCGGCCTTGAGCTGCCCGACGACGGAGTTCACCGTCGCGGCGGCGTCGGCTTTGGCGTCCTTCGCGGCCTTCTTCGCCTGTTCCTTGCCTGCGCCCTTGTTCTGCTCGGCGTTGAAGGCGTCGACGGCGGGCTGCTTGGCCAGCTCGACGAAGGCGGTGATCTTGCCTTGGGCGGCCTTGAGCTTCGGCTCGACCTTCCCCTGGAATCCGTTACGGTCGATCTTCGCCGGCGTGACGCCGTCCGCGAGGGGGACATCCTGCGCGGCCGCGGACGCCCCGGTCACGGACGTCACGAGCAACGCGGCGAAGACCGCGGTCGACGAGCGGATCGCCCATCGGGGTACGCGGGATCTGTTCATGAGTACGTGCCCTCACTCGAGGCCTTGACTCGGAACCTGCCTGCCGCTCGAACACACCCCCGACGGTGAGCCCCGGCGCCGCGCCGTGCCCTTGACGACGCGATGGTTCGGCCTCGCCGGAAGAACCTATCCGGGGACCAGCCCGACTTCAGTAGGCATTTTTCACCGTTATTGAATCTTGCTCTGCGTTCTCGCGAACCCCGCACACACAACAACCACAGTTAGTCGACTAATTGCGAAGAAGTACGGGAAGGCCCCTTCCTTGCGTCTGACGCAAGGAAGGGGCCTTCCTGTACTTGGAGGTCAGCCGAAGTTGACCGCGCGGATGGTGTGCGCACCCACGGTGGCGCCGATCGGCTCCAGCAGGTGCGAGTCGATGGAACGGTCCACGCGCAGCAGCATGACCGCGTCCGCGCCGTCGGTGGTCTGGCTGATCTGCGCGGCCTCGATGTTGAGGCCCGCCTCGCCGAGCAGCGTGCCGACGCGGCCCATGATGCCCGGGCGGTCCGGGTATTCGAGCAGCAGCACGTTGCCCTCGGCGCGCAGATCGAAGTGGCGGCCGTTGACCTCGACCAGCTTCTCGACCTCGTCCTTGCCGGTGACCGAACCGGACACCGAAAGGGTCGTGCCGTCGGCGTGGACCGCGCGGACGGTGACCAGGCTGCGGAACTTGGGGCTTTCGGTCTCGGTGACCAGATCGACCTGGACCCCCAGCTCTTCGGCCACGCGCGGCGCGTTCACGAAGGTGACCTGGTCTTCGACGACGCCGGAGAACACGCCGCGCTCGGCCGCGAGCGGCAGCACGCTGACATCCTCGGTGGACAGCTCGCCCTTGACCACGACGGTGACCGAGGCCGGGGCCTTCGGGTTCAGCGCGGTCAGCACGGTGCCGAGCTTCTGGGTGAGCGAGAGGTACGGCCGGACGTGCTCGCCGACCGTGCCGCCGCCCGCGACGTTCACCGCGTCCGGCACGAAGTCGCCGCGCAGCGCGAGCAGCACGGACTTCGCGACGTCGGTGCCCGCACGGTCCTGCGCCTCGGCGGTCGAGGCGCCAAGGTGCGGGGTGACGACGACGTTCGGCAGGCCGAACAGCGGGCTTTCGGTGGTGGGCTCGGTGACGAACACGTCGATACCGGCGCCGCCGACGTGGCCGGAGCTGACCGCGTCCGCCAGCGCCTGCTCGTCGATCAGGCCACCGCGCGCGGCGTTGACGATGATGACGCCCTGCTTGGTCTTCTTCAGCGCCTCGGCGCCGATCAGGCCCTTGGTCTCCGGGGTCTTCGGCAGGTGGATGGAGATCGCGTCGGCGCGCTCCAGCAGCTCGTCCAGCGTGACCAGCTCGATGCCGAGCTGCGCGGCGCGGGCGGCCGAGACGTAGGGGTCGTAGGCGATGAGCTTGGTGTCGAACGCGGCGAGCCGCTGCGCGAACAGCTGGCCGATCTTGCCGAGGCCGACCACACCGATGGTCTTGCCCTGGATCTCGACGCCCGAGTAGGCGCTGCGCTTCCACGCGCCACCCTGGAGGCTCTGGTCCGCGGCCGGGACTCGGCGGGCGACGGCGAGCAGCAGGGCGACGGCGTGTTCGGCGGCGGAGACGATGTTCGACGTCGGCGCGTTGACCACCAGGACACCGCGTTCGGTGGCGGCGGGGACCTCGACGTTGTCCAGCCCGACGCCGGCGCGGGCGACGACCTTGAGCGAGGTGGTGGCGCCGAGGACCTCGGCGTCGACCTTCGTCGCGGACCGCACGAGCAGCGCGTCCGCCGTCTTCACGGCCTCGAGCAGCGCGGGGCGGTCCGTGCCGTCCACATGCTGGACCTCGACCTCGTCGGAGAAGACGCTCAACACGGAGGGCGCGAGCTTCTCGGCGATGAGGACGACGGGCTTGTTCGGCTTGGTCACGATACGGCTCCCACTATCTGGTCTGTGCCTGCGACTCACTGTTGACGGTCACGCCGTTGTGCCCGGTTGCGCCGCAGTTTAGACCTGGTGACAGGGGATTGTTAACTCGCCCGTAATCCGGCGAAAACGAGATCGAGGAGGCGTTCGAGGCCCTTGTCACCCGAAAGGTGTTCACTGGCCCAGGAAAGCGCGTGCAGCAGCACCAGCAATTCGTGCACTGTGACGTCCGCCCGGAGCTCTCCCGAAGCCTTCGCCCTTTCCACCAGGTGGGACACCTGGTCCCGCATCGCGTGACATGAGGCATACAACGGCGAGGTCTCGTCGTCGAGGACGTCGACCATCAGTTCGGGCAGTCCGCGATACCGCGCCGCCTGCTCACCCATTCCGGCGAACCAGGCCTTGAGCGCTTCCACCGGATCCGGGGAGTCGAGAAGGTCGCGGGCCACCGCGGCCTGCGCGTCGTAGCCCTCGCGAAGCACCGTCTCGACCAGAGCCTCCCGCGTCGGGAAATGCCGGTAGAGCGTCCCGATGCCGACACCGGCCCGGCGCGCGATCTCTTCCAGCGACGCCTCGACCCCGTGCGCGGCGAAGGCGCGCCTCGCCTCTTCGAGGAGGCGCTCGTAGTTGCGCCGGGCGTCCGCCCGCAGCGGCTTCTTCTCGGTGACCATCGCGCTCCCGAGCCTAGTCTCGACAAATCGGAGGCAGCCTCCGTATAGTCGGACGGCGTAAGCGGAGGCTGCCTCATGTTAGCTGGGGAGACACGTAATGACGTTGATCGACGAAACCCGGGAGCGGCTGGGCCCGGTGGGTGTCTGGCTGCCGGTCGGCATGTTCACGCCGACCCCGGACGAGGAACGGCGGGCGATACGACGGCTCGAAGAGCTGGGCTACCGCACCGTGTGGGGCGGCGAGGGGCCGGGGAACCGGGAGCTGTTCGCGTACAGCGCCATCACGCTGGCCGCCACCGAACGGGTGGTGGTCGGCACCGGGATCGCGAACATCTGGTCGCGGCCCGCGTACACCGCCCACAGCGGCGGGCGGACGCTCGCGCAGGCCTTCCCGGGCCGGTTCGTGCTCGGCGTCGGGATCGGGCACTCGTATCAGGCGGCGAAGGCGGGCTCGGACTACCGGCCGCTCGAACAGACCTGTGACTACCTCACGGCCATGTCCGCGGCGGCGGAGGAATTCCCTGCGCCGGTACCGTTTCCGCGCGTCCTCGCCGCCGTCGGGCCGAAGATGCTCGAACTCGCGCGGGAGCTGACGGACGGCGCGCACCCGTTCGCCCAGCCCTTCGAGCACACGCCGTACTCCCGCGAGATCCTCGGCCGGGACAAGCTGCTCATCCCCACCCATTCGATCCTGCTCGGCGACCGTGAGCAGGCGAGGGAGAGCGTGGCGAGGGATATCGGGCTGATGAAGCAGTACGGCGTCCCGCACTATTTCAAGGGCTGGAAGCGGCTCGGCTACACCGACGCCGACATCGACGACGTCAGCGACCGGCTCGTGGACGGGCTGACCGCGTGGGGCGGCGAAGAGCGGATCGCCGGGCGGATCAAGGAACTCGTGGACGCCGGCGCGGACACCGTGCTCGTCCATCCCGCCGGGGACGATCTTCAGTCCATGGTGGACCAGCTGGAACGGCTCGCCCCGGCACTGGCGGAGGTGACCCGATGAGCGTCGGGATCTGGACATTCTCGTTCGACGGCAAGGAAATCGGCGAGGTCCGCGAGGCGGCGGCGGAGGTCGAAGAACTCGGCTTCGACACGCTGTGGTTCGGGGAGTACCTGGGGCGGGAGGCGTTCACCCAGGCAGGGCTGCTGCTGGCGGCGACGTCCCGGCTGACCGTCGCCACCGGTATCGCGCGGTTCTCCCACCGGGCGCCCGTCGCCGCGGCCGCCGCCGAACGGACCCTCGCGGAGGCCTATCCGGGCAGGTTCACCCTCGGGCTGGGCGGTCATCTGCCGGGCGCGAAACCGCTGGAGGCGATGCGCGGCTATCTCGACGAAATGGACAAGACCGATCTGTCCACACCGGACTCCCCTCGTCGGCGGCTACTGGCCGCACTGGGGCCGAAGATGCTCGCCTTGGCCGCGGAACGCACTGATGGGGCGCATTCGTACTTCGTCCCTGTCGAGCACACGGCGCTGGCGCGGAAGGCCATGGGACCTTCGGCCTTCCTCGCCGTCGAGCAGGCCGTCGTCCTCGGATCGGACCGGGAGATCGCACGGCGGCACGTGTCGATGTACCTGGACCTGGCCGCCCACCATCGGGCGAATCTGCGGCGGTTCGGGTTCACCGAGGAGGACTACGGCTCCGACAAGCTCGTAGACGCGCTGGTCGCCGTCGGTGAGGACGAGATCGACGCCCGGGTGCGGGCGCATCTGGACGCGGGCGCGGATCACGTCTGCCTGCAGGTGCTGACCGAGGGCGACCGGATCCCGCTGGCCGAATGGCGGGTTCTGTCGGGGGTCGGGGGTAGCGTGCGGGAGCGTGACGTCACCGGCTGAACTCGCCTTCGAGAAGGCACGGGAACTGATCGACGCGCGAGATCTCGCCGGGCTCGCGCGCCTGATCGGTGGCCTGCCCACCCTCGTCCACGCACACGGGAAGAACGGGAACGACCTGCTCGGCATGGCCGCCGCGACCTGCGACGAGCGGCTGTGCCGGATCCTGCTCGATCACGGCGCCGATCCGGCGTCGGCCAACGTCCACGGCTGGACGGCGTTGCACCAGGCCGGGTACGCCGGGCTGCCGCCGCTGGTCACGATGCTGCTCGACGCGGGCGCGCCGGTCGACGTTCCCGCCCGCGGCGACGGCGGGACACCGCTGGTGGTCGCGCTGTTCTGGGGCCATCGCGAGGCGGCGGAACTGCTGGCTTCGCGCAGCCTCTCCCCCGGCAATCTCCGGGTGGCGGCGGGACTCGGCCGGGCCGATCTGCTCGACGAGTTGCTCGCGCCGGGCGGCACGCTCTCCCCCGCGGCGGGCGCGCATCGCGAGTTCCACCGGCCGCACAGCGGTTTCCCGGAATGGCGGCCGAGCGACGATCCGGCCGAGGTCGTCGACGAGGCGCTCGCGTGGGCCGCGCGGAACGACCGGTCCGACGCGGCGCGGACCCTGGTGGCACGAGGTGCCGATGTGGACGCCGACGTCTACCGCGGCACGGCGCTGACCTGGGCCGCCGCTCAGGGGAAGCCTTCGGCGATCAGGACTTTGGCGGAGCTCGGCGCCTCGGTGAACCGCCAGGGCACCTTCGGCGGGCTTTCGCACGGTGAAGGTGTCACGGCGTTGCACCTGGCCGTGCAGGGAGGGCATGTGGACGCGGTGCGGGCTCTGCTGGAAGTGGGGGCGGATCCTTCGCTCGAGGACTCGCTGTACGCGTCGTCGGCCTTGGGGTGGGCCGAGCACTTCGGGCAGACGGAGATCCTGGCGGTGCTGCGGGACGCCTGAGCGCGGGATCCCGCATGCATGCGTCGCGAAGGGGCCCGACCGGCCTCACCGACCGACCCCGCCTCGTGCGATGAAGGGGCCTTTCATAGCAAATTTTGCTATGAAAGGCCCCTTCATCGCACGAACCAGCACTTGCGCCGTCGTCGAGGCTGTCCCGATCCTGACGCCTCCTGGCCCGTCTGAACCTCGCCCAAAGTACGACACTCGCCGAACAATGGACCCATGCGAGCGATCAGTCAAAACCGTCTCGGCGGCCCCGAAGTCCTCGAACTCGTCGACATCGAGAGACCCGTCCCCGGCCCGACCCAGATCCTGGTCCGGGTGCACGCCGCCGGTGTCAACCCGATCGACTGGAAGACCCGCGAGACCGGCGGCATCGGCCCGATGGGCGATCCGCCGTTCATCCTCGGCTGGGACGTGTCCGGTGTGGTCGAGGAGGTCGGCGCGGGCGCGTCCCTGTTCTCCCCCGGCGACGAGGTCTTCGGCATGCCGTCGTTCCCGTTCCAGGCCGGCGCGTACTCCGAGTACGTCGCCGCGCCGAGCCGCCACTTCGCACGTAAACCGTCCACTTTGGACCACGTGCACGCGGCCGCGGTCCCGCTCGCCGGGCTGACCGTCTGGCAGAGCCTCGTCGACACGGCGGACATCCAGCCGGGGCAACGGGTTCTGGTCCACGCGGCGGCGGGTGGGGTCGGGCATCTCGCGGTCCAGATCGCCAAGACACGCGGCGCGTACGTGATCGGGACGGCCGGCGCGGCCAAGCACGAGTTCCTCCGCGGTCTCGGCGCGGACGAGCTCATCGACTACCGCACGACGGACTTCGCCGAGGAGGTCCGCGACGTCGACGTCGTCCTCGACACGATCGGCCTGGAGTACGGGCCTCGGTCACTCAAGACGCTTCGCCGCGGCGGCAGGCTCGTCCAGCTCACCCGCACGAACGACGAGCGGCTGCCGGAACTGGCCGATGCCGCCGGAGTCACCGCAGGGTTCACCCTCGCCGAGCCGGACCGCACCGGACTGCTCGCGCTGGCCGAACTCGTCGACAGCGGGCACCTCAAGCCGACCATCGACACGGTGTTTCCGCTGGAAGAAGCCGCGAAGGCCCAAGAACTGGTCGCCGCGGGGAAGACCACGGGAAAGGTCGTGCTGTCCGTCGCGGACTGAGGGCCGCGAAACGCTCCGGGGTAGGTCAAAGGTGGCTCGTTCGGTGTCCCTGGGCCCAGCGTCGAGCCCTCTATGACTCAAAGGTGACGCGGCCGAGCTTGTGCCGTGAAGGGCCGGCCTGCGGCCGGGGTGGTCGTGGGGGGGGGTTTTGGTTTGGAACCCCAAAACCCCCCCCCACCAACCAGCTCCGGACCCTTCTCTTCCCAAGGCCCTTGGAAGCAACTCTTTCTTCC
>NZ_JBWKEB010000002.1:439135-469183 GCF_056435665.1 Amycolatopsis sp. NPDC043887
CCGGAAAGTCCTACCCGGTGGCGGGGGTGGCAGTGAGTGGCGTTTCGGGTTAGAACCCGAAACGCCACTCACGACCACCCGGTACCGGCACTTTCCTGCCAGAAGTCCGTGAAGGCCACCTTTGCCTTACCCCTCACTCAGGCGGGCAGGTCGAATTCGCCGTCCCGGACGCCTTTCAGGAACGCGTCCCATTCCGTCGGCGTGAACACGAGCAGGTGGCCGTCCGGTTCGACGGCCCGGCGCATCGCCGTGTAGGTGACGCCGTCAGTGTGGGGCACCAGCGCGTACTCGACGGCATCCTCGAGATTCGCGCCCTCCGGTTCCGCTCGGATCCACACCGCGTCACTCAAGTCCAGGTCTGGCCGGATATGGGCCTTGTCGTCCACCGGCTGCTCACTCATGGTGCCCACGCTATCGCTTTCCGATACGCAAAACGAAGGGGCCCTTCGTGATGAAGGGCCCCTTCGTGGTGACAACTAGGCGGTCTCGGTGATCGGCCGGTCCACCCACGACATCAGGTCGCGCAGCTTCTTGCCGGTCTCCTCGATCGGGTGCTGGTTGCCCTGCTCCTCGAGCTTGGTGAAGTTCGGGCGCCCGGCCTCGTCCTCGGCGACCCACTCGCGGGCGAAGGTGCCGTCCTGGATCTCGCCGAGGATCTTCTTCATCTCTTCCTTGACCGCCGGCGAGATGACGCGCGGGCCGCGGGTCAGGTCGCCGTACTCGGCGGTGTCGGAGATCGAGTAGCGCTGACGCGCGATGCCGCCCTCGTACATGAGGTCGACGATCAGCTTCAGCTCGTGCAGCACCTCGAAGTAGGCGATCTCCGGGGCGTAGCCGGCCTCGGTGAGCACCTCGAAACCGGTCTGCACCAGCGCGGAGGCGCCACCGCAGAGCACGGCCTGCTCGCCGAAGAGGTCGGTCTCGGTCTCCTCGGTGAAGGTCGTCTTGATGACACCGGCGCGGGCGCCACCGATGGCGGCCGCGTAGGAGAGCGCGAGCGCCTGCGCGTTGCCGGAGGCGTCCTGCTCGACCGCGATGAGCGCCGGGACGCCCTTGCCGTCGACGAACTGGCGGCGGACCAGGTGGCCAGGGCCCTTCGGCGCGACCATCGCGACGTCCACGTTCGACGGCGGCTTGATCAGGTCGTAGCGGATGTTGAAGCCGTGGCCGAAGAACAGCGCGTCGCCGTCCTTGAGGTTCGGCGCGATGTCCTGCTCGTAGATGAAGCGCTGCTTGGTGTCCGGCGCGAGGATCATGATCAGGTCGGCTTCGGCGCTGGCCTCGGCCGGGGTGAGCACGCGGAGCCCCTGCTCCTCGGCCTTGGCCCGCGACTTCGAGCCCTCGGGCAGACCGATGCGGACATCGACGCCGGAGTCGCGCAGGCTCAGCGAGTGCGCGTGACCCTGGCTGCCGTAGCCGATCACGGCGACCTTGCGACCCTGGATGATCGAAAGGTCCGCGTCGTCGTCGTAAAAGATTTCCACTGCCATGAGGGGTACTACTTCCTTTCCTGACTTACAAAGTTATCGAGCGGAGGTGGCGGTGATGGACCGGGCGCCCCGGCCGACCGCGACCATTCCGGACTGGACCAGTTCGCGGATGCCATAGGGCTCCAGCATCCGCAGCAGGGCACCGATCTTGTCCGAGGTGCCGGTGGCTTCGACGGTGAGCGCCTCGGGCGACACGTCCACCACTTTCGCGCGGAACAACTGCACTGTCTCGAGGACCTGGCTGCGCACGGTGTTGTCGGCCCGGACCTTGACGAGCAGCAGTTCACGCTGCACGGCTGTGGACTTTTCCAATTCCACGATCTTGATGACGTTGACCAGCTTGTTGAGCTGTTTGGTCACCTGTTCGAGCGGTAGCTCTTCGACGGCGACCACGATCGTCATCCGGGACACCTCGGGATTCTCCGTGGGCCCGACGGCGAGGGATTCGATGTTGAAACCACGCCGGGAGAACAGTCCGGAAACCCGCGCGAGGACACCGGGCTTGTTCTCGACCAGAACGCTCAGGGTGTGCACGCTCATCGGGCGTCTCCTTCTGTGGCGGCGTTCAGCTCCGCCTCGGCGGCGACCTCGTCGTCGTCGAAGAGCGGGCGGATCCCGCGCACGGCCATGATTTCGTCGTTACCGGTGCCCGCGGCCACCATGGGCCACACCTGAGCATCCTTCCCCACCACGAAATCGATCACGACGGGGCGGTCGTTGATCTCCATGGCACGCCGGATGGTGGCGTCGACGTCCTCCTTGGTCTCGCAGCGGAGCCCGGCGCAGCCGAGCGCCTCCGCGAGCAGGGTGAAGTCGGGGATGCGGTGCTTGTGCGTACCGAGATCGGTGTTGGAGTACCGCTCGGAGTAGAAGAGGTTCTGCCACTGGCGGACCATGCCGAGGTTGCCGTTGTTGATGACGGCGACCTTGATCGGCGCGCCTTCGATGGCGCAGGTGGCCAGTTCCTGGTTCGTCATCTGGAAACAGCCGTCGCCGTCGATGGCCCAGACCTGCTTGTCCGGCACGCCGAACTTGGCGCCCATCGCGGCGGGGACGGCGAAGCCCATCGTGCCGAGACCGCCGGAGTTGATCCAGGTGCGCGGGTTCTCGTACTTCACGAACTGCGCGGCCCACATCTGGTGCTGGCCGACGCCGGCGGTGTAGACCGCGTCCGGGCCGGCGAGGGAACCGATGCGCTCGATGACGTACTGCGGGGAAAGCGTCCCGTCTTCGGGCCACTCGTAACCGGCCGGGTAGTCGTCACGCCAGGCGCTCGCCTGCGTCCACCAGTCCTTCAGATCCGGCTTCGCGGACTTGTCGGTCTCGGCGCGGACGGCCTCGATCAGCTCGGTGATGATCTCCGCGCAGTCGCCCACGATCGGCACGTCCGCCTTGCGGTTCTTGGAGATCTCGGCCGGGTCGATGTCGGCGTGGACGATGGCGGCGTCCGGTGCGAACGAGGACAGCTGCCCGGTGACGCGGTCGTCGAAGCGGGCGCCGAGGGCGATCAGCAGATCCGCCCGCTGCATCGCGGCGACCGCGGCGACCGAACCGTGCATGCCCGGCATACCGAGGTGCTGCGGGTGCGAGTCGGGGAAGGCGCCGCGGGCCATCAGCGTGGTGACGACCGGGATCCCGGTCAGCTCGGCCAGTTCCATCAGCTGGCGCGAGGCATCGGCCTTGATCACGCCACCGCCGACGTAGAGGACCGGGCGACGCGACTTGCTGATCAGCCGGGCGGCCTCGCGGACCTGTTTGCCGTGCGGGCGCAGCGTGGGCCGGTAGCCCGGCAGCCGCAGCTCCGTCGGCCAGGAGAAGGAGGTCATCTCCTGCAGGACGTCCTTGGGGATGTCCACGAGGACCGGGCCGGGCCGGCCGGTCGAGGCGAGGTGGAAGGCCTCGGCGATGGTGCGCGGGATGTCGGCCGGGTCGGTGACCAGGAAGTTGTGCTTGGTGATCGGCATCGTGATGCCGCAGATGTCGGCTTCCTGGAAGGCGTCCGTGCCGATCAGCGCGCGGGACTGCTGGCCGGTGATGGCGACGACCGGGACCGAGTCCATGTTCGCGTCGGCCAGCGGGGTGACCAGGTTGGTCGCGCCAGGACCCGAGGTGGCCATGCACACCCCGACCTTGCCGGTGGCCTGCGCGTACCCGGTGGCGGCGTGGCCCGCACCCTGTTCGTGGCGGACCAGGACGTGGCGGACCTTCGTCGAGTCGAGCAGCGGGTCGTACGCCGGGAGAATGGTGCCGCCCGGAATACCGAACACGACCTCCGCGCCCACCGACTCGAGCGAGCGGACGAGCGACTGCGCGCCCGTGACCCGCACCGGGGTCCCGGCGGGCGGCGCCGGCTTGGGTCGGGCACCGGTGGTACCGGAGTTCGCTTCAGCTCGCGAGGTGGCACTAGTCATCGCTGTTTGCCTCGTCTTGTCTAGTCACTCGTTCGGGTATTCATTGGCTGGTCGGGCAAGTGAAATTGTTCCAGGCAACAAAAAACCCCCGCCGACCGGAGTGGTCGCACGAGGGTCGCGCGTCGACGCAGCGGAGACTTCCCTAAGCGTCGACGCGCTTGGGAAGTACGAGGCCGGTCTGCGTTGTCACGAGAGTGAAGCTAGCCGGTCGCCGTCAAGAGTGTCAACTCTGCGGGACGGCGATTCCGCATGCTGGACACCTCCGGTGCGTCGCGCGACCCGCGTTCGGGGCCTTCGAGGCGGCGGTGCACCATCTTTGACGTGGCAGAAGAAAAGCAGCAGGAACAGGCGAACGAGGACCGCAAGGCCGTCTTCAAAATCCCGAACACGGCGTTGCTGGCGATCGCTTTCCTCGTCGTTTGTGTGACGCCTGTCGCGTTCGGCGACGTGCCGTATCTCCAGTGGCTCTACCTCTTCCCGATCGCGCTGGCGGTGTTCGTCATCCGGACCCGCACGACGGCGACGGCCAAGGGGCTGGAGGTCCGCACGATGTTCGGGCGGCGGGACCTGCCGTGGACCTCGCTCAAGGGCCTCGCCATCACAGACAAGGCGAAGGTGCAGGCAGTGCTGAAGGACGAGACCAAGATCCCCCTTCCCGCCGTACGCACCCGTCACCTGCCGGTGATTTCGCTGGTCAGCGCGGGCCGCATGGCCGATCCCTCGGGGCTGACCGACGACGTGGCCAAGGCTCCGGAAAAGAGCGACGATTCCGGGGAGTAGGATTGGTAGGACCAGTTTGGCGCTCGTTCGCCCTGGTCCCCATCCCGAACCTTGGAGTCAGCCGTGCCTCAACTCCGTTCCCGGACCACCACCCACGGCCGCAACGCGGCGGGCGCCCGCTCGCTCTGGCGCGCCACCGGAATGACCGACAGCGACTTCGGCAAGCCGATCGTCGCCATCGCGAACTCCTACACCCAGTTCGTGCCGGGGCACGTGCACCTCAAGGACCTCGGCGAGATCGTGGCCGGCGCGGTGAAGGAGGCGGGCGGGGTCGCCCGCGAGTTCCACACGATCGCCGTCGACGACGGGATCGCCATGGGGCACAGCGGAATGCTCTACTCGCTGCCCTCGCGCGAGATCATCGCCGATGCGTGCGAGTACATGGTGAACGCGCACCAGGCCGACGCGCTCGTCTGCATCTCCAACTGCGACAAGATCACCCCGGGCATGCTGAACGCCGCCATGCGGCTGAACATCCCGGCGGTGTTCGTCTCCGGCGGCCCGATGGAGGCCGGGAAGGCCGTGGTCGTCGGCGGCGTCGCGCAGGCGCCGACCGACCTGATCACCGCGATCGCCGCGTCGGCCAGCAGCGAGGTCGACGAGGACGGGCTGTCCATTGTGGAGCGTTCCGCCTGCCCGACCTGTGGTTCGTGCTCGGGTATGTTCACCGCGAACTCGATGAACTGTCTCACCGAGGCGCTCGGGCTCTCCCTGCCGGGCAACGGTTCCACCCTCGCCACGCACGCCGCCCGCAAGGCGCTTTTCGAGGACGCCGGGCGCACGGTCGTCGAGCTGTGCAAGCGCTGGTATGAGCAGGACGACGAGTCCGCGCTCCCGCGCTCGATCGCGTCGAAGAAGGCGTTCGAGAACGCGATGGCCCTCGACATGGCGATGGGCGGTTCGACCAACACGGTGCTGCACATCCTCGCCGCCGCGCAGGAGGGCGAGGTCGACTTCACCATCGACGACATCGACGCCATCGGCCGCCGCGTGCCGTGCCTGTCGAAGGTCGCGCCGAACTCGGACTACCACATGGAGGACGTCCACCGCGCCGGCGGCATCCCCGCCATCCTGGGCGAACTGCACCGCGGCGGGCTGCTGAACACCGACGTCCACTCCGTGCACTCGCCGGATCTCGAATCGTGGCTGTCCACTTGGGACATCCGCGCGAAGGAACCGTCGGAGCGGGCGATCGAGCTGTTCCACGCGGCGCCGGGCGGGGTCCGCACCACGAAGGCGTTCTCCACCGAGAATCGGTGGTCCTCTTTGGACACCGATGCCGCGAACGGCTGCATCCACGACGTCGAGCACGCGTACACCAAGGACGGCGGGCTCGCGATCCTGCGCGGCAACCTCGCCGAGAACGGCGCCGTCATCAAGTCCGCGGGCATCGACGAGGAACTGTGGCACTTCGAGGGACCGGCCCGGGTGCTGGAAAGCCAGGAGGAGGCGGTTTCCGCCATCCTCAAGAAGGAGATCCAGCCCGGTGAGGTGCTGGTGATCCGCTACGAAGGCCCGGCGGGCGGCCCCGGCATGCAGGAGATGCTGCACCCGACGGCGTTCCTCAAGGGATCGGGACTGGGCAAGAAGTGCGCGCTGATCACCGACGGCCGGTTCTCCGGCGGCTCGTCGGGTATCTCGGTCGGGCACATCTCGCCCGAGGCCGCCGCGGGCGGGACGATCGGCTTGGTCCAGAACGGCGACCGGATCCTGCTCGACGTCCACGAGCGCCGTCTCGAACTGCTCGTCGACGAGGACGTCCTCGCCGAGCGGCGCGCGAAGATGGAGGCGAGCGAGCGGCCGTGGCAGCCGGTCTCGCGGGACCGGAAGATCACTGCCGCGCTGCGGGCCTACGCGCGGATGGCGACGTCGGCCGACACCGGCGCCGTCCGGGACCCGAGCAAGTAGCACGCCTGCCACAAGCATGCATTTAGAGGACTAAATGCGCCCTTCGCTCACTCCCCGTGGGGCGGGACGAGCGCATTTAGTCCTCTGAATGCGGGCGATCAGCGGCAGAGGACGAGCACCACGACCGAAGCGGCCGCCGCCAGCAGCAGCCCGATCAGCCCGAACGAAAGCGGCCGCTTCCGCCACGGGGTGTTGACGTCCAGCGCGATCCGCCCGGAGCCCGCGAGCAGCACGGCCAGCGAGGCCGCGCCCAGCAGGAGTTCGAACTCGAAACCCTGCCCCTGCTGCTGGAAGAACCCGCCGCCGAACTTGACGTAGACGATGTTCGCGCAGACCCCGAGGAGCGCCGCGGCACCGATCGGGGTGAACAGGCCCACCAGCACGAGCGCGCCGCCGACCACCTCGCTGATCCCGGTGATCCACGAAAGCAGCGTGGTCTGGCTGGTGTAACCGAAGCCGCCGAGCACCTTGGCGAATCCGCCGACCCCGGGCCCGCCGAAGGCGCCGAAGAGGTGCTGGAGCCCGTGCGCGCCCATGGTCACGCCGAGCACCACTCGCAGGACGAGCAGACCGAGGTCGATCCCGCCCCTGGTCTCCACCGGGGCCGGGCCGTTGTCGGGCTCGGCCACGTCCGAGATCATGCTGGTCTGGTAGTCATCGCTCACGCGCGAAGGGTAGGCGAAACCGGCCCGTCAGGCGACCGAACCGCCGGACCGGTGGCCGAGCGGCTCAGAACAGGGTCGCCGGCTCGACCGGTTCGGGCTCGGGCAGCGGGTCGAGGCCGGGCACCAGGGCGCGCACGTCGTCGTGGAACCGGCGGGCGAGCGCCGGGGCGTCGTCGTTGTCGGGCGTGTGCACGAAGACCGTCGGCGACCGGCCGTCACGCAGCCACCCGGCGACCACCTCGGTCCACGGCTCCCATCCCCGCGCGGTCTCCTCGGCCGAATCCCGGCCCAGATAACGGACGATCGGCCGATCGGTCAGTGCCCGCGTCCGCCGCGGCAGCCGGGGTTTCTTGGCCCAGGCGTCCTGCTCGGCCTCGCTGACCGGCGGGCTCGCGAAGAAGACCGTGGTGTCGAACGGCACCCACTCGGCGTCCGCGTCGGCGAGGGTCCCCTCCAGCAGCGACGTCGCGCCGGGATCGGTGTAGAACGCCGGGTGACGCACCTCCACGGCGCGCCGGAGCCCGGCGGGGAGACGGCGGAGGAAGCGGCCGAGGGCGTCGGCGTCCGGCGGGCCGAACGAGCCGGGCAGCTGAGTCCACAGGACCGCCCGGTCGCCGAGGGGTTCGATCGCGTCCAGGAACGCCCGCATCTCGGTCTCGACACCGGCGAGCCGTCGCTCGTGCGTGACGACCTTGGGCAGCTTGACCACGAACCGGAAGCCGGGGCCGGTCTGCCGCGCCCACGCCGCGACGGTGTCCCTGGCGGGGGTCGCGTAGAAGGTGGTGTTGCCCTCGACCGCGTTGCACCAGCCGGCGTACGCCCGCAGGCGCTCCCCGGCGGTCGGCGACCGCGGGACGAACCGCCCGGCCCACGCCTTGTGCGTCCACATCGCACAGCCGACATGAAGATTCGCCACGCTGCTCAGTATTCGCCGTGGACCAGGTTCTTCGGCAACTCTCCGCCCAGATAGTGGCTCAATTCCCGGACCACCACCGCGTAGGCGCGCTGCCGCCTCCCGCTCACGGAGCCCGCGACGTGCGGTGTCAGCAGCAGTCCCGGACAGTCCCACAGCAGGTGCCCGGCGGGCAGCGGCTCCGGGTCGGTCACGTCGAGCGCGGCGCGCAGCCGTCCCGACGCGAGTTCCGCGACGAGCGCGTCGGTGACCACGACCGCGCCCCGCGAGACGTTCACGAGGATCGCGTCGTCCGGCATCGCGGCCAGGAACTCCGCGTCGACCATGCCGCGCGTGTGCTGCGTGAGCGGCACCATGAGCACCGTGACGTCGTGGTGGGGCAGCAGGGCGGGGAGTTCGTCGGTGCCGTGGACACCTTCGCGAGCGTTCGCGCCCACCATCGCGCAGCGCACGTCGAACGTCTCCAGCCGACGGCGCAGATGCCTGCCGAGGTCGCCCGCGCCGATGATGAGGACCCGCTTGCCCTGCAGGGTGTCGGTGGTCCGGCGTTCCCAGTGCTTCCGCCGCAGGCCTTCGGCGAAGCCGTCGAGACCGCGGTAGATCGCCAGCAGTACCGCGACGACCCACTCGGCCGAGCTTCCGCCGTGCGCGCCGCGGCAGGTCGAGAGCAGGACACCGTCCGGCACCTTGCCGACCCAGTCCTCGGCACCCGCCACCAGCAGCTGCACGAGTTTGACGTTCGGCAGTGCGCGCCAGAGCTCGTCGCTGGGCCGGTCACCGGTCACGAGGACCTCGGCCTCGGCGGCTTCGGGAGGCACCGGCTCGCCGTGGCGGTACATCACGGGACGCACGCCGTCGATCTCCGAAAGCGCGGCCACTCCCTCTTCGTCGGGGACGAGAACGGTCACAGTCATGATCACCACGGTATCCAGTACCTCCGTGTCTCCGCCGGTGAACCCGCGTCCGCGATAGCGGGGCCTTCGGCCATGGCGGGTTTCACGCTTATGCCACTTTTTCGAGGACATCTCAGCTCCGCCAGTACCTCTTACCCGTGGCTCACGTACGCCCACCTAGGCTTGCCCCGTGCGTACCCGGTACCGGCGGAAATGGACCGCGCCGCTGGCCATGCTGGCCTGCGGCGCGCTGATGCTCTCCGGGTGTGCCGAATTCGACAACACCGCCGCCGGGCAGAAGTTCACCCCGGTCAACCCGCCGTCCCCCGAGGTCCCGCCGCACGTCGGGCCCGGCGGTGAAGCGGGCGACTCCGGTCCCGGGCGCGGCGGCGGGCGGAACCAGACGCCGACGCCGGTCCCGCCGCCGCAGGGGTGCAAGGACTTCGACAAGGCCGTCATCGCGACCTGCCTGGACACCGTCGCCGCCGTCGCCGCGATCCCCGGTGACGGTACCGCGCCCAGCGCGCTCGCGGGCGAACGCAAGAGCGGCCGGATCCTGCTCGCCGCCGCGGAGAAGGACCCGGCCGACTGGGCGACCGTCCCCGTGGACGGCTCCGGCGACGGCGGCCTCACCTCGCTCGCCCTCTCCCCGGGCTTCGCCGAAGACCAGCTCGTCTTCGCCTACATCACCACCCCGAACGACAACCGGGTCGTCCGGCTGGCGAAGGGCCAGGCGCCGAAACCGGTGCTGACCGGCATCCCCAAGGGCTCCACCGGCAACCGCGGCGCGATCAGCACCGACGCCAAGGGCGCGCTCCTGGTCGCCACCGGCGACGCGGGCAATCCCGGACTCGCCGCGGATCCCGCGTCACTCGCCGGGAAGGTGCTGCGCATCGACACGTCCGGCAAACCGGCCGCGGGGAACCCCACACCGGGTTCGGCGGTCTTCTCGACCGGCGTGCACTCCCCCGGCGGGATCTGCCGCGACCAGACCGGTTCCCGCGTGTGGCTGACCGACAGGCTGGCCGACAAGGACGTCCTGTACCGGCTTCGTGGTGGCCAGCCGCTGACCACCCCGGCCTGGAGCTGGACCGACAGGCCCGGGGTGGCGGGCTGCGCCGATTTCGTCGGCGCCACCGGCTATCTCTCGATCACCACGTCGATCGCGGGCAACCTGCAGAACCTGCCGGTCACCCCGGACGGAGCGGTGACCGGCAAGCCCAACGTCTTCATGGACGGCAAGGTCGGCAAGCCGCCGAAGACCTTCGGCAGGTTGTCCGCGATGAGCATGGTCAACCCGCAGATCGCGCTCGCCGGGACGGTCAACAAGGACGGCGGCACCCCGGTTTCGAGCGACGACCGCGTCGTCATCATCACGCCGTCGGCCAGCTCCGGCGGGGGCGGCAAGGACTGAGCGGCCTCACCTGGACGGCCTCGGATGGGCAGGCGGCGTGAACCGGGTGAACAACGGCGCCATCTCCTTCTCCTTGCCCTGCGGGTCGAACAGCTCCCGCACGAGCCGATACGCGGGGCCGAGCGCGGTCGCGGCGGCGGTGAGCCGGCGCGGATCGGTGGACCGCCAGTGGCCGGAGTCCACTCGGGACAGCAGGGTGCGCAGCAGGACGATCTCCTCGGCCGCGTTGAACGAGCAGTGACCGCCCCGGCTGACGTAGGTCTGCCGCAGCAGACCGGGATCGCCGTTGCGCCGTACCTGGTCGCCGTACCACCGGGCCTGCCCCGTGATGGCGCCGCCGTCTCCGGTGGTGTGCGCGGTCAGCACGGGTGACGGCGTGGTGCCGCGCGCCACCATGTAGCGGTGCATGTAGGCCTGCGCCTTCGGATCCGCCGAGATCCGCGGGGCCACGGCGAGCCGGTCGAGATCGGCTTCCAGATCCACGCCTCCGGCGCGGTAGGCGTGCCGGACCAAGTCTAGCCCACCGGAACGGGCGAGCTGACGCCGATAGTCGATCCCGGCGTTCGAGGACGGGTTCCCGCCTGCCCGGTGCTCGATTTCGGGACGTGCGGACGGTCCGTAGCCGTACACGTAGACCCCGGTGACCCACAACGCCTGCTGCGCGAGACGGTCCGCGGGGTCCGTCGGCTCCGGTTCGTGCGCGAGCGCCCAGCCCGGGACGGTGCCCAGTGCCCCGGCCAGCGCGATCCGGGCCCGGCCGGCCTCGGTCTTTTGGGCTTCGGCCACGACGGCTTCGAGCGCCGCCTGCGCGCCCTGCGGGTCGCGAGGCCGGACGAGGTCGATGTCCGCGTCCGGAGCCAGCAGGGTCTTGAGCGCGAAAAGCATGTCCAGAGCGCTGTTCCACGTGCCGTTCGCGTCGTACTCGCCGCACTGCGTCAGGACGCCGTCGAACCGGCCCGGGTTGTTCTCGGCCAGCTTCAGGGAGATCACGGCGCCCATGGACATCCCGCTGGTGATGGTCCGCCGCGGTTTCCCCACGTTGGCCTCGAACCAGTCGAGCAAGGCGATCTGATCGGTCAGGGCCTCCTCGATCGCGTGCCCGTAAACGCCCTTGTAGTTCGACGCGGCCAGCGCGTAGCCCTGATCGAGCAGCCAAGACTCGGTCTCGGGTCTGGTGGCCAGCATGATCTGCTCCGGCTTCCCCCATTCCTCCACATAGAGCCCGTGGCTGTAGAGCACCAGCGTGCCGTTCCAGCGTTTCGGCACTTTGACCAGGTAGTCCGCTCCGTCGATCGTCCCTTCATGGACGCGCGAGCGCTCTTCGGCGGCCGCCGGCGTGGCGGTGAACAGTGCCCCGAAGAGGAGCGCGACGAGCACGGTGATCAGCGTCCTGCGTGTGTGAGTCATACGGGAAAATTAGGTGACCAAATGGTCACCTGTCAACGCCGTATGAGGCTCTCCGCACGAACGAAGAGATCGATCAGGGGCGGCGAGTACGGGTCTCGGCGCGAAGGAGGCGGACGTCGAAGAACGCGACGACCGCGGAGACGACAGCGGCGAGCAGGCCGATGTAGCGGCCGAGCCCGGTCCCGATCTCGATGCCGGCGGCGGAGAAGATCCCGCGCTGATCGGCGTCGAACTGCCAGTCGAGGGTGGTCCAGCCGAGCACCATCAGCAGCAGCGCGCCGATGGCCGCCATCAGCCACAGATGCGGCAGGCCCGCGCGGCGGACGGCGTCGACTCGGCCGAACAGCACGACGGCCACGCCGGGCAAGAACAGGAGGAAGAGCGGCGCCCAGGCGAGGAAGCCAGAGCGCCACGCGTCGCGCGTGACGTCGTCGGCGGGCAACGTCGTCAGCGCGTCCTCGATTTCCGGGCGCGAGGCGGTCAGCGTCGTCCACGGAAGGAACAAGGCCACCAGCGCGAGCAGCCCGGCCGCGAGGCCGAGCCACTCACGCCAGGTGACCTTCTTCAAAGCGAGATCAGGCACCGACTCGCTCGACGATCAGTTCGCGCACGCGCTTGGCGTCGGCCTGGCCCTTGGTGGCCTTCATGACCGCGCCGACGATCGCCCCGGCCGCGGCCACCTTGCCGCCGCGGATCTTCTCGGCGACGTCGGGCTGCGCGGCGAGCGCCTCGTCGACCGCCGCGATGAGCGCGGAGTCGTCGGAGACGACCTTCAGGCCGCGCTTCTCGACGACCTCGGACGGCGAACCCTCGCCGGCGAGCACGCCCTGCACGACCTCCTTGGCCAGCTTGTTGGTCAGCTCACCGGCGTTCACCAGCGCGATGACCTCGGCCAGCTGCGCCGGGGTGATCGCCAGCTCCGCCAGTTCGATCTCGCGGGAGTTGGCTTCCTGCGCCAGCGTGTTGACCCACCAGCTGCGGGCCTCGTCCGGGGTCGCGCCCGCCTCGACGGTGGCGGCGACCAGGTCGACCGCGCCGACGTTGAGCAGGTCGCGCAGTGCCTCGTCGGTCAGGTTCCACTCGCGCTGGATGCGCTTGCGGCGTTCCGACGGCATCTCCGGCAGCGTCTTGCGCAGCTCCTCGACCCATTCGCGCGACGGCGCGATCGGGACCAGGTCGGGCTCCGGGAAGTACCGGTAGTCCTCGGCGGTCTCCTTGGTGCGGCCCGGCGACGTGGTGCCGTCGGCCTCCTGGAAGTGCCGCGTCTCCTGCTTGATCGACCCGCCCTCGGCGAGGATCGCCGCCTGGCGCGTCATCTCGTAGCGCACGGCGCGCTCGACGCTGCGCAGCGAGTTGACGTTCTTGGTCTCGGTGCGCGTGCCGAACTCGGTCGCGTCCTTGGCCATCAGCGAGACGTTCGCGTCGCAGCGCAGGGAACCCTGGTCCATGCGGACGTCGGAGACGTCCAGCGCGCGCAGCAGATCCCGCAGGGCGCTCACGTACGCGCGGGCGACCTCGGGGGCACGGCCGCCGGTGTGCTCGATCGTCTTGGTGACGATCTCGATCAGCGGCACGCCGGCGCGGTTGTAGTCGAGCAGCGAGTGCTCGGCGCCGTGGATCCGCCCGGTGGCGCCGCCGACGTGCAGCGACTTGCCGGTGTCCTCCTCCATGTGCGCGCGCTCGATCTCCACGCGCACGACCTCACCGTCGTCCAGCGTCACGTCGAGGTAGCCGTTGAAGGCGATCGGCTCGTCGTACTGCGAGGTCTGGAAGTTCTTCGGCATGTCCGGGTAGAAGTAGTTCTTCCGGGCGAACCGGCACCATTCGGCGATCTCGCAGTTGAGCGCCAGCCCGATGCGGATCGCACCCTCGACCGCCTTGCCGTTCACGACCGGCAGCGAACCGGGCAGGCCGAGACAGGTCGGGCACACCTTGGTGTTCGGCTCGCCGCCGAACTCGTTGGCGCAGCCGCAGAACATCTTGGTGTTCGTGTTCAGCTCGACGTGCACCTCGAGGCCCAGCACCGGGTCGAACCGCTCGATGACGTCGGCGTAGTCCATCAACTCAACCACGGCGGTCACTTCTTTCCTCCCAGCTCCGGAACCTCGTGCACCAGCGAGCCACCGTTGGCGGCGTCGCGTGCGACCTCGTAGGCGGCGCCGACGCGGTACAGCCGGTCGTCGGCCATCGCGGGGGCCATGATCTGGAGGCCGACCGGCAGGCCGTCCTCGTGCGACAGTCCACTTGGGACACTCATCGCGGCGTTGCCGGCGAGGTTCGACGGAATGGTGCAGAGGTCCGCCAGGTACATCGCCATCGGGTCGTCGACGCGCTCGCCGATCTTGAACGCCGTGGTCGGCGTGGTCGGCGAGACCAGCACGTCCACCTTTTCGTACGCGGCTTCGAAGTCCCGCGTGATGAGCGTGCGGACCTTCTGCGCCGAGCCGTAGTAGGCGTCGTAGTAGCCCGAGGACAGCGCGTACGTGCCGAGCATGATGCGGCGCTTGACCTCGGGGCCGAAGCCCTTCTCACGGGTCAGCGACATGACCTCTTCGGCGCTGTGCTCGCCGTCGTCGGACACGCGCAGGCCGTAGCGCATGGCGTCGAACCGGGCGAGGTTCGACGAGCACTCGCTCGGCGCGATCAGGTAGTACGCGGGCAGCGCGTAGGTGAAGTTCGGGCACGAGACCTCGACGACCTCGGCACCGAGCGCGCGCAGCTGCTCGACGGCGGCCTCGAAGGACCGCGACACGCCCGGCTGGTAGCCGTCGCCGGCGAATTCCTTGACCACGCCGACGCGAACGCCCTTGAGGTCACCGGTCAGGCCCTGGCGGGCCGCGGCGACCACCGGCGGGACCGGCGCGTCGATCGAGGTCGAGTCCATCGGGTCGTACCCGGCGATGACCTCGTGCAGCAGAGCGGCGTCGAGCACCGTCCGCGCGCAGGGGCCGGCCTGGTCGAGCGACGACGAGAAGGCGACGAGACCGTAGCGGGAGACACCGCCGTAGGTCGGCTTCACACCGACGGTGCCGGTGACCGCGCCGGGCTGGCGGATCGAGCCACCGGTGTCGGTGCCGATCGCGATCGCGGCCTCGAACGCCGCGATGGAGGCCGAGGAGCCACCACCGGAACCGCCGGGGATACGGGCGTGGTCCCACGGGTTGTGCGTCGGGCCGAACGCGGAGTTCTCCGTGGAGGAGCCCATCGCGAACTCGTCCATGTTGGTCTTGCCGAGCACCACGACACCGGCCTCGCGCAGCTTGCGCGTCACGGTGGCGTCGTACGGCGGGAGCCAGTTCTCCAGGGTCTTCGAACCGACCGTGGTCGGGATGCCCTTGGTGGTCAGCACGTCCTTGAGCGCCAGCGGGACACCGGCGAGCGCCGACTTCGGCGCCTTGCCCTCGGCGACGTCGGCGTCCACCGCGCGGGCGGCTTCGAGCGCGCCCTCGGTGTCGACGTGCAGGAAGGCGTGGATGTGGTCGTCTACCTCGGCGATCCGGTCCAGGTGGGCCTGGGTGACCTCGACGGCCGATACCTCTCGGGACTGGATCTTCTCCGCCAGCTCGGCGGCGGTCAGCTTGATGAGTTCGGTCACTGTTCTTCTCCCAGAATCCGCGGCACCCGGAAACGACCCTCTTCGCTGGCAGGCGCACCGGCCAGCGCCTGCTGCTGGGTCAGCCCCGGTCGGACCGTGTCCTCACGGAACACGTTGGTCAGCGGCACGGCGTGCGACGTGGGCGGGACATCCTCGCCTGCGACCTCGCTCACCTTGGCCACCGAGTCCAGGATCTGGTCGAGCTGGCCCGCGAAGACGTCCAGCTCCTCTTCGGTGACGGCAAGCCTGGCCAGCTTGGCGAGGTGTGCGACCTCGTCGCGGGAAATGTTGGGCACGCGGGTGACTCCCGGGGTGTGCTGTGCGGGTTCTGTCGGAAGCTGCAAGTCTATGGTGGCGGCGTCGGCGGACTCGACTGGGTTATGCCGCGGCCTGCGCTCCCATGTCGGGTAAGGAGTGCCTGGTTCGTTATCCCGCGCCCCGGACGTCGGTCCCCATTACCTCGTCCGGTCTGTCACAATCGGCGCCCGGCGTAGCGCGTTCCACGGCGAGGCTGGGACGCCTGAGGCGAGAGGGGCGCGTGTGTCGTTCCTGATCCGGGTCCAATTACCGGACACCCCGGGGACCCTCGGCGCGGTCGCCACCGCGCTCGGCACCGTCGGCGCCGACATCCTGAGCGTGGACGTGGTCGAACGCGGCGGCGGTGTCGCCGTCGACGACCTCGTCGTCGAAATCCCGTCCGGCAGGCTGCCGGACGCGCTCATCACCGCCGCCGAAAGCGTCGACGGGGTCGAGGTCGACGCCGTCCGCCCGTACGCCGGGGTCCTGGACACCCATCGCGAGCTCGAACTGGTCGAGGAGATCGCCGCGAAGCCCGCTTCGGGGCTGGAGATCCTCGCCGAAGGGGTGCCGCGGATCATCCGGGCGGGCTGGGCCGTGGTCGTCGAGCACGCCGAGGCCGGCGCGATCCGGCTCGCGTCGTCCAACGCCGCGCCCGAGACGCCGATCACCGACCTGCCGTGGCTGCCGCTGGAACGCGCCACCATCCTCGACGCCGAGGAGGCCTGGGTGCCGGAGACGTGGAAGGAACTGGGGACCGAACTCGCGGCGACGCCGCTGGGGAAGCCCGGGAAGGCGCTGCTGGTCGCCCGGCCGGGCGGGCCGAACTTCCGGGCCGCCGAGGTGGCCCGGCTGGCGCACTTCGCGGGCATCGTCGCTGTCGTGCTGGACAGCTGACTCCGCGTTTCGTCCTCTGAATGCGGTAGTTGCACGCGCAAGTACCGCATTCAGAGGACTAAATGCGGGGGTTAGGTGAGCTCCAGACGGTACGCGATCAGGGTCACCCCGGGATGCGGCTCCCAGTCCCGCTCGGGCAGCCGAGCGAAACCGAGCCGCTCGTAGAGCCGGTGCGCCCGCGTCATCGTCTCCAGGCTGCACAGCACCACCCGCGCCGCGCCGAGTTCACGCGCCCGCGCGATGACCGCCCTGGTCAGGGCCTCGCCGATGCCGCGTCCGGTCGCCGAGGGCAGCACGCCGAGCATGCGGAACTCCAGTTCGCCCTCACGGGACAGCTCGGCGAAGGGCGTCCCCGGACGGGCGATGGTGACCGTGCCGACGAGCGTGCCGTCCGCGTCCACCGCGACCAGCAGTTCGGCCAGCTCCGCCCGCCGGGCCGCGTCGAGCAGTTCGGTGGCGTAGCCCACGCCGTCGACGAGGGTCCGCTCCGCGGAGTACGCGGCCAGCGTGAGCTCCCCGATCGCCGTCAGCTCCGCGGGGCGGGCGGGCCGGATCTCCAGGTCACTCATCGGTCGGCAGAGCCAGTTCGGCCGCGGCCTCGGGGCCGCTCTCCAGCAGCACGCGGAAGCCGTTCTCGTCGAGCACCGGCACCTTCAGCTGGACGGCCTTGTCGTACTTCGTGCCCGGAGCGTCACCGACGACGACGAACGCCGTCTTCTTCGACACCGAACCGGCCGCCTTCCCGCCGCGGGCCATGATGTATTCCTTGGCCTCGTCTCGGGAGTAGTCGTTCAGCGAACCGGTGACGACGATCGACAGGCCTTCGAGGTTGCGCGGGATGGACTCGTCGCGCTCCTCCTCCATCCGCACGCCCGCCGCACGCCACTTCTCGACGATCTCGCGGTGCCAGTCGACCTCGAACCACTCCTTCGCCGCGCGCGCGATGGTCGGGCCGACGCCGTCGACACTGGAGAGCTCCTCCTCCGAGGCGTTCTCGATCCGTTCCAGGGAACCGAATTCCCGCGCGAGCGCCTGCGCCGCCGTCGGGCCGACGTGCCGGATCGACAGGCCGACGATGACCTTCCACAGTGGACGGTCCTTCACCGTCTCCAGGTTGTCCAGCAGCTTGCGCCCGTTGGCCGACAGCTCCCCCGCCTTGGTGCGGAACAGCTCCACCTGGAGCAGCTTTTCCTCGTCCAGATCGAAGATGTCGCCCTCGTCGTGCACCACACCGGCGTCGAGCAGCGCGACCGCGGCCTCGTAGCCGAGCACCTCGATGTCGAACGCGCCGCGGCCGCCCAGATGGAACAGCCGCTCCCGCAACTGCGCCGGGCAGGACCGCGAATTCGGGCAACGGATGTCGATGTCGCCCTCCTTCTGGTACGCCAGTTCGGTGTCGCAGTTGGGGCAGCGCAACGGCATCACGAACTCGCGCTCCTCGCCGGTGCGCGCGTCGGCGACCGGGCCGAGCACCTCGGGGATGACGTCGCCCGCCTTGCGGATGACGACCTTGTCCCCGATCAGCACGCCCTTGCGTTTGACCTCTTCCTGGTTGTGCAGCGTCGCCATCGCCACCGTGGACCCGGCCACCTTCACCGGCTCCATCACCGCGAACGGGGTGACCCGCCCGGTGCGGCCGACGTTGACCTGGATGTCCAGCAGGGTGGTGATCGCCTCTTCCGGCGGGTACTTGTAGGCGATCGCCCAGCGCGGAGCCCGCGAGGTCGTGCCGAGACGGCGCTGCAGCGCGACCTCGTCGACCTTGATGACGACGCCGTCGATCTCGTGCTCGGCGTCGTGCCGGTGTTCGCCCCAGTATTCGATGTGCTCCAGCAGTTCCTTGCCCGAACCGAGCACCTTGCTGTGCGGCGAGACCGGCAGGCCCCACGCGGCGAGCGCGTCGTACGCCTCGGACTGGCGCTTCGGTTCGAAGCCCTCACGTTTGCCGAGACCGTGGCAGATCAACCGCAGGTTGCGGGACTTCGTGATCTTGGGATCCTTCTGGCGCAACGATCCGGCGGCGGTGTTGCGCGGGTTCGCGTACGGATCCTTGCCCGCCTCGACCATCTTCGCGTTCAGCGCCAGGAAGTCCTCGACGCGGAAGAACACCTCACCGCGGACCTCGACCAGCGCGGGCACCGGGAACTCGTCCGTGCTCCTCAGCCGCTCGGGCACCTGCTCCAGCGTGCGGACGTTGAGCGTGACGTCCTCGCCGGTGCGGCCGTCGCCCCTGGTCAGCGCGCGGGTCAGGCGGCCGTTCTCGTACAGCAGGTTGATCGCGAGCCCGTCGATCTTCAGCTCGGCGAGGTACTTCGTCGCGCCGATCTCCTTCTGGACCCGCTCGACCCACGTCTCGAAACTTTCGGTGTCGAAGACGTTGTCCAGGCTGAGCATGCGCTCGAGGTGGTCGTGCGCGACGAACTCGGTGGAGAACGTGCCGCCGACGTTCTGCGTCGGCGACTCCGGCGTCACCAGCCCGGGATGCTCGTCCTCGATGGCCTGGAGTTCGTTGAGCAGCTCGTCGAACCGGCCGTCGGACACGATCGGTGAATCCAGCACGTAGTACCGGAACTGGTGACCGCGGATCTCCTCCGCCAGTTCGGCATGCCTTTCACGGACGTCGGCGGGGACGTCCGTGACATCCTGCACGGGCTCGGGGTTTTCGGGAAGTTCGCTGCTCACGGGGGTGACTCTAGTCGGGGGTACCGACATTTCCGGACAGCCTGCCGACCACCTCGCGCAGTTCCAGCAGGGTCAGCTGCCCGTCCTGGGCCTCGGTCACCAGCTCGACCCTGCCCAGCCGTTCGGCCGCGACCCGCTCACCCAGCGTGGCGTCCAGCGGCAGGAAGGTCATGGTCGTCCGGGTCTCCGGCGCGAGCTCGTCGATCAGCGGATGGAACACGGTCACGTCCACCCGTCCGGCTGATTCGTCCACCTTCGCGGTCACCCGCACGTCGGCGAGCGCGATCCGCGTCTCGCCGAGGTTGACGGTGACCTCACTCGGATCGGGGACCGGCGGCACGGAATCGTGGTACTCCCAGATGGCGTCCTCCGGCGGCGCCGCGGCCTTCCACGCGTCGGTGTACGGGCGCAGTTCCGGATCCTCCTGGCCGGTCAGCACCAGCGAGTAGATCGCCCGGCGCCCACGATCGAGGGAGAAGTGCAGCCGGGGGTGCAGTGCCTCGACGATGGTGCAGAGGTCGTGTTCCACCCGATGCGGTTCACGATCGCCGAGGGCGGCGCTGACCTCCGGCAGAAGCGCGAACCATGCCTCCCAGAACTTCGCCGCCGCGGCGGCCGCGTCCTCGGGGACCGGCTGCTCCGGCCAGGCGGTGCGGGGGTCGGGGACGTCCTCGGTTTTGCGGGAACGGCGGAACAAACGCATGACGGGCACGCTACCGCGCCGCTCACCAGCCTTCAGGCGGTTCGGTGAAAGCCTTGCCCGCCTCCCGGCTGAGCGTGAGCGCGCGGCGCATCCAGTCGGGGGTGGCGCCCGCGAGACCGCACGCCGGGGTCGGCACGACCCGTTCGGCGAGGATCTCGCGGCGGAAACCCAGCCGGTCGACGAGGTTGAACACGGGGGTGACCACGTCGCGCAGCTCCACCGGGACACCGGGGTCGGTCGTCGGGACGAGTCCGAGCATCAGCGTCGTCCCGGAGTCCAGCGTCTCGCCGATCTCGTCGAGCTGCGCGGGCGAAGCGCCCCTCAGCAAGGTGAAATCGAAGGCGACCGCCCGCGCCCCCGCCGCGCGCAGCAACGAGATCGGCGGCTTTTCGGCGCAGCAGTGCACCGCGACCGGCTGACCGGTGACACGCTCCGCCCCGGAGATCACCGTCGACAGCAGTTCGCGCGCCTCCGCCGCGGGCACGGCGGGAACCGTGCCGTAGCCGGACGCCGTCGGGAGGTCACCGGCGAGGACCTCGGGCAGCGACGGTTCGTCGAACTGGATCACCACCGGCGCGCCGATCCGCGACTTCAGTTCCGCGACGTGCTCGGCCAGCCCGTCGAGCAGCGACGCGGCGAAATCGCGCAGCGCGCCCTTGTCGGTGAGGATCCGGTGCCCGCGCGGAAGCTCGATGTTCGCGGCGAGCGTCCACGGCCCGGCGACCTGGATCTTGAAGGCGGGCGGCGCGGCGCCCGCCTTTTCCCGCGCCTCCTGGACGGCGTCGAGGTCCCAGTTCATCAGGTCGACGGCCCGGCGGTGGTCGTGCCCGGGACGAGCGGCGACCCGATAACCACTCGGCACCACCTCGACCGCGAGGTCGACCAGCAGCGCCGCCGTCCGGCCGATCATGTCGGCCCCGACGCCGCGGGCGGGAAGTTCGGGCATACAGGGGAAATCGGGCAGTTCGCCGAACACGATCGAAGCGGCCTCGACCGGATCGGTACCGGGCAGGGAACCGATCGCGGTGGCCGCGCCAAGGGGCCAAGGTCGTTCGTTCACACCCGGATTCTCCCCTTGGTCCGACCCGGCGGGGCGGCGGGGCGGGGGAGGACACGGACATTCGACGCAATTGCCGTCGACGAGCCCGATCCGGCGCCCGGCGCATTACGCTGACCTGCCATGACGAGCTCCCCACAGCCCGCCGGCTGGTATCCCGACCGGCAGAACCCCCGGCTGTACCGGTGGTGGGACGGGCAGGCCTGGACCGCGAACACGCGGCCGTCGCACGACGCCGAGATGATCGAGCTGGACGTCGAAGGCGCGCACGACCCGGAGAAGATCCGCGCGCAGGCGGCGAGGGGCACCCAAACCCGCGGCAGTGGTGTCGCCGGCGGCGGGACGCTGTTCTCCGAACCCGTGCTGGTGGTCAACCAGCGCGCGAAACTCATCGAGATGGCCAACGAGTTCGGGGTGTTCGACCAGCACGGCAACCGCCTCGGCGGCGTCGTCCAGGTCGGGCAGAGCACGGTGAAGAAGGCCATCCGGCTGCTCACGAACTACGACCAGTTCCTGACCCACCGCTTCGAGATCCGCGACACGAACCACAGCACCGTGCTGAAGGTGACGCGGCCGGCGAAAGTGTTCAAATCCCGGTTCCTGGTGACGAAGGCCGACGACTCCCCGATCGGCGAGATCGTGCAGGAGAATGTCTTCGGCAAGATCCGGCTGGGTTTCGTGGTCGACGGGCGGAAGGTCGGCGGGATCTTCGCGGAGAACTGGCGGGCGTGGAACTTCGCGATCAAGGACCACGCGGACGTCGAGATCGCGCGGATCACCAAGACCTGGGGCGGTTTCGTGAAGGCCGCGTTCACCACCGCCGACAACTACGTCGTCGAGATCCACCGGCCGCTGCGGGATCCGCTGGCGTCGATGGTGGTGGCCTCGGCGCTGACCATCGACACCGCGCTGAAGCAGGACGACAAGGGCTGACGCAGCGCCTTCCGCATTTCGTCCTCTGGATGCGGTAGTTGCACGCGCAAGGACCGCATCCAGAGGACGAAATGCGAGTGGGGCAAGTGACCGGGGTCTCACCCCACTCAAGTGGACACTCGGCTTCCGGCGGCACAAAGTGGAGGGACTGGGGCGGCACGCTGGAGTGCGTCCGGGACGGAGGTCACCATGGAGCCGTTGCCCGAAAACGGCGAACGGGACTGGGCCGAGCCAGGCGTCTACACGGTTTCGCCCGGGGTCCACCGCATCCCGCTGCCCCTGCCGCACGACGCGTTGCGCGCGGTCAATGTCTACGTCGTCACCGACGGAACCCGCCTGGTCCTCGTGGATTCCGGCTGGGCGCTGGAGTCGGCGCGCGAACGGCTTTCGCGCGGGCTGAAGGCGCTCGGCGCCGATCTTGGCGACATCGACGAATTCCTGATCACCCACGTGCATCGCGATCACTACACCCTCGCCGTGGAACTGCGCCGCGAATTCGGCGGCAGGATCGGGCTCGGGAAGCGGGAGGAGCCGTCACTGGTCCGCTCCGGCGACCCGGACCGGTTCCCGATGGAGGCGCAGGTCAGCCTGCTCGAACGGTGCGGCGCGGGGCCGGTCGTCGAGGAACTCGCCAAGGCCTTCGGCGGTGTCCGGCACACCGAAGCGCATCTGTGGGAACAGCCCGACGAATGGCTCGTCCCCGGCAAACGCCCGGTCGTGCCCGGCCGGGAGTTCGACATCGTGCACACGCCCGGCCACACGGACGGGCACGTCGTGTTCGTCGACGACGAGGCCGGGCTGGTGTTCTCCGGCGACCACGTGCTGCCGCACATCACGCCGTCCATCGGCTTCCAGCCGGTGCCGACCGAACTGCCCCTGCACGACTATCTCGACTCCCTGCGCCTGGTCCGCGAGATGCCGGACCGGCGCATGCTCCCAGCGCACGGCCCGGTCACCGGCAGCGTCCACGCCCGCGTCGACGAACTGCTGGAGCACCACCGGGACCGGCTCGAGGTCATGGGCGCCGAGATCACCGCGGACGTCACGACCGCGTACGAGGTCGCGCTGCGGCTTGGCTGGACGCGCAAGCAGCGCAAGCTTCCCGACATGGACCCGTTCAACCAGATGCTCGCCGTGCTCGAGACCGGCTCGCATCTGGATCTGCTGGTGGCCGAAGGGAAACTCACCGCGGCCGAGACCGACGGGGTGCGACACTACGCCTCATGATCATCCGTGAAGCGCGCCGGGAAGACGTCGCGGCGATCGTCGGGATGCTCGCCGACGACCAGATCGGCAGCACCCGTGACTCCGCCGACGACCTCTCGCCGTACCTCGTGGCCTTCGAGCAGATCGACGCCGATCCGGCGCACCTGCTGATCGTCGCCGACGACGGCGGGGAGGCCGTCGGCACACTCCAGCTGTCGATCATTCCCGGACTGGCGAGGAAAGGCGCGCTGCGCGGGCAGATCGAGGCCGTCCGGGTGCGGGCGAGCCATCGCGGCTCCGGCCTCGGCGGCGAGCTGATGCGGTGGGCGATCGACGAATCACGGCGACGGGGCTGCGCCCTCGTGCAGCTGACGTCGGACGTGAAACGCGAGGACGCGCACCGGTTCTACGAGCGCCTCGGTTTCGAGGCCACGCACACCGGCTTCAAGCTGAAGTTCTGACCTCTGCCGCATTTAGTCCTCTAAATGCGGTAGTTGCACGCGCAAGGACCGCATTCAGAGGACGAAATGCGGGAGGGGTCAGCGGGTCCCCGAGATCTTCGCGCTGCCGAGCACGAGGTCGCCTTCGGCGGCGTCGGTGCGGTACAGCACGACGACCTGACCCGGCGCGACGCCGCGCAGCGGCTCACGGAGCTGGATGGTCACCTCGTCGCCGGAGACTTCCGCGACGGCCTCGACGATCCCGCCGTGCGCGCGCACCTGCACGACGCATTCGGTGGGGCCGTCCAGCGGCCGCTCGCTCGGCCAGATCGGGCGGTCCGCCTCGATCACGTTCACGCCGAGATCCCGCGCGGAACCGACCTTCACGGTGCCCGAAACCGGTTCCAGCGAGAGCACGTAGCGCGGCCGCCCGTCCGGCGCCGGCGCCTCGATGCCGAGCCCCTTGCGCTGGCCGACGGTGAAGCCGTGCACGCCGGTGTGCTCACCGAGCACGGCGCCGGTCTCGGCGTCGACGAGCTGCCCGGGACGCTGGCCGAGCCGCTTCTCCAGGAAGCTCTTCGTGTCCCCGTCCGGGATGAAGCAGATGTCGTGGCTGTCCGGCTTCTTCGCCACCGACAGGCCACGGCTCGCGGCCTCGGCGCGCACGTCGGTCTTCCACGAATCGCCGAGCGGGAACAGCGAATGCCGCAGCTGCTCCGGGGTCAGGGAGGCCAGCACGTACGACTGGTCCTTGCCGGAGTCGACGCTGCGCCGCAGCTCCGGCACACCGTCCACAAGGGACAGACGGGCGTAGTGCCCGGTGGCGACCGCGTCGAAGCCGAGCGCCATCGCCTTGTCGAGCAACGCCTCGAACTTGATCTTCTCGTTGCAGGTGACGCACGGGTTCGGCGTCCGGCCCGCGGCGTACTCGCCGACGAAGGTCTCGATGACCTCTTCGGTGAACCGCTCGGCGAAGTCCCAGATGTAGAAGGGGATGCCGAGGATGTCCGCGGCGCGCCGCGCGTCACCGGAGTCCTCGATCGTGCAGCAGCCACGGGATCCGGTGCGCAGCGTGCCGGGCTTCGCCGACAGCGCCAGGTGCACCCCGACGACCTCGTGCCCGGCGTCCACGGCGCGCGCGGCGGCCACCGCCGAGTCCACTCCCCCGCTCATCGCGGCCAGTACGCGCATCTTCCTCACACCTCTTGCTTCTGCGTCTGCTTGCGCATTCCGGCGAGCCCCGCCTGCCTCGCCCTGTCGACGACGCCCGCGATCTCCCTCGAAACCGCTTCAACGTCTTCCGGCGCCGAGGTATGCCCGAACGAGAACCGCAGCGACCCGCGCGCGGCCGCGGGTTCGGCACCCATGGCCAGCAGCACGTGGCTCGGCTGCGCGACACCCGCCGTGCACGCCGAACCGGTGGAACATTCGATGCCCTTGGCGTCCAAGAGCATCAACAGGCTGTCACCCGCGCAACCGGGGAAGGTGAAATGGGCGTGCGTGGGCAGGCGTTCACCCTCGCCACCGTTGAGCACCGCGTCCGGCACCTCGCGCCGGACAGCCTCGATCAGGTCGTCCCGCAGCTCGGCGACGCGTTTGGCGTACTCCTCGCGGCCTTCGACCGCGACCTTCACCGCCGTCGCGAACGCGATCACCGCGGGGACGTCGAGCGTCCCCGAACGCACGGCGCGCTCCTGGCCGCCGCCGTGCAGGACCGGCACGCACGCGGTGTCGCGGCCGAGCAGCAGCGCGCCGACACCGTACGGGCCGCCCAGCTTGTGCGCGGTGAGGGTCAGCGCCGCGGCGCCGCTCTCGGCGAAGTCGACCGGCACCGCGCCGACGGCTTGGACGGCGTCGGTGTGCAGCGGGATCTCGTGTTCGGCGCAGACGGCGGCGAGCGCGGCGATCGGGTTGACCGTGCCGACCTCGTTGTTCGCCCACATCACGGTGACCAGCGCGACCGTCTCGGGGCTGTCGCCGATGGCGGTGCGCAGCGACTCGGGAGTGACCCGGCCCGCCTGGTCGACCTCGACCCAGACGATCTCGGCGCCCGCGTGCTGCTCCAGCCATTCGACGGACTCGAGGACGGCGTGGTGCTCGACTGTGCTGCACAGCACCCGGCGGCGCTCGGCGTCCTCGCCGTTGCGGGCCCAGAAGATGCCCTTGACCGCGAGATTGTCGCTCTCCGTGCCACCGGCGGTGAAGATCACCTCGGACGGCCGGGCACCCAGCGCCTCCGCGATCACCTCTCGGGCTTCTTCGACCCGGCGGCGCGCCCGGCGCCCCGAGGAATGCAGCGCGGAGGCGTTGCCCACTGTGGACAGCGCCTCGGACATCGCCGCTACGGCTTCGGGCAACATCGGGGTGGTCGCCGCGTGGTCGAGATAGGTCATCGCCACACCAGGGTAGACCGCTCCGGGGCGTGACCAAGCCCACCCTGCTCAGCGGGTGGCGGCGCTCATATCCGACGGCCACCGGCCGGTCAGCCGCACCCCCAGCAGCGCGATGCCGGTCAGCACCACCGAAAGCACCAAGATCGCCGCCGACGGCTCCTTCGCCGACGCCAGTGAAGCGAGCAGAACCCCGCCCAAACCGATGGTCAGAGCCGATCCGACCCAGTCGCCGAGCTGCAGCGCCGAGGTGTTGAACCCGCGTTCGGCCTCCGGCGAGTAGCGGAGCAGCAACACCGAGATCGCGGGCATCGCGATCCCCATCCCGGAGCCGCCGACAGCCGACGCCACGAACGCCATCCAGCTGGGGAAAGACGGCAGCGGGACGAAGACGAAGATCGCCAAACCGGCCGCGACCAGCGCGAACCCGGTCCGCAGCGACGCTTCACGCGACCAGTCGAGCATGCGGCCCTGCAGCATCGACCCCGCCGACCAGCCCAGCGCGGTCACCGTCAGCGGCAGCCCGGCCAGCGCGGGGCTGTAGCCGTGGACCTCCGTCATCGTGAGCGGCAGGTAGGCCTCCATCCCGGCGTACGCGCCCGCGATCAGCGCACGCGAGGCGATCACTGTCGGCAACCCCGGCCGCGACGTCAGCGTCCCGGCGGGCAGGAGTTTGCGGAGCGCGTAGGCGAGGGCGACCAGACCGGCGCCGCCGTAGGCCAGTGCCGCGAGAGAGGGGTGCTGCGCCGCCCAGGTGAGCGCGGCGACGCCGAGGGCGGCGACCACCGCGGGCACGACACCGGCGCGAACGGCGGATTCGCCGGGTACGTGGGCCGGCAGTTTGCGCGTGACGACGACCAGCAGTGCGAGCCCGATCCCGGTCAGCGGGATCAGCCCGAGGAACACCCAGCGCCAGCCGACGCTCACGGTCACCACGCCCGCGATCGAAGGCCCGATCACCGCGGGCAGCACCCACGCGGCGGCGTTGGCGGCGTAGATCACCGGACGTTCGCGGTCGCTGAAGGTGAGCGCGATCAGCAGCGACACCGAGACCAGCAGGAGACCGGAACCGAAGCCCTGCAACGCCCTGCCGAGCAGGAGCAGCGGCATGTCGTGCGCGAGCCCCGCGACCAGCAGCCCGGCGGCGAACAACGCGGTACCGGCGAGCAGCGCGGGCGCCGGGCCCTTGCGGTCGCCGAGACGTCCGGAAAGGACGGTCGCGACCACGCTGGCGACCAGGAACGTGGTGAACGGCCAGGCGTACAGCGCGAGGCCGTCGAGGTCGGCCACCATCGTCGGCATCGCGGTGGCGACACCCATGCTCTCGAACGCGATGAGCGTGACCATGAGCAGCAGCCCGATGGTGGTCACGCGGTGCTCAGGTGTCCAGAGCACACCCTTCGGTTCGGCCTTGTCCCCAGTGATCGTCATACGACGAGCCTGCAACCTCCAGCTCGGTGGAGGTCAAGCTCACGACACCGACTCCAGGCGCAGCTCACGCGCCAGCACGGCCGCCTCCCCGCGCGACGTGACCTCCAGCTTCCCCAGGATCTTCCGAACGTGGAACTTCACCGTGTGCTCGGTCAGCGCCAGCTCTTCGGCGATCTGCCGGTTGCGCTTCCCGCGCGCGATCCCGGCGAGGACTTCGAGTTCGCGCGGGTTGAGCCGGTCGAGCGGGCGCAGTTCCGGCGTTTCCTGGACACCCAGCGGCAGGATCGCGGTGATCGTGGCGCCCCAGCCGGGGACGGCGTCGACCTCCCAGCGGCCGCCGAGCGGGGTGATCCGCTCGGTGAGCCCGGTGGCGGGCACGGCGCGGGCGACGTCCGGGCCGTCGTCGCGCACGGTGACCCGGAGAGCCTGCCCGTCGATCCGCCAGGACGCCCGGACCCGGCTGCTGTCCCGCTCCAGCGCGGAGAGCACCAAACCGCGCGAGACCGTGCGGGCGGTGTGCGCGATGTCCTGCGGGAGCGGCCGTTCGTCGTCCGGCCCGGCGAGGTCGACGGTCACGTCGTCGTGGCGCACCAAAGGAGCCAGCTGCGTGACGAGAGTGCCGAACGCCTCCGACGCGGGCTCCGCCGAGAGTTCCTGGTCGCGGTCCGCGATCGAGCGCAGTTCGACCAGCGCGGCCGCGGCGAGGTCGGTCGCGGTCTGCCGGGCGGCGGCGTCGCCGAGCCGCCGTGATCGCAGCACCGAGAGCAGTGACGTCAACGTGGTCGCGTGGGTCTGCCCCAGATCGGTGATCGCCCGCGCCCGCGCGGTGGCCGCCGCGATGTTGCTCTCCAGGACGGCGGGCTCGGGGTCGGTGGCGCGCTGGGCGGCGTTCACGCTGACGATGTCCCACAGCTTGGCGACGAATTCGAGCGCGCTGTCCGACTGCTCGTCGTCGGCGGGGACCAGCGCGATCATCGCGCCCTTGCCGATCACCGGCGCCGAGGTCAGCACGACGAGTTTCCGGCGTTTCCCGCCGAGTGTCTCTTCGGCCACCACCGCCCGCCCCGGGACGCCGAGCGCGGCGAGCCGCTGAAGCTCGGCGCTCGTGACCGCGCCGGTGATCTCCGGATCCCCGTGGACCTTGATCGGCAGGCGGGAGCAGTCACCGGTCTCCATGGCGGCGGCGCGGTGCGGCAGCACGGCCGCGGCCGTCTCGGAAAAGCGCGGCAGGAGTTCGGGGCGCGGAGCGGCGAGCATGTACTCGACCTGGCTCAGCACGTGCAGCGGGTCCATGGCTCCACACTAAGCGCGTTCCGGCGCGGGGACGCTGCTCTCCCGGCTAGTGAACACTGCTCGTCCGGCTGGTTCGGGCGGGGGCCGGACGCCGGTTGACTGATCGCAGCGAAGGAATCCGATAGGAGTGAACATGCGAGCGATCACCATCACCCAGTACGGCGAACCGGACGTCCTGCGGTCCGCCGAGGTCCCGCTGCCGGAGCCCGGCCCGGGTCAGGTGCGGGTCGCGGTCAAGGCCGCGGGCGTCAACCCGATCGACTGGAAGATCCGGTCCGGCGCCATGGCGGAGGTCCGCCCGGTCGAATTCCCGCACATCCTCGGCCTGGAGCTGGCGGGCGTCGTGGACGCGGTGGGCGAAGGCGCCGATTTCGCCGTCGGTGACGAGGTCTTCGGCTGGTCCGACACCGGCACGTACGCGGAGTACGCGCTGGCGAGCAAGGTCATCCGCAAACCCGCCGGGCTTTCTTGGGCCGAGGCCGCCGCGCTGCCCATCGCCGGGGAGACGGCGTTGCGGGTGCTGGGCGAACTCGAGGTCAAGCCGGGCGAGACGGTGGTGATCCACGGCGCGAGCGGCCAGGTCGGCAGGATCGCGACGCAGGCCGCCGTCGCGCTGGGCGCCACGGTCGTCGGGCTCGCCGGGGCCTCGTCGCTGGATGAGGTGAAGGAACTCGGCGCGGTGCCGGTCCAGTACGGCGACGGCTGGGTTTCGCGGGTCCGGTCGGTCGCGCCGGACGGCGTGGACGCGGTGTTCGACGCGGCGGGCTTCGGTGTCTTGGGTGACTCCGTCGAACTGCTCGGATCACCCGACCGGCTGATCACGATCGCGGACCCGGCGGCGTACGCCCAGGGGCTGAAGTTCTCGGCCGGTGGGGAAGAAAGCGCGGCGGTGCTTGAGGATCTGGTCGCGCGCGGGTTGAAGCTGAAGCTGGGCTCCGGCTACGCGCTCGCCGATGCCGCCGAGGCGCACCGGGAGAGCGCGACCGGTCACGCGGGCGGGAAGATCACGCTGGTCTTCGACTGACAGCCGCGCGAGCCCACCGGTTGCTGCGATGAAGGGGCCTTTCATTGCAAAATTCGCGATGAAAGGCCCCTTCATCGCACGCGTGAGGTGCTGAGCGGGACTTTCGCGACCGGAGCGAGGCGATGCCGGGTCGAGGGGGTCGTGGGGGGGGGTTTTTGGTTTTCCCCCCAAAAACCCCCCCCACCCCCCCCCCCCCACCCCCCCCCCCTCCCCCCCCCG
>NZ_JBWKEB010000002.1:469192-735474 GCF_056435665.1 Amycolatopsis sp. NPDC043887
AGCGTAGTGGGGGGGTGTGGGGGGGGCCTTTGGGTACGGGGGAGGGGGGGGTGGTGGGGGGGGGGTGGGGGGGGGTTTTGGGGTCCCAAACCAAAACCCCCCCCCACGACCCCCTCGACCAACGCCACATCTGTCACCGCAGTCGCACCAACCCCTGGCGAATGTCAGGAAAGGGTCGTTCAGGACATCCGGGGCTACGGAGAGACCGCCTCGGGAGCGGAGGGCACCGAAGGAGCGACCGGGGAAACCGCCGCGACGCGACACCGCCGCTGCACCGGGATCTGCACCCGGCCGAGCGCCGCCTGCACCGCGGATTCCGCCAGCGCGGCCAGCTCCCGCCGGTCCGCGGCGCGCCCTGGCGCGATCTCCGGGCACACGTGCACCTCCAGCACCAGACCGCGCAGCGCCGCGACCCGTCGCAGCGAGGCGATGAGCGACTCCGGCCCGATGAACGCCGGCTGGGTCGTCTCCCGCCCGTCGGCGAGCCGGAAGCGCAGCGCGAGCGGCCGCACCGGGACGCCGCCGTCGATCGCGGCCTGGAAGGTCGCGGGACGGAATCGACCCGAACCGAGACCGCACCAGGTAGTGCCTTCCGGCGTCACGCTCACGAGTGATCCGCCGCGCATCGCGTCGGCGAGTTCGTCCATCGTCGCGGGCAGGCTCCGCAGGTTCTCCCGGTCGAGGAAGATGCTGCCGCCGCGGCGCACCAGCAGGCCGAGCACCGGCCAGGCGCCGACCTCCTTCTTGGCGAGCGCCCGCATCGGCTGGACGGCGTTCACCGCGATGATGTCCAGCCACGAGATGTGGTTGTTCACCACGAGCGCGCCACGGCCCGGCACGGCGCGGAAACGCTCGTCGCCGAGTACGCGCAGCTTCACCCCGAAGGATTTCAAGATCCCCGCGAAAAGCAGGCGCACCAACCGTTCCCGTGGCATGCCGCGCAGCACGAGCACCAGCGGCGCCGACAGGAAAGCGCCGAAGATGACGCCGATCGCCGCGGTGAACCGCAGGACACGCCGCGGGAACGCCACCGTCGGCGCCCCTTCGCTCAGGCAGCCGTCGCCGCACGGCGACTTCGGCATCCAGGCGTGAGTCATCCCTGCACTCCCAGGAAGAACTTGAGGTACCGCTCGTCGACGTTGTGCAGATCCAGCAGGACGAAGAAGTCCGCGACACCGAAATCCGCGTCGAGCGCGGGCGGGCCGTAGATTTTCGCACCCAGTCGGGTGTAGCCCTTGATGAGCGGCGGGAGGATCGCGCGGGCGGGCCGCTCGACACCCTCGGTCCGCCACGGGTTCAGCGGCGTCACCCGAAAGGATTCCTCCGCGTAGTGCTTGGCGCGCAGGACATCCCAGACGCCCGCCGCGTAGACC
The DNA here is from genome assembly GCF_056435665.1 of Amycolatopsis sp. NPDC043887. NCBI lineage: Bacteria > Bacillati > Actinomycetota > Actinomycetes > Pseudonocardiales > Pseudonocardiaceae > Amycolatopsis > Amycolatopsis sp. NPDC043887. The sequence goes on from NZ_JBWKEB010000002.1 coordinate 470,566, forward strand.
CCGCCGTCCGTCAGCGGTACGGAAGCACAGCCCGCGAGATACCGGTGGCCGGCCAGCAGCATGTAGCGCCCGATGCCCGCCCAGACGAGGCTCACCACGGCGCCGCTGCGGTGGTCGGGATGCACGCACGACCGCCCCGTCTCGACCAGCGAAGGGCGCAGCGCATCGAGCGCGGTGAGATCGAATTCGCTGTCGGAGTACAGCTTCCCCGCCCGCGCGGCCCGATCGGGCGGCAGCATCCGGTACGTGCCCACGATCTCGCCGGTGTTGTCGTCCCGCACCACGAGGTGATCGCAGAACTCGTCGAAGTAGTCGACGTCGAGACCGGGTTCGAGGGAATTGAGCGTCGCCCCCATTTCCTCGGCGAACACCTGATGGCGAAGTCGTTGCGCGGCAACGACTTCTTCGTTCCCGTTCGCCACGAGGAGGGAGTAACGCGGCGCATCGGCCGGGAGTTCGACACCTGCCTGGTCAGTACTGACGAGGAGCTGTGACGTCGTCATGACCCAGGTCTACCCCTCGGGGGGTACCAACGACAATGCGCCTGATGGCCGATTAGTGCACGTTCAGTTAATTGCGGGTTCTCAGGGTTCTCTCAGGCTGGAAGATCACTTTCGGATCACAGAAAAGGGGCCGCCCGGGAAAGAAATCCCGGACGGCCCCTTCGCGCGACGAGGGGTCTCAGCCCTTGCGCTTCTGGACCTCTTCGGTCAGCTGCGGCGCGACGTTGAACAGGTCGCCCACCACACCGAAGTCGGCGATCTCGAAGATCGGCGCCTCGGCGTCCTTGTTGACCGCGATGATGGTCTTCGAGGTCTGCATACCCGCGCGGTGCTGGATCGCGCCGGAGATGCCGAGCGCGATGTACAGCTGCGGCGAAACCGTCTTACCGGTCTGGCCGACCTGGAACTGCGCCGGGTAGTAACCCGAGTCGACGGCGGCGCGGGAAGCACCGACGGCGGCACCGAGCGAGTCGGCGAGCGCCTCGACGACGTCGAACTTGTCGGCCGAGCCGACACCGCGGCCACCGGAGACGACGACCGAGGCCTCGGTCAGCTCCGGCCGGTCGCCGCCGACGATCGGCTCGACACCGGTGATCCTGGCGGACTTCGCCGGGTCGCCCGCGGGGACCTCGACGGTCTCCTCGGCGGCCGCGCCTTCGGCCGGGGCCGCCTCGACCGCGCCGGGGCGGACCGAGATGACCGGGACACCCTTGGTGGACTTGGACTTCACGGAGAACGCGCCACCGAAGATGGACTGGTCCACGGTGCCGTCGCCGTTCACGCCGACGGCGTCGTACAGCAGACCGGAGCCGAGGCGGACCGCGACCCGGGCGGACACCTCCTTGCCCTCCGCGCTGGCCGCGACGAGCACGGCGGCCGGGGAGGTCCGCTCCGCGAGAGCGGTGAGGACGTCCACCTTCGGGGTGACCAGGAAGCCGGTGGCGTTGTCGCCCTCGGCGACGTACACCTTGGCGGCGCCGTGCGCGGCGAGGGCTTCCTTCGCCTTGGCGGCGGTGCCGGTCGGGCCGACGACGACCGCGGACGGCTCACCCAGTTCCCGAGCGGCGGTCAGCAGCTCGAGCGTGACCTTCTTGACTTCACCGTCGACGTGGTCGACGAGGACGAGTACTTCAGCCATTTCCCTATTCCTCCTCGAAACCTGTCTCAGATGAGCTTCTGCGCGACCAGGTAGGCGGCCACCTTGCTGCCGCCGTCACCCTCGTCCTCGACGCGCTCGCCGGCGGTGCGCGGCGGCTTCGGAGAGGCTTCGAGCACGGACGACCAGGCGTTGCCGAGGCCGACCTCGCCGGCGTCGACGCCAAGGTCCGCGACGGTCAGAGTCTCGACCGGCTTCTTCTTCGCGGCCATGATGCCCTTGAAGGAGGGGTAGCGCGGCTCGTTGATCTTCTCGCCGACGCTCACCACCGCGGGCAGGTTCGCCTCGAGGTGCGTGACGCCGTCCTCGGTGTAGCGGTCGGCCTTGATCGAGGTGCCGTCGACGGTCAGCTCGTTCACGTGGGTCAGCTGCGGCAGGCCGAGCAGCTCGGCGATGATCGCCGGGACGGCGCCACCGCGGCCGTCGGAGGCCTCGTTACCGGTGATGACCAGGTCGAAGCCTTCGACCTTCGAGATCGCGGCGGCCAGCACCTTGGCGGTGGCGATGGCGTCGGAGCCGTGCAGGGCCTCGTCGGAGACGTGGATGGCCTTGTCGGCGCCCATGGACAGCGCCTTGCGGATCGCGTCGGTCGCGCGGTCGGGACCCACCGAGACGACGGTGACCTCGCCCTCGCCCGCTTCCTTGATCTTCAGGGCTTCTTCGACGGCCTTCTCGTTGATCTCGTCGAGCACGGCGTCGGCGGATTCGCGGTCAAGAGTGTTGTCGGCACCGGAGAGCTTCCGCTCCGAGTAGGTGTCCGGTACCTGCTTGACCAGGACAACGATGTTCGTCATGGGTCTACTTCGACCTCCCGTTGGTGGCCGGCGTCGGCCACGGGGCAACAGCTCTACTGGCCGGTAGATTAGGGCCATTTCAGTGCCGCGGCCCGCCGAGGTGACCTCATTCACCTGGATGCACGTTTTAGTGGGACCATCGTCCAGGTAATTCACCCGGAAGTGAGTGTTACCGGGCGACTAACCCGAACGGCCGTATTCCGGGGTACTCGTGGCGGGGGTGAGGCGATAGCCTGCCCGACCATGCGTTCCTTGCCAGGCCCCGTCGCCGTGATCACGGACTCGACCGCCTGCCTCCCCGCCCCGGTCGCCGAACGCTGGGGAATCGGCGTCGTTCAGGTCCAACTGCAGGTCGGAGAGCAGTTCGACGAAGAGAACCGCTACGACCGCGAGGACATCATCGGCCATCTGCGCGCCGGGACCCCGGTGAAGACGGCGCCGCCCGAGGTCGCCGCGTTCTTCTGGGCGTTCCAGGACGCCGCGAGCAAGGGTGCCTCGGCGATCGTCAGCATCCACATCTCGGGCCGGATGTCGGAGACGGTGAACGCCGCCCGCGAGGCCGCCCAGCAGGTGAGCGTCCCCGTCCACGTCCTCGACAGCGGGACCACCGGGATGAGCCTCGGTTTCGCGGCGACCTCGGCGGCCAAGGTCGCCGCCGCCGGCGGGCAGGCGACCCGGGTGATCGACGCCGCCGAACGCCGGTTCCGCGGCAGCCGGGAGATCCTCTACGTCGACACGCTGGAGTTCCTGCGCCGCGGCGGCCGGATCGGCGCCGCGCAGGCCTTGCTCGGCTCGGCGTTCTCGATCAAACCCCTGCTGACGGTGAAGAACGGCGAGGTCGCCCCGCTGACCCGGGTCCCGGGCCAGCGGCGGGCGCTCAACAAACTCGTCGACCTCGCGGTGGACTGCGCGGGCGATCAGGACGTGGAGGTCGCCATCACCCGGTTCGGCCCGGACGAACGCGATCTCGAGATCGGCGGGCGGCTGCGGGCGCGGCTGCCGCATATGGTCGACAGCACCCTGGTGGACGCCAGCATGATCCTCGGCGCCCACCTCGGTCCCGGCGCCATCGGCATCACGGTGTCGCCGGTGTAGCCCGCTTCGAGGGGATCAGCGCCAGCACCACCGGGAGCACCGCGCCCAGCGCCGTCGTCACGACGATCAGCACCTGGTCCACCGGCTCGAAATGCGAGACGTGGCCGAGGTGGTAGAGGAAGTGCGGCAGTCCGAAGAGGAAGGTCGCGAGCGCCGCGAGCCTGGCCACGGCGGTCGTCCCGATCACGGCGGCGCCGATCAGGATCGCGGAAAGCGCCAGGTTGAGGCCGCCGAAGTCGCGGATCAGGTGTTCGTTGAAGGGGCCGTCCATCGCCACCCAGCCGGTGCGGAACCCCGGGAAGTCCCGGTAGAAGCCGTCCGGGCTGAACAGCGGCCACAGCCCGACGGGCAGTTCGATGAGACCGAAGACGACGAGCAGTACGCGGGTGAATGTCCGTTGCATACCTCCTGGACTGGACAGCACCGCGAAACGTGACACGCAGTTAGTCCTCTGGATGCGGTCCTTGCACGTGCAAGGACCGCATCCAGAGGACTAACTGCGCCGGGGAGGGAAGTGACCGGCCGGTAGGGTCGCGGCGTGACCACCCCAGCCACCAGGGCCGAAGCGCTGCACCTCACCGGTGAACGCACCGTGCCGGGCATCGCCGAGGAAAACTATTGGTACCGCCGCCACGAGGCCGCGTATCAAACGCTCCTGCCCCTGTGCGAAGGCAAGACCGTCCTGGAAGCCGGGTGCGGTGAGGGCTACGGCGCCGGGCTCATCGCCACGGTCGCCGAGCGGGTGCTCGCGCTCGACTACGACATCCCCACCACCGAGCACGTCGCCCGCCGCTACCCCGGCATCGGCGTGGCCAGGGCCAACCTGGTGTTCCTGCCGCTTCGGGACGCCTCGGTCGACGTCGTCGCCAACTTCCAGGTGATCGAGCACCTCTGGGACCAGGGCGCCTTCCTCGCCGAATGCCGCCGCGTGCTCTCCCCCGGCGGACGGCTGATCGTCACCACACCCAACCGGCTGACCTTCACCCCGGACAGCGACACCCCGCTCAACCCGTTCCACACCAGGGAACTCGCACCGTCCGAATTGGACGAACTGCTGCGTGAAGCCGGTTTCGAGGTCGAGACGCTGCACGGCCTCCACCACGGCGAGGGCGTCGCGAAGCTCGACGCCAAGTACGGCGGCTCGATCATCGACGCGCAGCTCGACGTCGTCATGGGGCAACTGCCCGGGCAGGCGACCTGGCCGGCGGAACTGCTCGCCGATGTCCAAGCCATCCAGGCCGCGGATTTCGCCATCCACGGTGAGGACCTCGACGCCAGCCTCGACCTCGTGGCCGTGGCGGTGCGCCCATGAGGGAGCTTGCGAGCGAATCATTCGACACAGTGCGCCTGCTCATGCGACGCAAAGCGACCCACTACGAGGAGCAGGCATGAGCGAGTACGAAGGCACGTTCTGCCTCGTCGTGCACAGCCATCTGCCGTGGCTGCCGCATCACGGCTCCTGGCCGGTCGGCGAGGAATGGCTTTACCAGGCGTGGGCGCATTCCTACCTGCCGATGGTCGACCTCTTGCGCCGCTTCGCCGACGAAGGCCGCGAGGACGTCCTCACTCTCGGCATGACGCCGATCCTCGCCGCACAGCTCGACGACCCCTACTGCATCGACGCCTTCCACGACTGGCTCGGGCATTGGCAGCTGCGCGCCTGGCACGCGTCCACGCTCTGGCGCGGCGACCCGCTGCTGCGCGACCTCGCGGCGGGCGAGTACCGGACGGCGCTGAAGGCGTCGGAAGAACTCGAAACGCGCTGGCGTCACGGTTTCTCGCCGATCCTCCGGTCCTTTGTGGACAACGGGACGATCGAACTGCTCGGCGGCCCGCTGGCGCATCCGTTCCAGCCGCTGCTCGACCCGGCGGTGCGCGACTTCATGCTGCGCGGCGGGCTGGCCGACACCGCACTGCGGATCGGACAACGTCCCGAAGGCATTTGGGCACCCGAATGCGGTTACGCGCCCGGAATGGAGGCCGGATACGCCGCCGCGGGCGTCCGGCGGTTCATGGTCGACGGACCGTCCCTGCACGGTGACACGTCGGCGGCGCGGACCGTCGGCGATTCCGACGTCGTCTGCTTCGGCCGCGACCTCGAAGTCACGTACCGCGTCTGGTCGCCGAAGGCCGGCTACCCCGGCCACGCCGCCTACCGCGACTTCCACACCTGGGCGCACGAAGTCGGCCTCAAACCGTCACGGGTGACCGGCAAGACCGTCGAGCCGCCGGACAAGGCGCCGTACGACCCGGCGATGGCGACGGCCACCCTCGGCGGCCACGTCCAGGACTTCGTCGACACCGTCGTCGCCCGGTTGCGCTCGCTCAAGGCCGAGCACGGCCGCGAATCGCTCGTCGTCGCCGCCTACGACACGGAACTGTTCGGGCACTGGTGGCACGAGGGCCCGGCCTGGCTCGAAGGTGTCCTGCGCGCGCTGCCCGAGGCGGGGGTCCGCGTCACCACGCTCAAGGGCGCGCTCGAAGCGGGCCACCTCGGCGGGAAGGTCGATCTCCCGGCGTCGTCGTGGGGCTCGGGCAAGGACTGGCGGGTCTGGGACGGCGAGCAGGTCGCCGACATGGTGCGGGACAACACCGCGCTGCAGCACCGGATGCTCGACCTGGTCACCGGGATGGACACGACGACGCGTGACGCCGTCCGCGACCAGGCCGTCGCCGAGGCGATGCTGGCACTGTCGAGCGACTGGGCGTTCATGGTCACCAAGGATTCCGCCGCCGACTACGCGCGGCGGCGGGCGAGGGTGCACACCGAACGGTTCGACACGCTCGCCGGGCTGCTCCGCGAGGGAGCGCTCGACCGCGCGCGGGAGACCGCGTCCGCGTTCCGGCGCGACGACGGGCCCTTCGGCCATGTCGACGCCCGTGACCTGCTGAGGAAATGACGAAAGGGAGAGCATGGGGATCCACGACATTCCACTGAAGACGCTCGCGGGCGAGGACACGACGCTCGGCGCGTTCGAAGGCAAGACGCTGCTGGTGGTGAACGTGGCGTCGAAATGCGGGCTGACCCCGCAGTACACCGGGCTGGAGAAGCTGCAGGAACGCTACGCGGACAAGGGTTTCTCCGTCGTCGGGTTCCCGTGCAACCAGTTCGCCGGACAGGAGCCGGGCACCGCCGAGGAGATCCAGGCCTTCTGCTCGACGACGTACGGCGTTTCGTTCCCGCTGTTCGAAAAGCTGGACGTGAACGGCGAAACCCGTCACCCGCTCTACGCCGAACTGACGAAGGCGGCCGACGCGGAAGGCGCCGCCGGCGACGTGCAGTGGAACTTCGAGAAGTTCCTCGTCGCCCCGTCCGGTGAGGTGGTGGGACGATTCCGCCCGCGCACCGAACCCGAGGACGAAGTGATCGCCAAGGCGATCGACGCCGCGATCGGCTGACGCGCGCTTTCCCGATACGGGCGGGGTTTCCGGAGCGATCCGGAAACCCCGCCCGTTTCCTTTTCCGGCGATCCGGTGACCAAAGTCCCTGAATATCCCACCACTCGCGCGATGACTGGTTGCTCGATCACAAACCCCTGTCACATAAGGGAAATACTGACATTCCCGGGTGAAGCGCCGTACCCGATTGCACTATGGCGCCACCCCGCGGACAAGGGAAGACTCTTTCGTCGGGACTCCCGCACTTCGTCAACGCCGACAACCAGAAAAGTGTGGCCGACATGATCGAAAACAATATGATCCCGGACGATTTCCTCTCCCTCGCGAGCGTGCAGGCGGCCGAGGAGGAGGCGTTGCTGAACCGGCAGAACGTGGTGGGTGTCGCGCTCGGTACCAAATGGTCCGGGGGCAGGGACACCGGCGAAAAGGCGATCACCGTCCTGGTCGACACGAAACTGCCGCACGAGATGCTGCGTGACGACGACCTCGTCCCGGCGACGCTGGCGGGCGTGCCCACCGACGTCCAGGAGGTCGGGGTGCTCCAGGCCGGCCGCAGTATCGCCGCGCCGAAGGTGAACGGCGCCGCCACGATGATCGACGAGCCCCCGGCTCCGACGCTCGCCCGCCCCGACGAACTCGCCCGTGAGCAGGTCGGCCCGTTCACCCTCGCCAAGAAGTTCCGCCCGGCGTACGGCGGGCTGAGCGTCGGCCACTTCAAGATCACCGCCGGCACCTACGGCACCGCGGTCTACGACGCGACGGCACTGCCCGGCAAACCGCCGAGATACTACATCCTGAGCAACAACCACGTGCTGGCGAACTCCAACGCCGCCGCCATCGGCGACCCGATCCTGCAGCCCGGCCCGTTCGACGGCGGCGTCGTCCCCACCGACGTCATCGCCAGGCTGAGCCGGTTCGTGCCGATCAAGTTCATCCAGCCGGGGCAGCCGGTGCCGTTGAACTTCGTCGACGCCGCGATCGCCGAAGGCCAGTTCCACGACCTCGACCGGCGGATCTTCTGGGTCGGCGACCTCAAGGGCACCAACGTGGCGCCCGCGGTCGGCACGCTCGTGCAGAAGACCGGCCGGACCACGAACTGGACGACCGGGCGGATCACGAACATCAACGCCACCGTCGACGTGAACTACGGCGGAGGCAGGGTGGCCCGGTTCGCGCAGCAGCTGCTGACCACCGACATGTCGGCCGGTGGCGACTCGGGCAGCCTCGTGGCGGACCTGAGCGAGAACGCCGTCGGCCTCCTGTTCGCCGGCTCGCCGGTGGTCACCGTGATCAACCGGATCTCGCTGGTCGAAGCGTCGCTCGGGATCCGGGTGCACCCGTAGTGGCCGACGAAATCTCCGACGTCGATGCCGCGCTCGTGGCGGCGTCCCGGTGGCTCGACGACGTCCCCGGAGTGGTCGGCGTCGGGCAGGGCGAGGCCGAGGGGGCACCCACGATCGACGTGTGGATGACCCCCGGTCACGACCCCGGGCGGCTGCCTTCTCAGCTGCTCGGGGTGCCCGTCCGGGTCCGGGATTCGGGTGGTCCGGTGGAGGCTCAGCCGGACTGACCCGCCTCGATGACCGCGCGATTGCGGGTGGCGACGGTCGGCGCGTCCGCCTTCACCACCCGCCGGTCGTAGGTGAGCAGGCCGTTGACCTCGTTCTCGACGTCGGTGGTCTGGGTGTAGATCGCGCCGGAAAGACCGGTTCCGGCGATGATCCGTTCGAGATGCTCGCTGACCTCGGCATAGCGCTTCGTCAGCTGTGCCGAGGTCAGCGTCATCTCGTAGGCCTGCGGCTCCCCGGGCCAGCGATGCTCGTCGAGGACCAGGCCGAGGCCGCCGTACTCGCCGTCGACGATCACCCTGTGGTCCTTCACCGAGGGCTTTCCCGGCCCGACGTAGGTGTGGTCGTCGTAGACGTCGCCCGCGCCGGTGTCCGGCCACGAGAAGCAGCAGTTCACTCCGCTGTTCGCGACGACGAGCCTGGTCGGGTCGAGGTCCTTCACCAGGTTCGCGATCCGCGCGGTGTCGAATTCGCCCCAGCCCTCGTTGAACGGCACCCAGCCGACGATCGAGGTCACCCCGCGCAACTGCTCGATCATCTCGGTCAATTCCTCTTCGAACCGCGCCTTCGCTTCCGGCACCGGATCGGGCGCCGTCCCGGGCGGGCCGTCGAACGAGACGGTGAGCGACGGCATGTCCTGCCAGACGAGCAGGCCCAGCCGATCCGTCCAGTGGTACCAGCGCTCCGGCTCGACCTTGACGTGTTTGCGGACGAAGTTGAAGCCGAGTTCCTTGGTCTTCTCCAGGTCGAACCGCAACGCCTCGTCGGTCGGGGCGGTGTGGATCCCGTCCGGCCAGTAACCCTGGTCGAGCGGGCCGTGGAGGAAGGTGATCCGGCCGTTGAGCGCGATCCGCGGCCTGCCCTGGGCGTCGGAGACCGTCCCGATCGTGCGGAGCCCGGTATAGGACTCGACGACGTCGAGCGGATTGCCGCTCTCGTCGAGCAAACGGACCTGAAGGTCGTAGAGATACGGATCATCGGGCGTCCAGAGGCGCGGCGAAGGCACCTCCGCACGCAATCGGCGTCCCACGTCCTCCGCGGCACGTGCCACTTCGGGGCCATCGGGCTCGCTCACGATCAGCTCCACCCGGGCGCCGCCTGTGACCTTGGGCACAACCGTCACCCCTTCGAGGTCTGACGTCACCCGGAGATCCCGGACGCGCTCGGACGGCACCGGCTCCAGCCAGACGGTCTGCCAGATACCCGACGCGGCGGTGTAGAAGATCCCTTTCGGGTCGTTCCGCTGCTTGCCGACGGGGTGTGTCGAAGCGTCGGTGCGGTCCGTGGCCCGGACGGTCAGTTCCTGCGATCCCGACGGGCGCAGCACGCCGGTGATGTCCGCGCTGAAGGCCGTGTACCCGCCCTCGTGGGCGGCCACCTCCTGGTTGTTGACCCAGACCGTCGCGGACTGGTCGACGGCGCCGAAGTGGAGCAGCACGCGCTGACCGTCCCAGCCGGACGGGACCTCGAAAACCTTGCGGTACCAGAGGGTTTCGTCCCGCCGTCCGATACCGGAGAGCGCCGACTCCGGCGGGAACGGCACCAGGATCCGCTCGCCGTACCCGTTCCGGCCGGGCGAGCCGCTGCCCGCGTACTCCCAGACGCCGTTGAGGTTCAGCCAGCGTTCGCGGACCAGCCGCGGACGCGGATACTCCGGCAGCGCGTTGCCGGGCCCGACCTGCGCGGACCACGGCGTCGAGAGCACCGGTTCGACGGTTTCGAAGGCCGGTCCGGCCGCGTTCACCGAGGACGTCATCAACCCGATGGTGGCAAAGATCGTCGCTCCTGTCGCCCTCGATCGGGTTCACCGGCAGGGGTGATCGCCCCGTCCCGGTGACGACCGACTCACGAGTAACCTCCACCCATGCGCGTGCTGATGTTGTCGTGGGAGTACCCACCCGTGGTCGTCGGCGGACTCGCACGGCACGTCCACGCCCTGGCCCGGCATCTCGCCCGGCAGGGGCACGACGTGGTCGTCCTGTGCCGTCACACGGCGGGCACCGACGCCGAGACCCACCCCAGGACCGATCGCGTGGTCGAGGGCGTCCGGATCATCCGGGTCGCCGAAGACCCGATGCACGTGACCTTCGAACGGGACCTCGTCGCGTGGACGCTGGCCATGGGGCACGCGATGGTCCGCGCCGCCACCGACCTGCTGCGCACCTGGCAGCCGGACGTGGTGCACGCGCACGACTGGCTGGTCACCCACCCCGCGATCGCGATCGCGGAGGCCGCGCGGGTGCCGCTGGTCGGCACGATCCACGCCACCGAGGCCGGGCGGCACTCCGGCTGGCTCTCGCATCCGCTGAACCAGCAGGTTCACTCGGTCGAGTGGTGGCTCGCGAACCGCTCGGACGCGCTGATCACCTGTTCGCAGGCCATGCGCCGCGAGGTGGCGCATCTGTTCGAGGTCGACGGTGACGCGGTCACCGTGATCCACAACGGCATCGAGGAACGCACCTGGCAGGTGCCCGCGGAGGAGGTCGCGCACGCGCGCGAGGTCTACAGCCCCTCCGGCGCGCCCCTGCTGCTCTACTTCGGACGGTTGGAATGGGAGAAGGGCGTGCAGGACCTGCTCGCCGCGCTCCCCCGGATCCGCCGCGCCAAACCGGGGACGCGGCTGGTGGTCGCCGGCAAGGGACGGCATCTGGAGGAACTGGTCGACCAGGCCCGCAAGCTGCGCGTCCGCCGCGCGGTGGACTTCGTCGGGCACCTGTCCGACCGCGAACTGCGCGCCGTACTGGCCGCGGCCGACGCCGTCGTGCTGCCCAGCCGCTACGAGCCGTTCGGGATCGTCGCCCTGGAGGCGGCCGCCGCGAAGGCGCCGCTGGTCGCTTCGACCGCGGGCGGGCTCGGCGAGGTCGTCGTCGACGGCGAGACCGGCCTGGCGTTCAGCCCCGGCGACGTCGACGCCCTCGGGGACGCCGTCGAAGCGGTGCTGGACGACGAGGTCGCGGCCGCCCGCCGCGCGCTGAGCGCGCAGTCGCGCCTGGCCGCGGACTTCGACTGGGGGCGGATCGCCGAAGCGACCGTCGCGGTCTACCGGCGGGCTCGCGCCGGGGAGCCGGTGGAACTGGGGCGGCCGAAGATCGCGACCGGGAACGCCTTCGAGCCCTGATCGCTCGACGCATTCAGAGGACTAATCGCGGAGGCGCGTGTGGGTCGTGAGTGGCGATTCGTGTTCTAACCCGAATCGCCACTCACGACCCCGGCCCAAGCTGTCCTGATGCCCTTCGCGCCGCTCGAAGTACGTGAAGGACCCCTTCATGTACTTGGGAAAGGTGTGAAGGGCGAGTTACTTCGGCCGAGCAGCCGCTTTGCGGCGGTGGCGCGGGGCGAAGGGGAATCCGGGACGTCGGGGGACCCGGATCCCCCTTCACGAGCGTCGCGGGTCGCGAGGGGCGCGACCCCCGGGGCTGCTCTAGGTGACGAAGATCAGAAGTGGCAGGGCCGAACACAGCCCGGCTGCACCGAGACCCCGGCCGAAGCGGACACCGCCGGGGCGGCGAGGGCGACGGCGAGGACGGCGAAGGTCGCGGCCAAGAGGGTCCTCAACTGCTTCTTCATGGTGGCTCCTCGGGGAAACGGGCGGAATTCCCACCCGGCGCCGAGCATCCGCGCGACCCGCCGCCGAAACAACGGGGGAATCACTACGTATCCCTACCTATTCGCGGTCCGTGACCGGTTCATCCCTTTCTGCCGGTCAGCATCCGTACCTGAACCGGCTCCACGAACGGCGCGTACGGGGAAATGGCAGCGCTCAGCCGCTCCTCGAATCCGGCGCGCTCGGCCGGCTTCGGCAACCTGTCCTCCGGGGTCGCGGAGTAGACCGCGCCGATGACGAACTCCAGGTCGATTTCGTCCTCGTACTCGACCACGCGCGAACCGGTGGCGAAACCGGCGGCCTCCAGGCTCGCGCGGTACCGGTCCTGTTCCTCTTGTTCGGCCCCGCAGGTACGCACGAGCGGCTGACCGAGCCAGCCGGAAAGGTATTCGCGCAACGCCTTCGACCACGAACTCTCGTGCAGCCACATCGGCGCCCCGTTGGTGAGCACGGCGACCCCGCCGCCGGGCCGCAGCAGCGAACGGAGCACGGGGAACAAGGTCGCGTGGTCCATCCAGTGCAGGGCCTGCCCGATCGTGACCACGCCGAGACCGTCCCGCCCCAGCAACGTCCGCAGCGCCGGAACGTCGCTGTCGGCACCGACGAGCCAGTTCACGTTGGTGAGCCCGGACGCCACTTTCCTGGCTTGGGCGAGCATGTCCGGTTCGGGATCCATCCCGATGACCGAGCGGGTCCTGGCGGCGAGCGGCCGGGTCAGCTGACCGGTGCCGCAGCCGAGGTCCAGTGCCGTGTCCTCGGTGGACAGCCCGAATTCCGCCACCAGCTTGTCGAAGACTTCGACGGGGTAGCCGCGGCGGTAGCGCTGATAGAACTCGGCGACCTCGCCGCTGAACTTCAGGATCGTCATCCCGCGATCGTGACCTGCCCGAGGATCCCTCGCCACCGCTTTCGCGCACGGCGGAAGGCCGCGGAGGCCCCGTCCACGGTGGTGTGGTGAGGACGGGGCCTCCGCGGCGAAGCGCACGCCCGACAGCGCTACCGGAGGGGCGCGCGCGTGAAGCGGGTCCGGTGGCGGGGAGCCGCCGCCACCGGACCCGTTGGGCCACACCGTCCCAAACCGGTGTGGAACCCGGCCGCCCCGCGTCAGGTAGAGGCGGCCGGAGCCTGCGTCACCGCGCGGTCAGGTATCGCGCGTACGCGCCGGTGGTGAGGAAGCTCGGCAGCTTCTCGCCCAGCGCGGTCTCGGTGAAGATCTCGTAGGCGTCGCCGAGCCGGTTGCCCTCGCCCAGCTCGGCCCGCACCGACGCCAGCTCTTCGTCCAAATAGGACACGGCCAGCTCGCGGGTGAGCGCGGTGCCGTCTTCGAGCTTCGTGCCGTTGCGGATCCACTGCCACACCTGGCAGCGGGCGATCTCGGCGGTGGCGGCGTCCTCCATCAGGTTGTGGATCGCCGCCGCGCCCGTACCGCGCAGCCACGCGTCGATGTAGCGCAGCGCGACGTTGATGTTGGCGCGGACACCGGCTTCGGTGACCTCGCCGCCCGCGCTGGCGACGTCGAGCAGGTCCTCGGCGGTGACGACGACGTCCTCACGGAGCTTGCCGAGCTGGTTGGGCCAGCCGCCGAGCACCTCGTCGAACACCTCGCGGCAGACCGGGACGAGACCGGGATGCGCGACCCACGAGCCGTCGAAACCGTCGTTCGCCTCGCGTTCCTTGTCCTGACGGACCTTCTCGAGCGCGGTCGCGTTGATCTCCGGGTCCTTGCTCGGGATGAACGCGGCCATGCCGCCGATGGCGTGCGCCCCGCGCTTGTGGCAGGTGCGCACCAGCAGTTCGGTGTAGGCCCGCATGAACGGGACGGTCATCGTCACCTGCGCGCGGTCAGGCAGCACGAAGTCCGCGCCGTGCGAGGAGAAGTTCTTGATGACGCTGAAGATGTAGTCCCAGCGGCCGGCGTTCAGCCCGGAGACGTGCTCGCGCAGTTCGTAGAGGATCTCCTCCATCTCGAACGCGGCGGTGATCGTCTCGATCAGCACGGTGGCCCGGACGGAACCGCGCGGGATGCCGAGTTCCCGTTGCGCCAGCAGGAAGACGTCGTTCCACAGCCGCGCTTCGAGGTGGTTCTCGAGCTTCGGCAGGTAGAAGTACGGGCCGCTGCCGCGGGCCAGCAGCTGGCGCGCGTTGTGGAAGAAGTAGAGGCCGAAGTCGACCAGGCTCGCCGAGACCGGGCGGCCGTCGATGCGGATGTGCTTCTCCACCAGGTGCCAGCCGCGGGGGCGGGCGACGATCGTCGCGGGCTCTTCGCCGATCGTGTAGCGCTTGCCCGCCTCGGTGGTGAAGTCGATGTTGCGGCGGATCGCGTCGAACAGGTTGAGCTGGCCGTCGATGACGTTGTGCCAGGTCGGCGAGGTCGCGTCCTCGAAGTCGGCGAGCCAGACCTTCGCGCCGGAGTTCAGCGCGTTGACCGTCATCTTGCGGTCGGTCGGGCCGGTGATCTCGACGCGGCGGTCTTCGAGACCGGGCGCGGCCGGGGCGACCGACCAGCTGCTGTCGTCGCGGATGGCACGCGTCTCGGGCAGGAAGCCCAGCGGCTCCTCACCGGACTGGAGCTTCTCGCGGCGCAGACGGCGGGCGTCGAGCAGCTCGCGGCGGCGGCCGGCGAACGCGTTGTCCAGTTTGGCCACGAAGTCCAGTGCGGCCGGGGTGAGGATCTCGTCGAACCGGTCACCGGCGGGTCCGCAGACGTCGATCCGGTAGTTCAGCTTCTCAACCATGGTGTGCCTCCGCTGGGGCTTCGCGAGAGATTGAAGGGGATGGGAGGTGGCGGTCTCCCCTGGGAGTCGAGAGACCGCCACCTGGCACCTACTTGCGAGGGATCAGAACTGCTCGGCCTCGGTGGAACCGGCGAGCGCGGTGGTCGAGCTCTCCGGGTTCAGCGCGGTCGCGACGTTGTCGAACCAGCCGGTGCCGACCTCGCGCTGGTGCTTCGTGGCGGTGTAACCGCGGTCCTCCGAAGCGAACTCGCGCTCCTGCAGGTCGACGTAGGCGGTCATGCCCTCGCGGGCGTAACCGTGCGCCAGGTCGAACATCGAGTAGTTCAGGGCGTGGAAGCCCGCCAGGGTGATGAACTGGAACTTGTAGCCCATGTGGCCGAGCTCGCGCTGGAACTTCGCGATCGTCGCGTCGTCCAGGTGCTTCTTCCAGTTGAACGACGGCGAGCAGTTGTAGGCCAGCATCTGGTCCGGGTACTTGGCCTTGATCGCCTCGGCGAACTGACGGGCGACCTCGAGGTCCGGCTTGGAGGTCTCCATCCACAGCAGGTCGGCGTACTCGGCGTAGGCGAGACCGCGGTCGATGCAGGGGTCGATGCCGTTGGTGACGTTGTAGAAGCCCTCGGCGGTGCGCTCGCCGGTGACGTACTTGCGGTCACGCTCGTCGACGTCGCTGGTGATCAGCGTGGCGGCCTGTGCGTCGGTGCGGGCGACGATCAGCGACGGCACGTTCAGCACGTCCGCGGCGAGGCGGGCGGCGTTCAGCGTGCGCTCGTGCTGCTTGGTCGGGATCAGCACCTTGCCGCCGAGGTGACCACACTTCTTCTCGGACGCGAGCTGGTCCTCCCAGTGCACACCCGCGGCACCGGCGGCGATCATGCCCTTCATCAGCTCGAAGGCGTTGAGCGGGCCACCGAAGCCGGCCTCGGCGTCGGCGACGATCGGGGCGTACCAGTCGATGTCGGTGTTGCCCTCGGCCCAGTTGATCTGGTCGGCGCGGCCCAGCGCGTTGTTGATGCGACGGACGACGGCGGGCACCGAGTTGGCCGGGTAGAGGCTCTGGTCCGGGTAGGTCTGGCCGGAGAGGTTGGCGTCGGCGGCGACCTGCCAGCCCGACAGGTAGATGGCCTTCAGGCCGGCGCGGACCTGCTGCACCGCCTGGTTACCGGTCAGTGCGCCCAGCGAGTGGACGTAGTCCTCGTTGTGCAGGAGGTCCCACAGCTTCTCGGCGCCGCGGCGAGCGAGCGTGTGCTCCTCGACCACGCTGCCGCGCAGCTTGACCACGTCAGCCGCGGAGTACGAACGCTTCACGCCCGCCCAGCGGGGGTCGGTCTCCCACTGCTTGGCCAGTTCGGCGGCCGCCTGCTCCAGCTGCTGCGCGTGCTGAGTCATCGGATTCTCCCGGTGTTGCGAAGTTTGCGAGTGATCGCCTTTCCTGATCCGACCCTGACATGACTGGGGAAATCCGATCCAGGCCTCCAATTTGCCAATTTCTGCGAAGCTTCCGTAGCATCTTGCAAAGGTTGCGAATCGCAGATTCGCAAGCCGGGGCAAAATCCACGGGCTTGACCGTTCACTGAATCGTTCAGGCCCGGAAACCTTGCGGACAGAGAGGCCTCAGTGGACAAAACCTTCGCCGGAGCGAAGCTGCGGCATCTGCGCGAAAGCCGGTCGATGAGCCAGGCGGATCTCGCTCGTGTGCTGGAGATCTCACCCAGTTACCTCAATCAGATCGAGCACAACTCGCGTCCGCTGACCGTCCCGGTGCTCCTTCGCATCACGCAGGCGTTCGGTGTGGACACCGAGTTCTTCGCGAACAACGACACCGCCCGGCTGGTGGCCGATGTGAAAGAGGCGCTGCTCGACGAGGTCCTCGGCGTGGACGTCACGAACAGCGAGCTCAACGACCTCGCCACGAACCTGCCGACGATCGCCCAGGCCCTGGTCAAACTGCACCGCAGCTACCGCAACGCCGTGGAGAACACCGCCGCGCTGACCATGGAAAACGGCCTCGGCCTGCACGGCAGCGCCGCGACCGCCCTGCCGCACGAAGAGGTCCGCGACTTCTTCTACGAACGGGAGAACTACGTCGCCGAGCTGGACGAACGCGCCGAACGGATGGCACACGACATCCCCCTGCAGCGTGGCCAGGTGCTCGCGGCGCTGAAGGAGACCCTGATCCAGCGCTACGGCGTCGACGTCACGAACGAGGGCATCGACGAGACCAACGGCGAACAGCACCGGTACGAACCGGGGCCGCGAGTGCTGCGGCTGGCGCCTAGCCTGCGCGTCGGGCAGCAGGCGTTCCGGATGGCCTCGCAGATCGCGTTGCTGGAATACGACGACCTGATCACCGAGCTCGCCGACTCGTGGGCGTTCTCCGGGCCGGCCGCGCGTTCGCTGGCCCGCGTCGGGCTCGCGAACTACTTCGCGGGCGCGCTGATCCTCCCCTATGGACCGTTCCTGGCGAGCGCGGAACGCTTCCGCTACGACATCGAGCGGCTGTGCGACCACTTCGGCGTCGGCTTCGAGACCGTCTGCCACCGGCTCTCGACGTTGCAGCGTCCGAAGAACCGCGGCGTGCCGTTCTCGTTCGTGCGGGTCGACCGGGCGGGGAACATGTCGAAACGCCAGTCCGCCGCGGGTTTCCACTTCTCCCGCGTCGGCGGCGCGTGTCCTCTGTGGAACATCTACGAGGCGTTCGCCCAGCCCGGCAAGATCCTCACCCAGATCGCGACCCTTCCCGACGGGAAGAGCTACTTCTGGGTCGCGCGGACGGTGTCCCGCAACATCGGCGGCTACGGCAGCCCCGGCAAGACGTTCACCGTCGGCCTCGGCTGCGAACTGCGGCACGCGAAACGGCTGATCTACTCGACCGGGCTCGACCTCGACGACCGGGCCGCGGCCACCCCGATCGGCATGGGGTGCAAAGTCTGCGAACGCCCGGCCTGCTCGCAGCGCGCGTTCCCGACGATCGGCAAACAGCTGACCGTCGACGAGAACACGAGCACCTTCGTCCCGTACCCGGCGGTGCCCAAGTCGCCTTGAGCCGCCCTGATCTCCCTGGCAGGGTGACCGACGACGGCCGCGGCCTGTGACGGCGGCCACCGCACTGGGGAGAAAATAATGATCTTGGTGACCGGGGCAGGCGGCAACGTCGGCTCGGAACTGACCGGAATCCTGGCGCGTGGCGGGCATCCCGTCAGAGCGCTGGTCCGCACGCCGCGGCCGTTGCCGGACGGCGTCGAAGGAGTGACGGGAGATCTCGACGAGCCGGCGAGCCTGAAACCGGCGTTGGCCGGTGTCCGGGCGGTCTTCCTGCTCGGCGGCTACGAGGACATGCCCGGCGCGCTGGCGGTGATGCGGGACGCGGGCGTCGAGCACGTCACGCTGCTGTCGTCCCGTTCGGTCGTCGGCGGGCACGCGGACAACGCCGTCGCGGGAATGCACATGGCGGCCGAGGCGGCGGTGCGCGCTTCGAAGCTGGCGTGGACGTTTCTGCGGCCGAGCGGGTTCATGTCGAACTCGCTGCAGTGGGTCCCGCAGCTTCGCGCCGGGGACGTCGTCCGCGAGCCGTTCGCGAACGTCCCGGTGGCGACGATCGACCCGTACGACATCGCCGCCGTCGCCGCGGAGTCACTGACCACGCCGGGACACGAGGGGCTCGCGTACGCCATCACCGGGCCGGGTTCGCTCCGGCCCGCCGACCGGCTCCGTGTCCTGAGTGAACTGCTCGGACGGGAGCTACGGCTGGAACCGCTTTCGGACGCCGAGGCCCGCGTGACGATGAGCGCGGAGATGCCGGAGAAGTACGTCGACGCCTTCTTCCGTTTCTTCGCGGAGGGCGAGTTCGACGACTCCGCGGTCACGGGTGCCGTCCAGGACCTCACGGGACGGGAGCCGCGGCCGTTCGCGACCTGGGCACGCACGCATTTGGCCGCTTTCCGCTAGCCTTCGGCCGGTCACGCCGCCGGGTCGCCGATCCTGCCGAGGAACAACGGCGCCCCGGTGGCCGTGTCGGTGATGACGAAGAGGAACGGGCGGTCGACGGTCACGGTGCGCGGCACCTCCGCGGACACGGCGCGGGCATCGACGCCCGTGGCCGCCGCGGCCTCGGTGCCCTCCTCGTCGACCTGGACGAAGGTCTTGTGCTGCACGGAAGCGATCCGCAGCCGGGCTTCGTCGGTGATGCCGCTGAAGTCGGCACCGGGTTCGAACGCCGAGGGCATGCCCGCCTCCTTGAGCGGCGCCGTCAGGTCCAGCGCGGACCTGACGGTGAACCTGGGCATGGCCAGGTCCACGGTGGCCGGCCGGATCTCGCCGAGCAGCGCGGCGATTCCCTTGCCGCGCAAGGCGTCGATCGCCGCGGGCACGATCACGGTGAAGGCCAGCCGCCCGCCGCGGTAAGGCAGTGTGACCGCCTGGTAGCCCGGCCCTTCGGCGTAGCCCAACTGAACCTCCGGCGCGGTACGCATCATCGGGACGGTCACCGTCGACCCGTCGGCCCGGGTGAACGGCGCGTCCGCCGTCCGGTCGCGGGGGAACTCCCGCGCCCAGGGCACTTTCAGGTACAGGGCGTTGGCGAGGACGAGCCTGGTTTCGTCGGTGATCGCCGTCTCCGGGAAAAGGTCAGGGATCCTCCCCTCGGTCTGGTCCGCCACCGTCCGGTTGATCCGGTCGCGGGCGCCGCCGGGGTCGGCGGCGAAGTCCTCCTCGCTCGTCGCCGCACCGAACCGGTCGCGCAAAACGTCCCGGTATCCGGGCTTGATCCCGAGCCCTCGCTGGATCCAGGCGGTGTTCGACACCTTCAGGTCCTCGTGACCGGCGACCGGCGGAACGGGAGATCCGTCTCCGGGAAGTCGCAGCACCTTCCGGATCTGCATGGCGGTGTCGCCCTTCGCGCCCGCGCCGGCCATTTGCAGCGCGGTGGACACGCTCGCCGGGGACAGCACCAGGTTCGCCCCGCCCGCCAGCGCCGGCGCGGTGAGCAGGTCAAGCCCGAAACCGCCGGCCGCCTTGACCGCCGCTGCCGTGCCGGGCGTCACCTGCTGGGTGACGGGCAGCGGCGCCGGAAGTTCCTCACGGGTGGGTTCCGCTCCGCAGGCCGCGAGCAGTATGACCAGGCCGAGCGCGAGGGACCGGGTGAACGCCGTCATGACCGGGAGACGGTCGCCGTGCCCGGTTCGGTTGCACCGGCCCAGGCGGAAAGCGGACGTCTCTCCGTCGTGGCCGGGGCCGGTCAGTACATTCAGCATTCGTGCAAGGGATCGAAACGGTGAGCGCCCGAACGGTCGAAGAGGCCGCCAAGCGATTGGCCGGGGTGGTGACCCGCACGCCGCTCGAACCGAACGAGCGGCTCTCGGCGCGGGTCGACGCCCGGGTCTGGCTCAAACGCGAAGACCTGCAGACCGTGCGCTCGTACAAGATCCGCGGCGCGTACAACTTCATCGTCCAGCTCGACGCGGAGCACCGGGAGCGCGGCGTCGTCTGCGCGAGCGCGGGCAATCACGCGCAGGGCGTCGCGTACGCGTGCCGCCGGCTCGGCGCGAACGGCCGCGTCTACGTTCCCGGCACGACTCCCCGGCAGAAGCGCGAGCGGATCGCGACACTGGGCGGCTCACATATCGAAGTCATAGTCGTCGGAGAGACCTACGAAGACGCCTTCACCACCGCGAAGCAGGACGCGGAGAGCACCGGCGCGACGCTGGTCCCCGCCTTCGACGCGCCCGAGACGGTGGCCGGTCAGGGCACGGTCGCGATGGAGGTCGTCGCGCAGCTCGGGTTCATCCCGGACGTGATGGTGGTGCCGGTCGGCGGGGGCGGGCTGCTCGCGGGGATCGCCGCGTGGGCCGCGGAACGGGCGCCGGAGATGCGGATCGTCGGCGTCGAACCGGCGGGCGCGACCTGCATGGCGGCCGCGCTGGCGGCCGGTGAGCCGGTGCGGCTCGAAAGCGTCGACACCTTCGTGGACGGCGCGGCGGTCGCGCAGGCCGGAGCGGTGACGTACCCGCTGGTCCGTGACGGCGGGGTCGAGCTCACCGACGTCGCCGAGGGCGCGATCTGCACGGAAATGCTCGCGATGTACCAGTCCGACGGCGTGATCGCCGAGCCCGCGGGCGCGCTCGCGACCGCCGCGCTGGGCACGACGGTGAAGATCGATCCCGGGCAGATCGTGGTGTGCGTCGTCTCCGGCGGCAACAACGACGTCAGCCGCTACGGCGAAGTGCTCGAACGGTCGCTGATCCACGAAGGGCTGAAGCACTACTTCCTGGTGGGTTTCCCGCAGGAGCCCGGCGCGCTGCGGCGGTTCCTCGACGAGGTCCTCGGGCCGGACGACGACATCACGCGGTTCGAGTACGTGAAACGCAACAGCCGCGAGACCGGCCCGGCGCTGATCGGCGTCGAACTCGCGCGGCCCGGCGACCTGGAAGGCCTGCTGCACCGGCTGGAGGCGAGCCCGCTGCAGGTGGAGCGGGTGGAGCCGGGGAGCCCGCTGTTCCATTTCCTGGTCTGAACCTCCGCGGTGGGCCACTGCGGAAGTCGTCGGTGGCCTGTGGTCCACTGGTCGCCATGGTGAGCAAGGTCGACGGAGTCCGGAGTCTCGATGCGTTGCGCGAACTGGTCCACAGCGGCGCGGACCCCGAGTACCAGCTCTTCTACGGCCACACCCCGCTCAAAAGCGGCCGGGTCAACGCGGCCTGCCTGAGCCAGTGGTGGCTGGCACCGTTCGTGGTGAACGGCGAGCGCTACCCGACGGCCGAGCACTTCATGATGGCGAGCAAGGCGGAACTGTTCGGCGATCACGAGGCCGCGGCGAACATCCGTCGGGCGCCGGACCCCAAAACCGCCAAGATCCTCGGCCGCGAGGTCACCGGTTTCGATGCCGAGGTCTGGGAGCGGCACCGCTTCGACATCGTCATCGACGGCAACCTCGAGAAGTTCCGCCAGCACGCCGAAGAGCGTGAGTTCCTGCTGGCCACGGGCGACAAGGTGATCGTCGAGGCCTCCAGGATGGACCTGGTCTGGGGCAGCGGCCTCGCCCGCGAGGACAAGAACGCCACGCGCCCCGACTACTGGCGCGGGCAGAACCTCCTGGGCTTCGCGCTCATGGAGGTCCGGGAGCAACTGCGCGGCTAGTTTCGCGTAACTCGCGTGACCAAAGCCCGCACTCGCGTGCTTGGACACCGCACTCGCGTGCTTGGAGGCGTAACTCACGTGTCACGCCTCTGAGCACGCGAGATCCGCCTCGGAGCACGCGAGTTACGAGTCGACGCCCAGGGTCTTCTGCAGCGCCTTGTTCGCCTTGCGCGCCATGTCGGCGACGGCTTCGCGGCGAGCGGCGTCGGCGGCGTAGTCGTCCTGCCGGTTCCGCACCACGCGCGCCGGCGAACCGACGGCGATCGAGTAGTCCGGGATCTCGCCCCGCACCACGGCGTGCGCGCCGAGGACGCAGCCGCGGCCGACCCGGGTGCCCTTGAGCACCGAGACCTTGGTGCCGATCCAGGTGTCCGGCCCGATCCGCACCGGCGACTTCACGATGCCCTGGTCCTTGATCGGGACGGTGATGTCGGTGGTGACGTGGTCGAAGTCGCAGATGTACACCCAGTCCGCGACGAGCGTGGCCGCGCCGAGCTCGATGTCGAGGTAGCCGTTGAGGACGTTCTGCCGCCCGAACACCGCCTTGTCGCCGATGCGCAGCGAACCCTCGTGGCAGCGGATCGCGTTGCCGTCGCCGATGTGCACCCAGCGGCCGATCTCCAGCCGCCCGTAGCCGGGGCGGCAGTGGATCTCGACGTCCTTGCCGAGGAACACCATCCCCCGCAGGATGATGTGCGGGTTCGCGATCCGGAACTTCAGCAGCCGCCAGTAGCGGACCAGGTACCAAGGCGTGTACGCGCGGTTTCGCAGCACCCAGCGCAGCGAATCCTTGGTCAGGAACTTCGCCTGACGCGGATCACGACGGGCCTGGCCCCAGGCGCGGAGCCGCGACAGCGCGGGCGCACCCCACATGGACGTCATACCGGTGACCGTAACCTGTGTTCAGGCCGCCGACCGCAAAGGGGAGCACGCGCATGGGCACCAAGCTGATCATCGACACCGACCCGGGGGTCGACGACGCCTTCGCGCTGGCGCTGGCCACGCAATCCGAGGACGTCGACCTCCTCGGCGTGACCACGGTGTTCGGCAACGTCCCGCTGAGCCACACCACCGCCAACGCCCGCCGCCTGCTGCAGCTCTTCGGCCGCGACGACGTCCCGGTCGCCGCCGGCGCCGCGCGGCCGCTGGTGTACGACAACGCCAAGCCCGCCGGGTACGTCCACGGCCAGGACGGCCTTTCCGGCCACGCCGGGACGCTGCCGGAGGCGAAGCGCCCGCTCGACGAACGCGGCGCCGTCCGGCTGCTGGTGGATCTGCTGGAAGCCGCCGACGAGCCGGTGACCATCGCCCCGATCGGCCCGCTGACGAATATCGCGCTGCTGCTGGCGGCCCATCCGGGCATCCGCGAGAAGATCGGCCGGATCGTCGTCATGGGCGGCGGGGTGACCAAGGGGAACTCCACCACGGCGGCCGAGTTCAACATCTGGAGCGACCCCGAGGCCGCGCGCCGGGTGCTGGTCGACGAGGACATCCCGACGGTGCTGGTCCCGCTGGACATCACGCACCAATGCTCGGTCGACACGGACTGGCTGGGCAAACTCGCCGCGTCCGGCCCGCTCGGCGCGGCACTCGAAGCGCTGACCCCGACGTACGTGAAGCACTACACCCCGATCCTCGGCATGCCGGGGATGGTCATGCACGACGCGGTCGCGGTGGCCGAAGCGATCCGGCCGGGCGTCCTCGACCTCGAGTCGTACCCCGTGGACGTCGAGTGCGGCTTCGGCCCCGCGCGCGGCGCGACACTGGTAGACCGGCGAAGGCTGCGAAGCACCGATCCGCAGGCCGTGCCGGGCCGCACCATCGACGTCGCGCTGACCACCGACGTCGACGCCTTCCGCGAGTTCGTCCTCGGCCGGATCACCGGGGGCCGGTGATGGAACAGGAAACCTCGCGCCGCCGCAGACTCCCGGTGATCATCGCCGCCGTCGTCGTCGCGGGCGCCGCACTCGTCGCCGCCATCACCTTCGCGCCGAAGGACGCGCCGAAGACTGAGGCCGCCGCCGTCCAGTCCTCGGCCCCGCCCGCGCCGCCGTCGCCGTCGTCCGCCCCGGCGGAAATGCCGAAGGAACAGCCGAAGGTCCCCCAGCAGATGGGGCAGGAGTTCGACGCCTGGGTGTCGAAGACCAGCGGCTGGCTCGACATCCCGCTGCGCGCGATGACCGGCTACGCGAAGACCACCGTCGCGCTGAGCAAGGAAACGCCGGGGTGCCGTCTTTCCTGGGTGACGCTGGCCGCGCTCGGGAAGATCGCCTCCGATCACGGCCGCGCCACCGGTTCGGGGCTGAACGCCGACGGCGTGCTGACCAAGCCGCTCGGCGCGATCGAGGTCCGCGACTTCTACAACAAGGTCGTCTCGTCCGCGAACGCGAGCGGCCCGCTGCAGCTGACGCCGTCGGTGTGGGACCGGTTCCAGGCGTCGGCGACGGGCGGCAAACCGAACCCGCAGAACATCGACGACGCCACGCTCACCGCCGGGCGTGCCCTGTGCGCGGGCGGCCGCGACCTCGGCCAGGGTCAGACGTGGTGGAACGCCGTCAGCACGCTGCAGCCCGCGCCGCTGCTGATGCACCGCACGCTCGCGACGGTGAACGTCTACGGCACGGTCGGCCAGAGCCCGCAGCCGCCGAACGCGGCGGCCTTGAGCGCGGTCAACTTCGCCATCGACAAGATCGGGCTGCCCTACGTCTGGGGTGGCAACGGCACCGGTGGCAGCGACCCCGGTTTCGACTGCTCCGGCCTGACGACGGCCGCGTACGCCAGCGCCGGCGTCAAGCTCATGCGCACCGCCCACACGCAGTACCACAGCGTGGACAAGGTGACCGATCCCCAGCTGGGCGACCTGATCTTCTACGGCGAACCGAACACGAAGATCCACCACGTCGGGCTGTACATCGGGAACCAGCAGATGATCGACGCCCCGCAGACCGGTCAGGCGGTACAGGTGCACACCTACCGGAAGCAGGGCGACGACTACGCCGGGGCCGGCCGCCCGACGGCTTAGGACGAGGGGCAACCAACCCTCCCCTTGAGGCGTGTACGTCGTGCATGCCACAAGGGGAGGGCCAGCATGACCTTACGAAGATCACTGACGTTGCCCGCTGTCGCGCTCG
Organism: Amycolatopsis sp. NPDC043887; assembly: GCF_056435665.1. Lineage (NCBI taxonomy): Bacteria > Bacillati > Actinomycetota > Actinomycetes > Pseudonocardiales > Pseudonocardiaceae > Amycolatopsis > Amycolatopsis sp. NPDC043887. The sequence continues at coordinate 495,685 of NZ_JBWKEB010000002.1, forward strand.
CCATCGCGCTCACCGTCACCGATGGCGGGATGGCGGCAGCGGCGACCACTGATCAACAGCGTTCAGAGGTGACGCTGTCCGCGACGTCCTGGGGTTACGTCGACTCGGCGACACCGACCACCGCCTACTTCAAGCCATCCGGCAACCTGCCGATCGGCACCGGGGACAGCACACCGCACCTTCAACGCTCCTACGTGAATTTCGACCTGCGCTCGTTGCGGGGTGTGCCGTTCACGACGGTGCTGCTGTCGGCAGGCGAGACGCACTACGTCGGCTGTGACGGCCGCGCCACCGAGGTGTGGCGGACCTCCGCCTACACCAAGCAATCGACCTGGCAGAGCCGCCCGGCGGAGCGGACACGGGTGGCGTCCAGGGGTGCCGACGGCACCTGCATCGACAACGACGCCACGTTCGACGTCACCACCGCGGTGCGGGATGCGATCGAACACAAGGTCCGTCACCTCACACTGGGCTTCCGCGTCGCCGAAGCCCACGAGGCGGACCCGGCGTTCTATCGGATGATCAAGGCCCCGGCGACGCTGCGGGTGGTCGACAACGCTCCGCCCGCGACGCCGACCGACCTGCGCACCAATGACGAACCCTGTGCCAAGGACGGCGCCGGCGCGCTGGTGAGCGACCAGGTGAAGCTGAGCGCACAGATATCCGACCCGGACGGCGACCCCACGTACGGGCGGTTCACGTGGTGGCCGGTGGCGGACCCGGCGCAACGGCACACGGGTACCGGGTCGGGCAATCCCGCCGCGGCGTACCCGGACACCTCGGGCCTCGCCGACGGTACCTACGCGTGGGAGGTGTACGCACAGGACAGCTGGGGGGCGAAGTCGTCCACGACTGCCCCGTGCCGGTTCACCGTCGACCGCACGGATCCGAACGCGCCTGCCGTCGTCTCCGCGACGTACCCGGCAGGCGCCGAGGGCGGCGGGGTCGGTGTGGCGGGCGAGTTCACCTTCTCCCCCAACGGTTCCACCGACGTCGTGCGGTACGACTACAACTTCGGCGCGGGGACGCGGGAGATCGCCGCGGGCCCCGATGGCACGGGCACGGTCAGCTTCACGCCGACGGCCAACGGCTGGCAGTCGGTGGTCGTTCGGGCGTGGGACCGGGCTGGCAACCTCTCGCTCAGCACCTACTACTCGTTCATCGTCAAGGAGACGCGGCCGACGGTCACGTCCGACCGCTACCCGCCGCAGGGCGGCCCGGACGGCGGCATCGGCGTGCCGGGCGTGTTCCGGTTCGCGCCGGGGATGCCGAACATCGTGGCGTACGGCTACCGGCTGGACGACGGCGCGTCCGCCACGGTCACGGCGGGCCAGGACGGCGTCGCCGAGGTGACGATCACGCCGGCCACCGGTGGTGATCACGTGCTGTTCGTGCGCAGCACCGACACCTCGGGCGTGAAGTCGCCGGAACGGGAGTACCGATTCCTCGTCGACGCGTCACCGGTGGTGAGCGGGCCCGAAAACGTCGACCTGGGCACGTCGGTCACGTACACGGCGAAACCGAGAATGCCGCACGTCGTCGAGTACGACTACTGGTTCGCGAGTGCCGAGAGTACGAAGTGGACGGTCAAGGCGAACGCCGACGGAACCGCCGCGCTGCCGGTCGAATTCGCCTCGGCCGACCAGAACCTGCTGCGGGTCCAGGCCCGCGACGCGTCCGGCGGGCTGTCCCCGGTGACGGAGAAACGGTTGTGGCTCAACACCTGGCGACCCACGATCGGCTACGTGGGCGACATCGGGACGGAGGGCAGAGCCGTCACGTTCACGTTCACCACCCCGATGCCGAACGCCGTGGAGTTCGAGTACTGGCCGGCGGCGGACCCGGCGACCAGGTGGACCGTGCCGGTCAGCGGGAACACCGCGACGGTGAGCTACACCCCGCCGAGGATCGGCGACTACGAGATGCTGGTGCGCGCGAGGAACACGGCGGGCGTGTGGTCGTCGACGGGCAACATCACGTGGACGGTGACGAATGATCCGACGGTGACCTCGAAGGAGTTCCAGGCGAACGGGCGGGTGTTCCCCGGCAGCTTCACGTTCGAAGCCCGCCAGCCGGGCGCGGTGGCGTTCGAGTACTCGTTCGACTGGGGTCCGTTCCAGCGGACGGCCGCCGAGAACGGGCGCGCCGTGCTGGCGTGGACTCCCCCGCTGCCACCGGACGGCTCGGCCGACCACAACCTGCGGGTGCGTACGGTGACCGCCGACAACGTCTCCTCGCAGGAGAAAACGTACTACTTCAACATATTGAGCGCGCCGTACGTGTCGTCGAAGGAATACCCGGAAAGCACATGGTCGGGCGGTGCCGGTGTGCCGGGGACGTTCACCTTCACGCCGGGTATGCCGGGCATCGTCTCGTACACCTACTCCGTCCGGAACGACCGGGGTGCCGTGACCGAGGAGATCACCGTACCGGCGGACGGTTCGGGTGCGGGGACGATGACGTGGACCCCACCGGACCGGGGCATCTACTCGGTCCACGTGCGGGGCAACACGGCCGACGGCACCAAGTCGGGTGGCATCGGCTACTCGGTGTACGTCAGATAACCGCGTGACCGGCGGCCCCGTTCCCCCAGGGAGCGGGGCCGCCGTGTTCAGCCGCGGTAGTAGTCGGCGAGGGCCGCGAACGCGGCCTTGGGTTCCCACGGCATGCCCGGATAGGTTTCGCCGTCGCGGTCTTCGAGGACTTTGACGATGCCGAGACTGGCCAGATCCAGGTCACGGCGAGGGTCGTCGGGACGGTGCGGGTAGTTGGAGAGCGCGAAAAGGTAGACGAAGGCGCCGTCGACACCTTCGGCGTCGAAGATCTCCAGCAGCTCGCGCAGGTACTTGGCCTGCCCGGCCTCGTCGCGGTCGTACTCCCCGTTCAGCCGGACCGGGCGGCCGATCTCGTCGTGCTCGACGATCTCCATACTGCGCGGCGCCAGGTCGCCCGCGCCGCGCCAGGTGGCCGTGCCGAAGCCGGTGATCGCGAGCGGTTTTCCTTGCGCCACAAGGGCGCGCACCCCTTCCTGGAACCGGTCGGCCACCTCCGCGGACCGGATGAGTTCGACCGACATGATGTCGAAGAGGGTCCAGTCGACCCGCTCGAACGGGATGCAGGCGTAAGTGATCTTCCCGTGAAAGCGCTCACGGACCGTTGCCACGACCTCCTCGAGGAAGTCGTTGAGGCGCGCACTCGCCTCGGCGACTCGCTCACCCAGGCTCTCCGGCATACTGAACAGTCGTTCGAGCCGCTCGGCGATGTCGTCACCGGGCAGGAATCCGTGGTCCATGAGGCTCAGCTCGACGCCGGTGACGAACACGACTTCGGCTCCAGTCCGCCGGACCCGCTCCGCCCGCCGCGCGCTGTCGGTGAACAACGCCAGCATCTCCTGGGCCGTCAGCTCCAGCGGGTAGGGCGAGAACCAGACCTCCAGCCCGAGCTCGGCGGCGAGGTGAGCGGCCTGTTCCAGCCGTTCCGGATCGCCGCCGACGAGATGCACGGCGTTGCAGTGCAGGTCGTCACGGATGATGGCCAGCTCCCGTTTCACCAGGTCGAGATCGAAGTTCTCGCGGGAGTTCTCGCCGCCCCGGACAAAGCCGGTGTCGTAGGCGATGCCTTTGGCACGCATGGGTTCGGTCCTCTCGTGTCGGAATGTGGTGCCCGAGGCTAGGCAGAAACTTGCGCGCGCGCAAGTTTGCGTTCGCGCAAGTATGCTGGGATACTCGGCCGGTGACGACACGGCGGACCGGATTGCGCGATCAGAAGAAGCAGGCCACCCGAAAGACCTTGCGCGAGGCGGCGCTGCGGCTGGCCCTGGAGCGTGGTCCCGAGAACGTGCGCGTCGACGACATCGCCGAAGCCGCCGGAGTCTCGCCCCGGACCTACAACAACTACTTCTCCAGCCGCGAGCACGCCATCGTCGCCGCCGTCACCGCCGATCGGGAAGCGCGGATCGCGGCGGCGGTGGTGGCCCGGCCCGCCGAAGTCGGCCTCGCCGACGCCGTGATCGAAGCGATCGTCGAGCAGTACACCGACCCGGGCGAACACCATCGCGACGCGCTGCTGCTGATCACCACCCGTCCAGCACTGCGCGACGCCTTCGCCGACACCACCAGCGCGCTCGAACTCCCCCTCGCCGACGCGATCGCCCAACGCCAGGGCAACATCCCGCCGCACATCGCCCTTGTGCTCGCGGCGAGCGTGACCGCCGCGGTGCGCATCGCGCTCCAGCGATGGCTCCAGCCGAGCGCCGCGTCTCTCACGGCCGGCGGGCTCGTCGTACCGTCCGGCTCACTGCCCGACCTGCTCCGCACCGCACTCGCACCACTCGCGCCCGCACTCGACGCCGCCGAAGTCCGTCGCGACATAAGGTGACCGCGTGTACTCACCGATTCCAGTCCTGAACGAGCTGAAGGACCTTTACGACTCGACGCGCGACTACCTCGCCGACGGTTTCGAGCTGCACGACTACGACGACAAAAGCCGCTTCCCCCAGGAGCTGGACGACCCCGAGTTCCTCTCGCGGGTGGTCCCCTTCGCCCAGGCGAACGGGAGCGGCTCGACGTACGCGATCTGGCGAGCCGATGACGAGACGGACCTCGCCCGGTCGCCTGTCGTCGTCTTCGGCGACGAGGGTGGTGAGCACGTCGTCGCCCGCGAGTTCACGGATTTACTGCGGCTGCTGGGTTTCGACGCCGAGATCATGGTCGACCACGATTCGGCCTACTACTACCGCGAGGAAGACGACGACCACAGCGGCTCGCACGAGCTGTTCGTCGAGTGGCTCCGGGGGCGCGGCCTGACGCCGGCCGAGGATCCGGACGGCGTCGTGGCCGCTGCTCAGGAGGCCCACGGGGAACGGTTCGGGGCCTGGATCACGCCGTTCTACGAAAAGATCGGCTGGGCCTGAAAAGCCGCCGCGTTGTCGCGCGCCCAGCCGTCGAACGTGAGCGCCGGACGGCCGAGGAGTTCTTCCACCGTGGTGGTCGTCGGTCCGGGACGCTCGCTGTAGTCGGCCAGGGAGCCGAGCAGGCGGGCGGGGACTTCCTCGGGGAGTCCCTGCGCGAGCATGCCCTGCCGTACCTGCTCGGGTGGAAGCTCCTGGAAGGACAGTGGCCGATCGATGGCCGCACCGATGAGCCGCACCTTCTCGTGCTGGTCCACCGATCCCGGGCCGGTCAGCGTGTACACCGACTCCGCCGGGAGATCGCCGCGAAGTGCTCGCGCGGCCACTGCGGCGATGTCGGTTTCGTGGATCGGGGACGTGGCGGCCCGGCCGTACGCGCCGCGCACCACGTCGCCCGCCTTGATCTGCGGTGCCCAAGCCAGCGCGTTGGCGGCGAAATCCGCCAGGCGCAGCACCGTCCACTCCAGACCTGAACGCGTGACGAGGTCTTCGGCGTACTGGAACTGTGCGGCGAAACGGGCTTCCCCGGCCGGGTACTCCACGGTGGTGGCCGACAGCAGCACCACACGCCGTACACCTCGCTCGGCCGCGAGCTTCAGCAGCTCTTCGAGGCCGGGACCGGTGGCACGCGGGCTGATCTGGACCGCTTCGACACCTTCCAGCGCCGTCTCGATCCAGCCAGGGCGAAACAGGTCCCCGGCAACGACTTCCACGTCGCCGGGAAGCCCGGACCCGTCGCCGCGCGTGACCGCGGCGACGTCGATTCCTTGGTTCAGCAACACATTCATCACCTGACGTCCCACGACGCCGTTCGCTCCGGTGATCAGGATCATGATCGTTCCCTTGTTCGGCGGGGCGGGGTGTCACACGCTGACGGGTGCTGGGGCCGGGACGATCCGGCGGCGGCGCACGGGAAGCATCGACGTCGGATGCGAGATGCTCCAGGCCGCGGCCTTGCAGATGATCTCCTTGAGGCGTGCGGCCGTCTTGCCGGTGAGCGCCGAGTCCTTGGGCCGGTCGTCCGGGGTCACCCACTGCACGACGGCGTCGCGGCGGCCGAGGCTGACGCACTGGCCGGTGTACCCGATCTTGTTCTCGGGGAGCGAGCCTCCGGTCAGAACGGCGACGATGGCGTCGGCCGCGCGGTAAGCCGTGGGAACTCCCGAGGCGCAGGACATGCGCAGTGGCATGCCGTTCACGCCCGGCGCGAGCGCGGCGTCGCCGACGGCGTAGACGTCCGCGTGCGAGACCGACCGCATCGTGTCGTCCACGACGATCTGTCCCGTCGCGGAGACGTCCAGGGTCGTGGCGGCGGCGATGGGATGGACGGCGAAACCGGCCGTCCAAACGGTAACCTGGGCGGGAATCTCGCGGCCGGCCGCGGTCATCGCCCCGTCCGGCCCGACACGTGTGATGTCGGTGTCCTCGTACAAGGTGATGCCGAGCCTCTCGAAGGTCCCGCGCAGATGACGCTGGGCCTTCTCGCTCATCCAGGCGCCGAGACCGCCGCGGGCCGCGAGCGCGACCTCGAGATCCGGCCTGACTTCCGCGATTTCCGTGGCGGCTTCGATGCCCGTGAGGCCACCGCCGACGACGAGCACGGTTCCGCCCGCCGCCAGGGCGGCGAGACGGTCACGCAGCCGCAGCGCGGAACCCTTGCCGTCGATGTGGTGAGCGTGTTCCGCGACGCCGGGAACGCCGCGGTCCGCGGCCGCGCTGCCGAGCGCGTAGACGAGCGTGTCGTAGGCGATTTCACCGTCGTCGAGGGCGACGGTCTTGCGTTCGGTGTCGACCGTGGTGACCCGCGCCGTCCGCACCCGCACGCCCGTGCCCGCGAAGACGTCGGTCAGCAGGCGGGGTTTCAGGTCCTGGCCGGTCGCGAGCTGGTGCATGCGGACCCGCTCGACGAACTCGGGATCGGCGTTGACGAGGGTGATCTCGGTGTCGGCGGGGTGCAGCCGCTTGGCAAGGCGCCCGGCGGCGTTGGCTCCGGCGTATCCGGCTCCGAGAACGACGATTCGGTGCTTCATGGTCTCACTCCTGTCCGGTCGGTGTTCGCTTCCTGAACCGGACGGCGACACGAAACCTGACAGCGGCGGACTGTGATCCGGGTCACCAAGCGACGGTGAGCGGTTCCCCGTGCTCGGAGGTGCCCCACTGGCTCGCCGCGCGGTCGAGTTTCGCGGGGTTCACCTGGGCGTGGACCGCTGTGATGCCGTCGGTGGTGACCTCCAAGGAGACGACGCCGACGAGCCTGCCCTCCACCGTCAGCACCAGCGCGGGCACGCCGTTGGCGACGGTGGAGAACAGCTCGGGCTTGCCGCCGATCAACGACCACTTGGCCGCGCTCGGCTTGAAGAGGCCGCGCAGGAACCTCGCCACCCGGACCGCGCCGGTGATCGGCCGCGGCAGCGAGAAGAGCACACCGCCACCGTCGCCCACGCTGATCGCGTCGTCGGCCAGCATCCGCACCAGCGCGTCGGTCCGGCCGCTGAGCGCCGCGGCGAGGAACTCCTCGACGATCTTGCGGGCCGCGGCCGTGTCGACCTCCACCCGGCGCCGGTCGGCGGCCAGATGCTGCTTGGCCCGCCGGTAGATCTGCTGGCAGTTCGACTCGGTGACGTCGAGGACGTCGGCGATCTCGGCGTGGGAGTACCCGAACGCCTCGCGCAGCACGTACACGACGCGCTCCTTGGCCGAGAGCCGCTCCATCAGCGTGAGCATCGCGATGGAGACCGATTCACGCTGCTCGACGGTGTCGGACGGGCCGAGCATCCGGTCCCCCGCGAAAACCGGCTCGGGGAGCCATTGGCCCACATAGGTTTCCCGCCGGGCCCGCGCCGAGGTGAGCCGGTTGAGGCAGAGGTTGGTGAGCACCTTCGTCAGCCACGCCTCCGGCGTCTCGACGTACTCGCGATCGGCGGACTGCCAGCGCAGGAAAGTGTCCTGCACCGCGTCCTCCGCGTCGCTCGCCGACCCCAGCAGGCGATACGCGATCGCCTCCAGCCGGCCACGGGCCCCTTCGAACACCTCGACCTCGCGCGCACCGGTCAGCATCGCTCCAGATTAGCCATCACACCGGAGTCAGGCGGCGGGAATCCAGCTGCCGTGCAGTCCCAGCGGGACACGGGTGGGCAGGTGGACCCTCGCCAGGGGTTCGCCGGTGAAGTCCTGCGACGCCAGGATCACCAGATCCGCCGCACCCCGGTCGCGGTCGTGGACGTAGACCAGGTTGTAGCCGTCGTCCTCCGCGGCCGCGCGGGCCGACGGGACGAACACGGTCTCCCCCGCGTTCGCGTCGCGGCCGAACTCGTGGGCTTCGGTGACGCCGGTCAGGAGGTCGTGTTTGAGGAGAGCGCTGCTGAAGCCTTCGTCGGGGCGGTCCGGTTCGGTGGCGCTCGGCGTGGCGTACAGCTCGGCCGCCGCCGAATAGCCGTAGCGGTAAGGCTTTCCGCCGAACCGGCCGTTGAGGCGAGGGAAGTCCTGCGGGCGGCCGTGCAGCAGTGTGCGCGTGGCCCGGTCGGCCGTGAGGTCCGCCGTCCAGCGTTCGAGCACGGGTTTCGAGGCGCCGACGTCGGCGAAGTCGATCGGCCGGGGATGCACGACCACGTCCACCACCACGGTTCCGTTGTCCTCGAAGGCGTTCAGGGTGTGACCGACCATGACGGGCGCGGTCTCGAACCACCGCACCGTCCCGCCCGCTCTCGGCAGCAGCCCCAGCCGTGACGGCAGTTCCCGGTTCCAGTGGAACGGCACGCCCGTCGCCAGACGTTCGGCCTCGAAGACCATCGGGGACTCGTAGAACACCACGTAGTGCTCGGTGAGCGCGAAGTCGTGCATGTACGGCAGCGTCGGCGCCTTGATGTCAGTGACGCTCCGGTTGCGCCCGTCGGGGCCGATCACGATGTGCTGCACGAAATCCGCGCCGTACCGGAAGGCCAGCGAATGCAGCTCGCCGGTCGCGTGGTCGTACTTGCTGTGCGCGTTGGCGGAGAAACCCTGTTCCGTCGCACCGAGGGCGGCGGGCCCGACGGTGTCGAGTTCGTCGGTCAGCTCGTACGGGGCCAGGCCTCCTTCGATGAGCGCGTAGAGGCGGCCGCCGTGTCCCGCGACCTGGACGTTCGGCGCGAAGTCGAGGCGCTCGTCGGCGACCTGCCCACGCCGCGGTTCCCCGAGCCGGTCGGCCACGGAGGCCGACCGCACCCAGCGGTTGCGGTACCACTCGGCGCGGCCGTCGCGCAGGCGCACGCCGTGGACCATGCCCTCCCCGAGGGTCCAGATGTGCGCCGACGCGTCTTCGATGCCGAGCGGGTTCGGGCCGATACGCAGGTAGCGGCCGTCGAGGTCGTCCGGGATCTTCCCGGTGACGGGCAGATCGAAGGCGGTGATCTCTTCGGTGACCGGGGCGAAGTTGCCGAGGACATAGCGATTCATCGTCGTTCCCTTGCTACGAAGCGTCTTGAACATTTGTATAATACATTTGTATAAGACGCTTGTCACAGCCTGCCGCTAGGATCACCGCATGGGACAACGAGAGGACCTCCTCGACGGGGCCAAGCGCTGCCTGATCGAACGCGGCTACGCGCACACCACCGCGCGGGACATCACCGCGGCCTCGGGAGCGAACCTCGGCTCCATCGGGTATCACTTCGGTTCCAAAGAGGCCCTCATGAACGAGGCCATGATCGAGCTGTCCACCGAAGTGGTCGAGCGCCTGCGGGAGCCCGAGGACGCTTCGCTCACCACCACCTGGCAGGGCCTTGTCGACTCCTTCACCGAGCAGCGCGACCTGTGGACCGCCGTCCTGGAGAGCGCCACCCAGGCCATCCGCTTCCCGGAACTTCGCGAACGGCTCGCCGACGCCCAGGACGAAGCCCGGAAGGTCCTCGGCGAACGGCTGTCCGCCACCGACGCCGACGCGGCGGGTGCCGTCCAGTTCGCCCTCATCGCGGGCGTGATGATGCAGCACCTCGTCGCGCCGGACCGGGCCCCCGGCGCGGAAACGATCGTCCGCGGCCTGAAGGCCCTCGCCGTCGGCACGGCCTGACTCAGGCCTTCCTTTCCTCGAACAGGTTCAGCAGCCGCTCGGGGATGTCGTCGCCGAAGACGCTTTCGAGCAGGAAGTCCTCCTCCATGGGCGTTTCACAGCGGACGAACATGGCCTGCTCGTATTCGGCGAGGGCGGTCTCGACGTCGCCGGGACGCGCGGCGAGGGCTTTGGCGAGTTCGGCGCCGTCGAGCATCGCAAGGTTGGCGCCTTCCCCGGCGCGGCCCGGACGGCAAGGCGAAGGCGGGACGATGGATCGGCGCGACGTCGCTTTCGGTGATCAGCGCGGTGAGCTCCGGCGACCAGCCGTCGAACTCCGCCGCGATCCGCGCCCTGGCGGCTTCGGCGTCGGTGAGGTCGATGGCGTCGAACCACTCCAGCGGTTTGGTGAGCTCCACGTAGGCGTGCAGCGTGTCGCGGCTTCCCGGTGGGCGTTGATACTCGCGCCCTCCGCTAGGTCTCGACGAACGACATGCCGGAGTACTCGGGAACGGCGTCGGTGAGCAGCGGCCGGATCCGCGACCAGGAGCCCCGCGACGACGGTGGTGCCGTCGTCGAAGGTCACCTCGTGACGGCCGTCGTCGAGTGTCCGGGCGCCGACGGCCTTGCGCCCCCACCGGACGGTGCCTTCGGGGAGCGAGTCGAGCAGCATCCGCCGCAGATCCCCGCGTTGCGCCTCGGGGCGCCCGCCCGTGCCGTCGTCACCCCGTTCGAACAGGACGGTCCCCGTCCCCTTCGAGGACGCGCAGCGCCTGACGGCCCTCCAGGACGATGCCGCGGAACTCCTCGGTCAGCCCGGCTGCTTGGAGGGCGAGCTGGCCGTTGTAGTCGTGGATGTCGAGCATCCCGTCCTGCAGACGCGAAGTCGGGGACGCTTCCGCTTCGTAGACCTCGGACGGGATGCCGTGGACGTGCAGGACCCTCGCCAGGGTGAGGCCGCCGAGCCCGGCGCCGATGATCGTGACAGGTGTGTTCATGGTGACCCCTCGAGGCGCTTCTGGAATGACATTCAAGAGCGTGCTCCGGGCCGTTGGCAGGCGGCGCACACGACGCTGGCACCGGGCTGGCAGGCGCTGTCAGCCGAAGAATTCGACGGTGTCTCCGGACCAGCCGGGGTCGCCGGTCCTCGCGAAGGCGACCCACGCGCCGTGCATCCTGGCCGCGAGACCTTCCGGGGCGGGATCGGGCCCGAGCAGGCCCGTCTCCCCGTGCAGCCACGGCTCGCCGGCGACGTCGAAGACGAACGGCAACTCGACGGTGTGGGCGGCGCCGAGCCGTCCGTTCAACGCCGTCGAGCGATGGCCGAACGAGTACCGGTGGGTGTGGCCGTCCGAGATCCGCGCGTGTGCCGTTGCCAGCCGCTCGGTACCGGCGCCGAACAGTGTCCGCCCGAGATCTGTTCGGCCGTAAAGGTTTCCTTCCTCGGTGTTGGTGCCGATGAGCAGCGCGACGTCGCCGTCGAGAGGACCGTCGGCGGGCTGGACCGGCGACACCAGGCTGAACGGGCTCAGCCCGGCCAGCGGATCCTCGGCGGTTTCGGTCCGCAGATCGAGACCGGCCAGCGCGGGCAGGATCTCCACGAACCGCTCGTCCGGGATCTCGCCGAACGCTCGCGCGGTGGGCTCGGTTCTCAGCGCGGAAGCGGCCGCCGCGGTGACCCTGGCGGCCTGTTCCGGTGTGAAGGCGCCGGTTCCGCTGCCGCTCTGGACGATCGCCCGGCGGAACGTTCCTTTGGCCTCCGGCGTCGCGAGCAGCGCGCCGGTGAGCGTCGCCCCCGCGGATTGCCCGAAGACGGTGACGTTGTCCGGATCGCCCCCGAACACCGCGACCGTGTCCCGCACCCAGCCGAGCGCGGCGAGCACGTCGAGCAGCCCCCGGTTGGGTGGGGCACCCTCCAGATCGAGGAAACCGGGGACGCCGAGGCGGTAGTTCACCGTCACCAGGACGACGCCGTCACGCGCGAACGCCCGTCCGTCGTACAGCGCGGCGCGGGCCGAACCGGTGACGAAACCGCCGCCGTGCACGAACACCATGACCGGACGACGGCCGTCGTCCGCGGCGGGTGTCCGGACGTCGACGGTGAGGTACTCGTCACCGCGCACCCAGCCGGGTCCGAAATACGGGGTCATGTCGAGCCCGCCGAAGTCGCGCACCGGCTGAGGTGCCGTCGGCCCGGGCCGCGTGCCGTCGCGGACACCGGACCAGCCCGGGTGCGGCGTCGGCGAGAGGAAGCGGCCGGGCCCGATCGACGCCGCCGCGTACGGGATGGCGCGGTAGAGCTCACCGGAGGAGTCGCGTTGGCCGCGCACGACACCGGATGGGGTTTCTGCTTGCACGTACACGAAAAACTCCTCAGGAGAGGGCGGAGAACCCGGCCCACCGCGCGATCGCGAACTTCGATCCTCGGCGCTCGACGCGCACGGCGCCCTGAGCGCCGAAATGCGCCGGGAAGACGAGAGCGTTGTCGTCGGCGGCCTGGCCGAGCAGTTTGTGCCGGGTGGCCCGGGATCCGGCCGGGTCTTCGCAATAGGGCGAATTGGTGTCCGGCTCCACGATCTGCAGCGCGGTGTGCACGAGGTCACCCACGAACAACGCCCGCTCCCCGCCCGATTCCAGGGTGAGCACGGACGAGCCGGGGGTGTGGCCGGGCGCGAGATCCAGCCGCAGATTCCGGTCGACGCGGTGCGTGCCGTCCCACAGATGGGTCAGCCCCGCCTCGCGCACCGGCGCGACACTGTCCTCGAAGACGTTCTGATTTCCGCGCCCCAGCACGGAATCGTGCGCTTCGGCCGGATTCCAGAAGTCGAAATCGGGCCGCGGCATCAGATACCTGGCGTTCGGGAAGGTCGGCACCCAGGTGCGGCCGTCGAGCCGCGTGTTCCAGCCGACGTGGTCGATGTGCAGATGCGTGTTGACCACGACGTCGACGTCCTCGGGCCGCACCCCGGCGGCCGCGAGGTTGTCGAGGTAGGCGGTGTCGAGGCGGTTCCACACCGCCGCGTACGGCCGGTCCTTGTGGTTGCCGACCCCGGTGTCGACGAGGATCGTGCGTCCTTCGCTGCGGATCAGCCACGACTGCAGCGCCGCACGGCACTCGTTCGTCTCGGGGTTCCAGAAATCGGGCGCCAGCCAGTCGCGGTGTTCGCCCCACGCGCCGCCTGGGCTGTCCGGCATGAACTCGGCCGGCGTCATGCCGAGCGAACCGTAGAACTCCTTGACCCGGGTGACCGTGACGTCTCCGATGGTGATCTCGTCCATGCCACCGAGCCTGGCGGCCCGTGCGCGCCCGGACCACGCCCCGCTTTTCCTCCCACTGGGAGGGTGTGGCTGAGTGTGGCCACGCCACGGATACTCGGGTTCATGGACGGACCTGGCCCGCTCGGCGACTTCCTGCAGGCGCGACGGGCTCGGCTGCGCCCGGAAGACGTCGGCCTGCGCGATTTCGGGGCACGCCGCCGGGTGGCCGGGCTGCGGCGCGAGGAACTGGCCCAGCTCGCGGGAGTCAGCGTCTCCTACTACGCGCGGCTGGAGCAGGGCATGTCGCGCGGCGCCTCGGCCGAGGTGCTCGACGCCATCGCTCGCGCGCTCCGGCTCGACGGCCACGAACGCGAACACCTCGAAAGGCTCGCCACCGCCGCCCGCCGCACCCCGCGGGCACGCCGTCCACGGCCCGAAACGCTCCACGACGAGACACGGGATCTCCTGGGTACCGTCGACGCTCCCGCCCTGGTGCTCGGCCGCCGCTCGGACGTCCTGGCGTGGAACGCCCTCGGCCACGCCCTGCTGGGCGGGCATCTGGACTTCCACGCCCCGGACGACCCGGCGCGACGGCCGAACATGAGCCGGATGCTGTTCCTGGACCCGCACTGCCGGGACCTGTACACCGACTGGAAGCGGAAGGTCCGCGCGGTGGTCGGCAGCCTGCGGATCGCCGTCGGCAGGCATCCCGAAGACCCGCTGCTCGCGGAACTGATCGGCGAACTGACGATGAAGAGTCCCGAGTTCGTCGCGCTCTGGAGCGACCATCGCGTGCGGCCCTGTGACGCCGAGAGCTACGAACTACGGCATCCGGTCGTCGGCGCGGTCACGGTGACCCAGCAGACCCTGTCGATCGCCCGTTCACCGGATCAGTTGCTGATCGTGTGCACGACCCCCGCCGGCTCGTCCGACGCGCAGGCCCTCGCGCTGCTCCGGCAGGCGGGCTCAGGCCTTGTCGTGCACGGTGATCGCGTAGCCGTCCGGGTCCGCGAAGGCGAACGTGCGGCCGAACGGCCCGTCGAACGGCTCCGTGAGGATGGTGACGCCGGCGTCGGCCAGCCGGTCGTGCAGGCCTTGCGCGTCGTCGGCGTGCAGCCACATCGCCACCCCTGATCCCGGCCGCGGGGAGATGGCGTCGAGATCCGTGCCCGGCACGGGTTCCCGCACCGCGAACGGGATCGTCTTCGTGCCGAACACCACCGCGTGCGGCGGTGCGACGGGCAGCCTGCTCAGCCCGAGGTGGGTCTCGTAGAACGCGGCGGCACGGTCGAGGTCGCGCACCTGCAGTGAGAAGAAATCGGGTCCGGTCACGGTCATGTCGTCCTCCATGTCAGTGTGTTGACATAGCCAACGTATGTCATGATGCTGACATGAGTCAAGGTGAGCAGGTCGGGCCTCTGGACCAAGCGGTGGGGTACATGCTGAAACGAGCGGCGACGGCGCTCCGGACGGCGATGGACACCGCGTTGCGCCCCCTCGACCTGACCGTGCCGCAGTACTCCTGCCTCGAAGTGCTCTCGCAGCGGCCGGGGCTGTCCAACGCGGAACTGGCCAGGGCCGTGTTCGTCACCCGGCAGTCGATGAACCTGGTCCTGCGCGGATTGCAGGACCGCGGGCTCATCACCCGCCCGACGACGGCGCCTCAGGGCCGCGCCCTGCCCAGCACGCTCACCCCCGCCGGACGCGAACGGCTCCGCGCCGCCAGCGGCGTCGTGCGCGCGGTCCAAGACCGGATGCTCACGCCGTTTTCGGCGGACGAGCGGGACCGGCTGCTCCACGACCTCGCCGCCTGCGCCGACGCGCTCGCGTCCGAGGAATGACTCAAGACCTCTTGCTCACCAGCGTTTCCGGTTTGAACGCGTACACGTCGGCGCCTTGGACCAGCACGTGCCATTCACCGCAGACCTTGTCGGTCCGGCTTTCCTGTCCCTGCGGCCACCACTGGGCGGCGAGGGTGGCAGGCTGTGTCGCGGCCGCCCCCGGCACGCAGACGGCGGGCAGAGTCCCACCGGTGAACCTCAGGAGCCGCTCCGAACCCGTGGTCCGGATGACTTCGGTGACCGACGTCGCCCCGTCCGGCACCCACTCCGGCAGGCGGGCGTCCTCGTCCCGCTTGCCCTCCGCGCCGGTCGCGTAGCCGACCGTCTTGACGTGCCCGTTCGCCTTTTCGGTCAGCCCTTCCTTGAGACCGCATCCGGACAGGGCGACCGTGGCCGTCGCGGCGGCGAGGACCGCCGCGGTGATCTTCGTGTTCATACGATCGAGTCAACCTCGCGGAACCGTCCGCGGGATCGGACTTTCGGCTCGCCCGCGCCGCCATCCGGCCGATCTCCACGACGGATAACCGCCAGCGATCGGCGACGCGGCGCACCACAGTGGTCGTCGTGACAACGACAACAGACGCCCTGTCCGTGCTCAAGGGCATGTACGCGGCGGAAGCCGAGTACCTCACCGCGGGCGGCCCCGGCGAGGCCGCCTTCGCGCCGCTCGCCCCGTTCTTCTCCCCCGCCGTGGTGCTGCACCAGGCGGATTCCCTGCCCTACGGCGGAATCTGGCGCGGCCACGAGGGAATGGAGCGGTTCTTCGCCGCGATGAGCGACACCTGGGACGTCTTCGACATGGTGGAGCAGAGCTTCCTGAGCGAGACCAGCCCGCTGGTCGTCCTGACCCACGTGCACGCCCGTGCCAGGGCCACCGGCCGCGAGCTGGACTTCCCGATCCTGCAGACGATCACCGTCGAGGACGGGCGCATCACCGAGGTGCGGCCGTTCTACTGGGACACCGCGGCGATCGCGGCGGCCTGCACGAACTACCATTCCGCTGATGACCGCCTACCAAGATCTTGAGCTGTTCGAGGAAGCCGCTTCCCTGCCGGAACGGCAACAGAAGATCCTGCTGACCATCCGCGAATGGGTGATGGAGTACGGATACTCGCCGAGCACACGCGAGATCGGTGAAGCGGTCGGGCTCCGCTCGACGTCCTCGGTGTCGAAGCACCTCGCGGCCCTGGAGGAGAAGGGCTTCCTCCGCCGCAGCAGCTCGATCTCCCGCCCCATCGACGTCCGCGCCTTCCTGCACGGCACCACGTCGAAAGCGTCCACAGAGGACTCCGTGCCGGTGCCCGTCGTCGGTGACATCGCCGCGGGAACGCCGATCTCGGCCGTCGAGCATGTCGACGACGTGATGACCCTGCCGCGTGAACTCACCGGGCGCGGCAACGTCTTCGGGCTGCGGGTGCGCGGTGACTCGATGATCGACGCGGCGATCTGCGACGGCGACATCGTCGTGGTGAAGCAGCAGCAGGAGGCGCACTCCGGCCAGATCGTCGCCGCGATGATCGACGAAGAGGCCACGGTCAAGGTCTACCGCCGCCGCGACGGCCACGTGTACCTCGAACCGCGCAACCCCGCCTACGACGTCATCGACGGGGACCGCGCGAGCGTGCTCGGCGTCGTGGTGTCGGTCCTGCGCAGCGTCTGACACTTTCTGTCGGTGGTCCGGAGTAGCTTCCGGACCATGTACGAAATCGACTTCGTCGAGTTCCCGTCGAGTTCGGCGGCGGGCTCGGGCAAATTCTTCGAAACGGCCTTCGGGTGGACGGCGGCGGCGTACGGCCCGACGTACACCGACGTCCAGGGCGGCGGTGTGGTCTCGTTCGGTTTCCAGCAGGACACCGCGCAGCGGACGGCCGCGCCGCTGGTGACGATCCGCACCGACGACCTCGAACGGGCGAAGGATTCCGTCGAGGCCGCGGGCGGAGTCGTCACGGCCGAGCCGTTCTCGTTCCCCGGCGGGCGCCGGTTCCACTTCCGCGAGCCCGGCGGCGCCGAACTCGCGGTGTGGTCCCCGGATTCCTGACCTCAAGCGGCCGGCGACACCCCGCCGTACTCGGTGCACCGGGAGTTCGAAGACCTCGACGCGCTCATCACGGCCGCCGGCGGCTCCGCGTCGGTGTTCGGGGCGTCGTCCGGCGGCACGCTCGTCCTCGAGGCGGCCGCGGACGCCGTCGCCGCCGCGCTCCCGGACGCGACAAGGCGGATCGTGGCGGGGCAGAGCCACGTCGCCGATCCGAAGGTGTTCGCGAAGGTACTGGCGGACTTCTTCGCCTGACGCGTTTTGGAGCAATCGCTCTCTTATGGTTTTAGAGCAATTGCTCTGTTACTGTCGCCCCATGCCCCGGCCCCGCGTGCACGACCTGGACAGGCTGCTCGACGCGGCCGAACGCCTCGTCGTCGAGACGGGCGCCCACGGCGTCACCGTCCGGTCCCTCGCGGCCGCCGCGGGAGTGTCCAACGGCACGATCTACCACGCCTTCGGCTCACTCGGCGCCTTGCTGGCCCGCGTCTGGCTCCGTGCGGCGGGCGAGTTCCTCGACCTCCAGACCGAGCTGGCGGATCAAGCGGAAGACCCGGTCGAGGCGGTCACGGCCGCGGCGGGCACACCGGCCGCGTTCGCCGACCGCAGGCCGGAGGCGGCCCGCCTGCTCATCACCGTCAAGAAGGAAGACGTACTCGGCCCGCAGGTCCCCGACGACCTCGCGGGCGAACTCCTCGCACTCGACAAACGCCTGATCGCGCTCCTGGTCCGGCTCGCCGAGCGGCTCTGGGACCGGCGGGACGCGCAGGCCGTCGAGGTGCTGACCACCTGCGTGGTCGATCTGCCGACAGCCCTGTTCCGCCGCGCGTTCGCCGCGGGCGAGCCGATCTCCGAAGACTCCCGCACCCGGCTCACCGCCGCGGTCCGCGCCATACTCCTGCTCCCACCCCCACGAAAGGACTGACATGCCCACCCTGCGCCAAGACGCCCCGGTGTTCCTGCTGGACCTCGGAGACGACGAGAACCGCTTCTCGCCCTCCTGGCTGGAAACCGTCCATTCCCAGCTGGACACCGTCGTCGCCTATCCGGATCCGGCCGTGCTGGTCACCGTCGGCTCCGGGAAGTTCTACTCGAACGGCCTCGACCTCGAATGGCTCACCAGCAACCCCGCACAGGCCGCGCAGTACGTCGCCGACGTCCACGAACTGCTGGCCCGCGTGCTCACCCTCGGCGTGCACACGGTCGCCGCGATCAACGGGCACGCGTTCGGCGCCGGGGCCATGCTGGCGATGGCGCACGACTTCCGGGTGATGCGCGCCGACCGCGGGTACTTCTGCTTCCCCGAAGCGGATATCAACATCCCGTTCACGCCGGGGATGGCGGCGCTGATCCAGGGCAAGCTCACTCCCGCCGCCGCGATCGCGTCGATGACCACGGGGCGGCGGTTCGGCGGGACGGACGCGCGTGATCTGGGGCTCGTCGACGCCGTCGCCGAGAAGCCCGCGCTGCTGGAGTACGCGACCGACCTCGTCCGCCCGCTGGCAGGCAAGGATCGCGGCACGCTGTCCGCGATCAAGACGACGATGTTCAGCCCGGCCGTCACCGCGCTTCGCGCCAAGTAGCCGTCGTGCGCACCGACGACGCGGCGTTCGATCGCCTGGTCGAGCCGTTGCACCGCGAGCTGCACGCCCACTGCTACCGCCTGCTCGGCTCGGCCCACGACGCCGACGACGCCCTGCAGGACGCGCTCCTGCGAGCCTGGCGGGGGATGGACCGGTTCGAGGGCCGCAGCTCGATGCGCACCTGGCTCTACACCATCGTCACCCGCACCTGCCTGGACATCGCGGCCGCCCGCGGCAACCGGGCCTTGCCGATGGACCTGGGCCCGTCTAGCGAGCGAGTCGTGTTCGAAGACGCCCCGGCGACCGAGGTGGCGTGGCTCGGCCCGTACCCCGACGCGCCGGACGCCAGGTACGAGCGGCGCGAGGCCGTCGAGCTGGCCTTCGTCGCCGCGCTGCAGCACCTGCCTGGCAACCAGCGGGCCGCGCTGGTGCTCTTCGACGTGCTCGGTTTCTCCGCCGCCGAAATCGCGTCCACAATGGACACTTCGGTCGCGGCGGTGAACAGCGCGCTGCAACGCGCGCGGGCGATCGTGGCCGAGAAGGTCCCGGCGCCCGAGGGGCAGCGGAAGCTCGAAGACACCCGGACACGCGAGATCGCGGCGGACTTCGCGTCCGCGCTGGAACGTGGCGACGCCGACGCGCTCGTGGCGTTGCTGACCAAGGACGTCACCTGGTCCATGCCCCCGCTCATGCGCTGGTACAGCGGCATCGAGGCCGTGACCGGCTTCGCCGTCGCGGTCCCGCTGGGCCGGTGCCCGAGCTGGCGCACCGAGGTCCTCACCGCCAACGGGCAGCCCGCCGTCGCCTGCTACCTGGGCGAATCGGCCGACGCCGTCCATCGCGCCTGGTCCATCAACGTGCTTTCCCTGCGCGAAGACCGGATCCGCGAGATCACCTCGTTCCTCGACGCGGACCTGTTCGCGCGGTTCGGCCTTCCCCCGGCGAAGGCCTGAGCATGCGCAAGAGGGTGTTGATCACGCTGGCGGTGGCCGTCACCATCGTCGGTGTGGTCTTCGGTGGCGCGTTCGCCTTCCAGCGCAAGCTGATCTACCTCCCCGAGGCAGGTCCGCTCGCCGGTGCCGCCGACGTCCTGCCCGGCGGCAGGGACGTCACGCTCACCACCGCCGACGGGCTGGGCCTGGCGAGCTGGTACTTCCCGGTCACCGGCGCGAAGGCGGCCGTGCTGGTCGCGCCGGGCAACGCCGGGAACCGGTCGTACCGCGTGCCGATGGCCCGCGCGCTGACCGCGCGCGGGCTCTCGGTGCTGCTCTTGGACTATCGCGGATACGGAGGCAATCCCGGAGAGCCGTCCGAGGACGGCCTCGCGCTGGACGTCCGTGCCGCGCAGGACTTCCTGGTACGCGAGGCCGGGACGCCGCTGATCTACTTCGGCGAGAGCCTCGGCTCCGCGGTCGTCACCGAACTGGCCGTCGAGCGGCCGCCGTCCGCACTCGTGTTGCGTTCGCCGTTCGCCGACCTCGCGTCGGTCGGACAGCGGCACTATCCGTTCCTGCCGGTCCGCTGGCTCCTGCGGGACGAGTTCCCGACGAGGGACAACGTCGCGCGGGTGAAGGCACCGGTGACCGTCGTGTACGGCGCCGCGGACTCGATCGTCCCGGCCGAGCATAGCCGCGCCGTGGCGCGGGCGGCCGGTGCCGAGGTGATCGAGGTCCCCGGCGCCGATCACAACGATCCGGCGTTGTCCGACGGACCGGAACTGATCGGCGCCATCGCGGGCGCGGTTCGCTGACGGGCTCAGACCCGGCTTGCGCTCCGGCCCAGTGACAGGGAGTGGCCGGGGTTGAGCTTGCGGCCGAGGCGATCGGCCTTGGGCCAGCGGACGTCCGTCGCCCAGCCCGCCTTCTCGAACAGCCAGATCAGCCGCGCCGAGATGTCGAGCTGGCCACGGCGGACGCCGTGCCGTGCGCCGGTGGGGTCGGCGTGGTGGGAGTTGTGCCAGGACTCGCCCATCGAGGCGATCGCGAGCGGCCAGAAGTTCGCGGATTTGTCGCGGGCGGCGAACGGGCGGTCGCCGATCATGTGACAGAGCGAGTTCACCGACCAGGTGACGTGATGCAGCAGCGCCACGCGGACCAGGCTCGCCCAGAAGAAGGCGGTGACCGCGCCCCACCACGACATCGTGATCACGCCGCCGAGGACGGCGGGCGCGAGCAGCGTGACGACGGTGAGCAGCGGGAACAGGCGATCGATCCGGGCGATGTCACGGTCGGCGAGCAGATCGGGGGCGAACCGTTGCGCGTTGGTCTTCTCGCGCTCGAAAAGCCACCCCATGTGGGCGTGCCAGAAGCCGCGGGCCAGCGCGGCAGGGGTGGTGCCGAACCGCCACGGGGAGTGGGGGTCGCCCTCGCGGTCGGCGAAGGCGTGATGGCGCCGATGGTCGGCGACCCAGCCGATGACCGGGCCCTGCATGGCCATGCTGCCGGCGACCGCGAGGGCGATCCGCAGGCCGCGGTTGGCCTTGAAGGCGCCGTGGGTGAAGTAGCGGTGGAAACCGATGGTCACGCCGAGACCGGTGAGGAAGTAGAACCCGGCGGCCAGGCCGAGGTCCACCCAGCCGAGGCCCCAGCCCCACGCGAAGGGGACGGAGGCGGCGAGCGCCAGCAGGGGCACCACCGCGAACAGCTTGACGAGAAAGTTTTCGGTGGTGGTCTGCTCCCCGGACAGCAGGGGCTGTGGCGCCTGCCGTTCTTCGCTGTCCGGGTGTCTTAGAACTGAAGTCATATCGTCGCTTCTTGTCGGTGGCCAGGACTGGTATCGGCGGTGTCAGCCGATGTCACGGCGCGACGCACGGAACGCGACGCCCGCGACGAATTCTGCGCGAGCGTGCTTGGACAACACGACACCCAAAACGTTGGTCTGCTCCGGTCAACGAACGGCGTCGGCCGAAGGTTCCGGTGCGGGATAAGAGGGTTCGCGAAAAAGATCCCGGTATCGCTCACCTTGAGGGGTCGCGGGATCGTGACGCTCGACCTGGGTGTCGAGCGGGTGGCTGAACAGCGCACTGTCGGTGCTGTGAGTTTTGACGGTGAAACCCTTTCGAAGGGACCGCGGATTCGCGGTCTTCGGCGAGGCCGGGGGCGAATTCCACCCGCCTCGTGCCGGATCGGCGTTGCGCTGTGAAGGCGCCGCCATCCGCCACGATACACGCCCCGGGGCCGGAACCCCAGGGCGTCCGCATCGATCAGCCGGGTGCCGTCACGTTGAGCGCCGCCACGAGCGTCCGCTCTTCGTGGGCGAAATGTGCTTCGAGCGTCCCCGCGAGCGCGTCGAACTCGTCGCGCAAGCGAACGGGGTCACTCTCACCGTGGACGTACCCCTCGACGAGCTTCCGGATCCGCTTCTGCAGGTCCGCGACGGCGACATGGCCCTCCCCGAGCTCGGTCAACACCGGCGCGAGCGCCGGGAACCGTTGCGCCAGCATGGGAAACGCTCCCATGTCCTCGCCGGTATGATGTTTGGTCAACGCCTCGCAGAACGAAACACAGTGCGCCCGCAGGGACTTCTCCATGAAGAGCGCGTCCGCGCGCCCGGCCACGATGTCGTCCACCCCGGTGCGCAGCGTCTTGAGCTCCTCCCGCAGCCAGTCGTGGACCTCCACCAGGAAGTCCCCCAACCCCCGCACCCGGTCGTCGATCCGGTACAGGATCACGACCGGCAGCACGCGCGTCGTTTTCGCCTGGTACTCGGCGAAACCCGGCTCCACGGCGACGATCTTCGCGAACAGCGCGTCACGCTCCGCCGCGGGCGGAACTGCCGCGACGGCCTCGTAGGTCTCGGTCCCCGTCTCGATCGTGACCCGATGGTCACGCCGGATGTTGTGATACCAGCCCGGATGCGCCGGCGCCCCCATGTTCGAAGCGACGACGACGATCTTGCCGTCGATTTCGAGATATCCCAGCGGATTCGTCCGCCGCTCACCACTCTTGGCACCGACGGTGGTGAGCAGGATCAGCTGCCACCCCTCGAACATGCCGCCGAGCTTTCCCTTGCTCCGCCTGAATTCTTCGATCACCTGGTCGTTGAAGCCGGTCAATGCGATCCTTTCCCGTCGATGTGTCGACAGGAGGGCGCGGAACCGCCACCGGAAGAGCGCACACAAGCCTGGACGCACCCGATTTTCGGGCGCATCGCATGGAGGCGTCATCCCACGACGCGGGGATGACTGAAAACGAGAGACGGTGTGTGCCGATCTCTGGTGGCCGAGTAGCCGCTACCTCCATGCGTAGGCCCATACGGGGCTCGACGACGACGTTAGCACGGGACCGGGCCGATGCGCACCTACCTTGCCTCTTTCGCTTAACCGAAAGACACTCGGCGAACTAAGCCTCTTCGCACCGTTAAGGCGCTTCGCTGCTTTAAATCCCCTTCGCGGCTGCCATTTTTGGCAATTTTCTCCGCTAGACCGTTTGGGCTAGCGCAGGTGTTCGATTCGGAGTAATGTCGGTGTCGTGGCCAGCGACGATACATCCCCGAGGACGTCCACCGAGTGGTGGCGCGTCGATACCGCGACGCTACATGCCCGTAAACAGGAACTTGAGATCCAAAAACGTCAGATAGACGCAGAGCAGAACGCGATCCTGGCTGAAATCAATTCCCGTGGGATTCGCGGGTGTAGTGGTCATTCGACGTTGTCGGCCCTGATATTCGAGGACTTCCTCGTGACCGACAAGGAAGCCGACGCCCGCGCCGACCGGGTCCTCGCTTTGCATCCCGGCCCGTCCATCGGCGGAGACCCCGAACCACCCCTGGCGCCGTTGACGGCCGAAGCTGCCGCCGAGGGCGCGATCGGCGGCAGTCAGATCGACGCCATCATCCGCACCCTGGCACGCATCCCCTCCTCCGTCCCCGAAGAAGACGTGCGTGCGGGGGAGAAGATCCTCGTCGACCTCGCCCGCCGCGCCGGGCCCCGGCAGATCGCCCGCGCCGGGCGCCGCCTGCTGGACAAGCTCGACCCCGACGGGAAAGAACCCCGCAACGAGGACCCCAAAGACACCCGCCCGGAGCTGCGGTTCGTCAAACACCGCGACGGCACCCTCGGCCTCAAAGCCAGACTCGACCTCGAAACCTACGCCCGCCTGAAGTCCGACCTCGATCCGATGGCCAAACCTCACAAGGCCATCGACGGGGTGCGGGATTCCCGCAGCCAGGACGAACGCTACGGGGATGCTTTCACCGACTACGTGCGGTTGAAGACCACCAGCCGCAACCTTCCCGGCCAGGCGGGCGAGGCGACTCACATCCTGGTCACCATGTCCTACGACGACCTCATCCGGGACATCGGCGAAGCGCACCTCGATTTGGTCGGCCCGATCAGCGCCACTGACGCCCGCATCCTCGCCTGCGACGCCCGCGTCCGACCCGGCGTCCTCGGCACCGCAGGCGAACCCCTCGACATCGGACGCTCCAAACGCACCGTATCCCTCGCCCAGAAATACGCACTCACCCTCCGCGATGGTGGGTGTTCGTTCCCGGGCTGCGACATGCCCGTACCCCGCTGCACCGCCCACCACATCGTCTTCTGGCGCCACCACGGCGAAACGAAAATCGACAACCTCGTCCTGCTGTGCACGAAGCACCACCGGTTGATCCACCACAGCGAATGGAAAGTCCAGATCGCCCAAGACGGCCTGCCGGAGTTCACCCCACCCACCTACCTCGACCCCACCGGAACACCAAGGCGGAACACCATGCACCTCAGGACATAAGCCGACCCGATCGGGCCCGGTCGCACACCGGACACAGAGACCTACCAGATCTCTGACTGTCCACGTGAGACGTGGTCCCGAGTCAAAGCACCGATTTGACACTTCGCAAGGCGTCGTGAGTGATAAAGAGCGTTCTAACGCTCTTTATCACTCACGACCCCAGAAAGAAGCATGCCCAGCGGCGCCAATC
Source organism: Amycolatopsis sp. NPDC043887 (assembly GCF_056435665.1). Classification (NCBI taxonomy): domain Bacteria; kingdom Bacillati; phylum Actinomycetota; class Actinomycetes; order Pseudonocardiales; family Pseudonocardiaceae; genus Amycolatopsis; species Amycolatopsis sp. NPDC043887. Next base: position 520,253 of record NZ_JBWKEB010000002.1, read on the forward strand.
AGGCATCTGGCGACCAGAGTGTCCAGTGTGGACACAGAGGGCACGGCCGACCCGCCGCCCAGCCCACCCACGAAGGCTCTCAGCCCTTGAGGCCAGCGCGGAATGCCTACAAGACAGGGGCTTGTTCACACCTTGCCCTGCCCTCGATATCCCACCCCCCAAGGCGACTGCCCCGCCTTCGCCACGTTGCGAAGCTTCTTTAGCGACACGACCGCGCGCCCCTACCTCAGCCACAGCGCCCCGCCATCCATCGGAAACCCCGGCGTGGGCGAGGAAAGTCCCTTCACCTCACCTGCCCCATCCAAACCCGTGACACCAGGCGGAAATCCCTGATCCAACGCCAACTCACCGACCACCTGGTCCCCGCTCATCTCCCCGGTCAACCGGAACCCGAGCTTCAGATAGAAGCGCTCGGGCCCGTCGTCGCCGGGGTGCCAGCAAGCGGTGAGGCGGTCACCGCCCCGGCGGCGGATCTCGGCGGCCACGGCGTCGACCGCGAAACGACCGTAGCCCCGGCCCTGTTCGCCCGCCGCGATGTTGAGCCGCCAGAGGCCCGAGCGGATGTCCGTACCCGTGCCGTCGCCGGCGAAGTCGATGTCCAGGAAGGCCATGAGGAAACCGACCAGCCGGTCACCGTCGAAGATGAGACGGGGCCAAGCGATGCCGGGATGCACGTAGGCCTCGGCGAGGGACTTCACCACCGGCGCGACCAAATGGCTTTGCTCCGGTTGGACCTTCAGTTCGATCGCGGCGTCGAAGTTGGCGGCGGTGACCTCGGCCAGCCTGAGTGTCCTCGTCATACTCGCACCGTAAACCGGTGATCAACTCATTTCGTCCAGCACCGCCTGGATCACGTGCCGCGCGTTTCCCGCCATCGCCTCGTTGGTCTTCCGGTAGTACGGCAGCGCGATCAGTGCCTGCGAGAGCGTCCGCGCGCGGCCGCGGTTCCAGGTCGCGTCGTCGACGCTCAGTGCCTCCCGGAAGACTTCCCTCCCGGAAGAGGGCAAGAGGTTCCACGCCGGGAAGAGGTCGCAGGCCGGATCGCCCGCGCCCATGCAGCCGAAATCGATCACCGCGGAGAGCCGGTCGCCGTCCAGCAGGATGTTGCCCGGCATCAGGTCCGCGTGCAGCCACACCGGCGCCGCCGATGGCTCGGGCATCCCCAGAGCGTTCTCCCAGAGAGCGAGGACGGCGTCGCAGTCGACGTTCTCCTCAGGGATCGCACGCAGGCGTTCGATCGCCGATCGCGTCTCCGCGTCCAGTGTCGTGAGCGGTCCGCCGCGGTGTGCTTTCGGCGCCTGCGCGGTGGGTATACGCCGCATCGCGAGCACGAACTCGGCCAGGTCTTCGGCCAGCGGTACGGGCCGGCCGAGCGCGTCCGGCCGCGGGTTCTCGCCCGGCAGCCAGCGATACACCGACCATGGCCACGGGTAGCCGTCGGCGGGCAGCCCCGCGCCGAGCGCCTCGGGGATCGGCGTGGGCAGCCGCGACGCGATACGCGGCAGCCACTCCTGCTCCAGCGCCACGTCTTTCGCGCCGCCCTTGGTCAGTGGCAGCCGTACGACCATGTCGTCGCCCAACCGGAACATGGCGTTGACCGTGCCACCGGACGGCCACCGTTCGACCGTCCGTCCGGCCCACCGCGGGAACTGTGCCGCGAGCAGCTTCCGTACCAGGTTCTCGTCGACCACGACGGACATCCAACCACCGCGCGGGCATGCCGATCCTGACCGGCTCCGAGCCGCTCACCCCGGAACTCACCGTCCGTCCGGCCCGGCCGGGCGAGGAGGACGCCGCCTGGCTCGCCGGACGCGGAATCCACCTGTGGCCGCAACGCTTTCCCCGGGAGTCGGTACACCACCAGATCCAGGCGGGCGAGCGTTGCTGGTCGTCAGGCACGGCAAGCCGATCGCGACCTGTGTGGTGACCGAGGCGGATCCCGGACTCTGGGGCGGAAAGACGGAACCGGCCTACTGTCTGGGCCGCCTCGCGGTGGCGCGGGAAGCGGCCGGAGCCGGACTCGGGAACAGGATCATCGACTGGGTCGCTGAGAAGGCCGCGGTTCACCACAAGGCCTTCGTCCGGGTGGCGACCACGAGGGACAATCCGGCCTTGCGCGGGCTCTACGAGCGCAGGGGTTTCGAGCACGTGGCCGACCCGCCCGAGGCGAAATGGCCCACCAGCCTCTACGAAAAGGCGGCCGGGTCACGGCAAGCCGAGGATCTCCGGCCGTGAAGCGTATTTCCGCCAGTGCCGTCCCGGATCCGGGACCAGCCGTCGCCTTTCGAGATCCAGCAGTCCGGAAAGGCTCTCCACCTCGGCCACGACGGCGCCGTCCGGTGTCACGAATTCCTGGACGACCCGGGACACCTTGCCCGGCTCCCAGGTGAACCTGGTCAGGACGTCGATCCGCGCGCGGGCACGCAGTTCCCGGCGGAACCGGATCGTCGTTTCGAGGTTGACCGGGCCGAGGTTCCCGGCCTTGAGCTCCAACGGGTCCACGCCGGCCGCCCAGACGCACTCCCAGCGCGCGTGGTCGGCGTACGCCAAGTAGGCCGGGCCGCGTACGTGACCGTTGATGTCGAGATCGTCGGTGCGGATGTCGATGGTGACGCGGAAAGGTTCGGGCACCTCCCGATCTTCGCCCCGGCGGGCCGCTCAGTCTGGAACGTTTCGGCCAGTCCAGGAGCGCACGAGCGCGCCGGGCGAAGCGCTCGACAGCCGGCGGCACTCGCGCCCGAGATGGGACTGATCCGCGTAGCCCACATCGGCGGCGACGTCGGCGAGCGACGCCTGGTCCCGAGCCACGGCCTCGACGCGCTCGAGGAACCGGTGGAATCGCAGCACCCGCTGCAACTCCTTGGGACCGACACCGACGTCGTGCCGCACATGCCGCCGAAGGCCGCGCTCGCTCACACCCAGCTCGGCGGCCACCCGGTCGGTACGAGCACCCGGCGCACGCAGCGCGCGAGCGGCCGCGAGAGACAGCCCGTCCACCTCGACGTCCCGGAGCCTTTCGGCGACCAGCGCTTCCAACACCGACCGCGCCTCGCCAGGCGCTCCGCATTCGGCCAGCCTGGCCTCCGCGCGGCGAGCACCAGCGGGCAACAGGTCGCGCAACGGGGTGGCACCCGCTCCCAACTCCGTCATCGGCAGGCCCAGCACCGCGCCGCCGACGCCGCACCGCAGGCGCAGCCCGGCGGTCCACTCCGCCGACGGCAGCTCGTGCCGCAGCACCCCGCGCACCGTGGTGACCGCGGCGAGCACCGTCCCGTCCCAGACGAGGTCCACACAGCCGTCCGGGAACACCCGCAGCGGACGACGGCAGCCCACCACACCCGTCCAGGCGCTCTCGACCACGCCGGCCACGGCCGCGACCGGCGTGCTTTGGCGGTACACCGAACGGCCCGAACGGCGACGCAGCGGAACACCCACGTCCGGCAGTATGCCCCCGCCCGCCGACAAGATGCGCTTCACATGATCTTGATGAAGACTTGCCGCCGTGCTGCGACCGGTGCTCGACCCGTCCCCCGCCGAGTGGATCTCCCCCAGGCTCGGCGGGGCATTCGGCGCGGCAGGCCGCACGGTTCCGCGTGGTTACGCGGCCTACGCGCGCCTCTGCCACCCCGCCGAGCGCGACCGTGGTGGCTGGGCGAGCTGGAGCGAAGCCGCCGCCGAAACGGGACGGCGTGCCCATGGCGCCATGCAGTGGCACGCGCTGGTCGGCTCCCCGGATCCGGTGAATCTCACCGGCTCGCTCTGGCGCGGCTCCCCTCCCGGGCGCGGCACACTGCCGTCGCACAGCCTCACCGCGCTGCTGGCCGTTCTCGGCGATCACACGTCCGCTTCGGACGCCTGGTTCGGCCTCTGGGACGGCTACGGCTGGGCCGACGAGGCGATGTTGTCCCGCGAGCACCTGGACGCGCCGCGACTGCGCCACCCCGGCCGGGACTACCTGCTCTTCCACGGACCGTTGACGTCCGCGACGGAACTCGGCTGGCGGCCCCGGCCGAACTGGTTCGAGGCGCAGTCGCCCAACCTGTTCTGGCCGGACGACCGCGCGTGGTGCGTGGCCACCGAAGTCGACTTCGATTCGACCCTCGTCGCGGGCGAGGAGGCCCTCGTCGACGCCCTGGTCAAGGCACCGGGGCTGGAGGTCTGGCGGATCGAATCCGACACCTCGCTCGCGGCCGACGGGGACCGGATCAACCAGCTCCCGTGACGGTCAGCGCTCCTCGATCGCGTCGACCTTCGTCGGGTAGAACGCCACGTGGTCCTTGATCTCGGCGACCGCGTCGTGCGGCGCTTCGTAGGTCCAGACGGCGTTCTCGGCGACGCCGTCACCGGTACGGACGCTGTAGTACGACGCGTCGCCCTTGAACGGGCAGTACGTCGAGTGGTCCGTCCGCTCCAGCAGGCCGAAGTCGACGTCGGCACGCGGGATGTAGTGCGCGGGCGGATAGTTCGCCTCCCGCAGCGTGAGCGCGTTCGCGCTGTCCGCCACGACCTTCCCGCCGACCGTGACGACCACGCGCGCCTTGTTCGGCTCCACCGTGATCGGGTGGGCCGCGCTGGGCTTCAACACCTTCTTGTCAGACATACCGGGCACAGCGACACCGCCCGCGCGGATATTCCCCTCAAGGCAGGTAGTACATCGGATTCGGCAGTTTGACCGGGAACTCGGCGTAACCGCCTTCGAGGTCGCTGAACTGGTCACCGAAGTTGGCGAGGATGGCCGCGCCGGTCGAGGCGATATGCTTCCGCGTGCCCGATTTGTACTGAACGGTGGTGCAGGTCAGCCCGCACGGCAGATAGTCCGGCGCGGTGGTCTTCGGTTTGAAGAACGCCCCCGCCGGCGCCGGGTAGCCCTCGTTCGCGAGGTTCTTGAGCGACTGCGGGCCTTGGAACTCGTTGCGCCCGGTCAGGAAGTAGATCTTCACGCCGCGCTGCGCCGCCCAGTTCGCCAGCTCCAGTACGGGCTTGTTCGCGACGAACGTGCCCTTGTCGATCGCTTCCTGCTGTTTCACCGGGTCGAACCCGAAGTCGTTGTCCGCTTCCCAGCCGTAGGTGACCTCGGCGGTGTCGTCGACGTCGAACACGACGGCGGGGTTCTTCACGCCGCGGTCCAGCCGCCGCGTGAGGTAGCGCTTTGCGTCCTCGACCTGGCGCCGGGTGTCGGAGACGAACCGGCTGCCGTCGGAGTACCGGTGCTTGCCGTCGCTGCCGACGACATCGCCGTAGTAGGCCTTCACGTCGAGCTTGACCTGGCCGATGTTGGCGGGCTCGTGACCGTGCCGCCCGGTGGCGTCGCCGGTGTTCGCGACGGCGGTGGCGCCGCCCGCGAGAACGGCTCCGGCGGCCGCGGCGGCGGCCAGTTTCAGCAGACCGGTGAACCGGCTCATGGAAATGCTCCTCACGTCAGCTGTGCGCGGCAAAGGAACGCTACTCCAGAACGACCGATTCTGGTCAGTACCAAAGTAGCTTCTTCACCACCACGCGGTTTCAGCTTGCGCCGCAAGGCATCCGGGTCTATATCGAGACCTCGGACAAGAATCTCCAAACGACCGATATCGTGTTTTTTCAGCAATACACGAAGATTCTTCTCGCTGTACGGTCCGTGCTCGAACACCCGGAACGCCCGGATTCCCGGCGGCGGAGTGTCCCCGGTCAGGTACGCGATACGCTCGTCGAGCTGCCACAAACCGTGCCGCGCCGCGTAATGCCGCACGAGTCCGGCCCGGACGACCGCGCCGTCGGGATCGACGATCCATTCACCCGGCTCACACGCGGGGATCTCGTCGGGGTCGGCGTCGGTGACCGTCCACTGTGTACCATCCGAACGCAGCACCGTCGCCCGGCGTGCCACCGTCGAGCCCACTCCGCGCCACAGGCACGCCTCACGGACCTGGCCGTCCAAAGAGACCAGTTCGACCTCGTCCGCCCAGGGCGCGATGGAGAAATCGAGGCCCGGCGCGCATTTGACCGAAAGCTCGCGTCCCGGATAGACGTCGACCAAGCCGTCCAGCGGCGGCAGGAAATCGGCGGGCTTCCACGCCCGGCGCCCGGCGGAGTCACGGCGGGCGGGATCGGCGACGACGACCGATGCCCGGCTGACCGGCCGCAAGGCGTCGGCCCTGAGCAACGCCGGCGAAACCCCGGCTTCGGAAGCGTTGTGGCGCGCCATCTCCAGGCGGATCTCGTCCAGATCCGAGCCGAGCGCCTTCGAAGCGACGCGGGCGATCTCGATCAGGTCCGCGCCGACGGAACACGTCACGTCGTGGACGTCACGACCAACGAGCCGCGCGGCCCGGTGCCGGGCGACCAGCGTGGCGCTGGCCTGCTGGAGGGCGTCGCCGGTGAACAGCCATGAACCCGCCGCGTCCAGTTTGGGCGACGACTTCCGCCGGAGCACCACCGTTTCCAGTACCGCGGCCGCGTGGTCCGGGGCGATCCGGCGCACGGCGGCGACGTCGGCGATACGGGTCTTGTCGGTCAGCGGGAGGGCCGAGCATTCGGCGAGCGCCGCGCTTCCCGCGCCGGAGTGCAGGAAGGCGACGTCGTCGAGGGTGAAGTGGTACGGCAACCTACGATCGCTTGGTACCGGTGATCATCACGTTGTAGAACAGCTCGCGCGGCAGCACCTTGGCGAGCAGCTTCTTGTCCAAAGCGGACAGCCGCAGCCACAGCCGGTACGCGAACAGACGCCAGCGCAAGGTCAGCTTCTCCTGCGGCACGGCGGCTTCGAAGGTCCGGATCGGCCAGCCCGCGAGCGCCGCGGCGAACTCCTCGGTGACCGCGCGGACGTCCTGCGCGCCCGCGCCGCGGGCCATCGACTCCAGTTCGGACGGGTCGAAGGTGTGGATGTCGACCACGGCCTCCAGCGCGGCCGCGCGGGAGGACTCGTCGAGTTCCTCTTGCGGACGCCGCCAGCCGTTCAGCACCGGGAGCTTGGTCAGGTTGGTGGTGAGGTACCACGTGATCTGGCCGAGCTTGCGCGCGTAGAAGTCGCCGACCTTGGTCGGCTCGCCCGCGAAGACGAACCGTCCGCCCGGCTTCAGCACCCGCAGCACCTCGGCGAACGCCGCGCGGACGTCCGGGATGTGGTGCAGCACGGCGTGCCCGACGACGAGGTCGAAACTGTTGTCCTCGTACGGGATCCGCTCCGCGTCGGCGACCCGGCCGTCGACGTCGAGGCCGAGGTTCTCGGCGTTGCGCAGCGCGACCTGCACCATGCCCGGCGAGAGGTCGGTGACCGAACCCTTCTTGATCACCCCGCCCTGCATCAGGTTGAGCAGGAAGAAACCGGTACCGCTGCCCAGTTCCATCGCGGTCGGGTACGGCTGGCCGTCTTCACCGGCGACGGCGTTGAACACGTCCGTCGCGTAGGAGATGCAGCGCTCGTCGTAGGAGATGGACCACTTCTCGTCGTAGGTCCCGGCTTCCCAGTCGTGGTAGAGCACGTTGGCGAGCTTGGGGTCGCCGAAGGCGGCCTTGACCTCTTCGGCGGTGGCGTGCGGATTCGGCGCCGGATCGTTCACCTGCGTCATCGCGCTTACTTCCCCTCGAAGGTGGCCTTGCCAGGACCGTTTTCGATGAACGACTTCATGCCGTTGCGCTGGTCCTCGGTCGCCCAGAGCGCGGCGAAGAGGTGGGATTCGAGCTTGAGACCGCTCGCGAGGTCGGTGTCGAGACCACCGTCGATGGCGGCCTTCGCGGCGCGCAGCGCCACGGCCGGTCCGTTCGCGAACTGCGAGGCCCACTTGTGCGCGGCGGCGTAGACGTCGTCCGGCGCCACGACCTCGTCGAGGATGCCCAGCGCGAGAGCCTCCTCGGCCTTCACGAAACGGCCGGTGAACACGAGGTCCTTGGTCTTGCTCGGGCCGATGAGCCGCGCCAGGCGCTGCGTGCCGCCGGCGCCGGGGATGACGCCGAGCTGGATCTCCGGCTGGCCGACCTTGACGTTGTCGCCGGCGATCCGGCGGTCGGCGGTCAGCGCGAGTTCGAGCCCGCCGCCCAGCGCGTAGCCGGTGATGGCCGCGACGACCGGCTTCGGGATGTTCGCGATGGTGGCCAGCGACGCCGTCAGCGCCGCGCCGAACTTCGCGATCTCCGGGTAGGTGCGCTCGGCCATCTCCTTGATGTCCGCGCCACCCGCGAAGGTCTTCTCGCCGCCGTAGAGGATCACGGCGCGCACGTCGTCGCGCTCGGAGGCCTCACGGGCCGCTTCGGCCAGCTCGGCCTGCACCTGGTTGTTCAGCGCGTTGACCGGCGGGCGGTCCAGCCGGATCGTGCCGACCCCGCCTTCGACCTCGAGACTTACGAACTCTCCCACGCCGTCCTCCTTAACCGTCCAAGACAGATTGCAGGCTACCGGTCAGTACGACCCGTCAGCGGCGACGGGCGAAGAAGCGATCACCGGACCGTTCGAGCAAGAGGTCCTGATCGAACGTCTTGGACAGGTTGTCGCTGGTCACGACGTCGTCCACGAGTCCGGAAGCGACCGCGCGGCCGTCGCGCAGCAGCAGCGCGTGGGTGAATCCCGGCGGGATTTCTTCCACGTGATGGGTGACGAGCACCATGGCCGGGGCCTCGGGGTCGAGTGCCAGCTCCGAAAGGCGGGCGACGAGGTCCTCGCGGCCGCCGAGGTCTAGCCCGGCGGCGGGCTCGTCGAGCAGCAGCATCTCCGGGTCGGTCATCAGCGAACGCGCGATCAGCGTCCGCTTGCGCTCGCCTTCCGACAGTGTGCCGAAGGTGCGGTCGGCCAGGTGCGCGATGCCGAGGGCGCCCAGGAGCTCCATGGCGCGGTCGGTGTCGAGGCTGTCGTACTCCTCACGCCAGCGGCCGACGACGGCGTAACCGGCGCTCACCACGACGTCGACGACGCGCTCCTCGCCCGGCACACGCTGGGCGATCGCGGCCGAGGTGAACCCGATCCGCGGGCGCAGCTCGAAGATGTTGACCTTGCCGATCCGGTCGCCGAGCAGGTCGACCGTTCCGGTGGTCGGGTGGAGTTCGGCCGCGGCCAGCCGGAGCAGGGTGGTCTTGCCCGCGCCGTTCGGGCCGAGCACCACCCAGCGCTCGTCCAGTTCCACGGTCCAATCGAGGTCGGCGAGGAGGTCGTTGCCTGTTCGGCGGACCCCGACACCGGTCATCCTCACCACGAGGTCGTCAAGTTCGCTGGGCTGGATCGGCTCGCTCACGCGCCCATTGTGTCCGCACTCGCGCGCGTGTGTGCACCGGGCCGCCGGTCGGTGGAAAGCGGCTGGTCCAGGAAGTGGGACGAAGCGACCCTTGGCGGGACACTGTGGCACCATCGACGGCGTGATCAGGTCCGTGTCCGCCGCCTTCCCCGTCATCGGGGGCTCTTTCTGGCGCCGCCGGACCATCGACCTGCTCCTCGTCGCCTCGTGCGGGTGTACCACCGCGCGACACGGCTGAGTTCCCCTCTTCCGACGGCACCCCGTGTCGCGCCGCGCTCGGCCCTGCTTCCGCGCCCGCGAACCTTCACGAGGAGCCTCTCCGTGACCACGTCCATCACGCCCCGCCAGGATTTCGAGATCCACCCGCAGCTGGCCGATCCGCTGCTCCCCGAACTGCTGCACCCCGATCGCCTGCTCTGGACGTCCCGCGAACTGGCCGAGCTGACCTCCACGGTCACCACCGAGCTGACCTCGGGCCTGCGCGGCCTGCTGCGTTTCGACCCCGATCACCGCTGGTGGGCGCGGCTCGCGCTGACCGACGGCGTCGAACTGTGGCTGCTGTCGTGGCTGCCCGGCCAGCAGACCAAACCGCACGACCACGGCGGCGCTTCCGGTTCGTTCACCGTGCTGCAGGGCGAGATCGGCGAGGAGTACCGCTACCCCGGCGGCCCGGTCCGGCGCCGCACCCACGTCGCGGGCGAGGGCATCGGCTTCGGCGCGGGGCGGGCGCACCAGGTGACCGGCATCGGCACCGAGCCCGCCGCCAGCGTCCACGCCTACTCGCCGCCGCTGGTCGCGACGCGCGAATACGCCACGCTCGCCGACGTTCCCGCCGAGATCCCCTCACTCACCCCGATACTGGGCCGATGAGCGCGATCGACGCACTGCTGGCCACCGCCCGGTCCGGTCTGGACCGGGCGGAGCCCGAGCGGGCGCTGCGGCTGCAACGCGACGGTGCCCTGATCGTGGACATCCGCCCGTCTGTCAACCGGGCCGAAGAGGGCGAAATCCCCGGCTCGGTGGTCGTCGAGCGGATCCACCTCGAGTGGCGGCTCGCGCCGGACAGCGAATGGCGGCTGCCGGAGGTGAAACCGGACTCGACGGTGATCGTCGTGTGCAACGAGGGGTACTCGTCGAGCCTCGCCGCCGCCGACCTGCAGCGGCTCGGCCTGCCGGGTGCCACCGACCTCGAAGGCGGGTTCCGGGCCTGGCGTTCGGCGGGTCTCCCGATCCGGGAGGGCGGCACCCCCGCCATTCCCTGAACCGCTACCGGCGGACCGCCAGCCTGGCGACCGACTCCGGGGAGAGCGGGAGCGCGGCGTGGATCCCGGCGCCTCGCGTCGGCCTGGGGTTGACCAGCACGCCCGTCGCCGCGGCACGGCCGGCGGCCGCGAGCACGACCTCACGGCCGGTCCGGTGCCGGATCCGGCCCCAGCCCATGCCGGTGACGGCGCGGTACTCGGCCAGCAACCGCTCGTCGGTGAAGACGCAGAGCCAGTCGCCGTGCGCGCCGAGCCGGGCCGGGACCGGGGCGCCGGCTTCGTCCGCCGGGCCGCACACCGTGCCGTCGAGGAACATCCGCATGACCGAGGGAACGGGGTCGCGCGGAGCGCCACCGGGCTGTTCCGGTCCCGGGCGGACGTTCTCGGCGATCCACCGCGAAGCGAGCCTGAAGTCTTCGCCGGTGAGGTCCTCCTGGAAACCGTCGAGACTGTTCTTGACGCTCCCCAGGAAGTCGTAGAACCGCCGGGTGCAGGTCCGCTCGGAGACCGGCACCCGGCCACGGCCGACCATGGTCCTGATCCGCCCGACCATGCCCGCCCCGCCGTGCACCGGATCCACGCCGAGGTTGTAGGCGGTCCAGACGATCTCGGGCATGAGCGGGTCGGCGAACCGTTCGAGAACGCGGTTCAGCCGCAGAAGAACGATTTCGCGCACCCGGCCGGGCTCGGCCTCCTCGGCGATCCCCCAGATGCCCCGCAGTTCCGGCCCCAGCGCTTGGCTCAGCCCCTCCTGCCGGATCCCGGCGCGGGCGTGGACATGGTGCAGCCGGTCCTTGGCTCTGCGCGATGTTTTCGTTTCCTTAGCCGAAGCCACCATTCCTCCGCCGTTCGGGAAGGGCCCGGCAAAGTGTATTTCACCTGGCCGTTCCGCATTGTCCGGCGGAAATCAGGAATCGGCGGTTTCTTTTGTTCGGTACCGGCCTAAGCGTGGACGACCCGCGCCAGTTCCGCCGGCGTGGCCAGCAGACGGTGTTTCGGCAGCACACGGACGGTGTAACCGATGGAGCCGGGATGCGGCAGTTTCAGCCGCGCCGCGAACGCGCCGATCCCGTCACCCGACATCGGGACGGTGACGGGGTCGCTCAGTTCGTCCCCGTCACCCACCTTCCCGACGACGGCCTGAACGTCCACTTCGGACGGTTCGAGTCCGGCGAGGTCGATCCGCGCCCGGATGGTCACCTCGGTCCCGGTGACCATCGGCGCGGAGTCCTCGACGAGCAGTTCGGTGTCGAAGATCCGCACCCGCGGCCAGGAGACGTCCAATTTGGTCCGGTAGTCGGCCAGCGACAGCGCGCCGCGGTATCCGTCGCCGGTGGCTTCGGCGACCATGCGCGAGGCGGGCAGATACCCCGATTCGACGTACTCCCGCACCATCCGCGAAGCCTGCACGCGCGGCCCGAGGGTCTCCAGCGTGTGCCACACCATCGACATCCAGCCGCCGGGAACGCCATCGGCGCCGCGGTCGTAGAACAGCGGCGCGATCTGGTGGCCCAGCAAGTCGTAGAGCGCGGCGGCCTCCAGTTCGTCGCGGCGCAGCGGGTCGGTGACGCCGTCCGCGGTCGGGATCGCCCAGCCGTTGCTGCCGTCGTAGCACTCGTCCCACCAGCCGTCGCGGATGGACAGGTTGAGGCCGCCGTTGAGCGCGGACTTCATCCCCGAGGTGCCGCACGCCTCCAGCTGCCGCACCGGCGTGTTCAGCCAGACGTCGCAGCCGCGGTAGAGGTAGCGCGCCATGGACATGTCGTAGTCCGGCAGGAACACGATCCGGCGCCGGACCTCGGGATCGTCGACGAACCGGACGATCTGCTGGATCAGCTGCTTGCCGCCCTCGTCGGCCGGATGCGACTTGCCCGCGACGACGAGCTGGATCGGGCGCCGCTCGTCCAGCAGCAGCGCGCGCAGGCGATCCGGGTCGCGCAGCATCAGCGTGAGCCGTTTGTACGTCGGCACGCGGCGCGCGAAGCCGACGGTCAGCACGTCCGGGTCGAAGACCGTGTCGGTCCACCCGAGTTCGAGCGCGGACGCGCCACGCTGCATCCAGGCGGCCCGCACCCGGCGCCGCACCTCCGCGACGAGCTTCTCGCGCAGCTCCCGTCGCAGCGCCCACAGCTGCTCGTCGGTGACGCCGTCCCGCAGCGGCTTGCCCTGACCGCCGTCGAGACCCAGCTCCTCGTGGTTGCGCCCGAGCAGCGCGCTCAGCTCGCGCGCCACCCAGGTCGGCCCGTGGACGCCGTTGGTGACCGACGAGACCGGCACCTCGTCGAAGTCGAACCCGGGCCACAGCCGCGAGAACATCCGCCGCGACACGCGACCGTGCAGCGCGGAGACGCCGTTCGCGCGCTGGGCGAGCCGAAGTCCCATGTGCGCCATGTTGAACAGGCCGGGGTTGTCCTCCGCGCCGAGCGCGAGCACGCGGCGCGGGTCGACGTCCGGGACCAGCCTGCCGTCGGTGAAGTACCGCTGGACGAGGTCGACGGGGAACCGGTCGATCCCGGCGCTCACCGGGGTGTGCGTGGTGAACACGGTGCCGGCGCGGACGGCGGGCAGCGCCTCGTCGAACGCCAGCCCGTCGGCCTGGATGATCTCGCGGGCGCGTTCCAGCCCGAGGAATCCGGCGTGGCCTTCGTTGGTGTGGAACACCTTCGGCTGCGGATGCCCGGTCAGCTCGCAGTAGCGCCGCACCGCGCGGAAGCCGCCGATCCCGGCCAGGATCTCCTGGCGGATGCGATGATCGGCGTCGCCGCCGTACAGCCGGTCGGTGACCGCTCGCAGGTCCTCGTCGTTGGCCTCGGTGTCGGTGTCCAGGAGCAGCAGCGGGATCCGGCCGACGCGGGCCTTCCAGACCTGGGCGTGCAGTGTGCGCCCGGCGGGCATCGCGACGTCGACCAGCACCGGCTTGCCGCCGTCGGTCACGAGCTCCAGCGGGAAGGCGTTCGGATCGATCACCGGGTAGTGCTCGACCTGCCAGCCGTCGAGCGACAGCGCCTGCCGGAAGTACCCGGCGCGGTAGAGCAGCCCGACACCGACCATCGGCACGCCGAGGTCCGACGCCGCCTTGAGGTGGTCACCGGCGAGCACGCCGAGGCCGCCGGAGTAGTTCGGCAACGCCTCGGTGACCCCGAACTCCATGGAGAAGTACGCGACGGCGGGCGGGAGGTCGGCGTCGTCCTGCTTCTGGTACCAGCGCGGCTCGGCGAGATAGCGGTCCAGATCGGCGACCGCCTCGCGCGCGTGGGCGAGGAAGGCGTCGTCGACGGCGAGTTCGTCGAGCCGGGCCGGTGGCAGGGCGGTGAGCATCCGCAGTGGGTCGCGGACGCGGTTGAACAGCTCCGCGTCCATCGACGCGAACAGGTCGCGCGTGGGCGGGTGCCAGGTCCAGCGCAGATTCGTGGCGAGGTCACCGAGGCCGGAGAGCGACTCCGGCAGGCTCGCGCGGACGGTGAACCGGCGGACTGCTCTCATGAGGAGCGACCATATCGGCAGCGCCCCTCCCCCGCTCAAGACCCACTTCGGGGATTACCTGCACGCGGGCCATAAGCGCTGGGTAGGGTCCCTGCTTGCCGGAGTACGCGGCCCGGTCGGGGCCCTGACGACAAGCGAGTGAACATGATCCAAGGGGGAGCGCGGGGTATACGCCGCCCGGCTCTGATCGCGGTCGTGACGGTGCTGGCCCTCGGGCTGAGCGCTTGCAGCGACAAGGGAGGCTCGACCGGCCAGCAGGGCAGCCAGCCGGGCGCCGGTGACATCGCCGGTCTGCCGGTCACGCATTTCGAGAGCGGGCTGAAGCCGAACGCGCCCAAGCCGGACCTGCAGGTCCGCAACGAGGACGGCTCCGAAGACGACCAGCTCGCCATCGCCGCGATCGCCGACGCGCAGGCCTACTGGACCGAGGTCATGCCGCGCGACTTCGGGCAGCCGTACGAGCCGCTGAAGTCACTGCTGTCCTACAGCGCGAAGACCGACAACGAAGAGACCGAATGCGGGAGCGTCAAGAAGCTCGTCAACGCGTTCTACTGCCCGCCGGGTGACCTGGTGGCGTGGGACCGCGGCGTGCTGCTGCCCATGCTGCGCGAACGGTTCGGGAAGATGGCGGGCGCCGTCGTACTCGCGCACGAACTCGGGCACGCCGTGCAGTACCGGCTCGGCGAGAAGGCCAGCATCAAGAAGAACACCCCGTCGATCGTCAAGGAGCAGCAGGCCGACTGCTTCGCTGGCGGCTACTTCCGCTGGGTCGCCGAGGACAAGAGCAAGTTCTACCGCGTCTCCACGTCCGAGGGCCTCAACCAGGTCATGGCGTCGCTGTTCCTGATCCGCGACCAGGCCGGCACCAGCGCGACCAAACAGGGCGCGCACGGCACGGCGTTCGACCGCACGTACGCGTTCCAGGTCGGGTTCGAGAAGGGCCCGAAGGAATGCGCGGCGATGAACGAGGAGAACATCAAGGCGCGGATCACCGAGCGCCCGTTCGACAAGGGTGACAAGGGCAAGGGCGACTCGAAGTTCAATGCCGAGGTCGTCGGGATCCTCAAGAAGAGCCTGGACAAGGCCTTCGAGGGCGCCGGCGTCCCTGGCCCGGAGATCACCGAGGACGGCAACGGCAGCTGCCCCGGCGGCCCGAGCACCCCGCCCGCGTCGTACTGCCCGTCGAACAACACCGTCAGCATCGACATGGCCAAGCTGCGCGAACTCGCCCAGCCGGTCGACCAGCAGGCGGAATGGGAAAGCGGGCACAGCGAGGGCAAGGGCGACTTCGCCGCGTTCTCGGAAATCGCGTCCCGGTACGCGATGGGCATCCAGAAGGGTGTCGGCGCGTCGATCGACAACGCGAACGCGGGGCTGCGCACCGCCTGCCTGGTCGGCGCGTGGGCGAAGGCCAGCACCGTACCCGGCGCGACGCTGCGGCTTTCTTCCGGCGACCTCGACGAGGCCATTTCGGACCTGCTGAGCCCGGAGAGCCTCGTCTCGGCCGACGTCAACGGCAAGCGCGTGGACAACGGTTTCGAGCGGATCGAGGCACTGCGGAAGGGCTACCTGGAGAGCTCGTCGGTCTGCTCGACCCAGTACGGCTGATCGGTCCGGTCACCGCTCCCTGAAGTGCCATGAAAGGTCCTTTCCTTGCAAATTTTGCAAGGAAAGGACCTTTCATGGCGTTCGGGCGGGGGCGAAACCTGGCTCGGGAGCGCACGGGCTGGACGCCCCCGGGTACATGAAGGCCCCCTTCCTTGCGCCAGGCGCAAGGAAGGGGGCCTTCATGTACCGAAAGAAACCTCAGTAGAGCGCGCTCGCCAGATCCCGCCGCGCCTTCATGACGCGCTCGTCCGCCGAGTCGAACAGGTCGAACAGCGCCACCAGGTGCTCCCGAACCTTGTTGCGCTCGTCGCCCGCGGTACGCCGCACGACGGCGATCAGCCGCGCGAAGCCCGCCTCGGGCTGCTGCCCCGCGACTTCGAGGTCGGCGGCGGCGAGCTGGGCGTCGAGGTCGGCCGGGTCGGCGTCGGCCTTCGCGATCGCGTCCGGGCCCGCGGCCTCGGCGCGGGCGGTGAACTTGACCTGCGCGAGCGCGGTCTTGGCCTCCTCGTTCGCGGGCTCGACGTCGAGGATGCGCTCGTAGGCCGCCTGCGCCGCGGCGAAGTCACCGCGTTCGAAGGCCTCTTCGGCCTCGGTGAACCGCGGATCCTCCGGCACCTCGACACCGCCGCCGTTCTGCTCGGCGGACTTGATGCCCGGCAGCCGGTCGCGCAGCGCGTCGAGCAGCGAGCCGAGCCACTTGCGGATCTCGGGTTCGGGCAGCGCGCCCGAGAACGCGTCGACCGGCTGGCCGCCGCCGATGGCGATGACCGTCGGGATGGACTGCGCGCCGAAGAGCTGCGCGATGCGCGGGTTGGCGTCGACGTCCACCTTCGCGAGCATCCAGGCACCACCGGACTCGGCGGCGAGGCGCTCCAGCACCGGGCTGAGCTGTTTGCACGGGCCGCACCATTCGGCCCACAGGTCGACGACCACCAGCTGCTGCAGGGAGCGCTCGACGACCTCGGCCTGGAACGTCGCCTCGGTGACGTCGATCACGGCGCCACCCACGGCGGGGGTGGCACCGTCTGTCGGGCGAGGTGGGGCAGGAGGCTGTTTCTGGGGCGCCTCGGCACGCGCCTTGAGCGCGGAAAGGTCGACCGCGCCGGAAAGCGCGGCGGAGAGGGCCGCCGTCTTCGATGCTGATCCGCGTGGGTGTGTCACGGTTCCATCCTGGCACGCATCCCCGAGCGTTTCACCGCATGCCCCCGGCTGCCCGCTTGGCAGGACGGTCACGTTCCGGCAGGCTCGCCACGAGGGGGTGATCGACATTCCGACACGCAGGACGGCCACGGTGGCAGTCGCGATCGCCATCGCCATCACGTGGGTGAGCGTCATCACGGTCCTGATCGCCCATCAACCCGACCCCGGTGTCGCCAGTCCCGGGCAACTCCGGGAGGCCCTCACCGCCGCGCTCAACGAACACGACGTCGAGGCCCTCTCCGAACTCATCGACTATCCGCCCGCTTCGGCGGGCGACTTCGCGAAGTCCTATATCGACGCGCTGGCCGACCGTGGCGCCCACGACGTCACGGTGAAGTTCGCCCCGGACGATCTCGCGCCGACTTCGGCGACCGTCAGCGGAAAATTGGGCGACGGCAGTTCTTTCGGCTATCCGGTGGCCATCACGGTCAAGGACAGGCTGTGGCTGGTCTCGTTCACCCCGCCACTCCCCTGACTCATTCGCTCAGGTGCTTCTCGACGCGCTCCACCTTCGCGGTCAGCTGGCCTTCGTAACCCGGCCGGATGTCGGCCTTGAGCACCAGCCCGACCCGCGACGAACCCTCGCCCGCCGCCTCGACGGCCCGCTTGACGACGTCCATCACTTCGTCCCACGAACCCTCGATGTTCGTGAACATGGCGTTGGTCGAATTGGGCAGGCCGGACTCCCGCACCACTTTCACCGCACGGGCGACCGCTTCGCTGACCCCGCCGTCTTCCTCGGCCGCGGACGGACTGACACTGAAGGCCACGATCATGTTCTGCTCCTCGTTCAGACGCTTTTCCCACGCATAACACCCGGTGGTGCGGCGTGGCACGGGTACCCGCTGGTAACTTCGAGCGCCATGAGCCGTCCGTTGCCGTTCGACCCGATCGCCCGCGCGGCGCAGCTGTGGGAGGCCCGTATCGGGCCGTCCGAGACCATGGCCGCGGTGACCGGGATCATGCGCGTGCAACAGATCATCCAGTCCGCGGTGGACGGTGCGCTCAAACCGCACGGGCTGACCTTCGCCCGGTACGAGGCGCTGGTCCTGCTGACCTTCGCCCGCGCGTCCCGGCTGCCGATGCGCGTGATGGGCGAGCGGCTGCAACTGCATCCGACGAGCGTCACCAACATCGTCGACAGGCTGGAGAAGGACGGCCTGGTCAAGCGCGTGCCGCATCCGACCGACCGCCGGACCACGCTGGTCGAGATCACCGGCGAAGGCCGCGCACGCCGCGAAGAGGCCACGAAGGCGGTCACCGAAATCGACTTCGGGCTGACCGGGCTCACCGGCAAGCAGACCGAGCAGCTGACCGACCTGCTCACGAAGGTCCGCAAGGCCACCGGCGACTTCACCGAATAGCGCGTGAAGGCCCCCTTCCCTCGGCTGAGCCGAGGGAAGGGGGCCTTCACGCGCTTAAAAGAAGATCAGGCGGCGGCGGTTTCCGGGGTCTTGGCGAACAGGCCGACCCCACCGTGCGAGAGCCGCTGCGGGCCGTCCAGCTTGCCGTTGCGCAGCGCCCAGGACTCGAACAGCCAGGTGAACAGCGGCGGGATGCTGGAGAGCAGCGCGAGGATCAGGGTCTTCGGGCGCCAGCCGAGCGGCTTCGCCACGGACAGGGAGACCAGCACGTAGAGGACGAACACGACGCCGTGCACCATGCCGAGGACGGGAACGCCGCCCTCGCCGAGCTTGACGCCGTACTTGAGGAACATCCCGACCAGCAGCCCGGCCCACGAGAGGGCTTCGGCTACCGCGGCCACGCGGAATACTAGAGCGGCCTTGCTGGACACTTTCTCCTCCTGTGGGGTCTCACCACTGTGTGTGTCTACATGACTACGTCCGACGAGCACTGTCCAAGGCGGACTCGCCAAGAACGTCAACAGCGCTGTCGGACGTGGTAATACCAGTGTGAGGCGTGACGACGCTCACCGGAACACCGGGGGCCGTGATGCTCCTCACGACCCCCGGTACGAACCGGTCTAAACCACTCGGATCACCCGGCGCAGGGCGATTCCGGGGCACCTTCGGGACCGGTCGCCCACGTCGCCTTCGACGGGTCGTCCGTGAGCTTGAAGTCCAAAGTGGTCCCTCGCGTCAACTGTTCCAACCCGACATACGCCCGCTGCGAACCGGCTCCCAGTCCTTGGACGTACTGGAGCTTCGACCCGTCGGCGCCGTCGGCCTTGATGGTGATGTCACGGCCGTTCTCCAGACGCACCACGGACTTCTCGAACCGCGGCGCGTTGAGCACGAACTGCCCGGTGCCCGGCACCGCCGGATACAGCCCCAACGCGCTGAAGACGTACCACGCGGACATGGTCCCGAGGTCGTCGTTGCCGGTGACACCGTTGGGCGCGTTGGTGAACAGCGTGTGCGCGGCGCGAACGACAGCCGAGGTCTTCCACGGCTGCCCGGTCAGCGTGTACATCCAGGGCGAGTGCAGATCCGGCTCGTTGTTCGGGTTGTAGCGGAACTGGTTGTAGTAGTTGTACGGGCCGACGACCCATTCCTCGCGCACGGTCTTCGCCGGGTCCTTGACCAGATCCCCGTAGGCGAAGAAGTCGTCGAGCCGCTTGCCGACGTTCTCCTTGCCGCCCATGCGCTCGACGAGTCCGGGGACGTCCTGCTGGGTCAGCCACTGGTACTGCCACGACGTGCCCTCGTGGAAGCCGTCCTGGCTTTGCGGGTCGAACGGCTTGCCCGCCGGGCTGAACCATTCGCCGCCCTCGACTTTGGGCCGGTAGAACCCCGTGAAGCCGCGGTCGGTCACCGAGGAGTCCCACAGTGTGCGATAGCTGCGCCCCTTCTCCGCCAAGGCCTTCGCGTCTTCCTGCTTGCCGAGACCGGCGGCCATGATCGACAGCGAGCAGTCCGCGAGCGCGTATTCCAGCGTGGCCGAAGCGCCGTGGTTCGGGTCGGTGTCCTGACCCTTCTTCGGGAAGTCCTTGTCGTACTGGACGAACCCGTCCTTCTGGTAGCTCGCGTTCCCCGAGCGGCCCTGGAACGGCGACGACGCGGGCGGGATCTCCCGCGAGTTCTGCAGAAGCGCCTGGTAGGCCTTGAATTCCTGGCCGGACAGCGCACCGAACCGCCACAGGTCGACCAGGAACGGGGTGACCGGATCGCCGGTCATCGTGTTCGTCTCCTGGTTCGCGTACGCCCAGCGCGGCAACCAGCCGCCCTGGTCGTGGATGGCGAGCACGGATTTCGCGACGTCCTTCGCGCGCGCCGGCCGCAAAAGCGCGAGCAACTGGTTCTGCGTGCGGTAGGTGTCCCACAGCGAGAAGAACTCGTAGTACGTCCAGCCCAGCGCGCGGTGGATCTTGTCGTCGAACCCACGGTAACGGCCGTCGGCGTCGTTGCCGGTCAACGGCTGCAGGAGCGCGTGGTACAGCGAGGTGTAGAACACCGTGCGGTCGTCCTTCGTACCGCCCTTGATGTCCACTGAGGACAGTTCCTTGCGCCAGGCGCGCTGTGCGCCGTCCCGGACCGCGTCGAACGAACGCCCCTTCTCCGAGGCCAGGTTGAGCTTCGCGCCGGAAGCGTCCACATGGGAGATCGCCGTCGTCGCGGTGACCTGCCCGCCGCCGAAGGTCAGCCACGCGCCACGCAGCCCTTCACCACCGGCGGACTCCTTCGAGCCCGGGGTACCGCCCGTCGGCGACCAGGTACCGAAGGACTTGAACGGCGTGTCGAACGTCGTGGTGAACCAGGTCTTGTACGGTTTGCCGCCGCAGAACGCCTGCGACTCCACCATGCCCTCGACCGTCCGATCGCCGACGACGCGGATCTGGCTCGCCGTCACGGGTTCCTTGTCGTTGGCCTGCCCGACGTTGACGAAGACATTCGCGTCGCCGGACTTCGCGAAGGTGTACCGCTCGACGCCGGTCCGCGTGGTCGCGGTGGTCTCCGCGTCGACGCCGCCGTAGCCGGTGAGCCGCACCTTGTAGTAGCCGGGCTTCCCGACCTCGCCCTCGTGCGTGTACGGCGAGGCGTACTTCCTGTGGTCGAACGTCTCGGGTTTCGTGGTGTCGAACGCCGCGCCGGGCCCGACCGCGCCGGTGGTGGGCAGGGTCGACACGAGGCCGCCCTGTTCCCAGCAGCCCGCGCCGGACAGGAAGAAATGCCCGAAGCCGCGGATCGCGGTGTCGTCGTAGCGGTAGCCGGCGTAATGCGAGGAAATCGGGCTGACCTGCGTCATCCCGAAAGGCGCCGAAGCGCCGGGGAAGGTGTTGCCGTCGTCCTTGGTGCCGATGAAGGTGTTGACCGCGTCCACGGAGTCGCCACCGGGCGCCGCCGCCGCGGCGGGCGTGACCAGCCCGGCGGGGACGACGAGCGCGGTGAGCAATCCGGCGACGCGGATCGAAGTACGTGCGGGCATGGGAAAGGCCGCCTCCTGACAACGTTGTCGCTGCCTGTTCACCTTCGACAAGAACAGACCAGTTGGTCAAGAGGGCCGCCAAACCCTGTCCATTTCGGGACAAGCTCACCTGAGCGCTTCGGCCACCTCTCGCGCCGCGCGTTCGCCGGCCTCGATGGCGCCGTCGAGGTAACCGGGGTGCTCGCGGGCGGTTTCCGAACCCGCCCAGTGCACATGCCCGGCCGGAGCCGACGGAAGCGGCGGGAAACCGTCGGTCGTGCCCGGCACGGGAAGCGCGGTGTAACCACCACCGACGTGCTCGTCGAGATGCCACGCCTTTTCGTGCCAGCCCACGGGTTCGAGCACGGCGGAGCCGAGATGCGGGACCAGCGGCCCGAGCAGCGCGTCACGGCGGGCAGCGGTGTCCAGTTCGTCGAGCCGCCGCGCCCGGGGTCCGCCGACCAGCACGCACAGGTGTCCGGGCCCGCCGGGGGCGGTCGTGTCGAACACCGTGTGTCCGACACCGTCCAGGACGAGGAACTCCCCGTTCGAGCGCTCCCGCCAGAACGGCCGCTCGTAGACGGCGATCGCCTTGTGCACCGTCCCCATGTACGAGTTCTTTTCCAGATCGAGCCGCTGTCGCGGAAGCGTGGGCTCGTGCGCGATCCGGGCGGCGACCGGCGGTGGCACGGCGATGACGACCTTCGCTGCCCGCAGGGTGTCCGTCCCGGTCCGCACGGTGACCCCGTCGACGTCACGGTCGATCGAGGTGACCGCCGCCCCGGTCCGCACCCGTGAGCCGAGTTCGGCGGCGAGACCGTCGACGAGCGCCCCCATGCTCTCGGCGAGCAAGGCCTCCTGCGCCCCGCCTGCCGTCGACAGCATGGTCCGCAATCCGCCCTGCGCGCGGATCACCCTGGTCATCGCTTCGACGGAGAACCGGTCGAGGTCGGCGGTCCACGACACCGCGGCCACCGCCTCCAGCAACCCGCGGGCCCGGCGGCCCGGCACCGCGCGCAGCACCGATCCCAGCGTCGTGCGGTTCCACCGTTTCGGCGTACCCGTCCTGCCCAGCACACCCGCCGCGACCAGCGCGAGACCGGCGGGCAGCAGGGCGGGCGACCAGAGCGGCACCCGCCGGCCCGCCTCGATCAACACGGGATGCGGCCCGGTGTGCATGGGGAACTCGGTGGCGCCGAATTCGGCCGCCAGCGCCCTGACCCGGTGATGGTCGGCCCCGATCCACTGCCCGCCGAGGTCGAGCCGGGAACCCAGTACGGTCGTCTCGCCAAGGACCCGTCCGCCGATCCGGCCCGCGGCCTCCAGTACGACGACTTCGACGCCTCGCCGGTGCAGAGCGCGTGCCGCCACCAGCCCCGACAAACCGGCACCGATGACCACGACAGTCGTGTCCATTCGTCAACCTCCGCAATTCAGTCAGTCGTATGACTTGACCTTAAAGCAGCTTAAGGCGACCCGCAACGATGCTGGTCAGACCTCAGACAGGCCGGATGTCCGCCGAGGCGATGAGCATCCCGATGACGGTTTCGAGGTCGGCGCGAGCGCGCTCTTCGTCGGGTTCGCAGACGTACTGCACGATGAGCCCGTCGACGCCGGCGAGCATGACCCTGGCGAGCCGCTCGTAGGGCAGCGCGCACTGCTCGCCCGCGTTGACGGCCGCCTCCCGGCACCAGTCGGTCAGCACCGTGACGTAGCGCCGGTACTGCCAGCTCGCCATGCTTTCCTGCCCCGGCTTACGGAGCGCGTAATGGAGCAGTTCGCCCTGCATCAGCTGCAGCTTGACGTGATCGGCGACCAGCTCGGACCAGAAGCTCGTCAGCCCCTGGCGGATCGCGTGCGCCAGCCCCCGGTCGAGTTCGACCGTCCCGGTCAGCACGGTCGAGATCTCCTCGACCACGTCCTCGATCACGGCCCGCAGCAGCGCTTCCTTGCTGGAGAAGACGTACTGCAACGTGCCGAGCGGGACGTCGGCTTCGGCCGCGACCGCCCGCAAGGTCGTCGCGGCGACGCCGTCGCGCTGCATCACTTCGCGGGCGGCGGCGACGAACTGCCTGCTGCGCACCGACGCTTCGACATACGGCATTCCGCACTCCCCTCGATCGGACAAGACCCTGCCACAGCGGGGCACGAAGCCCCGGCCCGCGTAACGGTTCGACTTCGGAAGGCGCCTCCAGGACGAACCGGGCATTGACATCACCGCGCCGCTGGCGTTCAATTCCCGCCACTATGACAACGTTGTCTTCCAGCGGACCGGACAACGGCCACCGCACTACCGGCCGACGGGCCACGATGAGTGACGTGGCCCGGCTCGCGGGCGTGAGCATCAAAACCGTCTCGCGAGTGGTGAACGACGAGCCCGCCGTCCATCCGGACACCGCGGAGCGCGTCATGGCGGCGATCGAGCAGCTCGGGTTCCGGCGCAATCTCGGCGCGCGGAACCTGCGGCGCGGCTCGACGACCGGGACGATCGGCCTGATCGTCGAGGATGTCGGAAACCCCTTCTACTCCGAGCTCAACCGGGCCGTCGAACGTATCGCGACCTCGTTCGGCCGCCAGGTACTGACCGGTTCGTCGGAGGAGAACTCCGACCGCGAACGCGAACTGGTCCTGGAGTTCTGCTCCCGTCGCGTCGACGGCATCCTCGTCGTCCCGGCCGGGATGCAGCACGGCTACCTGGTCCCCGAGATGCGCGCGGGCACGCCCGTGGTGTTCCTCGACCGGCCCGCCGGCGACATAGTGGCCGACACGGTGCTGGTCGACAACATCGGCGGCACCGTCGAAGCGGTCGCCCACCTCGCGAAACACGGCCACCGCCGGATCGCGTTCCTCGCCGACAGCCCGGACATCTTCACCGCGGGCGAACGGCTGCGCGGCTTCCGCGAAGGCTGTGTCCGCAACGGGATCCCCTACGACGAGCACCTTGTCGCGATGCGTACGCCGACCGCCGAGAGCGTCGGCGACGCCGTACGGCGGCTGCTCACCGGGCCGAATCCGGCCACCGCCGTGATCGCGGGCAACAACCGGGTCGCCGTCCACCTGCTGCGCGCGCTGGCGCACGCGGAGCGGCGTCCCGCGATGATCAGCTTCGACGACTTCGAACTGGCGGATCTGCTGGATCCGCCGGTCTCCGTGATCGCGCACGACGTGAGCGCGTTGGGCCGGGCGGCCGCGGAACTGCTGTTCGCCCGGGTCCAGGGAGATCAATCCGCACCGAGAAAGGTAGTTCTGCCCGTGCACCTCGTAGCCCGCGGTTCCGGGGAGGTCGCCCCTTCATGAGCGGCCACCTCGAACCGATCCGCCTGCCGGCGAACCAGCCGCCGCAGTTCTACCGCGGCGGCGACGCCATCGCCGCGTTGCGGGGCGCCCCCTCGGAGTCGAAATTCGGCCCCGAAGACTGGGTCGGCTCGGCCACCACGATGTTCGGCCAGGAGACCAACGGCCTGACCAAGCTGCCCAGCGGGGTCTGGCTCCGCGACGCCGTCCGTGAGAACCCGTCCGCGTGGCTCGGCGCCAAGCACGTCGAGGCGCTCGGCGATTCGACCGGCCTGCTGGTGAAGCTGCTCGACGCGGGCCAGCGCCTGCCGGTGCACTTCCACCCGTCCGACTCGTTCGCGAGGCGGCACTTCGACTCGCACTTCGGCAAGACCGAGGCGTGGATCGTGGTCGGCACCTACGGCGACGACCCCCGCGTCTACCCGGGCTTCAAGGAGACCGTCGACAAGGCGACGGTCAACGAATGGGCCCGCACCCAGGACGCGCCCGCCATGCTCGGGGCGCTGAACAGTGTCGCGGTCACGCCCGGCGACACGGTCTACATCCCGGCGGGCCTGCCGCACGCGATCGGCGAAGGCGTGTTCGTCGTCGAGCTCCAGCAGCCGACCGACTTCTCGCTGACCCTGGAATGGCGGGACTTCCTGGCGAACCCGGAGAAGGCGCACCTCGGTATCGGCTTCGAGAGCGCCATCGAAACCCTGGACACCTCCGGCTGGGACGAAGAACGGCTCGGCTCGATCGTCAAGCGCACCGCGGCCGACGAAGCGTCCACTGTGGACCTCCTCGCCGACGGCAGTGACGCGTTCTTCCGCGCCGACCAGCTCCGTCCCGCCGTTTCCGGTAGGTCGACAACGTTGTCACTCGACCCGTCGTTCGCGGTGCTGGTCGTCATGGCCGGTTCGGGCACGCTCCGCACCGAACACGGCGGCGAGTACGCGCTGCGCAAGGGCGAGACGTACGTGGTCCCGCACGACGCCGGGCAGTCCACTGTGGAGGGCGACGTCACCGTCATCCGCTGCCGTCCGCCCGCACCCGAGAAGAGGGAGCGATCGTGAGCGAACTCCTGCTCGACGCACAGAACCTGGTCAAACGCTACGGCTCGGTGGAGGCGCTGCGCGGCGCGTCGTTCCAGGCGCGGGCCGGTGAGGTCACCGCGCTGATCGGCGACAACGGCGCCGGGAAGTCCACTTTGGTCAAATGTCTGTCCGGCGCGGAACAGCCGACGTCGGGCAGCATCCTGCTCGACGGTGCCGAAGTGGTGCTGGACTCCCCCACCACGGCACGGCGGATGGGGATCGAGACGGTGTACCAGGACCTCGCGGTCGCACCGGAACTCGACCCGGCCGCGAACCTGTTCCTGGGCAGGGAGATCCACCGCAAGGGGATCCTCGGCAAGCTCGGGATGCTGGACAAGAAGGAGATGAAGCGCCAGGCCGTCGAGGAGTTCCAGCGGCTCGGCGTGACCCTGCAGAGCACCGACGTCCCGATCGGCTCGCTTTCGGGCGGGCAGCGGCAAAGTGTCGCCGTCGCGCGGTCGGTCGTCTGGGCGTCGAAGGTCGTGTTCATGGACGAGCCGACGGCCGCGCTCGGCGTCGTGCAGCGCGAACGCGTGCTCGACGTGATCAAGAAGGTGCGGGACAAGGGCATCGCCGTCGTGCTGATCAGCCACAACATGCCCGAGGTGCTGTCGGTGGCCGACCGCGTCGAGGTGCTGCGGCTCGGCAAACGCGTCGCCCGGTTCACCGGCGCCGACACGAAACTGGAAGACCTGGTCGCCGCGATGACGGGCGCCCTCGTACAAGAGGAGGCGGCGTGACCGTGTCCACTCCGACGAAGAACGGCCCCGAGATCCAGACCTCGGTGGACGGTGGTTTCGGCAAACGATCGATCGGCCAGCGGTTGATCGGGGCGAACACGTTCTGGATCGCGCTGGTGCTGCTGGCGCTGATCATCGTGTTCACCGCGATCGCGCCCGCCGAGTTCGCGACGCTGTTCACCTTCCAGACCCTGCTCATCGAGACCTCGGTGCTGCTGGTGCTCTCGGTCGGCATGACGTTCGTGATCATCACCTCCGGGATCGACCTCTCGGTCGGTTCGGTGCTGATCTTCGCGGGCATGGTGGCGGGCAAGACGATGGAGGCGCTGAGCCCGGACGGCGACGCGACGAAGGCCGGTTGGGGCGTCATCACCGCCGGGCTCGTGGCGGCGGTCGTCGCGGGCACGATCTGGGGGCTCATCAACGGGTTCCTGATCGCGGTGGCGAACATCCCGCCGCTGATCGTCACGCTCGGCACGATGGGTGCCGCGCTCGGCGCCGCGTACCTGCTGAACAACGGGTCCGACGTGCGCAGCGTCCCGACCGAGCTCAACAAGACGCTCGGCTACGGGACGTCGTTCGGCGGCGTGCCGAATCTGGTGCTGGTGGCCGTGGTGATCACGCTGATCGGCGCCTGGCTGTTGCACACCACCAAATTCGGCCGCTACACCTACGCCGTCGGCTCCAACGCCGAGGGCGCGCGCCGAGCGGGCATCGGGGTGACCGCGCACCTGCTGAAGGTGTACACGCTCACCGGTTTCCTCGCCGGTGTCGCCGGTTTCCTCTCGCTGGCGTACTACGCGTCGACGACCATTTCGGCGCACACCACCGACAACCTCAACGCCATCGCCGCCACGGTGATGGGCGGCACGAGCCTCTTCGGCGGTGTCGGTTCGGTGCTGGGCACGGTGATCGGCGTGTTCATCCCTGCCGTGCTGAAGAAGGGCTTCAACATCACGCAGGTCCAGGACTTCTGGCAGATGATCGCGGTCGGCGCGGTGCTGATCGCCGCGGTCTGGTTCGACCAGCGGCGCCGTCGTCGCCGCAACTCTCGTTAGTTCTCCCTACGCACAAAGAGGTGCATTCCCCATGAAGAAGACCCTGCTCGCCGCCGGTGCCGCCGTTTCCGCGGCCCTCCTGCTCACCGCGTGCGGCGGTGGCACCGTCGGCGAGGCGCCGTCGGGCGATTCCGGCGCCAAGACCAACAACAAGAAGCTGTCGCTCATCCCGGGCGTGCAGGCCGAGCCGTTCTACATCTCGATGCAGTGCGGCGCCGAGGCCGAGGCCAAGAAGGCGGGCTACGAGCTCACCACGCAGGCCCCGCAGAAATTCGACGCGGCCATGCAGACCCAGCTGGTCAACGCGCTGGGCTCCAACCCGCCCGCCGCCCTGCTCATCGCGCCGACCGACGCGCAGGCGATGCTCGCGCCGATCCAGCAGGTCAAGTCGCGCGGCGCGAAGATCATCGAGGTCGACACCGCGCTGAAGGACACCAGTGTGGCCGAGTCGTCGATCTCCTCGGACAACGCCGAGGGCGGCAAGCTCGCCGCGAAGACCATGGCGGAGCTGGCCGCGGGCAAGACCGGGTCGGTGCTGGTTCTCGACACCATCGCGGGCACCTCGACCACGAACACCCGCGCGAAGGGTTTCGAGGACGAGCTGAAGAACTACCCGAACCTGAAGTCGGCGGGCGTGCAGTTCACCCAGAACGAGCCCGACCAGGCCGCGTCCAAGGTGACCGCCGCGCTGGCCTCCACCCCGGACCTGATCGGCATCTTCGCGACCAACCTCAACACCGGTGAGGGCGCCGCGACCGGCCTGCGGAACGCGGGCAAGATCGGCGCGGTCAACCTGATCGGCTTCGACGCTTCGCCGTCGGAGATCGAGGGCCTGAAGAAGGGCGAGTACCAGGGCCTCATCGCGCAGGACCCGGCCGCCATCGGGCAGCAGGGTGTGCAGCAGGCCATCGCGGCCCTGGAGGGCAAGCCGGTGACGCGCAACCTGACCGCTTCGCTGCACTCCATCACCAAGGCGAACATGGACGCGAACGCTCAGTACTTCTACAAGCAGAGCTGCTGACGCGCCTCGGTACTGCTATGAAAGGTCCTTTCCTTGCAAATTTCGCAAGGAAAGGACCTTTCATAGCGTTCGGGGGGGGGGGCGCTCACTCGGCGAACTCGACCACCCCAGCGGGTGCGAAGCGCGTGAGAGCCCCATAGAGCGCAGCGCCCCCACCAAGGTGACCCAGCGCGTACGCGTACTCGCCGTCCTCAAGCAGCACTTCGGGCCCCGAGCCGGTCCATTCGAGCCGGTAGTGCCACCAGTGCATCCACCGCCCCACGCGGCGCTTCTCCCGCCACGCCCGCAGCCGCGTCACTTCGGTCCACCGGACCTCGAACACACCCGGGACCGCGAACCCCGCGGCGGAAATCGCCAACGAGCCCGCCGAGCGCCGCAGGGCGAGCAGGATCAGCCCGGCGAAGGCCACGCTGAGCAGGCCGAACACCACCCCGGAAACCGAGCCGGAGAACAACGCCAGAACGACGGCCACCAGGCCGCCCCCGCCGAACACCACGAACCCCGCCCACGCGAACCGGCGCATCACGACGTCCAGCCGGAGCACCACCGCATCCCCAGTGACCATGCCCGGAGCGTAACCGCCGAATCCACGCAGCGACGTTAGGATCTAGGCCCCGACGTCGCGGAGGAGGCCGGATGACCACCCGTCTGCCCTGGCGTCCCGCCGCGAGCGCGGATCCGGTGCCGGTGCTCGCCGCCGCCCAGCGTGTCTCCGACGATCTCATGGACGGCCTGGCCGGGCCCCGCGCCCGCCACGCGGCGCACGGCCTCCGGCGGCTGTTCGGCGTCCCCGGCCTCGGGTTGACCGACCTCTCCGGCTCGCTGATCTGGTCGGGCAGACCGGCCGCCGACGACGTCGTGATCGCGGCGCTCGACGAGGTCCTCCACTCCGAGACGCCGGTGTCCGAGCCCGGGCTGCTGGCGCTGCCCCTGCACGTCCACGACGAACTGGCCGGCGTCCTCCTGGTCGCCGATGGCAAGAACGCCCTCGCCCGCCAGGCCGCCGAGCTCGTCGTCCACGCGCTCGAACGCGGCAGGCTGGAGGCCTCCGCCGAGCAGGCCGCGGAGGCCGAACTGCGGGCGCTGCGGGCCGAGATCTCACCGCATTTCGTCTACAACGCGCTCACCGTGATCTCCTCGCTGGTCCGCTCCGACCCGGATCGCGCCCGCGACCTGATGCTCGACTTCGCCGAGTACACGCGCTACAGCCTCGCCAGGCACGGCGAGTACACGATGGTCGCCGAAGAGTTCCGCGCCATCGAGACGTACCTGGCGTTGCAGCGCGCCGTGCTCGGCGAACGGCTGCGGGTGCAGGTGCGCGTCGCGCCGGAGGTGCTGGCCGTCGCCGTGCCGTACCTCGTGCTGGAACCGCTGGTGGAGAACGCGATCCGGCACGGGATCGAGCCGCGCGCCGAGGCGGGGTTCATCCAGGTTCAGGGAATGGCGGAAGGGAACGACTGCGTGATCAGCGTCGAGGACGACGGTGTCGGCATGGAACCCGCACGCGCGGCGGCGATCCTGGCCGGGCGCGGCGACGACGGCGGCGTCGGACTGGCCAATGTGGACAGAAGGCTGCGCAGCGTCTACGGCCCGTGGTACGGACTGACGGTCGAGACCGAGACCGGCGCGGGTACCAGGGTCGTGGTGCGCGTGCCCCGATTCCAGCCGGGGGTGCTGCCGTGACGAACGGGCTGCGGGTGCTGGCGGTCGACGACGTCCCGCCCGCTCTCGACGAGCTGTGCAGCCTGCTGCGCGAGGCACCGGAAGTCGCCGAGGTGGTCGCCGCCGGTGACGCCGTCAACGCGCTCAAACTTTTGCAGGGCAGTCATTTCGATGCCGTCTTCCTCGACATCTCCATGCCCGGCCTCGACGGGCTCGAGCTCGCCTCGCTGCTGGCGCGGCTCAGCGAACCACCGGTGATCGTGTTCGTCACCGCGCATGACGGGCACGCCGTGGCCGCGTACGGGATCGGCGCGGTCGACTACCTGCTCAAACCGGTCCGCGCGGAACGGCTGTCCGCCGCACTGTCCAAAGTGGTCCGGATGGCGGGCAACCAGCCCGACGAGCCGAAACCCGCGCCGGACGCGATGTCCGCGCTGCCGGTGGAATCCGGCGGGCGCACGCGGTACGTCCGCCGCGACGACGTCCAGTTCGTCGAGGCGCACGGCGACTATGTCCGGCTGCACACGAAATCCGGCGTCCACGTCACGCGGATGCCCATCTCCCGGCTCGAAGAGTATTGGGAGGGAACGGGATTCACCCGCGTGCACCGGGGTTTCCTGCTCGCCGTGGACGCCGTGCTCGAACTGCGCAGCGACACGACCGGCGGGCTGTTGGCGCATACCGAAGCGGGTGACGTGCCGGTGAGCCGCCGCCACGCGCGCGACCTGCGCGACCGGCTGCTCGCCGCCGCGCAGCGCGGCGAACTGGGCCGGGGAAGCCGCTCGTGAGCCGTGTCAAACGGGTCGCCGTCACCAGCCCGCAGACCCGGCTCGCGCATTCGCGGCGCCGTTCGCGCGGACGTTGGCGGGTTCCCCGGCTGGCAGCGAGTGACGCCGAACGCGCGGACGCGCTCTACCGGGCCCAGCGCCGCCGAGGGATTCCCGCGCTGGCCGGGATGTTCGGGCTGGTGTTCGGGCTCCCCCTGGTGTTCGGGGTGTTCCCCGGGCTGGATTCGGTGCGGCTGGTGGGTATCCCGCTGTCCTGGCTGATGATCGCGATCCTCCCGTACCCGGCGATGGCGCTGCTGTCGTGGTGGCAGTTGCGCCGGGCGGAAAAGATCGAGGACGAGTAGTGGTCGCAGCGCTCTCGGTGGCCCCCGTCGTGCTGGTCACCCTGCTGATCGGGTTGCGCGGGGTCGCGGCCATGCGCACGACGTCGGATTTCCTCGTCGCCTCGCGCCGGATCTCGCCGCTGGTCAACTCCGCCGCGGTCTCCGGCGAATACCTGTCCGCGGCGTCGTTCCTCGGCGTCGCGGGCCTGGTGGTGAAGGACGGCATCGGCGCGCTCTGGTACCCGGTCGGATTCACCGCCGGGTACATCGCGATGCTCGTGCTCGTCGCGGCGCCGATGCGGCGCTCCGGCGCGCTCACCGTCCCGGACTTCGCCGAGGCGCGGCTCGCTTCCCCCGCACTGCGCCGTCTGGCCGCCGTCGTCGTCCTCGTGATCGGAACCCTTTACCTGGTCCCGCAGTTCCGCACCGCGGGGCTCGTGCTGACCGCCGTCGGCGGCACGCCGTACTGGGTCGGCGTCGTCATCGCGGGCACCGCCGTCAGCGCGACACTGGCACTCGGCGGCATGCGCGCGGCGACCTACGTCCAGGCGTTCCAGTTCGTGCTGAAACTGCTGCTGTTCATCATCCCCGCGATCTGGCTGGTCTCCCAGGTCTCCCCGGAGGAACGGTCGGCTTCGGTGCACCCGGTGGAATTCACCCACTTCGCCCGCGACACCCAGCTGTCCTTCGAGATCGACGTGACACTGACCCTGCGCGAGCCGACCACCCTGCTCACCCCGGAAAAGCACGTGGTGCCGCCGGGAGAACTGGTGGCCAGGAGCGGGGAAACGCTGGAATTCGCCGAGGGCACGCCGGTTCCCGCCGTCCGGGGCGGTGCCCCGCTGGGCGGGCCGGACTGGCAACGGCCGCTGCTCGACCTCGGCGATCAGGGTTATCCGCTGCTCGGCACGTGGGCGATCCTGATCGCCACCATGCTCGGCACCATGGGCCTGCCGCACGTCCTGATGCGCTTCCACACCAGCCCGGACGGCCGCGCCGCCCGCCGGACCGCGGCGATCACCGTCGCCCTGCTCGGCGTCTTCTACCTGTTCCCAGGGGTTTACGGCGTCTTCGGCCGCGTGCTGGTGCCCGAGCTGTACGTCTCGGGCGCGACGGACACGGTCGTCGTCGCGCTGCCGGCGCAGATCGACGACGGCTGGGCGGGGTCGTTGTTCACCGGATTGCTGACGGCGGGCGCGTTCGCGGCTTTCCTGGCGACGTCGCTCGGGCTGCTGCTGGTGATCTCCGGCGCGGTCGCGCACGACCTGGCGCCCGGCGGCCTGCGGAGACTGCGCTGGTCGGTGCTCGGGGCGGCGGCGGTGATGGTCCTGCTCGCGCTGCCGTCGGCCAGATTGGACGCGGGCGTCCTCGTCACCTGGGGCTTCACCGTGGCCGCGTCCACGTTCTGCCCGTTGCTGGTGCTCGGCATCTGGTGGAACCGGCTGACCGCCGCGGGCGCGATCAGCGGCGTCCTCGCCGGGCTCGTCGCGTCTTCGGGCTCGATCCTCGTGGCCTTGTTCGTCCCCAGCCTGAGCGGTCTGCCCGCGATTCTCGTGTCGCAGCCCGCACCTTGGTCGGTTCCGCTGGCATTCGGAGTAATGATCGTGGTTTCCTGGCGGGGCAGGCCTCCCGCCTGGTCGACGGCCGCCATGCTGCGGCTGCACTTGGACGATCGCACAGCCGAAACCCCCTCGTCGTGGTCGGACTACCGTTCGTCGACCGTTCGTCGTCTCGGCAGACGTTTGAACCGCTGAAGGTTCCGGTCTCCTTGACCTCTCCTTAACGTGTCGCGGAACACATTCGCGGTGCGAGGAGAGCACGATGAGTACCGAAACGAACGCTCCCAGTCCGCCGGAAACGGACTGGGACAAAGCCCATGACAGCGCGGAGTTCAAGGAACTGCGGGCTCGGTTGCGCCGGTTCGTGTTCCCCGTCTCGGCGCTGTTCCTCCTCTGGTACCTGCTCTACGTGCTGCTCGCCGACTACGCGCACGGCTTCATGAGCACGAAGCTGGTCGGAAACATCAACGTCGGCCTCGTCTTCGGTCTGCTGCAGTTCGTTTCGACCTTCGTGATCACTGGGCTCTACGTCCGCTACGCGAACAAGAAACTCGACCCCATCGCGGAGAAGATCCGCACGGACATCGAGAGTGAGACCAAATGACCCTCGCCGCCGGAGTCGAGGGCAGCAGCCCCGTACTCAACATCACCATCTTCGGCCTGTTCGTGGTGGTCACGCTGTTCGTCGTGTTCCGGGCGAGCCGCAACACGAAGACGGCGTCGGACTACTACGCCGCCGGCCGCGCGTTCACCGGCCCGCAGAACGGCGTCGCCATCGCGGGTGACTACCTGTCCGCCGCGTCGTTCCTCGGGATCGCGGGCGCGATCGCCGTCTACGGCTACGACGGATTCCTTTACTCCATCGGCTTCCTGGTGGCGTGGCTGGTCGCGTTGCTGCTGGTCGCCGAACTCCTGCGCAACACCGGCAAGTTCACCATGGGCGACGTGCTGGCGTTCCGGATGAAGCAGCGCCCGGTGCGGGCCGCGGCGGCGACGTCCACGCTGGCCGTCTCGTTCTTCTACCTGCTCGCGCAGATGGCGGGGGCCGGTGGCCTCGTCGCGCTGCTGCTCGGGATCGAGAGCAAGGCCGGGCAGGCCGCGATCATCGTGATCGTCGGCATCATCATGATCGCCTACGTGCTCATCGGCGGGATGAAGGGCACCACCTGGGTCCAGATCATCAAGGCGGCGCTGCTCATCGCCGGCGCGCTGGCGATGACGCTGTGGGTCCTGGGCATGTACGGCTTCAACCTTTCCGCGCTGCTGCAGGGCGCGGTGGACAGGGCGGGCAGCGCCGGTGAAGCGCTGCTCGGGCCGGGTAACCAGTACGGCAAGACCGGTACGACGAAGCTCGACTTCCTGTCGCTGGGCATCGCTCTGGTCCTCGGTACCGCCGGCCTGCCGCACGTGCTCATGCGCTTCTACACGGTGCCGACCGCGAAGGAAGCCCGTCGTTCCGTGGTCTGGGCGATCGCGCTGATCGGCGTCTTCTACCTGTTCACCCTGGTGCTCGGCTACGGCGCCGGCGCGCTGGTCGGCGCGGACAAGATCAAGGCCGCGCCGGGTGGCGTCAACTCGGCGGCACCGCTGCTGGCACTGGAACTCGGCGGGCCGGTCCTGCTGGGCCTGATCGCGGCGATCGCCTTCGCGACGATCCTCGCGGTGGTCGCGGGACTGACGATCACCGCATCGGCGTCGTTCGCGCACGACGTCTACGCCAGCGTGATCAAGAAGGGCAAGGCGTCCCCGGATTCGGAGGTGAAGGTCGCCCGGATCACCGCGCTGGTGATCGGCGCGGTCGCGATCCTCGGCGGCATCCTCGCCAACGGGCAGAACATCGCGTTCCTGGTGGCGCTCGCGTTCGCGGTGGCGGCGTCGGCGAACCTGCCGACGATCCTGTACTCGCTGTTCTGGAAGCGGTTCAACACCCAGGGCGCGCTGTGGAGCATCTACGGCGGTCTGAGCGTGTGCGTCGTCCTGATCGTCTTCTCGCCGGCGGTCTCGGGTAAGCCCGTCGACCCGAAGACCGGGAAGAGCGCCTCGATGATCCAGGGCGTCGACTTCCACTGGTTCCCGCTGGACAACCCGGGCATCGTCTCGATCCCGGTCGCCTTCTTCCTCGGCTGGCTCGGGACCGTGCTGTCCAAGGAACACAACCAGAAGAAGTACGCCGAGATGGAGGTCCGCTCACTCACCGGTGCGGGCGCCGAGAAGGCGATCGCCCACTAGTCGCCGGGACGGTGCGGCCGGCATCCAACGCCCCCGGCCGCACCGCCCCGGTTCCCATTCAGTAAGGCAGCTTCCCCGCCGTCAGTTCGGCCAGCTTCGCGCGGAGATCGGCGCGGACCGACTTCCACAGCCCGGTGCCCAGCGAGATCCGCGCCACCCCCAGTGCGGTGAGCGCGGAGAGATCGGGGCCTCCTGGCATCGGAGCGGCGTTGACCGCTCCCGGCGCGACCGCCTTCACGAACTCGCCGAGCACCTCCGGCGACTTCACCAGGATCGGATAGACGCAGTCCGCCCCGGCCTCGAAGTACGCCTTGGCCCGCAGGATCGCGTCGTCCAGTACCGCTCGTTCGTCGGACGCGCCGAGGAAGACGTCGACGCGGGCGTTGATCACCAGTGCGTCCCCGGCGGCCGCGCGCAACTCCGCGACCCGTTCCGCCTGCGCCTCGAGCGGGCGTACCCCACCTGAAGCGTGATCGGTGTCCTCGTAGTTGCAGCCGACGGCACCCGCCTCGGCCAGCCTCGCCGCGAGTTCTCCCGCTTCGAGCCCGTACCCGCCTTCCGCGTCCACGGTCACCGGAACCGAGACCGCACGGGCGATCCGCGCCGCCGCCGCGAACATCTCGGCGGCGGGCGCGTCCTCCCCGTCCTCGTACCCGAGGACCTTGGCCACGGCGAAGGAACTCGTCGCCACAACAGGGAACCCGGCGGCTTCCACGAGACGCGCGCTGTCGGCGTCCCACGCGTTCGGCAGGAGCAGCGGAGTACCCGCGACGTGCAGTTCCCGCAGCCGAGCCGCCGTCATTCGGCGCGCTCGGGCAGCGGCGCGTGGCTGGTCACGCACATCCGGTTCCAGCTGTTGATCGCGATGGCCTCCCAGACCACGGCGCGGTACTGCTCCTCGGTGAAGACGCGGGTGGCCTCTTCGTAGACGTCGTCCGGGACGTCGTGCAGGGTCGCCACGTTCGTGATCGCCTCGGTGAGCGCGAGCGCGGCGCGCTCCTGCTCGGTGAACAGTTCGGTCTCGCGCCAGCCCTGCAGCACGAACAGCCGCCGCGGCGACTCACCCATCTGCAGCGCGTCGTGGGAGTGCATGTCGAGGCAGAACGCGCAGTGGTTGATCTGCGACGACCGCATCTTCACCAGTTCGAGGATCTTCTGGTCGACACCGGCGTTGGCGGCGGCCTTCTCGACTTCGGCCTGCAGTTTCGCCATGGCCTGGTAGATCTCGGGCACTCGCTTGCCCACATGGATTCGCTCGGTCATGCCGTCGAATCTAGCGGCGACTGGCCCACGAGTATGGTCCAGTATCATGGCGGAATCGTGGTCCAGTTCGGGAATAGACGTCCATCTGGACTGGCGTCCCGAAAGCGGCCGGAGCGGGCTCGCCGCGGCGATCCGCGCGGCCATCCGGGAGGGACGCTGGCAGGCGGGCGCCGCGGTGCCCTCCACCAGGGCACTGGCGCAGGACCTCGGCGTGGCCAGGGGAACGGTCACCAGGGTGTACTCCGACCTCGCCGCCGAGGGATACCTGCGGACCACGCAGGGCGCGCCGACCCGCGTCGCGACGGCGGGCGCGCTGCCCGCGTCACCGCCGCGGCCCGTCCCCCGCGACCCGGCGCCGCGCTGGGACCTGCGCCCCGGCAGGCCGAACCTGTCCGCGTTCCCCCGCTCCGCCTGGCTCGCGGCGACCCGGCGGGCACTGCACCAGGCGCCGATGTCGGCGTTCGACTACACGGCCGAGTCCGGTGCCCCGGAGCTGCGGGAAACGCTCGCCGCGTATCTGGCCCGCAGCCGCGGCGTGATCGCCGACCCCGCCCGCATCCTGGTGTGTTCCGGGTTCTCGCACGCGATCGCGGTACTGGCGCGGGTCCTGCACGCGCGCGGCGCGGACGAGATCGCGTTCGAGAACCCGTCGCTGCACATCTACCGGAACATCGCCGCCGCCAACGGTCCCCGCGTGGTCGGCGTGCCCGTCGACGACCACGGGATCACGGTGTCCGCTTTGGACAGTCCGGCGGTGGTGGTCACCCCGGCGCACCAGTACCCGCTCGGCGTCACCCTCGCGCCGCGGCGGCGGGCCGAACTCACCCGCTGGGCGGAGGAAACCGGTGCCGTCGTGATCGAGGACGACTACGACGGCGAATTCCGCTTCGACCATCAGCAGGTCGGCGCGCTACAGGCGCTGGCTCCGGAACGGGTCGTGTACGTGGGCACGACGAGCAAGACGCTCGCGCCGTCGCTGCGCCTGGGCTGGATGGTGCTGCCGCGGTTCCTGGTCGAGCCGGTGCGCGCGGCGCTGGCCGAGAGCGGGGCGCGGCCCGCGCTGCTGGACCAGCTGGCGATGGCCGAACTGATCGAATCGGGCGCCTACGACCAGCACATCCGCCGCTGCCGCGTCGAATACCGGTCCCGGCGCGACAAGCTGCTCGCGGCCCTGCCGGATTCCGTGCTGCCGCAGGGGATCTCGGCCGGGCTGCATTTGGTGCTCCAGTTCCCCGGCGAGCTTCCGCGGGAGATGGAGGTGCTGGCCGCCTGCCGCCGCCGCGCCATCGGGCTCGAAGGGCTCAGCGAGTACTGGATCGGCGAGCCGCGGCGCGAAGGGCTCATCATCGGGTATGGCGCCGCCGCGAAGCACGCTTTCGGCGGCGCCACCCAAGCCTTGCGCGAGGCCATCTTCGAAGTCACCTGACTCCCCGCATTTCGTCCTCTGAATGCGGTAGTACGTCCAACGAACCACCGCATTCAGAGGACGAAATGCATAAGGGGGGTCAGCAGAACCAGGGGCGCGCCCGGAGGATGTCGGTCTTCAGGACAGGGGCGCCGTCGACCGGGGCGGGGTTCTCCGGGGTCGGCTTGATGCCACCGGCGGCGACGTCGTCGAGGGTTTCGAGGCCTTCGTGACCCACGGTGCCGAAGATCGTGTAGTTCGGGCGCAGCGCGGAGTCGCCGTACACGACGAAGAACTGGCTTCCGTTGGTCGCCGGGCCCGCGTTGGCCATCGCGAGGACGCCACGCGCGTACACCTTGCGCTCGCCGGTCGGGTCGGTCGGCGCGGGCGGCAGGCCCACGGGCAGCTCGTCCTTGTACTTGTAGCCGGGGCCGCCCTCGCCGGTACCGCTCGGGTCACCGCACTGCAGCACCTTCAAGGTCGGGTACGCGGTCAGCCGGTGACACGTCGTGCGGTCGTAGAAACGGTGCTTCGCCAGGTGCAGGAAGCTCTGCACCGTGCACGGCGCCTTCGCCCGATCGAGCGTCAGGTCGATCTTGCCCTGGTTGGTCCTCAGCTGCACCGGGACCTTGCCCCGGTCCGGCGTGCGCCGGGGGTCCGGCGGCAGCGGGACCGGCCGCGCGGCAGGCTCATCCGGGGTCTGCGTGTACTGGCACGGCCCCTTCGTGACCTTCGGTGGCGCGCCCTCCGCCGACGCCGTTCCGGTGCCGGCCGCGAGCATCAGCCCTGCCCCCAGCACTGCCACAAAGACCTTCGCGATCCTCTGCACGGTTCCTGCCTCCCAGCCGTGGACGAAGAAGAGAGCATAGGGTGAATCCCCGGCGCTCACACAGGTCCGGAAGTAGGTCCGCGATTAGGGTCGAAGCCGTGGAGATCGCCGAACGACACCAATGGCAGCTGAACGCCTTGACCTTCCTGTACGCGTACACGCAGTACGTCCTCGTGCACGAGAGGGTCATGGCCGGGCTGCCGCCGGAGAAACCGGCCGAACTCGACAAGCCGCGCATGCTCAGGCTCGCCAAGGTCGTCGACGACATGATCCTCGACTTTCGCAAGGAGGACGGGCTGACCGATCTCGAACGGCGCCGGGTCGTCCGCCTCGCCAGGGAGATCAAAGCGCACGTCCGGGAGAAGTGGCCGCCTCGCGACGCGTCGCTCACCGAGTGGGTCGCCTCGGCCGCGGCGCACTTCTACTGCGAGGAGCACATCAACAACGGCTACGTCCGGATGGGCCGCGTCTTCGATCCCGACATGGCAGACAGGTTCCTGGAACGCGTGGAGTTCTGCCGGGGCCAGACCGTCACGATCACGAAGTACGCCCACAAGGTGGCCGACGGCGAGCAGCTCACCTACGGCGAGACGAACCAGCTCGAAGTCTGGAAAGAGGACGCGATCGCCCATCTGGACAATCTCGACAGCGATTTCGGTGACATCAAGATGTACGTCGAATTCTGACCGCTGCCGCACCAACAACCTCGTGAGTGGTAAGGACGGTTAGAACCGTCCTTACCACTCACGAGTCGCGAAGATCTCCGATGAGTTCTTCGGCCGCCGCGAACGGGTCGAGTTTCCGCGCGACCACGCGTTCGGCCAATTCGGTGAGCCGGTCGCCGGAGCGCAGGTCGACGAGTTCCGCGCGCAGCCGCTGCACGGCGATCGCCTCGACCTCGTCCCGGGCCCGCGCCGCACGGCGGCGGGGCAGTTCGTCGCGCCGGACCAGCCAGTCGTGGTGTTCGTCGAGCGCGCGGACGACGTCCTCGACGCCTTCGCCCCGCGAGGCCACCGTTCGCACGATCGGCTGACGCCAGCTCGGACCGCGGATCTCCCTGCGCACCAAGGAGATCATTTGCTTGAGGTCGTGCACGGTGGCGTCCGCGCCCTCGCGGTCGGCCTTGTTGACCACGAACACGTCCGCGATCTCCAGCACGCCCGCCTTGGCCGCCTGGATCCCGTCGCCCATCCCCGGCGCGAGCAGGACCACCGTGGTGTCGGCCAGTTTCACGACGTCCACTTCGGACTGACCGACGCCGACGGTCTCGATCAGCACGACGTCGAACCCGGCCGCGTCGAGGACCCGGACCGCCTGCGGCGTCGCCCACGACAGCCCGCCGAGATGACCGCGCGTGGCCATCGAACGGATGAAGACGCCCGGATCGGTGGCGTGTTCGGTCATCCGGATCCGGTCGCCGAGCAGCGCGCCGCCGGAGAACGGCGACGACGGGTCGATCGCCAGCACCCCGACCCGCAGGCCCCGCGCCCGCAGGGCCGTGAGCAGCGCGGACGTCGATGTCGACTTACCGACACCCGGCGGACCGGTCAGACCGACGACCCGCGCGTTGCCGGTGTGCGGCGTCAGCTTCGCCGCGACCTCGGGCAACCGTGGATGAGCGTCCTCGACCAGCGACAGCAACCGGGCGATCGCGCGGGGGACACCGTCCCGCGCGCGACCGACCAGTTCGTCGATGTCCAGCTGTACCGGCAAGGGCTTTACGGAACGCGGATCAGCAGCGCGTCGCCCTGGCCGCCACCGCCGCAGAGGGCGGCCGCGCCGAGCCCGCCGCCGCGACGGCGGAGTTCGTGCACCAGGTGCACGGCGAGCCGCGCGCCGGACGCGCCGATCGGGTGACCGAGCGCGATGGCGCCGCCGTCGACGTTGACCTTCTCCGGGTCGAGTCCGAGCTTGTCGGCCGAGACCAGGCCGACGGCCGCGAACGC
Organism: Amycolatopsis sp. NPDC043887; assembly: GCF_056435665.1. Taxonomy (NCBI): domain Bacteria; kingdom Bacillati; phylum Actinomycetota; class Actinomycetes; order Pseudonocardiales; family Pseudonocardiaceae; genus Amycolatopsis; species Amycolatopsis sp. NPDC043887. The sequence continues at coordinate 560,564 of NZ_JBWKEB010000002.1, forward strand.
CTCGTTGATCTCGACGAGGTCGAGCGCGTCCGCGGTCTGCTTCTCCTTGGCCAGCGCGGCCAGGATCGCGTTCGACGGCTGCTCGTGCAGGCTGGCGTCCGGACCGGCGACCACGCCGTGCGCGCCGATCTCGGCGAGCGCGGTCAGGCCCAGTTCCTCGGCCTTGGCCTTGCTCGCGACGATGACCGCGGCCGCGCCGTCGGAGATCTGCGACGCCGAGCCTGCGGTGATGGTGCCGTCGGAGGCGAAGGCGGGACGCAGCTTCGCGAGGCTTTCGGCGGTGGTGTCGGCGCGGACGCCCTCGTCCTGCGAGAAGACGATCGGGTCGCCCTTGCGCTGCGGGATCGACACCGGCGCGATCTCGACGTTGAACCGGCCCTCGGCGATGGCGGCGGCGGCGCGCTGGTGCGACCGCGCGGAGAACTCGTCCTGCTGCTCACGGGTGATGCCGTAGCGGCTGTTGTACTTCTCCGTCGACGAGCCCATGGCGACCTGGTCGAAGGCGCAGAACAGGCCGTCGTACGCCATGTGGTCGACGAGCGTGGTATCGCCGTACTTGAAACCCGCGCGGGACTTCGGCAGCAGGTGCGGCGACTGGGTCATCGACTCCTGGCCGCCCGCCACGATCAGGTCGAACTCACCCGCGCGGATGAGCTGGTCGGCCAGCGCGATGGCGTCGAGGCCGGAGAGGCAGACCTTGTTGATGGTCAGCGCCGGGACGCTCATCGGGATACCGGCGGCGACCGCGGCCTGACGGGCCGGGATCTGGCCGGCGCCCGCGGTGAGCACCTGGCCCATGATCGTGTACTGGACCGCGTCCGGCGAGACGCCGGCCTGCTCCAGCGCCGCCTTGATGGCGAATCCGCCGAGTTGCGCGCCCGAGAAATCCTTCAGGGAACCGAGCAATCGCCCGATCGGTGTACGGGCGGCACCCAGGATCACGGAACCGGACACGGCGTCCTCCAAGCATCGGCGCAAGGGCAAAGGGGGTCTTCGCGACCATACCCGGGTCGCGGGTCTCTTGATGGAGCCAGTGTGAGGCGGCGCACGCCGGTCCACTCGCTCGCGCACCTATCCTGCTCTGCATGAACCAGGCGCTGAAACCGTTCGTGACCGCCATCGACCACGTCGGCATCGCGGTACCCGACCTCGACGCCGCGATCGCCTTCCACACCGAGCATTTCGGCCTGGAGGTCGCGCACGAGGAGGTCAACGAGGAGCAGGGCGTCCGCGAGGCGATGCTGCGCGCGCCGGGCACCGCGGGGACCGAGACCGCGATCCAGCTCCTCGCGCCGCTGCGCGACGATTCCGCGATCGGCAAGTTCCTCGCGAAGAGCGGCCCCGGGCTGCAGCAGCTGGCGTATCGAGTGTCCGATGTGGACGCTGCCGCCGCGGCGCTGCGCGCGCAGGGACTGCGGCTGCTCTACGACGAGGCGAAGCGGGGGACATCCAACAGCCGGGTGAACTTCGTGCACCCCAAGGACGCCGGCGGTGTGCTCGTGGAACTGGTCGAGCCCGCGAAAGACGGTCACTGACCCCGCGTCAACGCTGAGGCGATGAAGAGGACCTCGCGGTCGATCTCGGCGGGGTCCCCGTCCTCGGTGTGCCGCGCTGTCGCGTGACGGTGGCTGACCGCCCGCGCGAGCAGTCCCGACGCCGAATCGACGTCGGCGATGGCGACCTTGCCGCCCGTCGCGGCGACGATCACGGCCTTCACCTGCCGGACGAGTTGCTGGAAGCGTTCGGCCAGCGCGTCGCGGACCGCGCGGTGCGTGTCGGCCTCGCGCCACAACAGGTGTGACAGCGCCAAGGACCGGTTGAACCGCCTGTCCAGTTCGACGACGAGGCCGCGAAGACTGCCCGCGAGGTCGCCGGGGACGACCACGACGGCCGGTTCGATCCGGGCGTCGGGCAGTTCGGCGACCAGCGCGGCCAGCAGATCCGACTTACGCCGGAAGTAGTAGTGCACCAAGCCTTTCGGCACGCCCGCCCGCTCCGCGATCCGCGAAGTGGGCGTGGCGTCGAAACCGGATTCGGCGAAGAGCGCCTCCGCGGCCCGCAGGATGCGCTGTTTCGCCGAATCCTCTTTCACGCCGTTTCCTCCTGGGTCAGTGCTGCCCCGCCGTCCGGTGCGTCGCCTGGGCGATCGGCATCGCCGCCGCCCCGGCCACCACGGTCAGGACGCCGCCGATCCAAGCGGTCCAGGACGCGCCCATGAAGTCGGCGTATCCCATCACCCAGGGCGAAATGAACAGCAGCGCGCCCAGGACGATCTGAATGCCTTCGCCGTAGACCATGCCAGGCATCGCAAGCGACGCGAAACCGTCTAGGGCGACCAGCGCGCCGAGAATGACGAGCGTCCACATGGCGGTGTTGTCCGTGGTCATCCAGAGGGGTGAAAGCGCGACCACGACACCGATGACCACCTCCGCCCAGTCATGGGGACGGGTCCAAGGGCGCGTCGTGGGTTCGTTCATGCGTGCTCACCTCCGAAAATCGGCTGAACCTGCAGGTCGGAGAGATCTCCACAGCCCATGGTCCGCTTGGTTGGCCGGCCGGTCAAGACCGGTCGATAACACTTCGGGATGTGTACGTGCTCCACGTCTCGTACAGTTGTGGACCTGGTTACCCATGAGTAATTTGGGCGAACCACTCTTTGCCGGTGAGGCCACATCGGCGCAGTGGCGCCACACGCCGTCCACCACCCCATTCGCGGAGGTTCCGATGTCGCAGCTCGGCGAGATCCAGCAGGCCATTCTGAACGATGACCTCGGCGCCGTGGCGTCGCTCGACGTGCCGGAGTCCTATCGCGGGGTGACCGTGCACAAGGACGAGGCCGGCATGTTCGAAGGCCTCGAAAGCCGCGACAAGGACCCGCGCAAGTCCCTGCATGTCGACGAGGTCCCGACGCCGGAACTCGGCCCCGGCGAGGCGCTGGTCGCGGTCATGGCGAGCGCGATCAACTACAACACCGTCTGGACCTCGATCTTCGAACCGGTCTCGACGTTCAAGTTCCTGGAGCGCTACGGGCGGCTCTCGCCGCTGTCGAAGCGCCACGACCTGCCCTATCACGTCGTCGGCTCGGACCTGTCCGGCGTCGTGCTGCGCACCGGGCCCGGCGTGCACAACTGGAAGCCGGGCGACGAGGTCGTCGCGCACTGCCTCAACGTCGAACTCGAGGGCCCGGACGGGCACAACGACACGATGCTCGACACCGAGCAGCGGATCTGGGGTTTCGAGACGAACTTCGGCGGGCTCGCGGAGATCGCGCTCGTGAAGGCGAATCAGCTGATGCCCAAGCCGGGACACCTCACCTGGGAGGAAGCCGCCTCCCCCGGCCTGGTGAATTCCACGGCCTACCGCCAGCTCGTCTCGCGCAACGGCGCCGACATGAAGCAGGGCGACGTCGTGCTGATTTGGGGCGCTTCGGGCGGCCTCGGCTCCTACGCGACGCAGTACGCGCTCAACGGCGGCGCGATCCCGGTGTGCGTGGTCTCCAGCCCCGAAAAGGCGGAGATCTGCCGGAAGCTCGGCGCGGAGCTGATCATCGACCGCAACGCCGAGGGCTACAAGTTCTGGAAGGACGAGCACAACCAGGACCCGAAGGAGTGGCAGCGGTTCGGCAAGAAGATCCGCGAGCTGACCGGCGGCGAGGACCCGGACATCGTCTTCGAGCACCCGGGCCGCGAAACCTTCGGCGCGTCCGTCTACGCCGCGCGCAAGGGCGGCACGATCGTCACGTGCGCGTCGACTTCCGGCTACATGCACCAGTTCGACAACCGCTACCTCTGGATGAACCTGAAGCGGATCATCGGCAGCCACTTCGCCAACTACCGCGAATCGTGGGAGGCGAACCGGCTGATCGCGAAAGGTCTGATCCACCCGACGCTGTCGAAGACCTACTCGCTCGAGGACACCGGGCAGGCCGCGCTGGACGTCCACCGCAACGCGCATCAGGGCAAGGTCGGCGTGCTCGCCCTTGCGCCGGAAGAAGGTCTGGGTGTCCGGAACCACGAGCTGCGCGAAAAGCACATCGACGGGATCAACGCTTTCCGGAACGTTTAGCGCGCCGAACCGTGGTTTCGCCGCGCGTTGCGTGGGTGCTCACCCTTCCGTGACTCCAGCTCGACTACGGTAGAAGGATGAGCCTTGGCGAGGAACGGGAGCTAGTGCCGCTGGGAGCCGGCTTCGACGTGGCGAAGCGCGGTTACAGCCGTGCGCAGGTCGACGAACATCTCGAACGGCTGGACGCCGATCTGAAGATGCTCACCGCCGATCGCGATGCCGCCATCGGACAGGCGGGCGACCTGGCACGGCAGCTGGAGATCGCGCGCGGCGAGATCGCGGACCTGCGCGGGCAGGTCGACAGGCTCGCCCAGCCGCCGACGAGTGTCGAAGGCCTTTCCGAGCGCCTGCAGCGCATGTTGCGGCTCGCGCAGGACGAGGCCGCCGACACCAAGGCGCGCGCGGAAGCCGAAGCCGGGCACATCCGCGCCAAGGCGGAGACCGACGCGAGCGCCATGCGGGCCCGCTACGAGCAACTGCTCAACGAGCTCGACCTCCGTCGCAAGGAGATGGAGGCCGAGCACCGCGGCGTGCTGGAGAAGGCTCGCGCCGAGGCGAAGGACATCACCGACAAGGCGAAGGCCGAGCGCGACAAGCTCGACGCCGAGGCGCAGCAGCGCCGCACGCAGGTCGAAGAGGACTTCGAGATCGCGATGGCGTCGCGGCGCACCGAGGCCATGCACGCGCTGGCCGAGCAGGAGGCCGCGAGCAAGGCCGAGGCGGCCCGCCGCGTCCGCGAGGCCACCGAGGACGCCGCCGCCATCCGCGCGAAGGTGCTCGAAGAGGAGACGGCGGCCAAGGCCGACATCGAGCGCCGTCAGCGCGAGTCCGTCGCCGACGCCAACAAGCGCAAGCAGGACTCGATCACCGAGGCCAACGCCCGGCTCGCCGAGGCGGCCGACGAGGCACGCCGCCGCGTCCGGCAGGCCACCGAAGAGTCCAACCGGCGGATCACACAGGCCACCGAACGGGTCGAAGCGCTCCGCAAGGTGCGCTCCAGCCTGGCCGAGCAGGTCCGCTCCGCGCGGGCCGCGCTCGCCGAGGCGACGCACGTGCTCGGCGACGAACCGCATGTCCCGGCGGACCTGAAGGCGAAGCCGTCGCCCGACGCGGAAGCCACCGTGCAGCTCCGGACGGCCGATGTGCCGAAGGCCACATCCGGCGCGAAGCCTTCACCGCGACCTGCGGCAGCGCAGAAACCGACTGGCGAGTAACCTTTTCACCCGACCGTGCTCACGGCGGCCTGCGAGGCCGCCGACGAGCGGTTATCGTCGCTGCTCGCGCGCACGTGCGGGCTGTCAGATCGGTGGAGGTTGCGGATGGCTGCATATCGGACCGTGGTCGTGGGCACGGACGGATCGGATTCCTCGTTCGCCGCGGTCGACCGGGCGGCGGGTGTCGCCGGGGACTCCGGAGCGACCCTGGTCATCGTGTGCGCCTACTACCCCGCCACGAAGGGCGACGTGGAGAAGGCGCAGGACGTCCTCGGTGACGAGGCGTACCAGGTGGTGGGCTCGGCCCCGGCCGAGGACACCCTCCTGTCCGCCCGTGACCGGGCGGCGAAGGCCGGCGCGAAGAGCATCGAGACCGCCGCGGTCGTCGGCGACCCGGTCGACTCACTGCGCAAGGTCGTCTCCGAGCGCTCCGCGGACCTGCTGGTGGTCGGCAACCGCGGGCTGAACACGCTCGCGGGCCGCATCCTGGGTTCCGTGCCGTCCGAGGTCGCGCGGAAGTCCGGGGTGGACGTGCTCATCGTCCACACCACCTGATGCCCGAACCCGGCGAGATCTCGCCCGACGCGCTGCAACAGCGCCTCGAACGGATCCTGCTCGGCGGAAGGCGCAAGTACACCCGGCTCGAAGTCGCCGAGAAGGCAGGCGTTCCCGAGGAACGCTCTCGGCGCCTTTGGCGTGCGCTGGGCTTCGCGACGGTCGACGACGACGAGGTCGTCTTCACCGACGCCGACATCGAAGCGATCCGCACGGCCGATCAGCTGATGAACTCGGGGCTGATCGACCCGAGCATCGAGCTGGCCGTGACACGCGCGCTGGGCCAGCACCTTTCGCGTCTCGCGGAATGGCAGGTCCACATGCTGTGGACGATGATCACCGAGAACAAGGAGATCGGCAGCAGCGAACGCCAGATCGGGCGGCTCGTCGAGCGGCTGCTGCCCGAGCTGGAGAAGGTGCAGGAATTCGTCTGGCGCCGCCACCTGGCCGCCTACGCGGGCCGGGCGCTGGCACTGCCGGACGAAGACCTCGAAGCGAGGACCGAGGTGGTCGGCTTCGTCGACATGGTCGGCTACACCCGGCTGACCAGGCAGGTCGACGAAGAAGAGCTGACCGACATCCTCGACCGGTTCGAATCCGTCGCCACCGAGGTGGTCGCGGATCACCACGGGCGGATCGTGAAGATGATCGGCGACGAGGTCCTGTTCGTCGCCGATTCCGCCGTCGACGGGGCCGAGATCGCCCTTACCCTGTCCGCACGCGCCGATGCCGACGAGACCTTGCCCTCCGTGCGCGCGGGGCTGGCTTCGGGCCGGATCCTCAGCCGGTTCGGCGACGTCTACGGCTCGGTCGTGAACCTCGCCGCCCGCCTCACCTCGACCGCGCGGCCGGGCACCATCCTGGTCGACAAGGAACTCGCCGGCGAGCTTTCGGGGTTCCCGCAGTACGAGGTCCGCTCGCGGCGGCCGGTTTCGGTGCGGGGCTACACCCGGCTGAGGCCTTCGTCCCTGCGCCGGGCGCGGGACCGGCCTTCGGGCATGTTCGCGTCTTCGCAACAGCTCGCCGCGGAGATGCTGGGGCTGGGCGACGCCACTCCGGACCCGACGCCTGCTTCGGACGAGGTCGAGGACGCCACCGCGGACTCGGTGCCGCCTCGGCCTCGGTCCAAGCGGCGGCGGCGCTGATCCCCTGCCGGGGAGCAAGGGACCTTTGCTACCACTTCCGCGGGTCGTGAGTGACGATTCGGGTTAGAACACGAATCGTCACTCACGACCACCGCGCGTCAGGCGGGCAGCACGGCGTACTGGCGCACGTAGAGATCGGTGTAGGTGACCGGACCACGCGGGCCGGGGACCTTGTCCAGGTTGATGCCGGTCTCGGGGACGGCGAGGAGCTTGAAGCCGTCGAGCAGCCGGGTCGGGGCGTTCCAGAAGACGCCGGTGCCGGTGTACGCGTCGAAGAACGCGTCGGCGGCTTCGCTGCTCTCGGTCGCGATGCCGGCGGCCAGGCCGGAGGTCCGCTCGTTGGCGATCTCCGCCGCTTCGGGCAGGCCGGAGACCTTCGCGACGGTGACGGTCGCTTCGCGGTCCGAGTCGAGCGCCCATTCGTAGCCGATGGCGTGCTCGTGCGGGGCGAGCGAGGGCGTGACGCCGCGTTCGGCCAGCGCGCCGGAGATGCCGGGCCAGACGCGGTCGTGGGCGTTCTCGTGGATCAGCAGCAGGTTCAGCCGGTTGCAGACGCCGAGCCGGTCGAGGCTGTTGAAGACCAGGTCGCGCACCTTGTCGGTGTCGGCCGCCTCGTCGACGTACAGCACGCCGCCGCCGTCGGCGTGGGCCAGCGTCCGGACGCCGTGAACGGCCGCCTCGGTGGCCAGTGCCCGGGTGCTGTCACCGCTGCCACGCAGGATGACCAGCGGCACGAGCTCGGGGAAACGGACCAGCGCGGACGCCGCTTCACGCTCGGCGCGCGGCACCAGCTGGATGACGTCCGGGTCGATTCCCGCCTCGGAGAGCGCGGGCGCGATCACGGTCTCGCGCAGACGCTGGGCCGAGCCGAGCGCGGCGGAACCCGTGCGGAGCACGCCACCGTTGCGCGACTTCACCAGCTGCGAGGCGACGTCCACCGTGACGTTCGGGCGCGCTTCGTAGTTCGCGCCGATCACACCGACCGGGCGGCGACGCTCCACCAGCCGCAGCCCTCCGTCCAAAGTGGACACATCGACGGAGCGCTCCTGATGCGGCGCGCCCGCCAGGAGACGGAGCTGTTCGGCCATGCCGGTCAGCCGCTCGGGCGTGATGGTGAGCCTGTCGAGCAGGCCCGCGCTCATGCCGTCCTCGCGTGCCTTGGCGATGTCGGCCTGGTTCGCTTCGAGCACGACGTCGGCGTGCTCGACCAGCTTGTCCGCCATGGCGTTCAGCGCGGCGTCGATCGCCTCCGCGGTGGCGGCGGCCAGCGACGGCGCGGCCCGTTTCGCCGATCGAGCGCATTCCTCGACGGCCTTGGCGACCTCGTCCATCTGCTGACTCCTTCCGCGCGGAACGAGCCATCAGTCTGCCGTACCGCCCCGGTCAGGCGACGGTCGGCTCCAGCAGCCACAACCCGCCCGCGAAGAGACAGCTCACCGTCAGCACGGCCATCACCAGCACCCACAGCACCGCGGGCATCCCGGTGAGCCTGCCGAGCTGATCGGCGTCGGAATCCCGCGCCGCTCCCCGGCGCCGCTTGATCTGGAGCTCGACCACCGGCCGAACACCGCCGAACAGCAGGAACCAGGTCAGCAGGTAGACGAAGATCGCCTGGAACCACGAGGGCGCCACCAGCGCGACCAGCCCGAGCACCACCGAGCTGGCGACCACGGTGAACACGCCGTAGGTGTTGCGCACCATCACCAGCACGCCCAGCAGCATCAACGCCATCATGATCAGCACGACGGTGATCAGGTCCGACGAGAGCAGCCCCGCGAACACCAGCCCGAGCACCGCGGCCGCCGGGTACCCGGCCAGCGCGGTGAACGCCATCCCCGGGCCCTCCGGTTTGCCACGGGAGACCGTGACTCCGGAGGTGTCCGAGTGCAGCTTGATGCCCTGCAGCCGACGGCCGACCAGCACCGCCGCCAGCGCGTGACCCGCCTCGTGGACGAGCGTGATCAGGTTGCGGGCGATCCGCCAAGGCCTGCCTGAGAGCACCACGAGCAGCGCGAGACCACCGGTGACCAGGGTGATCGTGCCGGGCGGGGTGGACTGGGCGATGTCGGAAACCGTTTCGGCGGGAGACGAGCTCACCTCACCAGCTCACCACAAGCCGGATATGTCCCGTGTCAGGCGGTCATCGAACTCCCGATCCCGCGCGTGCGAAACTCCCGTCGTTGCGCAGGGCGAAAGCCACCCAGCTGCGGAACGGCCGCCATACCGCGGACAACTCCTCCAACTCCTCGGGTGGCGCCATCGGCAGGTCGTACGCGGCCCGCATGGCCTCCTGTAACCGGGGCTCGCCACTGGGGAAGACGTCCGGATGCCCGGCACCACGGATCAGGATCAGCTGTGCCGAGAACGGGCCGATCCCAGGCAAGCGCTGCAACCAGCGCAACGCGTCCGGCACCGGCATCGCGCGCAGGTACGCGGCGTCGAGCAGACCGTCCTTGGCGGCGTTGGCCACCGCGCGCAACCGCTCGGCCTTCACCTCCGGCAGGCCGCGTCCTACCTCCGGCCCGGCCAGTACGTCCGGCGCCGGGAACGACCTGAGGACCTTCCCTCCGACGTCCACCGGCCTGCCGAATTCCTCGGCGAGCCGACGTTTCACCGTGGCGGCCTGGGACATCCGCGCCCGGTGGCTCAGGATCGCCCAGCATGCGGCTTCATAGGGCGAATGGAACAGCACCGGCCGCAGGCCGGTGTGCGCCTGCTGGAGGCGGCGCACCACGGGATCCGCCGTGCCGATCTTGGCGAAGCCGACGCCGTCGACGTCCACCGACAGGATCCGCCGGACCTGGGCGCCGACTTCGACGGCGAGCCCCTCTTCGGCGAAGACCTCCACCTCGATCGAACCGGGCGATCTCTGTCTGACGGCCGCACCGACATGCTCCCAGCCCGCTTCGGCGGGGAAGGCGAAGCGCAGGGTGCCGGGTTCGGCGGCCGCGTCCGCGCGGCACGCGGGCGGGAAATCGGTCAGGAAACGGATGGACTTGTCGAGGTCGAACGGGCCGCGCACCGGGATGCGGAGCGTGGTCGTGGCGGTGTGCTGCAGGATCGAGCCGGTCATTTCGTGCTCCTTCGGCTGGGGAACGGCGACTCCCTCCGACGTTAGAGACGGCCACCGACAGTTTCGGGTCGCGGCGGCGGGAATGTCGCGAACGGACCGGTCATGGCAGATTCTCCGGTGAGGACCGTGAAGGGAGCAGCCATGCCGGACCATCGCGAACGTCTCGAAAGCCTGCTGAGGCCGGGCACCACGCCCACCACCACCGGGAAGGGTTTCCTTGACCTGCTGGGAGAAATCCCGCAGGCGGGGCCGCCGACCGGACTCGCGCAGCGGCTGATGCGCACCTCCGCCGTGCCGATGATCTACGAGCGGTACTGGCGCCCGGCGCTGGGCAGGGTCGCGAAAGGACTGAACGGCCCGACGATGGCGGACGAGGTCCGCCTCGCGATCGAAGCGCTCGGCCTGCACGCCGGTCAGGTCGCGCTGGACGTCGCCTGCGGCACCGGCCGGTTCACTCGTGCCTTCGGCGAAGCGGTCGGGCCGGACGGCCTGTCGATCGGGCTCGACGGTTCGGTCACCATGCTGGAGAAGGCGCTCGCCGCGCCCAATCCCCCTTCGGTGACCTATCTGCGCGCCGACGCCGTCGACCTGCCGCTCGACGATTCCACTGTGGACGCCGTCTGCTGCTTCGCCGCGCTGCACATGTTCGCCGATCCCGACGCGGCGCTGGATTCGTTCGCCCGTGCGCTGAAACCCGGTGGCTCGCTGGTGATGCTGACCAGTGCCCGGCACAGCGATCAGCCGATGCGGCTCGCGGACACCGTCCTCGGCAGGCTGAGCGGGCAGCGGATGTTCGACCGCGGCGAGATCGCGATCAAGCTGTTCCAGCGCGGTTTCGACCACGTCGAAGAGCGGTACTCCGGTGTCACGCAGATCGTCACGGGCGAGCTAGGAGTTAACATCCGGAAATGATCCGCTCTGAGCACGCTTCGCCGATTCCTCCCGACGACGGCTACCTCCGCTCGCTGGTCGACGCGACCGCGGACGCCGTCGCCGCGGCCGAACCCCTCGGTTCGCCCCATGACGGCGCGGACGCCGCCACACGAGACGCCGTAAGCGCCGACATCCGCGCGCTGGCGGCGGAATTGGTGGGGCTGAGCCAAGACCTGCACGCTCATCCAGAAGAAGGTTTCGCCGAACACCGCTCGGTCCGCGCGCTCGGCGACCTGCTCGAGCGGCACGGCCACGAGGTGACGATCGGCGCGGGCGGCCTCGACACCGCCTTGGTCGCGACCACCCCCGGCAGCGGGCCGCATATCGCGGTCCTCTCCGAATACGACGCGCTTCCCGGGCTCGGCCACGGCTGCGGGCACAACGTCATCTGCACCGCGGGCGCGGGCGGCTTCCTCGGCGCGGCGGCGGTCGCCGAACGGCTGGGCGGCCGGGTCTCGCTGATCGGCACGCCGGCGGAGGAAGGTGGCGGCGGCAAGGAGACAATGGCCCGCGCCGGCGTTTTCGACGACGTCGACGCCGTGGTCATGCTGCATCCGTTCAGCCACGACATCGCCATGCACCCGTTCCTCGGCAGGCGGCAGCTGGAAATGGTCTTCCACGGTGTCGGCGCGCACGCCTCGGCTCAGCCGTTCATGGGCCGCAACGCGCTCGACGCCGCCGTCGCCGCGTACCAGGGAGTCGCGGCGCTTCGGCAGCATCTGCCTTCCAGCGACCGCGTCCATGGGGTCTTCACCGACGGCGGCGCGCGGCCGAACGTCGTCCCCGAACGCGCGGCCCTGCTGTTCTATCTCCGCTCCGCGCAGCCGGACACGCTGCGCGACCTCGCCGAGCGGGTTTCGGCGATCGCGCGCGGTGCGGCGGAAATGACCGGCTGCGGAGTCGAACTGCTGTGGGACGCCCAGCCCGCGTATCTGCCGATCCGGTTCAACTCCACCCTCGCCGGCCGCTGGTCGGTGCACCAGGTCGACGCCGGCCGCAAACCGTTGCCGCCCGGTATCGTGCCCGAATTCCTCACCGGCTCGACGGATCTCGGCAACCTCTCCTACCGGATGCCCGCGATCCACCCGATGATCGCCATCGCCGGACCGACGACCGCCTTGCACACCAAGGAGTTCGCGGCCGCGGCCGGTTCGCCGGACGGCGATCGCGCGGTCGTCGACGGTGCGCTGGGGCTGGCGCTGACCGCCGTCGACTACCTGGCCGACGCGAAACTCCGCGCCGCGGTGCACGAGGAGTTCGAGGCGTCGGGCGGAGCTTTGGACGTCCCGGCGTTCTTCGACTGAGCGTTCTCAGGTAATTCTTCTCAGGAAAGCACAGGGGGATTCCACAGGCGGTTCACAAGTACGGGCGCGAATCTTGTTCCATGACCGAGAACGAGAGTCGGCCAGGTCCCGCCTCAACCGGTGGGCACCAGCCGCCGCACCAGCAGCAGTACCCCGGTTACACCCCTTGGCAGGCCGCGCCGAATCCACTCGTCACCCCGCCACCACGCAAGAAGGGCGGCAGGGTCGCCGTCCTCGTCAGCGCGACGGCACTCGCCGCCGCACTCGTCGGCGGTGTCGGCGGAGCGGCGATCACGGGGCTCGGCACCGCGTCGTCGGCGTCGGGCACGGGTTCGTCCGCGGTCGCCAACGGGCAACTGGTCGGGAACAACACTTCGGGTGACGTCAGCGGGGTCGCCGCGAAGGTGACGCCGAGTGTCGTCCAGGTGAACGTGACCACCGCGCAGGGCGAGGCGGTCGGCTCCGGCGTCATCCTGACTGCGGACGGGCGCATCCTCACCAACGCACACGTGGTCGCCGACGCCGAGGGCGACGTGACCGTCACCCTGTCGGACGGCAAGCAGTACAAGGCGAGCGTGGTCGGCGCCGACACGAAGGCCGACATCGCCGTGCTCCAGGCGAAGGACGCGAGCGGCCTGACGCCGGCTTCGCTCGGCGACTCGAGCAAGCTCGCCGTCGGCCGGCAAGTCGTCGCGATCGGCTCGCCCGGCGGACTGCAGAACACCGTGACCACCGGGATCGTGAGCGCGCTGAACCGCAAGCTCGACGAGTTGAGCAGCGGCCAGGAGCGGCGCTCGCCCTACAGCAGGACCACGAACGAAGCCGGGCCGAGCTACACCGCGATCCAGACCGACGCCCCGATCAACCAGGGCAACTCGGGCGGGGCGCTGGTGGACGCGCAGGGGAACGTCATCGGCATCAACTCGGCGCTGTACAACCCGGCCTCGACGGGCAGCATCGGCATCGGTTTCGCGATCCCCATCAACGACGCGAAGAAGATCGTCGAGCAGATCGTCGGCTGACCCGGCCGTCTGGACCGCGTCAGGGGGCGGCCCAGCCGGTGAGCGTGTGAAGGACTCCTCCGGGGGAAGGAGTCCTTCACACGCGTTCAGAGTTCGTAGCTGAGGGTGAAGGTGTGGTTGCCCTCGTCGTCCTGGACGATCTCCGCCGTTCCGGTGATGCCTGCCAGCTCACCGTGACCGGAGCCCGGCAAGACGATCAGGTGGTGCCCGTTCTCCCCCGCCGAGTGATGCAGGACGAAGCCGCCCTTGCGCCCGTCGACGGAGACGGCCAGCCGCTCGAAGGCGACGTACGCCGACGACGTCTCGTTCACCGCGGTCAGCATCTCCACGGCGCTGGCCCCTTCGACGTCACCGGTGAACGTCTTGGTCAGCAGCACCCGTGAGAACTCGGTGCCTTCGGCCTTCTCGGTGGCTTGCGGATCCCAGCCGTCCACGGTGAACGATGCTGTCGCGGTGTTGGTCATGCCGCTGACCCTGCCGGACATACCTGACAGATCCCGTCAGGTTTTCCTCACCGCCTCCGGTTCCCGAAGAGACCACGGGTGATCTCCCGTCCCAGCGCGCTCGCCGCCGAGCGGAGGAACGACTTCACCGCCGGGTTCTTCATCGCCTGCTCGACCATGCCGGGGCCTTCCTTCTCCGGTTTCGGAGCCGGCGCCTCCGGAGCAGCCTCACCGGCGGGCGGCGCGGCCACCTTCGCGGCGAGCTTCTCGTAGGCCGACTCACGGTCGATCGTCTCGGAGTACTTCGCGTGCAGGTCCGAAGACGTCGTCGCCGCTGTGATGGCTTCGGCGCCGATGGAGCCCATCTTCGAACGCGGAGCACGCAGGCGGGTCCACGCGACCGGCGTCGGCGCACCCCGCTCGGAAAGCACGGTGACGATCGCTTCGCCGATACCGAGCGACGTCAGCGCCGAGTCCAGCTCGTAGTGCTTCGTCTTCGGATACGTCTTCACCGTCTTCGTCAGCGCCGCCTGATCCTCGGGCGTGAACGCGCGCAACGCGTGCTGCACCCGCGCGCCCAGCTGGGACAGGACGTTGTTCGGGATGTCCGTCGGGAGTTGCGTGCAGAAGAACACGCCGACACCCTTCGACCGGATCAGCTTCACGGTCTGCTCGATGCGCTCCAGGAACGCCTTCGACGCGTCGTTGAACAGCAGATGTGCCTCGTCGAAGAAGAACACCAGCTTCGGCTTGTCGAGGTCGCCCTCCTCGGGCAGCTCCTCGAACAACTCGGCCAGCAGCCACATGAGGAAGGTCGAGAACAGCGCGGGCTTCGACTGGAGGTTGTCCAGTTCCAGCAAGGTCACCATCGCCTTGCCGTCGACCTCGCGCATCAGATCGTGGACGTCCAGCTCGGGCTCGCCGAAGAAGTCCTCGCCGCCCTGAGCCTCCAGATTGGACAGCGCGCGGAGGATCACCCCGGCCGTCGCGGCCGAGACGCCGCCGATGCCCTTGAGGTCCTCCTTGCCCTCGTCACTCGTCAGGTGCGTGATGACCGCGCGGAGGTCCTTCGTGTCCAGCAGCGCCAGCCCGCGCTGATCGGCCCAGTGGAAGATCAGGCCGAGCGTCGACTCCTGGGTTTCGTTGAGCCCCAGGACCTTCGACAGCAGGATCGGGCCGAAACTCGTGATCGTCGCCCGGATCGGCGACCCCTTCCCACCCGTGCCCAGCGACAGGAACTGCACGGGGAAGGCGGCGGGCTCCCAGGAGTCACCCAGTTCTTCCGCGCGCTTGGCGATCTTGTCGTTTCTCTCGCCCTGCGCGGCGAGCCCCGACAGGTCACCCTTCACGTCCGCCAGCACCACCGGCACTCCCGCGGCCGACAGCTGTTCGGCGATCAGCTGCAGGGTCTTCGTCTTGCCGGTGCCGGTCGCGCCCGCGACCAGCCCATGCCGGTTCAGCGTCGCCAGCGGCAGGCGGACCGCGGCGCCGGCGTCGGCCTTGCCGTCGATCACGACCGCGCCGAGCTCGACCGCCGCGCCCTCGCTCACGTACCCCTGCGCGATCTCCTGGGCTGGACCTTGTTCGACCACTGTCGCTCCCTGGTCTGTGACATGACTCACCTGAGGATGCACACGCTGCCAGCAACGCGCCGAACCCGCACGTCGCGCGTCACGAATCCCCGGGTCGGGTTAGGGTTCCGGGGTGAACGACCGCCTAGTCTGGATCGACTGCGAGATGACGGGGCTCGACCTCGGCAAGGACGCGTTGATCGAAATCGCCGCGCTGGTGACCGACGCCGAGCTCAACGTCCTCGGCGAAGGCGTCGACATCGTCATCCACGCCGACGACGAAGCTCTCGACGGCATGCCGGAGGTCGTCCGCGAGATGCACGCCCACTCCGGCCTCACCGAAGAGGTCCGGCGCTCCACCGTGACCATGGAAGAAGCCGAGCAGCGCGTGCTCGAGTACATCCGCGCGCACGTGCCCGAGGCGAACGTCGCCCCGCTCGCCGGCAACTCCATCGCCACCGACCGCGGCTTCATCACCCGCGATATGCCCCTCCTCGACGCGCACCTGCACTACCGCATGGTCGACGTCTCGTCGGTGAAGGAACTCGTCCGGCGCTGGTACCCGCGGATCTACTACGCCAAGCCCGAGAAGGGCCTCGCGCACCGCGCGCTCGCCGACATCAGGGAATCCATCGGGGAGCTCGACTACTACCGTCGCGTCGCCTTCGTCCCGCAGCCCGGCCCGACCACCGAACAGGCCAAGGCCGCGGCCGCTGAAGTGCAGGAACGCCACGAAGGGTAACCCGTTGCGAGCCCCTGAAACGGGCACGCTAATATAGTGCGGCCGAGGTGATGGGGAGCTCCCCGAGCCCGGCGATGGTGGGCGTAGCTCAGCTGGTAGAGCACCTGGTTGTGGTCCAGGAGGTCGCGGGTTCGAAACCCGTCGCTCACCCCATCACCCCAGTCTGTTCGGGGCCTTCGGCCCCTTCCAACGGGCTGGGGTTTCGCCTTTTTTCGGGGCCGAGCCCCCGGACCCCCATCAGATCGGTGCCGTGAGGGGCGATCGTCCCGGGCGGATTTGCGCAGCGCCTCTCCGCCGAACCAGATACCGGCGCCGGCGATGACGTCGACACCCGTCACGACCGTGACGGTGAGCCCGCCCAAGCCGACCACATCGGCCAAGAAGTCACCGTGGCGCTGCGAGCCCGGCTACCCGAACTGCACCAAGGCCCAGTCGCAGAAGTACCTCGCCGAGCTCGAGTACCAAAGATGCGTCCGTGATCCAGAGAAGACCTGGGACACCCTCAACGGGACGCCCGAGCCCGGAACGCCATGAGGGGTCCCCTTAGGACGAATTCCGTCCTAAGGGGACCCCTCATGGCAATGGGTCAGTTCCGGTCGCCGCCGGTCTTCCAGTCGTCCCACGACATCTGCCACACCGACCAGCCGTCGGTCGGCTCGAGCACCTGCGGCCCCGAGTTGGTGACCGTGATGATGTCACCCTTCTTCGAAGTGTCCATCAGCCACTTCGCGTTCTCCGTCGACAGGTTGATGCAGCCGTGGCTCACGTTCCGCTTGCCCTGGGAACCGACCGACCACGGTGCCGAGTGATAGAAGATGCCGCTGTTCGACATCCGCACCGCGTACTTCACGAACGTCCGGTAGCCGGCCTTGCTGTCCGTCGGGACGCCGTACGTGCTGGAGTCCATCGTGTACCCGTTGTGCTCGCTCATCACCGTGTAGGTCCCGGCCGGGGTGCTGCTCGACGGCTTGCCCATCGAGATCGGCATCTGCTTGACCTCTTGGTCGTTCACCACGACCTTCATCTGGTGCGTGCCACCGTCCGCGGTCGCGACCAGCTTGTCCCCGACGACCACCTTGGCGGGCTTGTCCTCGCGGCCGAAGGTGTTGTTGCCGAGGTTCTTCCCGTAGATCGCCGCGTTGACCGAGATCTTCGTGCCCGGCTTGAAGTACTCCTTGGGCCGCCACATCACGGTCTTCTCGCCGAACCAGTGGAACGCGCCCTCGGCCTGCGGCTCGGTGACGATCTTCAACGCCTTCTCGGTCGCCGCCTTGTCCGGCACGTTGCCGGTGAAGGTGAAGATCAACGGCAGGCCGACGCCGACCGTCTCGCCTTCGACCAGGTTGATCGAGACGCCGATCTGGCGGCCAGGCTTGGCGGTGGAGAACGTCGAGGTCGCGGTGACCGGCTTGCCATCGGTCCCGGTCGCGGCCGCGGTGACGGTGTAGGTCTTGCCGTAGCCGAGCGGTTCCGCCGACTCCCAGCCCGTACCGTCTTCCTTCGGCTTGCCCGCGACGACCTTGCCGTCGGCGCCGGTCAGTTTGACCTCGCCGACCTTGCCGTCGGCCACGGCCACCGTGACCGGCTCGCCGGGCGCCACGTTCGCCGCACCCTGTGTCGGGGTCAGCGTCATCACGGCCGGCTTCGGCTCCGGCGCCGGCGCGGCACTCTGCTGCGAACCCCCAGGAGCACCACCCTGCGACGGCGATTCACCCGACGGTGTACTGCTGCACGCGGCCAGTGTGAACCCGGCCACCAATGCCACCACAGCCACCCGCGACCGCCCCGTCGCTCCCCAGACCCTCATGCACACCGCCCGTTTCGCGTGGTACCAACCCCAACGTCTGGCTATAGTCTGCCTGACCGGCCGCAACGCTCGCGGCCGGATGGCCGAATACGTCCCGGCCCGTCGTTAGGGGACCCCCCTGAAACGGGCCCCAGCAACCCTGTGTTAATGTTTTCCACGTCGCCGAGGGGAACACCAAAGCGGCGGAACAAGCAGGCGCCATTAGCTCAATTGGCAGAGCAGCTGGCTCTTAACCAGCGGGTTCGGGGTTCGAGTCCCTGATGGCGCACAGTAAGAAACCAAAGCCCGCCAACGATTTTCCCGTCATTTCAGGGGTGCCGTTGGTGGGCTTTGTTGATGTGTGAGCCCGAGGTGGGGCCACC
The DNA here is from genome assembly GCF_056435665.1 of Amycolatopsis sp. NPDC043887. Classification (NCBI taxonomy): domain Bacteria; kingdom Bacillati; phylum Actinomycetota; class Actinomycetes; order Pseudonocardiales; family Pseudonocardiaceae; genus Amycolatopsis; species Amycolatopsis sp. NPDC043887. The sequence continues at coordinate 578,800 of NZ_JBWKEB010000002.1, forward strand.
GTGAGCCCGTTCGAGTGCCTCTCCTCGATAGATGAGGCGCGGACCTCGGCCGCTGCCCTGACTTCGTTGTTGTCGACCGCGAGTGGCCCGTGACCTGCAGATCTTCTGACCCCGTTCGTAGCCGGCGCGACGAATAAGGCTCGCGGTCGCTTCGGCGCTTGCACGGGCGAGGGACGGGAGCACGCTGGTGTAGGTGTCGGCCGTCAGGACGATGCTGGCGTGGCCTAGCAGCGCTTGCACCGTCTTCAGGTCGTTCCCCGCGGCCAGCGACAGCGTTGCAGCACCGTGCCGGAGGTCGTGGAACCGTACCGGCGGCAGTCCAGACTTGGTGACAAGCCGACTGAACGCGTGCGACACGTAGCTCGGACTCCAGTGCTGCCCATTGTCATGCGCGAAGACCCAGCCATCCGGAGCTCCTCCGGCCGTCTGGAGTTGGGAGGCACGCAGCCGAGTCAGTAGAGCTATCGTGCTTCGGTCCAGTGACACCGTGCGACCACTGGCCGTGGTCTTGGGCAGGCACACCACCGCTTGGCCGTCTCGCTCTTGAATCTGATGAGTCACCGTCAAGGTCGACTCGTTCAAATCGAGGTCGCACCAGCGCAGGCCAAGGGCCTCGCCACGTCGCAGCCCGGTCAAGGCCGCGACGTGGAACAAGGGATGCAGCGGGTGCTGCCCGGTGAACTGGAGAAACGCCGCGGTCTGTTCAGCCGTCCACACCGCCAGCGGCGGACGTTCCCCGGTCGCCCGCCACACCGCCACCCGCGCCTCCGTCCACACCACCGGACGCGGCCGCTGCGGCGAGGGCAATTCCACCCACCGCGCTGGATTGCTCGTGATCAACCCACGCCGGATGGCACCGTTCAACGCGGCACGCAGCACCTCCCGCATCCGCTGCACCGTCGCCGCCGACAACGGCCGCGCCCGCGTCGCATTCGCGCGCAGCAGGCCCGTGAACATCGCCTGCACCCGCCCGATCGTCAACTCCGCCAGCACCACGTTGCCAAGGCGAGGCTTCAAGTAATCCCGAACGAGCTGGGTATAGATCGTCCGAGTCGCCGGACGGATCGTGTGACGAGTCGCCAGCCAGATATCCAGCCACTGCCCCACCGTCACCAGACTCAGATCAGGATCAACATCATCACCCCGCCAATACCGCCGAGCCTGCGTAGCCGCCGTCCGCGAGGTAAATCCGCCACGCCGCAGCCTGCGCCGCCCACCATCCCTGCGCCCCGGCAACTCCACCGTGAAATACCAGCTACCGTGCCCCCGCACCGGCAGCCGCGGACACCGAGGACCACACCGACGTCCCGTCTCCTGATCAACACACCCACACCGCTTCCACACACCACGCTCACCCATCACGACTCCCTGACTCTGATCCATTCCGTCAGACCAGAATGCGCTCATCTTGAGCCGATGGCGAAATCCGAGTAGTAACGTCCTATGGCTGCACTCCACAGTGATCCAGACCTAGCGCAGCAACTACTTGCTCAGCTTGAGTGGGTCGAACTGCACCTGAAAAACCATGCGAACCTCGTCGGCGGCGGCGAAACCGATCCCGGAACAAGTGATTGGTGGGCCAGCGCAACCGTACGCGTCCTGCCGGACGAGGACGAAGCCGACGGCATCAACCCCTGGCACGAAATCGAAGGCACGGCACTCTCGACGAAACGACTCGACGAGGAAGCTCTCGACGTCACGATATTCGAAGCCAACGGGTTAACCCTCGACCTCCAGCACGTCAAAAACATCCACGTCGCACTCGATGCCCGTAGCGAGGACTACGCAAGATTCATCCCCCTCTTCGGCGGCCGCGATCAATTCGGTTTCGTCACACTCCGAGATGACCTCGAAGATGAGGTCGAGTCGCTCGGCAGCCACGTCGTCATCATCGATCGAGTACAGCTCGCGCCGGCCTGGCGCGGCCTCGGCGGAGTCGGACGGCTACTCACCGCCCGCCTGCTCCGCTGGGTCTGCGCCGACCCGCGCCTCGTCGCTGTACTGCCGTTCCCCATCGACCTCGACCGCGCCCTGCTCAAAGACGACTCGACCTTCGAACCAGCACTCGAAAAAGTACGCCGCACCTGGGCAGCACTCGGATTCCAACCCGCCATCGAACAACTGTGGATCATGGATCCCGCCATCGGAACACATCACAACGCCGTCACCCAAATCGAACAGTCCCTCGGACTCAGTAACGAACTGGGTAAAGAGGCGCATCACGTGCCCGAAATGTAGTGGGCCTGACCCGTTTTGACGGACATCCAAGATCAGGGGCTTTGTGCCTCCGGAAGGATGTTCCATCATGGAGACCATGGGCAGGAAGAAGCCTCGGGCTCGTCGTTCGTTCACGCAGGAGTTCAAGGCCGAGATCGTCGAGTTATGCCGGCGCGGCGACCGGTCGATCGGTCAGGTCGCGAAGGACTTCGACCTGACCGAGACCGGCGTGCGGGAGTGGGTCAAGCAGGCCGAACGCGACGCCGGGACCAGCACCGACGGCGGGCTGTCCACCGATGAGAGGGCCGAGCTGGCTCGGTTGCGGCGAGAAAACCGCCGCCTGTCCGAGGACGTGGAGATCCTCAAACGAGCCACGGCTTTCTTCGCGTCAATGTCATGATCTTGGTGCCCGGTGGGGTTCGCTCGTTTCTTCGCTGCCCCACGTGACTGGTGGCTTGTCCTGATGTGCGGCCCGCCGGGCACCTGCTGGGTGGGGATGTGGCTTGATAGGAGTTCGCCACGTGCCCGATTGACGCGTGCCCGCCTCGCCCGGTGGTGTCCATTGAGGGGGCGAGGAAAGGGGATTCGGGTTGAGCGTGGTCGTGATCGGGGTGGATGCGCACAAGCGCAGCCACACGTTGGTGGCCGTCGACGGGATCGGCCGGAAACTGGCCGAGCGGACGGTCGGCACCACCAGCGAAAATCACCTGAAGATCGTGGAATGGGCCGGTCAGTGGCCAGACGCGCGGTTCGCGGTGGAGGACTGCCGGCATGTCACACGTCGGCTGGAACGTGACCTGTTGGGCGCCGGGTGCGCGGTGGTGCGCGTGCCCACCCACCTGATGGCCGCGTCTCGCCGCGGCGGGCGCGAGCCCGGGAAGTCCGACCCGATCGACGCGCTGGCAGTCGCGCACGCCGCCCTGCGCGAACCGAACCTGGCCGTCGCGCAGCTGGACGGGCCCGCTCGCGAGGTGAAGCTGCTGGTCGATTACCGGCACGATCTGGTGGTGCAGCGCACCGAGCTGGTCAACCGGTTGCGTTGGCACCTGCACGAACTCGACCCAGACCTGCAGGTCCCCTCGCGTGGCCTGCGCCGCTACTGCGTCATTGATGACCTGGCTCGCCGCCTGGCCGGCAGCGACGGTCTCGTGGCGCGCATCGCCCGCGAGCTGCTGGCTCGCTGCCGTGAACTGACGGTGCAGATCAACGGGTTGGAGCGTGAGCTGCGCGACCGGGTGCGCGTGTTGGCGCCGACCCTGCTGGAGGTCCCCGGCTGCGGCGTGCTCGGTGCTGCGGTGATTATCGGGGAAACCGCTGGGGCACAACGGTTTCGCTCCAAAGACGCCTACGCTCGGTTCACCGGCACGGCCCCGATTCCGGTGTGGTCGGGCAACAACTCCAGCAAGGTCCGGCTCAACCGCGGCGGCAACCGCACCGTCAACTGCGCCCTGCACATGATCGCCATCACCCAGATCCGTGGCATCGGACCGGGCAAGGACTACGTCGACAAGCTCCTCGCCCGCGGTAAGACCCGCAAAGAAGCCATCCGGCTGCTCCGGCGCCGGCTCTCCGACGTGGTGTTCCGCGCATTGCTGGCCGATGAGCAACGTGCCAGTCAACGGCCCAATACGACCGGATATGAATGGCTGCCGCAGGCGGCTTGACATAGGAGCATCAAGGAGACCCGGTGAACGTGTACCCGTTCATCGAGGCGGAGAACGCCGGCCCCACCGGCAACGTGAAACGTTCCTGTGAGCTACTCAAGGTCTCCCGAGCCGCCTACTACGCCCACCGTGCCGCCGAACCGTCCGCCCGCAAGCAGCAGGACACCCAGTTGACCGAGGAGATCGTCGCGATCCACGACGAGTCGAAGGGCACCTACGGAACACCGCGGGTGCACGCCGAGCTGCGAGCTCAGGGACGGCGGCATTCCCGCAAACGCGTCGCCCGGCTGCTGCGCGCCGCGGGCCTGGCCGGACGGGCCCCGAAGCGGTGGCGCACCACTACCGTCGCGGACCCGGCCGCGTCTACTCCGGATGATCTGATCAAGCGGAACTTCTCCTGCGGCGTAAGCGATATCAACACCCGATGGTGCGGGGACATCACCTACATCCACACTTGGGAAGGCTGGCTCTACCTCGCGACCGTGATCGACCTCGGTTCCCGACGAGTTGTCGGCTGGGCCACCGCGGATCACCTGCGCACCGACCTTATCGCCGAAGCGCTGAACAACGCTGTGGCGCAGCGTCGCCCCGGACCTGGCGTGATCTTCCACTCCGACCGAGGCTGCCAGTACACCTCTGCCCAGTTCGGTGATCTCGCCAACGAGCACGGCTGCGACTATCGGTGGGGCGTAAGGGACAGTGCTGGGACAACGCCGTCGCCGAATCGTTTTTCGCCACCATCAAAGCGGAACTGCTCGACCGCCGCGGCTGGCCCTCCCACACCGCCGCGCACAAGGCGATCTTCGAATACATCGAAGGCTGGTACAACACCCGCCGACTCCACTCCAGCCTCGGCTACCTCAGCCCCAACACCTACGAAACGAACCGCAACGCGACCGAAGACGCCACCAGCCGTCAGGTAGCCTGACACCAACTCAACGACCCTGTCCGTCAAAACGGGTCAACCCCAGTAGCAGTCCGCCGTTCTGGTTGGTGAACAACGAACACCTGCCACTTCGATCGCAGGCGAACGGCGCCTTGCAAGAAGCCACCGCGGCGATGCCGCATACCTCCGTTGACTTCATCGCGCGAGACGCGGTTGCTAACGTCGGCGCATTTGCCGACGAGAGTTGCAGCTTCCACACACAACCGGGCCAGACCGTGTAACACACTCTCACGAAACCGCGACTTCTGCGGTGATCAGGAACAGCGGAGGGCAGTGGTATGGGGTATAGGTTCAATCCGCCACCGAACTGGCCGGCAGTCCCCTCCGGATGGGCGCCTCCGCCCGGCTGGCAGCCACCAGCCGACTGGCCCGCACCGCCGAAATTCTGGCAGCTGTGGACACTTGATCCCGAGCCACGGTCTCAAACGGCGCCCGTCCAAGCAGCACCCGGTCCCGCAGCATCGAGCAAGCCTGGATTGTTCGGCTCCCGAAAACGGGTTCGAGAACTCGAAGCCGAACTCAGCACGGAGACCGCCAAGTTCCAACAAGCGGCATCCCAAGTTCGCGAACTCGGTACACACAACGCTACGTTGAGCGCGAAACTGGCGGATCTCAACGCCAAGTACAATGAGCTCCGCGGCAAGGACGCGCTGGAGGCAGAGCGAGAAATCCGGCAGATGCGCCAGACTATCGCCGAACTCGGGCAAGAGGCGCAGAAACAACGAGAAGCCCAGGCACAAAGCCAGAAGGACGCCGAGGCACAGCTGGCCTCGATCCGACGGCAGACCGACGACGCGGCAATCAAGCTCAAGTCACTGCACGGCCAAATCGTCGAGACTGAAGAGATCACGCTGCTCCAGGAGGCCGGAATCTACGAGTTCCGGCACCGGCTGGCCGACGCCGTTGCCTACAAGGCCGCCCTGCAGCGTCTTAAGGATTCCATCAAGATCTCCGCAAAGAACAACCATGCGATCACCGCGACCACAGACTGGACCGTGAACGGTTCCACCGTCGAAGGCCAGCGCATGGTCAGAGACTTTTCCAAGCTCATGCTGCGCGCCTACAACGCCGAAGCGGACAACTGCGTGAGATCCATGCGCCCCTACCGACTTGACTCCGCCAAAGACCGTCTGACCAAGACCCGTGAAGTCATCTCTCGTCTCGGCAAAACCATGAAGATCAACATCTCTCCCAGTTATCACAAGCTGCGCCTCGAAGAACTCGAGCTCACTGCCGACCACCTCGCGAAGGTCGAAGAAGACAAGGAGCGCATCCGAGCTGAACGGGAGCGGCAACGGGATGAACAGCAGGCTCAACGAGAGTTCGAACGCGAGAAAGCCAGGCTGACCAAAGAAGAGGCACACTGGCAGAACGCCCTGCAGAAGTGGGCCACATCTGGCGACGAGCAGCAGGCCGCGGCTGCACGGGCAAAGCTGGACGAGATCGGTGACGCAATCAGAGGGGTTGAGGAGCGCGAAGCGAACATCCGCACTGGGTGGGTCTACGTGATCTCCAATGTTGGATCGTTCGGCGACAGTGTCGTTAAGGTCGGATTGACCCGGCGGCTCGATCCGCTCGAACGCGTTCGTGAACTCGGCGACGCCTCGGTTCCGTTCAGGTTCGACGTCCACGCCAAGATCTTCGACGCCGACGCTGTGAGCCTGGAAACGCGGCTACACCAACACCTTGCCGACCGGCGCGTCAATCGGGTCAACCTTCGGCGCGAGTTCTTCTACGCCACTCCAGCCGAGATTCTCACGATCCTCGAAGACATGGGCCTGAAGGACAACCTCCTGGACTACGTCGAGGAGCCGGAAGCACAGGAATGGCGTTCCAGCCAGCGGTTGGCCGCGACACATAAGCCCGGATACTCTCGGTAGACACGGATTCGAGGTGGACCAGTGGACGTCATGGACTACAACGAGGCCATCGCCTGGCTGAGCGAAACGACGAACTCCAAGGGCAGAGCGTTGCCCACTCGACTGATACTGGGAAACGGATTCAGCATCGCGTTCGACCCCGCCCGATTCTCATACTCGGCTTTGCGATCCCAGGCTGAGAGCCAAGGCATGCTCAGCCTCACCGCCCTGCACCTTTTCCATAAATTGGATACTCAGGACTTCGAGATCGTTATCAAGACGCTCGAGGACGCCGCTATTGGGCTCTGCGCACTCGATGCAACGAAGTACTCGGCGGAAGCCGCGATACTTAGTGAGGAAGCCGCGAAGCTCAAGGACGCACTGGCTCACATCCTCGCGGCGCTTCACCCTGAGCGGCCGTACGAGATCGAAGACGAGGTCTACTTGCGTGTCCGCAGGTTCCTAGACCAGTTCGATGGGACCTACACTGCGAACTATGACCTCCTGCTCTACTGGACTCTCATGCAGGACTTCCCCAAGTCAGCCCTGAAGACAAGACAAGCGGACGACGGTTTTCGAGATCCTGGGCAAGCTGCCGACTACGTCGTGTGGAACCACCTGGATCCCTACTCGCAGACTGTATTTTACCTCCACGGAGCCCTTCACCTGTACCGCAGCGAGGGTGGTTTGAAGAAGCTGACGTGGCGCCGGACCAACGAACCGCTGATCGACCAGATCCGCGCCCAGCTCGAAGCGGACTCGTTCCCTCTATACGTGGCAGAAGGGACGAGCAGCGAGAAGCTGACCCGTATCGGCACCAGTGACTACCTCGGTCGCGCGCTTCGGTCACTCGCAGCGATCAGCGGCGGTTTGCTGTCGTACGGGATGTCGTTCAGCAAGAACGACGCACACATTATGGACGCCATCGTCCACTCGAAGATCACCCGACTGGTCGTATCCCTCTTCGGCGACGTCGCCTCGCCGTCAAACGAAGCGACGATTAAGGCCGTACAGGACATGCAATCACGTCGAGCGACGTCGTACGCGAAGGTCGGCTTGGAGATCGCCTTCTTCGACGCACAATCCGTCCGACTGTGGAACTGAGCTGCCGTCCTACAAGGGGACTCTCACTCGGGTCGGTAGTACCGCTGGGCCGAACGAGTGGTGTGGAAGGCAGCTGAGCGGACGGTTTCCGCTGTTCACCGGACAAGGCATACGCAGCGTCAACTGTCCTGCGCGGATCGTCATCCTTCAGGCGGCAGACAAACTCCGGGAAATCCGGTGAATTGGAAGGCAGTGCATCACGGCGGACGCACGAGGGGACGGGGATAACCATGGAGCTCAGAGACGCCTTGGAAAAGCTCTTGCAGAGCTCTCATGTGGCGATTCACTCCACCGCAGAGCTGTCCGGAGCCGTAGCCCGCTACATCGCGAAACAAGACGAGAAGCGTTCCAAAGACGAAAAACCGGAGGTGCTGCGCAAGCCTAAAATCGGGCCCGTCCCTCCGGCCGAACACCGAAACGGCTTCACGATCACGCCGTGGGAGTTGCTGCAGACGTTCGGCCGCGCGACCACGCTGTCCGGGCAGAACCCGTCGCGCGGCCTCTCCCAGCATTGGAACTGCTTGCGCTACCTCACCACGCTGGAAGCTCATGGCGGCCGGATGGCACTCTCACCCGACGGACATGACCCGAGGTATCACCGCAAGGGTGTGCAAGCGCAGGAACTCGGTGCAGCGTTCGCGCTGACTGCGGCGCGGGAAATCTTGCAGCGAAGGCATTCTGGGTACCGTTTCGAGCCCGTCGACGTGGACCTCGCACTAGACGCAGGCTGGGCACTGCGGGGTCAAGGTGCGGAGGCGAAGGGCACACGACGGAGCAGACCTGGGCATTTTCTCGTTGGCAGGAAAGCCGGTGAGCCCTTGCGCATCGCGCTGGTTGACGGACGTGGGTCACACGGTCAGCCCAGCGCGCAGCACAGTCAGCTGATGGCCTCGGCCGAGCGGGTCCAAGTGATCGCACTCGGCGATGGGCGCGGCAGTGCCGATCCGCTGCCGAGCCTGCTGATGTCGACGGCGTTCGTCGCGGAAGGCGGGATCGAGATACGCCTGCTCGATCCCGTGGGCGGCGGTGTACTCGCCGAACCAGGCAAGCCCCCTCCCGACCCGTACGGCCCGTTACAGGAAGAGAACTTCTTCCCGGACATCCAGACCGTCGACGCACAGGGCCAGACCGCGAGCCGTCCCGGTTTCCACATCACATCGGATAGGTTTGAGTGGTTCTCTCGGGTGTTGGTCCGCGCAAGCGCTGCAGCGCTCCTGACTTTCGTCGGTGATCGCGACAACGCGTACAAGTACCTGACCGTGCGGCAGCAACGGCGACTAGGCGCCGATCACTCTCCGCAGGCAGTCAACGCGGAATGTGACGTTCGCATCGAACTCGGCGGGATCGCATTCGTCGGGACCGACCACGTCTTCCGGTTCGCACGTGAGCGAGTCGAGGTCTTCTCGGCGATGCCGAAAGAACTGCACGAGATCCTCAAAACGGGTGACGGCGCCCGGGCCTACGCGGAGACGATGCCGGAGGTGGTCGCCGAGTGCAAGAGGCGCTGGGCGGCGGTACAGCGGGACTGGACGGGAATCATAACCATGGATGGCGATGGAGCGGTCATGGCGCTCCGCATATTGCGGAGCGAAGGGCGACCGCTCGAAGCAATCCCCGAACCGCAGGAAGGACCCGCATGAAGCGCAAAGGCCACCTCGCGGGAGTGGATACCCGCAAGGTGGCCTTCACCAGCGTCACTACTTACCGCGATCACCAGAGATCCGAAACGTCGCACCTGTCCGCACCACGGCATCATCACGCAGCAAACGCCTCACCGCGGGGCAATACGCGCGCACCGAGCACGCCCTCATCGGCGTGCCAGGGAACTGACCGAACGCGTGCTCAGCCTACCTATTAATAACACTGGTCGGCAGGGTGCTGTTCAGCTCCCACGCGGCGGAACTGTGGTTGCAGGGCACCAACGGGACCAGCTGGATCCCCGCAGTATTCTTCTGCGTGCTCGCGATCCCCTGCGCGCATCGCGGCCTGAGCTGAGCTGCGGGTGTCGCCGCGGTGTTGGGTTGCCTCAGTTTCGGCGCGGCGCTGCCGATCTGGTTCGTCCTGGCACTGATCGCCTTTCTGCGCAACAACTCGCGTCTGCGCATCCTGATTCCCGGTGCCATCGGTGTTTTCGTTGTCGTGTCATGGTTTCTGACCAAACCACCCGGCTAGCAATCGCTGGCGACCTCCGCGTTCGACCCCGACAGCAGGCTGTCCGTCTTCGCAGCCGTGCTCGGCGGGCTGTGGTCGGCGGGCTGTGGTCGGCCGACGTCGCGGTAATCGCCGGCGGGGATTACCATCGCCGCACTGATCTATATTGTCCGCGATGCGAATCCGCAGGTGTCCGGTTGGATCGCACTCGCCACCTACGCCGTTCTGCTGACAGGCATGCTCGCGATGGGCAGAACGACCGACCAGGTGCCCGGCGGCAACGTCTGACTGATCAGCCGGAACCGTCGTCATCGGCGCGCTCGCCACCAGTGCCCTGCTGGCTTTGGTGACCATCAACCGTCTACGATCGGGAAGGATGGTCATACGATGAGAATTAGTCGACCGCCCTGACAGCTGCCGCCGAACGACGAGACCCTTGTCGCATCGTGTGTATAAATGGCACGAGAATAAACGGGGCAATGAGAAGCGATGCAGCCCCGAGGCCCGGCTCCAGGTCGGCGAGAAAGTTGGGTGCCAGCCCCGCAGTACCCGTGAACAGCGCGATCATGAGCGAGCGGTCTTCGTAAGCGGAGACAAGTCCGTTCAAACGCACATAGATGAAGCGCGGAAACGTTCCCGTGGTCCGATCACTTCTGCGCCGCGCAGCCGCCCTTCTCGCGCGCAGGTCTTCGTCATTTTTGGGCTTCCCCAGGCACCTTCGTCGATGCCTGACCCATTCGAACTGAAGCCTGATGGCCTCAGGCGTTGCGTTCACGGAGAGGTAGTCCACCCGAAATTTTTCTGCCCTGCCAGGAATCCTGAGAACGAAGTCCCAACCGAACCATGCAAGCGCGCTCATCATCACCGCAGTCGCCACCCACGCCCACGGACTGGTAAATCCTCCCTTGAAATACGAGTAAAAGCCCCATGAGCCGCTGACAACGAAGAAGATGATCCCACACAGGTCGGGCAGGCTGATCGACCTCGGGGCGACCTTGGGCCGGTGCTGCTGTGCCATCGAAAGCCAGAAGAGTATCCCGATCAAATATATGAATGGCACGATCAGCGATGCCATCGATGCGCTGACGATATTCGCCACCACTCCCGCGAGAAGCCACATCGTCAGCGATGCCCAGATGATCAGCACAGCCGCGATAGTTCTCAACAATTTCTTCAGGTCATTCCGTCTACGCCGCACGAGTGAGCACTGGCAACTCATCCGCATCGTCCCTTCGATATGGGCGTTACATGGTGACTCTTGCAGTGTCACGTAACGAGGGGCCAGCTGTCGACAAGATTACCAAGGGGGTGCCGACGTGCTGACAGTTCCTCCTCAAGCTGACCACCGGCGGATTACCCGGCTGACGCTTGCACAACGCTGAGCTGCCGGAGCTGCGGAAGCTGCTCGACTACTACGAGGGCGCTCAGAAGCACTCGTACATGCACCCCGAGCTGATGCGCCAGGTGGTCATCAACTGGCCGCGTCTGGTCGTCGACGCGTTGGAGGAGCGAATCGACCCCCAAGGCTTCCGGTGGTGGCCTTGCTGGGTCAACGGTCCCACGAAGCATTGCAGGGCATACCATCCCGAGCTCAGCTACGAAGCGGACTCCGAGTTCACAGCCAACGGATCGCGCCATTCCGACCGGACCAGGCGCGTGAGGGATCGGGAACGCTCCGCTCCGACGCCCAAAGCCTTATGAAGCCCTTCGGCCGAGATCGGTCGCTGGCGCAACTCCCGATGCCGGGCATCCATATACTTCGCCCGCTCGACCAAATCGCCGTCCAAGCCAGTGTCGACCACGTTCGACATCTCCGATTCACATTCTGCCATCGCGGTCAGCGGTACCGGATCGGCAGGAGATTCCACACTCTGGCGAAGATCGGCGAGCGCTTGCAGCAGGCCCGGCCCGACTTCAGACCTGCCGATCAGCAACAGAGGCCCCACCGCGTCGAACAACGCCTTGCCGACCTCTCCAGCGATCAGCGGCTCGGCCACGTTCAACGCCAGCGTCACCGCGCTCGCAATGACAAGGAGCCGCCGCGCCGAGCGCTGCACCTCAGGAGCCGCTCCGTGCTCCGAGAGGCGGCGGATCGCCACACGCAATGCCACGACCGTCAGGTCCACCGCGGGCGCGACCAAGGGCGCGACCCACACCGGGATACCGAGCCGAAGAGCGAGTGTAAACACATTGCCGAACCCGAAGAGGAACGTCAACCCGACGACGGTCCCCACCATCGTGCTCACCGCCGACACAACCGGATCGCGCCGGTCCGCCACCGTCATCATCCACACCAACCGGCAACGCGGCCGTCCAAGGCGTCTGGACCAAGCGACAGAACCCGGCATTTGCGAGCCCGAGACGAGCCCGAGAGGTCTGACACAGTCCGACACCAGGCGACACACCCCGACACAGCGACTGCCCCGCGACCAGACGAAAAGGTCTTGTCCGGCCTCACTCGGCACCATCCGACACGCCAAGGTTCCGACTCTTAACCAGCGGGTTCGGGGTTCGAGTCCCTGATGGCGCACAGTTCCGAATCGAAGCCCACCAACGGTCTTATCCCGGATTTCCGGATGCCGTCGGTGGGCTTTGATCGTAGGTGCAGCCCGGGTGCAGCCGACGTGTCACCCCGATTCAGTTACCGACCGCCACCAGCCGTGCCCGCGACGACGTGCTGCGCTGCAAGGGCACGGCCTTGTCCGTCAGGGGTACGAAGGCACAGGTCTTCAGGGTGAGCACGATCATCTCCCCCGCGCCACGGCCGAAACGGCGGTCTCGCTGTCCACATCGGATAGCCGGCGGTAGAGCACGAAGATCAGGGCGAGCGCCGCGATCAGGTAGGCGTTGCCGACGACGGCTTGGCCGAAGTTCCACGTTCGTTCGGCGCCGCCTCCACCAGGAACCACGGCGACGGTCCAGCCCGTGAACACGACGGCGGCAATGCCCATCGCCGGCCGCCTGGCGCACAGGTAGCCGAGTGCGGGCACCACCCAAACCCAATGGTGCGTCCACGAGATCGGGCTGACCAGCAAGGCGCAGCCGGCCGTCACCAGCAGGGCGGCGGGGTCGTCGCCCGCGCGGTGGAGACGTCGGACGAGCCACATCATCACCACCGCGCAGAGGACCCCGAAGCAGCCGATCAGCACTGTCGCGATGCTGCCCTCCGGCAGCGTACGTGCGATGAATCCTTGCCACGACTGGTTTCCCACCCAGCCTTTCATCTCCGCGAAGTGACTGTTGAAGATCGCGGACGTCCAGTAGCGCAGGGAATCCTTCGGCAGCAGAACGAACGCGAGTGTCGTCGCGCCGAGGAAGGCGGCCAAGGCGCGGGCCGCGTCGGCGATCCGCCGGACGAGCAGGAGGTGGACGATGAAGATCAGCGGGATCAGTTTGACCGCCGCCGCGAGTCCGATCCCGATTCCGCGGAAGCGCGATTCGCGCAGCAGCAGCACATCCGCGACCACGACGGCCATCAGGAGAAGATTGACCTGGCCGAGCCCGATCGTCTGCCATACAGGTTGCAGCGCGAAGGCGCCGAGCAGCAGGAGCGGGACGTATGCGCGCTCGGTGAAAGGCCGGAGCGCGACATAGAGCGAAGGTGCCGCCGCGATCGCCAGCAGCCCCCAGCACACGTGTGCCGGCAGCGCGGTCAGCGGGACGAAGAGCAGCGCGGCGAACGGCGGATAGGTGAACGGGAGTTCCGGCGCCCAGTCGGGTAATGCCGTCAGGTGTGCGTACAGCGGCTCCCCGTGGAGCACGGCGGACCCACCGGCGCGGTAGACGGCCGAGTCGACCCCCAGCGGGATGTCCGAAAGCCACCAGACGAACGCGATCGCGACGAGCACGGTGACCGCGGTGCCGACCGCGGTCAGGGCGTTGATCCGAACCATGGGTGAAACGATCTCCGTTTCGAGGCCGCGGCACATCGCCCGGCGGAACCGTCTTGTCCCCGCTACCCGGGTACCGCCGGACGGCGAACCCGTACTCCGGTACTAGGAGTCGCTGCCCGGCACGATGAGCCCTGCCTCGTAGGCGACCACGACGGCTTGGGCGCGGTCACGGACGCCGAGTTTGGTGAAGACCCTGCTGACATGGGATTTCGCGGTCTGTTCCGCGATCACCAGCGCTCCGGCGATCTCGGCGTTGGACAGACCGCGCGCGATCAGGCGGAGCACGTCGGTTTCCCGCGCGGTCAGGTCCGCCACCCGGGTGTTGCCCGCCTGCGCGGCGGCGTGGGTCCGGGTGAACTCACCGACCAGCCGTTTGGTGATCGCCGGCGCGAAGAGCGCGTTGCCCGCGGCGACCACCCTGACGGCCGTGACCAGGTCGTCCAGCGGAGCGTCCTTCAGCAGGAAGCCGCTGGCACCCGCCCGCAGTCCGCCGAACACGTACTCGTCGATGTCGAAGGTGGTGAGCATCAGCACGCGGATCTCGTGCCACCTCTCCACGATGCGCCTGGTCGCTTCGAGCCCGTCCAGCCCGGGCATGCGGACGTCCATCAGCACCACGTCCGGTGCCAGTTCGGCGCAGAGGGCGACGGCGGCGGCCCCGTCGGGCGCCTCGCCGACCACCCGGATGTCGTCCTGCGCGTCGAGCACGGCGCGGAAACTCTGCCGGACCATGGTCTGGTCGTCGGCGATGACCACCGTGATCACGGTTCCGAACGCCCCCCGTCGTCGAGTGGAACCGTCAGCGCGACCCGGAAACCACCGTCCGGTCTCACCCGCGCCTCGAGATCCGCCGCGAGCATAGCGGCCCGCTCCCGCATTCCCAGCAGCCCGTGACCGGTGCCGGTCTGCCCGGTTCGCAGCGGCCGCTCCCCTGGCCCGTTCTCGATCACCAGCCGGATCGACCGCGGGCCGGTCACGAGTTCGACGGACACCGGCGCGCCGGGAGCGTGCCGGATCGCGTTGCTGAGCGCCTCCTGCACGATCCGGCAGACCGACAGCGCGACCCCGGCGGGGACGGCGTCCAGGTCGCCGCCGACGTCGAGCTCGCACGGGGTGCCGACGGCCCGGACCCGCTCGACGAGTTCGGAAACCATCGCCAGCCCCGGCTGCGGGGCGATGAGGACCTCGCGGTCCTCCGAACGGAGGACACCGAGCAGTCTGCGCAGTTCGGTCAGCCCTTCGCGGGCCGTCCCGGCGAGGTCGGCGAACTCGCGCCACACGCCGTCGTCGACGTCGGCCTTGCCGGGACCGGCGAAGCGGAATCGTGCCGAATCCGCCCGCAACGCGAGGACGGACATGTGATGGGCGACCACGTCGTGCAGCTCGCGCGCGATGACGGCGCGTTCTTCCAGCACCGCCGCCCGTCTTTCCTCGGCGATCCGGCGGTCTTGCTGCGCGACACGGGCTTCGTCGGCGAGACGGCGCTGGCGGACGGTGTTACCGAGGAAGAAGAGCGCGCCGGCCAGCACCGCGAGCAACGCCCCGTCCCGCCAATCGCGCAAGAAGGGCGCCATGACGGCGAACGAGATCAGCGCCACGCAGGTCAGTTCCCGCTGGTCGTTGCCCACCCCGACGAGGTAGAAGACGACAGCGGCGGCGAGCGCGAGGCCGGGAGACCACGGCCAGCTCCAGAATTGGACCATCTGCGGCAGCGTCGGCGGCGTCAGCACGATGCCCACGAGCAGCACCCGCCAGCCCCACAGCGGTGAACGGATCGCGAGCAGACAGGGCAGCACGCTGAGGACGACGTTGAACGTCTTCACCGCGGGCGGTGCGGAAACGATCGCGAAGGTGAGGAAACCCGCCCATAGGCCGAATCCGGTGAGAGCGACGCGGCGCAGGGTGCGCAGCCCCGCCGAGCGCGTCGGCGGGGTGTCCGTGCCGGTGAATGCCACGTGGCGGAGGGTTTCCCACCATTCCCGCGGACGCTGTCGGTCGACCATCGAAGATCACCCTACACTCAGAAGGTCTCACTCTGCGTAGTCACGCGTTCCTCGTATCCGGCCGCCTGCAAGCGGAACAGCTTCGCGTAGATCCCGTCCGCGGCGAGCAGGCTTTCGTGGTCGCCCGATTCGACGATCCGGCCGCGGTCCAAGGTGTAGATCCGGTCGGCCCCGCGCACGTTCGACATCCGGTGCGAGACGAAGAGGACCGTGCGCCCCTCGAACAGGTCGCGCAGCTTGTCGAACAGTTCCGCTTCCGCTTGGGCGTCGAGGGAGGCCGTCGGCTCGTCGAGGATGACGAACGGCGAATCGCGGTAGAACGCCCGCGCCAGCGCCAGGCGTTGCCATTGCCCGAGCGAAAGGTCGGTTCCGCCCGAGAATTCCGCGCCGAGCACCGTGTCGTATCCGTGGTCGAGACGCTCGGCGATCGTGTCGACGGCGGCGCTGCGCGCGGCTTCGGCCAGCCGCCGCGCCGGATCTTCCGCACCCGGCCTGCCGAACTCGATGTTGTCGGTGACCGTCAGCCGGTATTTGACGAAGTCCTGGAACAACACCGCCGCACGATCACGAAGGACCTCGGGCTCACGAACGGGTTCCCCGTCGATCGACACCGTGCCCGTGCTCGGTGGGTACAGCCCCGCGAGCACCTTCGCGAGGGTCGTCTTCCCCGATCCGTTGGTGCCCACCAAGGCGACTATCCCGCCGGCGGGCAGGTCGATGTCCACCCCACGCAGCGTCGGCTCCGACGCGCCGGGATAACGGAAGCCGACGCCGCGGGCGGTGAGCGATCCCGCCGACGCCCGCCGAGGTATTTCGGCCGCCTCCGCCGGTCGCGCGGCCGCGAAGAGCCGGAGATCCGCCAGGTAGAGGAGAACGTCGCCCAGCGCGGAGAACAGGAAGGTGATCGACTGCACCCGCGTGTTGAGCAGGAAGAGCCCCAGCAGGGCGGCGATCGCGGTGGGGACGTCGATCCCTCCAGAACCGACGTAGAGCCAGACGCCGCCGATGATCGCCACGGTGATCAGATCCCCGGCCAGCCTGGCGGCGATCTTGCGCTTGGCATGCCGTCGCTGCACCACCGTCGTGTCCGCGATTTCCTTTTCGTAGCAGGAATCCCAGCGGTCGAACAACGTCTGGCCGATACCGAACGCGCGGATCTCCTTCGCCTCGTCACGGCCGGTCAGCAGGCGTTCGAGGTAGTCACGGACACGGCGGTTTTCGGCGAGTGTCTCGTTGAGCCCGTAGCGCGCGTCGCGTTCCTGTTTGGCGGCACGGATCAACGGGATCGGCGCGAGCAGGCACAGCGGGAGCAGGATCCAGGTCATGGCCACGAAGGTGGCTCCGACCGCGATCAGGCTGAACGACGTCTGGATGATCGCGACAGCGGACGAGACCAGCGTGATCGGTTGCACGCGAGACGCGAAGACCGCGCGTTGGAGACGGTCGTAGAAGGCCGGGTCCTCGAAGGTCAGCAGATCCGTCTTCATCGTCGACCGCAGCACCAGGGAAAGGATGTGCCGATCCGTCTTGACCGCGAGAACGCGCTGCCACGACTGGGCGAGGCCACGGAAGGCACCGTTGATCGACATCAGCACCATGGCGGCCATCAGCAGCGGGATCAGTTTCGACCAGAGGTCGGCGCGGCCGTCTCCGCCGAGGCCGCCCAGCAGTTCCTTCGTGAACAGCATCACGAGGCTGAGGGTGGCGGCGGAGAACAGCTGGTGGACCAGGATCGCGGTGAAGCGTCTCCGGTCGGCCGCCCAGATCAGGCGCAGCGCGAAGACCGCCGTGCCGGCGAGGCTTCTGGTCGAGAGCCCCTTCGCGGCGGTCATCGCCCGGCCGGGGTTCGTTCGAGCACGTTCGCCAGCCATTCGGTCTGGATCCGGCGCAGCCGATCGTGGGTTTCGCGGTAGCGGAAAGTGTGGCCCTCGCAGGGGAACAAGGCGAGTCGGGCTTCTCCTCCGGCGGCGACGAGTCCCTGGTAGAACTCGACGGCCTGGTCGGGATGCGTCGCGGGGTTGGCGTCGTCGAGACCGTGCGCGATCAGGACCGGCCGCCGGATCCGGTCGGCGAACAAGAGCGCGCTGAAGGCGTGGTAGATCTCGGGAATCGCCCAATAGGGCCGTTTCTCGTACTGGAAACCGCCGCAAACGCGTGTCCTGTTGTAGCAACCGCTCTGCGCGATACCCGCCGCGAGGGCGGGGAAGTGCGCCAGCGCGTAGAGGGCGAGCGTGGCCCCGAAGCTGTGCCCGGCGACGACGACCCTGTCACCGAGGTGTTCGAGACTCTCCCCGATGGTGCGCTCGAGTTGCCGGTGTACTTGTTCGAGGGTGACGTCACCGGGCCAATGCAAGGGCAGATCGAGGACGGCTTGACGGCAGTCCGCCCCCACGAACCCGTTCGGCGCGGGTGGCTCGGCCCGCAGCGGGCCGGACGTCGCTCGCAGCCAAAGCACCGTCGCGTCGACCTCGCCCGGCGGTGACACGGTCAGCGCCGCGTCGTGGAACCCCGTCGGAATCGTGACGACCCGTTCCGCGGACCCGGCCCGGGGAGTCCACGAAGGACGGACCGGGCGAGGCATCGGCCCGGCGCTGGGCGCCAGCGGCTCCAAGCCCGCTTCGGTCAGCCTGCCGACCGCCCAGGCCAGCCGCCGGGCCCCGGTGCCCGCACGGGCGCTCGGCCGCAGACCGGAGACGTGGTGGACGAGCACGGAGCCGTCGGTCCCCCGCTCGAGGTGCCGCACCAGAAGTGCCTCGGGGAGCAACGGACGCCCGGTGCCGCGGTTCAGGTCGAGTTCGATCGCCCGCGCCCCCACCGCTGCCAGCAAGGCTTCGATACCGGGCTCGAAGGACACGTAGCCGGGACCGGCGGCCTCGTAGACGAGCGGATCGGCCGGGGTCTCCGCCCCGGCCTTTTCGCTGTTCTCGGGGCAGAGCACCAGCAGGCGATCGCGGTCGAGCCAGCACAGGGGCGCGCCGGCGGCGTTACCGAACGTCGTGAGGGACGCGGCGACCCTGATCCCGTCCAGCTCGGTCACCGTGCGCGCGGCGCAATCCGCGATCCACGGGTGGATCCCGCCGAGACCGTGCGCCAAGCCGGCGAGCAGGGGGAGACGCGGATGCCAGGCGTACCCGAAGCCGGTCGCCCGGGACACCGGCGGACGCCACTCGTCACCGTCGGGATACCGCACCACGACGGAGAGGGGTTCGGCGCGATCCACCGCGAGCCCCACGAGGTGCGGGTCGAGTTCGAGACCGCACCATTCGCCGAGGTCGCCCCGGTGGTCCGCCAGGCTCGGCCACTCGGGCAGCGTCGTCCGCACCGAGAGCGAGCCGTCGCCGTGCGGATGGCCGAGCGAGTGGCTAACCGGCATGGGTCCCTCCGGGGAGGCGCACCACGATGCGGTCGATGAGCGCCTTGACGTCGCCGATCCCCGCGACGGCCGAACACACCGGCTCCCCGGCGGCGTCGAGGCCGGTCGCGGACGGCACACCGAGACCTTCGAAACCCGCCGGGCGTTCGTCGCCGGGGTTGAGCACCACGGTGGTGATCGAGTCCCGGCGCGCCGGCTCCATCCGGTCGATCAGGGTGTGCAGCGACCGGCACGCCGGGCACGAGCCGGAAACGTAGAGACGCACCCCGAAAACGGGTTCCAGGCACGGTGGGGCGCCGTCACCCTCGGCCGCCCGCCGGTCCCAGTGACGCAGCACGACGACGAGCACCGCCGAACCGGCGACGCAGGCTGCGAGCCGCGGCAGCGGCGAAGGTTCGGCGAGGAAGGGCAAAGCGGCGGCCGAGACGACCGCGCCCGCCAGGTTCGCGCCGATATGCGCGCTGCCGACGGAGGCGAGGCGCGCGGCCCCGAAGCAGGCGCACTTCTGCCCGCGCAACTGATAGGCCACCACGGCGAGCACGGTGTAGGAGACCAGCCCCACCAAGGCGGCGAAACCGCCGGGCAGCGCGATGATCAAGGCCGCGGCGCCGATCTCTCCCGCGCCGACGAGCCGGGGTCCGTGCGGGGCGGCGAGGAGACGGGAACCGTACGGCCACGACAGTTCGGCGGCGGGCACGAACAGTTTGGAGAGACCGGCGACCACCAGGGGCGCGGCCAGCAGGCCGAACACGGCCTGGCCCAGTGCGGAGATCAACGGACGTCCTTTCGTTCGACCAGCCAGCCCGATGCGAGCAGGTCACGGGCGAAGCCGTCCTCCGGCTTCGTCTCCGGCGAGCCCAGCAGGTCCTGGACCACCACGGCCTGGGATTCGGTGCATTCGGCGAGTGCCAGGGTGGCGCCTTCGACCAGCACACCACCCCCGAACGGGAGCCGGGTGAACACGACCCCTTCGGCGAGTTCGTAGGTCATCGCTTCCTCAGCCACCTCTCCAGCCAGGTCAGGCGCAACAGCATCGGCGCGCGGTCCGCGGTCAGCACGGCGTCGTCGAGGATCCGGAGCACCGGCCGGATGTCGAGCAGTCCCAGGTCGGCGAGCACGCTGCCGTTCGAGAGTTCGATGGCGACCTTCTTGCGCTCGCGATGCAGGTGCCGGGCCGCGGCGGCACGCAGGGCGAACGCCGAAGACGCCTCGCGCACGGGCCCGGTGCCTTTCGCGAGCGCCTCGCGCATCGGGACCTGGTTGACGAAGAGACCGTCGCGGATATGGCCGAGGCGCCGCGAGTCGTAACCCGCGACCGACGCCAGTACCCCCGCGTCGAGACCGGGGACGATCGTCCGGTCTCCCGCCACGGCCAGCGCCCCGTTCTCCCACAGCCGTGCCTGTGCCCGTCCGACCGGCGCGGGAAGGTGGTCCAGGTAGGCCCGCCAGAGTGCGCCCGTCGCCAGCTGCGCGGACTTGAGCGCTTCCCGTCCTTCTTCGGTGAGCCCCGGCAGACCGTGCCCGCCGTGACCGGTGGCGGGAGCGGTGAGGCCCGGTTGCTCCTCGGCCGCACGGGCGGCCGCGGCGTTGGCGCCCCGGGTCTTGAGCGCGGCGAGCGCGGCGGCGACGTCGGGGAGCACACCGGTGGTGTGGAAGGGTTCGCAGGCCAGCAGATGCCGTCCACCGCGACCGACCTCGACCTCGGAAAGTGTCGTCGTGACCAGGCTTTCCAGCAGCGACCCCAGCACGAGCGGACGCTGCGCGAAACCCGTGAGGCGATCGACCAGATGGCGGCGCATCGCCAGTTCCGGGGTGGGCGGAGCCACTTCCTCCCCGGTGATCGTGTCCTGATCGAGTACCTCGGCCAGATCACAGGGGACGTGCTCGATCCGCTGCCCGGCGGGCGCCGGGAACGGCGGCCGGGGAGCGCCGCCGGCGTGGAAGAGCACGGGCGTGTGGCCGGCGGCACGCGCGCAGGTCGCGAGGAACGTCGAGGACAGGCCGCCGCTGAAGGCGATCCCGTAATCCCCGCCGAGTCCCTCGAGGTATCCGGTGACGGCTTTGTGCAGCGGCTTACGGGAGGGCACGACCTCGGATTTTCGCTGCCTGACGGAAACGCCGTCGACGCCCAGGGTCAGGTACGAACCGACCGTGAGGCGGTACACGCCCGCCATCGGGCTGCCGTCGGGAGGTTCGGGCAAGCCCTCGACGAGGGCGAGGAGCCGTCCGTGGTCGAGAGCGGCGTCGGAACGTGCTCGGAACGCCTCGACGTCTTCGCTGAATTCGATGCGGCCGGCGCCGATCCGGTAGAAGATCTCCCGCGACGTCGGTTCCGGTCGGCCGATCTCGAATTCGGAGGCGGTGGAACGCACGGTCAGGCCGGCCCGCGGATCGATTTCCCCGCCACGGCAGACGATTTTCCCGTCGTCCAGCTCTATTTGCCTCAGCACGGCCTACTCACCCCCGTTCGACTGGAAAACGACGACATACTCTTCGCGAACCGGGACGGAGGTGCTGACCACGGTCTCTTCGCAGGAAACCCACGCGAAGAAACTGGCAGGAGCCCTCGCGGGGACTATCTCGCGACCGAGATTGAACGACGCGGGCGCACCCATGGCACGCAGTCCGGCGGTGAGGAACA
Source organism: Amycolatopsis sp. NPDC043887 (assembly GCF_056435665.1). Classification (NCBI taxonomy): domain Bacteria; kingdom Bacillati; phylum Actinomycetota; class Actinomycetes; order Pseudonocardiales; family Pseudonocardiaceae; genus Amycolatopsis; species Amycolatopsis sp. NPDC043887. The sequence continues at coordinate 600,651 of NZ_JBWKEB010000002.1, forward strand.
GGGCGTCGTCGACGGGGTCGAGAAAGCCGAATCTCTTCCGCTGATAAGTGCGCAATCGGGCGACGGCCCGGGTGAGGTCGAAACGTCCGGCGCGGCGTCCCTCGAGAGCGGGCCAGCGCTCGATCCGATACCCACCCGCCGGATCACGGACGGATTCGACGAATTCTCCTGCCCGCCGCCCTGCTTCTTTTACTCTCACTGCCTTCATCTTTCCGTCACGGTACGTCCGGGAGAGGGGGCGCGGACCCGAGACCCGCGCCCCCCGTCAACTCACGTCAGGCTCGACCGGCTCAGATCTGCTGGCAGTGGAACCAGTTGCACAGGTGGCCGGGGCAGCACTGCGAGTCCCAGGCACAACCGTCACCCGGCATGCCACAGGCCTCCTCGACCACGGTCGGCTCCGCGTAGAGGTGCTGGAGCATTCCGTCGCCGAGCTTGGCACTGATAGTCACCTTGGGCATTCTTTCCTCCTTTTCACATGAGGTACCGACGGTCGGACCCCAAGTTTTCAGGGCACGCCGAATAGAGCTCGGAACGTGCGCACACGAGACAGTGTGAAACGCGAATATGTCGGCGATAGCCGCGCTTACCCGGACACACCTTCGGACAAGGCATGCATGGGCATGAAAGATCCCCAGTTCGTCATTGTTGCGCGCCTTCCCCAGTATCGGCGAGCACTGCACACGAGCGCCCGACGGCGCCCGCGCTTGCTTCCCCAGTAATTCTTTGTTTTCCGGCCGGTGAATTCCCCGGCTTGCTTCCCCAGTACGTCTCGATTCAAGCTAGCACGCGGGATTGGCACCCGCAACAGAGTCGTTGTACCGATCTTCGGCGCAGGCATTACGACAGAATGCGCGCTTTGCGTGATCGGAAAATAAAAGGAACGCCCGCCGCGACAGTCTCCGCGGAAAGCGTACGACACGGAACGCCGACCCCCGAGGTCCGTCCGCGATCTTGACCGTATTGACCGGCTCCGCGAACAGGCAACTATCCGGTGAAGAGTTCACCTGCTTGGAGCAAAGTCACTGAGCGTCCACTCGTCGCCGCGCTCCGTGATCAGGACTCATCGGCGGATGATCGCGTCGCACCCGGAGTGTGTTCCTCGCGCGAGCCACCGGCGACGGCGCGAGGAGCCCGGCCTGATAGTCCACCGTGGACGATGTATTCGTCTTTTCTTTGTGCAGAGGGATGTTTCGTCGCCAGGCACCACGCGGACTTCGTCGGCGAAGCCCGCGTGGTGCCTCGACGCCTGACTAGCGCCGGGTGAGGACGCGCTTGCCCAGCCAGCCCGCGTAGACGGCCAGACCCGCGAACCCGGCCTTCCGCGTGGGGCGGGCCGCGATCGCCAGGCCGATGGCGAGTTCGGTGGCGCCGTTGCGGTAGGTCCAGTTGCGGACGTCGTCGGCGAAGGCCATCTTCGTCACAGGTTCGAAGGCCGCCGGGGCGGCGAAGTGGGCGAGGCCGGTCGCGGCGATGCCGAGGCCGAGGAGCTTGGACATGGAGTGCCTTCCTTGTTCAGTCGATGACGCCGGCGCGGCGCCAGAGACGACGGCTGGGGCCGCCGATGAGGCCGATCTCGGTGAAGTGTTCGACGGCCTTGGCTGCCCACGCCGCCTTGGTCCGGCGCCAGTGCGGGTTCGCGGCGGCGGCCTGGCGGGCTTCGCGGGGGTCGAGGCCGACGGAGGTGTATGCCTTGGGGTGCAACAACTCCGACGTCGCGACGTAGGCCATCCCGGCGATCGCCCAGCGGATCAGTTCGCGGCCGACGCGGCCGTGACGCGCCCAGGCCCGGCTCAGTTCGTCCTTGGCGAAGCTGATGTGCCGTGCCTCTTCGATGACGTGGATACGCGAGATCATCCGGATCATCGGCTGCAGGTTGTCGTCGCGCATCATCTCGCGTTGCATGCCGTCGGCGAGTTCCTCGACGTAGATGGCGCCGGCGAACAGCAGCGCCGGGCCGCAGATCGCGCCGAACACCTTGCCCGCGCGGTGCGCCGAGCGGCTCGGGCGCCGGACGACACCGCCGCTCTTCTCGATCGAGCGGGCGAACATGGTGCTGTGACGGCATTCGTCGGCGATCTCGGTAAGCGCGTACTGGGCGTTGTGCGTCGTCGGGTCGCTGTTGTAGACGTGGCGCACGAGGCCTTGCATGAGGATCAGCTCGAACCAGATACCCGACGCCGCCGCGGCCGCGGCCTCCTGACGGCTCAGCTCGGCGCGCTGGTCTTCGTCGAGACGTTCCCACAACTCCGTGCCGTACAGGGAACATCGCTCCGGTGCCTTGCCGTACGCCCCGTCGACGAGCGGCGCGAGCCAGTCGACGTCGACGTCCGGGTCGTAGGAGAGCCGCGCGGAGGAGCGCTGCAGGCGCTCGGCGACGCGTTCGCTTTCGGTGTTCGCGGTCATGACGACCTCCTCGGATCCTTGTGCTCGGGCAGCGGTCCGCCGCCGTCCGGGATGACCTGCCCGGAATCGCGGTAGGCCACCGCCTCGTGGAAACCATCGCGTTCGGCGAACTCCCGGAACCAGCGGCCTTCGGGGCTGTGCCGGGTGATGCCGTCGAAAAGCGTCGCGAGCGTCTGGGTGCCGGAAAGGCCCATGTTGTCGTAGGCCTGGTTGATCATCAGTTTCTGCATCACCAGCTGGTTCGTCGGCACGCCCGCCATCCGGTCGGCCAGTTCCTCGACGGCCGCTTCGAGCCGTCCGGGTTCCACCGCCTCGAGCGCGAGTCCCCATTCGGCCGCGGTGGCGCCGTCGATGGTGTCGCCGGTGAGCAGCATCCGCTTCGCCCGCTGAGCGCCGACGCGGTAGACCCACATCGCGGTCGTCGGGCAGCCCCACACCCGTGCGGGCGGATAGCCGATGCGCGCGTCGGTCGCCATGATCAGCACGTCGCACGACAACGCGATGTCGCTGCCGCCGGCGATCGCGTGGCCCTGCACCTGGCAGACGGTGGGTTTCAGCGATCGCCACAGGCTGAAGAAATCGTCGGTGTTGCGCTTCATCACCCGGTAGTCCTTGACCGGATCCCAGACCGGGCCCTGGTTCCAGCGGCCTTCGGCGTCGTCCTCGGCGAACTGCTTGAGGTCGTATCCGGCGCAGAACGACCGGCCCCCGCCGCGCACCACGATCACCCGGACCCCGTCGTCCTCGTTCGCCAGCTCCACGGCTTGGCGGATCTCGCACGGCATGACGTCGTTGATCGCGTTGAGCCGCTCGGGGCGGTTCAACGTCAGGTAGGCCTTCCGGTCTTCGACGCGGTACGTGAGCGTCTCAAACGCCATCGGAACCTCCCAGCGCACGCAGGGTGAACGTGACCAGCTGCGGGATCGTGTCCGGTCCGCTTTCCCCGGCCAAGGGGCCGACCAGCATTTCCGCGCCCGCGCCGACCAGCGCCGCGGCTGTCGCTTCCGCGTCCTGCGGTGGCAGCAGTCCCCTCGCCACGCCGTCGGCGATGTTCGTGGCGATGACCTCGCGGAACGCGCGGCGGAACACCAGGCGCTCGGCCTCCACCACGGCGTCGACCGGCTCGGCTAGCAGCGCGTACGCCAGCCTCGGCGCCTTCAACGCCCGTCCGGCGAAGGTCTCGATGACGGCGACCACGCGCTCGCGGACGTCACCCTGGGACGCGGCGGCCTCGACGGCGTCGACCTCCCGGGAGACCACCTCGCGGAAGACTTCGACGACGAGGTCGGCCTTGGACGGGAACTGCCGGTACACGCTGCCTGTGCCCACGCCCGCCCGCGCGGCGACCGCGGCCATGGAGCAGCCCGCGTAACCGGTCTCGGCCAGCAGCGCGATGGCCGCGGCGAGTATCTCGCCTCGCTGCGAGTCCAGCCTGGCCTGTGTCTTCGGGGTCCGGCGGTACGGCATGCCAAGGAGTGAAGCACGGATTCCGCTCTTCAGTCCAGCCTCGTGCGTGGCAAGGACGGCTGTTGAGGGGTAAGGCGAATGTGGCATGGTCGGCGCAAGGTGGTCGTGAGTGGCGTTTCGGGTTCTAACCCGAAACGCCACTCACGAGGGACCTGGACCAGCCTGAACGTGCCGTTGCCGGCGTTCTGGTGTCCGTGAAGGCCTCCTTCCCTACCTTGAGCGTAGGGAAGGAGGCCTTCACGGACCCGCGATCGACCGGCAGTCACCTCCGGTAGGTACGCAAGACACCGTTGGCTCTAACCCGAAACGCCACTCACGAGGCGGAGCACTCAGTCGCGGTCGATCGTGAACGTGCTCGTCGTGTTCCGGATGTCCTCGGCGTTGTCGCTCAGGGTGAGCCCGGTGAACGTCGCCGAGCCGACGGCCGGGCCCTGTCCCGGTTCCGGCAGCTCGTTGACCCAGATCCCGATCCCCGACTTCGCGTCGAACTCGTCACCGCTGCGGTGCGCGCCGGTGATCGACACGTTCGTCAGCACCGTGTCCTCGACCGGGTTCTCCGGACGGCTTCCGGTGTACTTGGTCTGGAACATGATGCCGCTGTAGGTCGGGCTCTGGATGTCCACATCGGACACCCGGATACCGCGGAACTCCTTGGAGGCGGAGAACATCCAGATCGCGGGGAACGTCTGCTGCCCCCAGAAATGGCCACCGGTGCGGACCAGTGACACATTCTGGACGGTCGTCGGCCGCGGGCCGAACCCCAGGAACGGGTAGCCGAAGTCGAGCGAGCTGATCGTGATCCCCGAGTACGTCAGCGTGTCCGCGATGTAGAGGTTGCGGAACGTGTTGCTGTATCCGCCGTACACCGCCAGCCCCGCCGCGCGCCACGGAAGCAGCACGGTCAGGTTCTCGAACACGTTGTCGTACTGGTTGCCCGCGTTGAGGTCCGTGGCGGCGAACAGCGCGAAACTGTCGTCACCGGTGGAGCGGGCCTCGTTGTTCGTGACCCGGTTTCCAGTGCTGCCGTTGGTGAAGTTGACCCCGTCGGCGAACATGTCGCGGATCCGCGAGTTCTTCACCGTCGTGTTGTCCACATTGGTCGCCCACAGCAGGCACATCTGGTGCTCCACCCAGATGTCGTCGATGGTCATGTTCGTGACGTTCGTGAAGTTGAAGACCTTGCCGGGACCGTCGATCCGGGAGGTGTAGTTCCCGAACACGGCGAACCCGCCGAACGTCGAACCGCTCGCGCTCGCCTGCGCGTCGAAGCCGATGTCGGTGTTCTCCTGCCCGCTCGGAGCGGTGAACCTCGTGAACCACGGCCCGGCGCCGAGCACCTTGATCGGCTTGCCGTACACGGTCACCTTGCTCGTCATCGGATACTGCCCCGGCGGCAGGAAGACACCGGTGAGGTTCGGGTCCTGGCGCACCTTGTCCAGGGCGGCCTGCACGTCCTGCTGCGTGAACCCGGCCGGGACGGCGTAGCGCGCCGGATCCGGATTCGCGGCCGCGGTGGCCAGCTCGAAGTTCACGAAGTCGATCGCGTAGTTCAAGCCGTTGCCGTCGTCCTTCTGCAGCTTGATCTTGTGCCCGGCGGGCACTGTGGCGCCGAGCAGCATGCTGGCCTCGTCGTAGATGTGGCGAGCGGGCCCGGCTCCCGGAGAGTTCTGCGGAGAGGCTTCGGGACCGTAAAGCCACGCGTGGCGCGAGGTCAGGTCGATGGCCTTCAGGAACGTGCCGTCGACGTAGACGTTCAGCGTCGAGTTCTGCCCGCCGCCACCCGCGGCGTCCGGCATCGAGAACCGGGTCACCAAGGTGTTCGTGGCCGCGCGGGTGGTGAACTCGACCGAGGAGCCGGTCGAATTCAGCGTCACGGCCTTGCGGCCCGACGCCTCGCCCGCGAGATCGCCGATCTTCCGGTTCGGGCCGATCACGGACGCGCCGCCGGCGACCACGCCGTCCTCCGCCTCGTACATGTCGTAGGGCATGTTCGCGCCGCGGCCGACGAACAGCGCTTGCGTACTGGTGTTGTTGCCCTGTTTGGCGGGCAGCTCGTTGGCGTCGTTCGCGACGACGGTCTTGACCGTGTACCGGCCGTTCCCGGCCGTCCAGGTGCCGACGTTCACCGGCGGCGCGGTGGCCCCGGCCGGGATCGCGCCGGTGTACGAGCCGGTGAGTGTCTTGACGACGGCACCGTTCTGGTCCGCGATCGTCACCGTGACGCCGTGGGCGCCGCCCGCCGAAGCGACCGTGCCCTGGTTGCGCACCGTGGCGGCGAAGGTGACGGTGTCACCGGCCGTCGGGTTGTTCGGCGACCAGGCGGTGGCCGCGACGAGGTCCGAGCCGGCCACCGGACCGACGACGAGCGCCGTCGCGCCGGTGTAGGAGTTGTTGCTCTCGTCCTGCTCGACGACGGAGTTGGCCTCGTCGACCTTCGCGGTGAGCTGATGGCTGCCCGTCTCCCTGGTGCCGATGTCCGCCGACACCGTCGCGGACGCACCGGCCGCGAGCGCGCCGACCTGCGCCGTACCTGCCTTCGCCGTGCCCAGGTAGAGGTTCACGTTCGTCGCACCCGAGGCCGACGTTCCGGCGTTGCGGACGGTCGCCGACACGGTGATCGCGTCGGTCTCCACCGGGTTCTGAGGCGACCAGGACACCCCCGAGACCGTCAGATCGGGGTTCGGCGCGGGAACACCGAAGACCTGGAACTCCGCGGCCTGACCGCCGGGGGCACCGGAGTTGGCGGTGATCCGCAGGCGGACGTCGGCGGCGCGGCCACCGGCCGGGATCGTCACGGTGTTGCCGCTCGCGGGAGTGAAGGTGTACGTCTGCGCGGGCACCACTGTGGTGAACGCGGCCGCACCCTGGTCACGCCCTTCGACGGCGATCGTCTGCGTGCGCTGTGCCCACACGGGATCGGGGTTGAGCTTGACGACGATCCGGTCGAGGTCGGCGTTGGACCCGAGCGCGACGGTGAGCAGGTTCGGGTATGCCGCGCCCTCCCAATAGGTGGTCACGGAGTCGTCGTTGGCGTTGGCCGCGACATAACCGTGCTGCACCGAAGACGCCGTGATCGGCTTGCCCAGCGCGAGATTCGCCCCTGCCCGCGTACCGGTCCTCGTCACCGTGCCGCTGCTCGGCGACTGGTTGCCCGCCGCGTCGCGGGCCCGCACGGAATAGGCGACCGTCGCGCTCTCCGGCTGGTCGTCGGTGTAGGTCAGGACGTCCCCGGCGACGCCGCCGCGTGGCTGCCCGTTCGCGTACACGTCGTAACCCGTGACTCCGGTGTTGTCGGTCGACGCCGACCACGTGAGCCGGATCTTGCCGCTCGACGGCTCGGTGTAGGCGAGGTTCCCCGGCGCGGACGGTGGCTGCGTGTCCCCGCCCGCGGGAGCGCGCACCTCGAACTCCGAGAGCTGCGCCGCGGGCCAGCCGGTGTTGGCGGTGATGTTCAGCCGTACGAACCGGGTGTTCCCGGTGACGTCGAGGGTGACCGTGTTACCGGTCGCCGGGTCGAACCGGTGCCCGGCCGACGGCACGAGATCGCTGAAGCTCGTGCCGTTCGCGCTGCCCTGCACCGAGAAGGTCTGCGTGCGGGCTTCCCAGCCCGATGGCAGTTTGAGCACGAGCCGGGCGATGTTCGTGGCCGCGCCGAGGTCGGCCTGGATCCATTGCGGGAACTGGTTGTTCGTGCTTTCCCAGTAGGTGGCTTGGTTGCCATCCCCGACGTTCGAAACGGCGTAGCCGGCCAGCTGGCTGCTGGCGGTGTACATCGCGTCGGCGGCTTCGGCGGCGGCAGGAGTCGCGAGGTTCGTTGGAGCTTCGCTCGCGGCTACGGCGGGTGGGGCCAGAAGAAGGGACAGGGCGGCGTACGTCAGAAGGCGCCTCGTTCTCATGACATTCCTCTGTTCCGGGAGGGGACTGAGCGGATTCTTCCTGACTCTTGTCATGTTATTGCGCTGAAATGTTCAAGAATTACAGCCCACTGAGCGCCACAAGTCAACGCCCGGCCTTAAATCGCGTGACCGGCCGGAAACACGCTGCTAACGTCCGGCGCGACCAGGCGCTTTCCCGGAAAGAAGGAGAACGGCGTGCGCCGAGCTGTCGAGTCCCCGAGCCGTACGGACCTTTCGACAGCCCTGGAGCCGTTCATCCATGGAGTACCTGAACCTGGGAATCCTCGCCCACGTCGACGCCGGTAAGACGAGCCTGACGGAGCGCCTGCTCCATCACACCGGTGCCATCGGCACCCTCGGACGCGGCGACGCCGGGAACACCCACACCGACACGATGGAGCTGGAACGCCGTCGCGGGATCACGATCCGCTCGGCCGTCGTGGCCTTCCGCGTCGGCGACCTGCACGTCAACCTGATCGACACGCCCGGCCACCCGGACTTCATCGCCGAGGTCGACCGTGCGCTGCGGGTGCTCGACGGCGTCGTTCTGGTCGTTTCCGCCGTCGAGGGGGTGCAGGCACAGACCCGCGTGCTCATACGCGCGCTCGCCCGCCTGCGGATCCCCGTGCTGTTCTTCGTCAACAAGGTCGACAGGGCGGGCGCTCGCCACGACGGCCTTCCAGCCGAGCTCGCCGAACGCCTCGGCGTCGCCTGCGTGCCGATGTCCGAAGTCGACGGCATCGGCACGGCGAGCGCGAAGGTCCGGCCGATCTCACCATCGCCCGGGCTGGCCGAACGACTGGCCGAGCACAGCGACGCCTTCCTCGCCGCGTATCTCGAAGACACCGTGACGGCCGAGGACCACCGGGCCGAGGTCGTCCGACAGACCCGGCTCAGCCACGTCTCCCCCGTATTCTTCGGCTCCGCGCGCAGCGGCGAGGGGATCGCCGAGCTGACTTCCGGTATCCGCGAATTCCTTGCCGGAGCGGCGAAACCGGTGCCGGACAGCCGGTTGCGCGCCACGGTGTTCAAAACCGAACGCGGCCGCGCGCACGAGAAGATCGCCTATGTCCGCGTGTTCTCCGGCGAGATCGGCGCGCGGGACCACGTCCGGTTCCACCGCCCGGGCGGGGCGGTCACGGCGGAAGGGAAGGTGAGCTCGGTGCACGTCTCCGAACTCGGCGACGAGACCGTCGAGGGCCGCGCGCGAGCCGGTCAGATCGCCAAGGTCACCGGGCTCAAGGAAATCCGGATCGGCGACCTCATCGGCGTTCCCGAGGGCGAGGACGCCACCACGCGGTTTCCGCCGCCCGCCTTGGAAACCGTGGTCAGCCCCGCCCTGCCCGCCCAAACGCCCGCCGTGTTCGCGGCCTTGCGGGAACTGGCGGAACTGGATCCGCTGATCACCGTCCGGCAGGACGACGAGACCCGCCGGATCTCGGTGCGGCTCCAAGGCGAGGTGCAGAAGGAGAGATCATCGCGGAGACGATCGCCGCTCAGCACGGCCTCGACGTCACGTTCAGCCTCACCCGGCCGGTCTGTGTCGAACGGCCGATCGGCACCGGGCATTCGGTGTGGTTCATCACGGAGAAACGGAATCCGTACTTCGCGACGCTCGGGTTGCGAGTCGGCCCCGGCGCGCCCGGCTCCGGGCTGACCTTCGGCCTCGACGTCGAACTCGGCTCCCTCCCGCTCGCCTTCCACAAGGCCATCGAGGAGACCGTCGACGCGACGCTGCGGCGTGGCCCGTCCGGCCGGGAGGTCATCGACTGCGTGGTGACCGTCACCCACACCGGCTACTTCAGCCCGGTCAGCGCGGCGGGCGACTTCCGCAAGATCACCCCGTTCGTGCTGGAAGAAGCGCTCCGGGAGGCGGGGACCGAGGTGCTCGAACCGGTCAGCCGGATCGAGGTGGAACTGCCCGCCGATTCGGTGACCGCGACACTCTCCCGGCTGGTCGAACGCGGCGGCACCGTCACCGGCTCGGTGGCGCGGGGCGACCGGGCCGAGCTGACGGGTCTCCTGCCCACGGGAGAGGTCGCCCGGTTCGAGCAGCGGTTGCCCGGGCTCACCCGCGGCGAGGGCCTGATGAGCACCGAACCGGCCGGTCACCGGTCACGGGTTAGCCCGAATCGGCCAATGCCCGGCTAGCCGGAACGAGTACGTTCTTGGTGGTCGGCGAAATCCGCCGTCCGAGGGAAAGGGCCATGATGGATCAGTTTCGCGACACCGCTTCGGCGTTGCGGGAGCTCACCGAGTCGATGCGGCTCGACGAGTCCCGCGACGAGTTGCTGGAACGGGTGGCGAAGAAGGTGGTCGGGCTGCTGCCGGGCGCGGACGCGGCCACGGTGACGCTGTACTCCGACAACGAGCCGAGCACCGTCGCCGCCACCGACGAGTCCCTGCTGGCCCTGGACAAGGCGCAGTACAGCGCGGACGAAGGCCCCTGCCTGAAAGCCGCCGAGAGCGCGTCGATCGTCCGCACCCTGCTGGACGCCGACGCGGCCGCGCGCTGGCCGGATTTCGCGGCCGCCGCCGACCAGCTCGGCGTGCGGACCGCGCTGGCCTGCCCGTTGTTCGTCCCCGGCGAATCCCACGTCAAGCGGCGCGAGACCGAGCCGCTGGCCGGTGCCCTCAATGTCTGGAGCTTCCAGGAGAACGCCTTCGACCCGGTCGAGGCGGCCCTGATCGCGATGTTCACCTCGGCCATCTCGGCGATCATCCTGACCGCGTCCCGCTGGGCCGCCGCCGAACGACAGGCGGAGACCCTGGTCACCGCGCTGGAGACCAGGGACGCCATCGCCACCGCGAAGGGGATCGTGATGGCACGTCTGGAGCTGAACGCCGAGGAAGCCTTCCGCTGGCTTACCGAGGCGTCACAGCACACGAACCGCAAGATCCGGGAGATCTCGGTGCTGATCGTGGAAGACCCGGGAGCGGTTTTCGGGCGTTAGGCCAGGGAGACCCGGCGGTTCTCGCGCGAGGACTCCAGGCCGGCTTCCGCGAGCCGGATGCCGCGCACGCCCGCCATGAAGTCGTAGGGATGCGGCGCGTCCTCCACGACGTGGCGGACGAACTGCTCCCACTGTGCGCGGAAACCGTTGCCGAAGTCCTCGTTGTCCGGCACTTCCTGCCACTGCGAACGGTACGACCGCGTCTCGGCGAGGTCCGGGTTCCACACCGGCTTCGGCGTCGCCTCCCTCGGCTGGATGACGCATTTGTGCAGGCCCGCGACGGCGCTGCCGTTGGTGCCGTCGACCTGGAACTCGACCAGTTCGTCGCGGTGGACCCGCACGCACCAGGACGAGTTGAGCTGGGCGATGATCCCGCCTTCGAGCTCGAAGATCGCGTACGCGGAGTCGTCGGCCGTGGCGGCGTAGCGGTCGCCCTTCTCGTCGACGCGCTCCGGGATGTGCGTGACGGCCTTCGCGGTCACGGCGTTGACGGCCCCGAAGAGGTTCTCCAGTACGTAGTTCCAGTGGCAGAACATGTCGACGACGATGCCGCCGCCGTCTTCGGCGCGGTAGTTCCAGCTGGGGCGCTGCGCCGACTGCCAGTCGCCCTCGAAGACCCAGTAGCCGAACTCGCCGCGCACGGACAGCACTTGGCCGAAGAAGCCGCTGTCCATCAGGCGCTTCAGCTTGAGCAGGCCGGGCAGGTACAGCTTGTCGTGGACGACGCCGTTCTTGACCCCGGCCGCCTCGGCGTGCCGCGCCAGGGCGAGCGCGCCTTCGACCGACTCGGCCACCGGCTTCTCGGTGTAGATGTGCTTGCCCGCGTCGATGGCACGGACGATCGACTTCTCGCGGACCGCGGTCAGCTGCGCGTCGAAGTAGAGCGGGAGGTCGTCGTCTCCGAGCGCGGCGTCGAGGTCGGTGGTCCAGCGGGTCAGGCCGTGGCGGGTGGCGATCTCTTCGAGCTTGTCCGCGTTGCGCCCCACCAGGACCGGCTCCAGCTGAACCCGCGAACCGTCGGCCAGCTCGACCCCGCCGGCCTCCCTGATCGCCAGGACCGAGCGCACCAGGTGCTGCCGATAGCCCATCCGCCCGGTGACGCCGTTCATCACGACGCCGAGTTTCCGCGTGGTCATCCGTTCTCCTTTGAAAGCGCTTTCCTGTCCACATCCTGAAAGCGCTTTCTCGCCCTGTCAAGGCCGTGCGAGGAAAGTCCCTTCGGCTCAGGACGCCGGGTCGTAGGCGCGGACGGCGTCGAGGTACTCGGTGATGGCGTCCCGGTTGCGGAGCAGGCATTCGGCACGCCGGGTCATCCGGTCGCGCTCGGCTTCCAGGGTTCCGAGCATCTCCGGGGTCGCGTCCGGGAAGTAGATCTGCCGGGGTTTGTCCAGGCACGGCAGGATCTGCTTGATGATCCGGGTCGGCAGCCCGGCGTCGAGCAGGCCGCGGACCTGGATGACCCGGTCGACCGACGGCTCGGCGTAGTCGCGGTAGCCGTTGGGCAGCCGCTCCGAGACGATGAGTCCCTGCTCCTCGTAGTACCGCAGCAGACGGCGCGACGTGCCCGTCCGCTCCGACAGCTTCCCGATCCGCATGTGCGCCACCTCACCCCGGCCGACTTGACCTTCACATCTATGTGATGGTTCGAGCATACGGAGCATGACCGCGAAACTCCCACTCGGCGCGCTGCTCGCGCTGACCACGGCGGCGTTCGTCACCGTCCTCACCGAAGCCCTGCCCGCGGGGGTGCTGCCCGCGATGAGCGCCGGCCTCGGCGTCGGCGAAGCGGCGACCGGGCAACTGGTGACGGTGTACGCCCTCGGCACCGCGCTGACCGCGATCCCCCTGTCCGCCGCGACCGCGGGCTGGCGCCGCAAACGCTTGCTCCTGACCGGAGTGGCCGGTTTCGCCGTCGCCAACACGGTCACGGCGCTGTCCACGAACTATCCCCTGACCCTCGGCGCGCGGTTCGTCGCCGGCATCGCGGCGGGCGTGGTCTGGGCCCTGCTGGCCGGCTACGCCCGGCGGCTGGCGCCGGAACCGGTGCGGGGCAAGGCGATCGCCGTCGTGATGACCGGCATCCCGCTCGCGCTCTCGCTCGGCATCCCCGCCGGCACCTTCCTGGGCGGCCTCTTCGGCTGGCAAGTGACGTTCTCGCTCATGTCGGCGCTCGCGCTCGGCCTGCTCGGCTGGATCGCGCTGGCCGTCCCCGACTTCCCCGGGCAGGACAAGGGCGGCAGGCTCCCGGTGCGCCGGACCCTCGCCGTGCCCGGCGTGGCCGCGGTCCTGTTCGTGACGCTGACGTTCGTGCTGGCGCACAACATCCTCTACACCTACATCGCCACCTTCCTCGGACACGTGTCGATGGGCGGCTCGGTCGATCGGATCCTGCTGGTGTTCGGGCTGGCGTCGATGGTCAGCATCTGGTTCGTCGGCCTCTTCATCGACCGCCGGCTGCGTCCGCTGACCGTCGGCGGCACCCTTCTCGTGGCGCTCGGAGCGACGATTTTGGCTCTGCCGGGTGAAAACCCGGCACTGGTCTATCTCGCGGTGACACTGTGGGGGCTCGGCTGGGGTGGCATCCCGACGCTGCTGCAGACCGCCGCCGCGCAGGCGGGCGACAAGGGCGGCGCGGCGGATATCGCGCAGGCCATGCTGGTCACCCTGTGGAACGCGGCGATGGCGGGCGGCGGGATCGCCGGTGGCGTCCTCCTCGACGGCTTCGGCGCGGGGTCGTTCCCCTGGAGTGTCCTGGTGCTGCTCGTGCCGACGCTGGCCGTGGTGCTGGTGGCGCGGCGGCACGGGTTCACAGCGGCAGTTCCGGATGACTCCGGATCGCCTCGAGAACCAGGTCGACGGCGGCGCGAGGCGCGGACCCGCGCCTGATCGCCGCGGTGATGGAGCGGTCGACCGGCGTCGCGAGCTCACGGGTGGCGACGCGGTAGCGCCGGTCGACGGCGAGGCCGGGCAGGAGAGCGATCGAAAGCCCGGCCTCGACGTGCTGCAAGGTCATCATGTAGTTGCTGAACCGGGCGATCACGCGCGGCTCGAAACCGGCTTCGCGGCAGAGCCGGGTGGCGAGGTTCGCCATGTACGACTGGGGGACGTCGAACGCCCAGGGCTCGCTCGCGTAGGCGGCGAGGTCGGCGGGGCCGCGGCCCGCGGCCGGATGACCGGGCGGGACGACGAGCACGATCGGGTCGGTCGCGAGCGGTACGAGTTCGACGTCGGGCCCCAGCGGCTGCTCGACGAAGTCCGTGGTGGTGATGATGACGTCGGCGTCACCGACGCGGAGCGCGGGCATGCTCACGTGCGGTTCGAGTTCGAGCAGTTCGATCTGCAGGCGCGGATGCGAGCGCGCCAGCCGGTTCACCGCGGGGACGGCGATGGTGTGGATCGAACTCTGGAAGGCGCCGAGGCGGACGAGCCCCGCCGGTCCCTCACCCAGACCGCGCAGCTCGGCCTCGACGGTGTCCATGTGGTCGAGGATCTCCCTCGCGCGGCGGGCCAGCATCCGCCCGGCCGGAGTCAGCCGGACGCGGCGACCGGTGCGCTCCAGCAGCTGCGTGCGCGTCTCGGCCTCGAGGACCGCGAGCTGCTGGGACACGCTCGACGCGCTCAGGTTGGCCGCTTTCGCGACCGCGCGGACGGTGCCGAGCGTGTCCAGCTTGCTCAGCAGGCTGAGCCTCCAGGGGTTGAGCATGGCGCCATTGTTGTACGGATCAGCCGCACAGCACAGCCGGAATCGCGAGATGGACGTGTCGCTCGGCGGGGACTTACCGTCGAGACATGGCTGCTCCCATCACCGACCTGTCCACCGCCGACCGTTTCTGGGCCGACGCCGACCGGCACCTCGTGCGCTACGCCGGGGCCGGCGACTTCACCCGCGAGATCATCGACCACGCCGCCGGGAGCTACCTGTTCACCGAGTCCGGGCGGCGGATCCTCGACTTCACTTCCGGGCAGATGAGCGCGATCCTCGGGCATTCGCATCCCGAGATCGTCGAGACCGTACGACGGCAGATCGGCTCGCTCGACCATCTGTTCAGCGGGATGCTGAGCCGCCCCGTCGTCGACCTCGCACGACGATTGGCCGAGACGTTGCCGTCACCGCTGGAAAAGGCGCTGCTGCTGACCACCGGCGCGGAGTCGAACGAGGCCGCGATCCGGATGGCGAAACTCGTGACCGGGAAGCACGAGATCGTGTCGTTCGCCAGGTCGTGGCACGGGATGACGCAAGCGGCGGCGAACGCGACCTACAGCGCGGGCCGCAAGGGCTACGGGCCGACCGCTCCCGGTAACTTCGCCATTCCCGCGCCGAACGCCTATCGGCCGGACTTCCTCACCCCGGAAGGGGAACTGGACTGGAAGCGGCAGCTGGACTTCGGGTTCGAGATGATCGACGCCCAGTCCGCCGGCAGCCTCGCGGCGTGCATCGTCGAACCGATCCTCAGTTCGGGCGGGATCATCGAACCACCGGTGGGGTATTTCGCCGCTCTGCGAGAGAAGTGCCGCGAACGCGGGATGCTGCTGATCCTCGACGAGGCACAGACCGGCTTGTGCCGCACGGGAAACTGGTACGCGTTCGAACGCGACGGCGTCGTCCCCGACATCCTCACGCTCTCCAAGACGCTGGGCGCCGGACTCCCGCTGGCGGCGGTGATCACCAGCGCGGAAATCGAGCAGGAGGCGCACGACCGCGGCTACCTGTTCTTCACCACGCACGTCGCGGACCCGCTGGTGGCGGCCGTCGGGAACACCGTGCTCGACGTCCTCACCCGCGACCGGCTCGACGAACGCGCCACCGAACTGGGTGCCTTCCTCCGCCGCGGTCTCGACGACCTCGCCGCCCGTCACCCCGTCGTCGGCGACATCCGCGGGCGCGGTCTGCTGGTCGGCGTGGAACTCGTCGTGGACCGAGCCACGAAACGCAGCTCCGACGAACTCGGCGCGCTCGTCACGCGGCGGTGCCTCGAACTGGGGCTGCACATGAACATCGTGCAGTTGCCGGGGATGGGCGGGGTCTTCCGGATCGCTCCCCCGCTGACCGCGACCGAGGACGAACTGGCGGAAGGGCTGGCCGTGCTGGATCAGGCGATCGGGGAAGCAAGCACGTAAGAGGCAAGTCGGTCGTGGGGCGCGCTGGTCGTGAGTGGCGTCTCGGGTTCTATAGAGAGGTAAGGCAAACGTGGCGTGCCGGAGTCGGCGGCAGGAGCGGGACTCGTCGACGAGACACCTTCCGGACTGTCCATAAGGGACGTTTTCCGAGGTGTCAGTGCCCGAGTTGAGCGATTCGTGCGGTTTGGCGAGGGGGTCGTGAGTGGCAAAGAGGGTTATTGAGGGGTGAGGCAAACGTGTCGGGTGCGGTGGGCGGTCCGCTCATGGCCGCCTTCGATCGTGTCGCGAAAGCCACGTCGGCGGCGTAGCGAAGGGCCCCTTCCCTACCTTCAGAGTAGGCAAGGAGGCCTTCACCACCACCTGGGTCGATCACTTTGAACTGACGGTGCGAAAGTGGCTTTCGCAACACGCCACATTTGCCTTACCCCTCAACAACCCGAAACGCCACTCACGACCCACTGAACTCGCGAAGCAACCGAGCGACCTCGCCCGGCCGCTCCAAGAACGGCGAGTGCCCGGCGTCCTCCACGACCTCCACGCGGGCCCCTGCCGCCGAGTACCGCGCGAAAGTCTTGTCACAGTCGTAAAAACGGTCCCGTCGCCCGAGAATCACCAGGCACGGCAACCCCAAGGCCGCCACTTGCGCATCGAGAGGACGAAACGCGAGTAGTCGCGCACGTTCCACGAGCACCACCCGGGCCATCGCCGGCGCGGTGACGGCGTGATCGGCCAAGTCCCGCAAGGGATCGTCGAACCAGCCGCCTCGGCGGAACCGGGAAGCGAACCGGACCCATCGCCGATCGGCGACCCGCCGCACCAGCGCGCTGACCATCGGCAGCAGCACCGAACTGCCCGGTGGAAAGGACGCGTAGCTGTAGTCCGGCGCCTGTCCGATCAGCACCAGGGAACCGACTCGCGGGGAGATCGCGGCCAGCGCCAAGGCGACGTCCGCACCGAAAGAGTGCCCGGCGACCAGGACATCCTCGACGCCCAGCGCATCGAGGACGGCGGCCACCATGAGCCCCTGTGACGCCGCGTCGAAACCCGACGAACCACCGGTGCACCCATGTCCCAGCAGATCCACCCGGATCACCCGATGTCGCGCGGCCAGGCCGAGGGTGAGCCTGTCGAACCAGTGCACCGACCCGCAATACCCGTGCAGCAGCACCAACGGCGGCCCGGCACCGTCCTGCCGGACGTGGACGGCGACGCCGTTCACGTCGAGGAATTCACCGATGGGGGAACGAGGCACTCCCCCAAATTAGCTCAGACCGGCGTGCTCTCCCTGCTGCGGGACAACAGGAACGCCGCGATCCCGGCGGGAAGGAACATGAGCACGCCGTAGATCCCGGCGGGTACGGCCATCGCCTTGTCACCGAGCACGGAAATCGCCACCGCGATCGCGAGCGTGGCGTTGTGGACACCGATCTCCATGGCGGACGCGATCGACTGCCCGCGGTCCACCCGGAACAGCCGCGGCACGTAGTACCCGATCACGAGGCTGAGCACGGAAAGCGCCAGCGCCACCGGACCGAGCGTCCAGATGTTGTCCACCAGCGTCCGGAATTCCTGCGCGATCGCCGCCGCGATCACCAGGACGAGCACCACGGCGGAGCCGATCTTGACCGGTTTGCGCATCCGCTCGGCCCAGTCGGTGAACCGGTGCCGCACCGCCATCCCGATCACGACCGGGATCAGCACGATCGCGAACACCTGCACGAACTTCGCGGGCTGGAGCCCGACCGAGGCGCCGCCGTCGAGGAATTCGGCCATCGACAGGCCGACCACCAGCGGCAGGGTGAACACGGCCAGTACCGAGTTGATCGCCGTGAGCGTGACGTTGAGGGCGACGTCGCCGCCGGCGAGGTGGCTGAACAGGTTCGCCGAGGTCCCGCCGGGCGAGGCGACGAGCAGCATCATGCCGACCGCGAGCACGCCTTCGAGGCCGAACACCACGATGAGGCCGACGCAGATCACGGGCAGCACGATCATCTGGCACACCAGCGCGATGACGGCTGCCTTCGGGTACTTCAGCACGCGCGTGAAGTCGCCGACGGTCAGGGTCAGCCCCAGCCCGAACATGACGAGTGCCAGCGCTACCGGCAGGAGGATGGAAAACATCGCCGAACCCATCGAGGGGCCTCCGTCCGATATGCCCTTTTCAGATCGGCAATCGTGTCAAGCGGCGTGAACGGGGTCAAGGTACCGAAACCCAGCCGTGACCCCGCCCGATCGGCGCCGTAAGAAGTCGGTAACCAGGCGAACCGGGCGATCCGGACGGTTCGCGCGGTTGAATGTCCCCCATGAAACGCAAGCGGGTGCTCGCCGTCGTGGCGGCCGGACTGATGGTGGCGGTGGCCGCGGGCCTCTACTGGTTCCAGCCGTGGAAGCTCTGGGTGAACGAAACGGTCCAGGAGGCCTTGCCCGTCGTCGCCCAGTCCTCGGCTCAGCCGACGGCTCAACCCTCGGAAAGTGCCACGTCCGCCCCGAAAGAGCCCTCGGTCGTGGCCACCGGCGAACTGATCAGCCACGAGCACGCGACCAGCGGCAAGGTCCGGATCCTGCGCGCGGCCGACGGATCGCTGGTGCTGCGCCTGGAGAACCTCGACACGAGCAACGGGCCGGATCTGCGGGTCTGGCTCACCGACGCGCCGGTCATCCCCGGTAAGGACGGCTGGTTCGTGTTCGACGACGGCGCGTACGTGAGCGCCGGGAAACTCAAGGGCAACAAGGGAAATCAGAACTACACACTGCCCGCGGGCACCGATCTGGCGCGCTATTCGAGTGTGACCATCTGGTGCGAGCGGTTCAGCGTCTCCTTCGGTGCGGCCGCGCTGACCAGGGTTTAGGCGAGCCGGTCCACGGCGTACTCCATCTCCGCGCGGACGGCACGCAGGTCGATGCCGCCGGGATCGATGATCGAGGCCACGGCGATCCCCCGCAGCTGCCCGACCAGCGCCGCCGCGTACGCGTCCGGGTCGCGGACGCCCGTGATGGAGCCGTCCGCGATCCCGGCGGCGACGGTCTGCGCGATGGCGAAACGGTACCGGCGATCGGCCTCGGTCATCGCCGACCGCACCGCCGGATCGCCGACGGTCGCGTCCGTCCAGAGCACCACGAACGCCCGGTTCAGCGGCGGCATGTCGGTGAGCAGCTCGAAGAAGACGTCCAGCAGGGCGCGCAGCATGTCCATCGGGCTCGGGGTCAGCCCGCCGGTCCGGGTGGCGACGGCGGCGCTGAAGACGTCGGCGAACTTCTCCGCGGCGAACTCGACGAGCCGCTGCACCAGCGTCTCCTTCGAACCGAACAACTGGTAGACGACGCCGCTGGGATAGCCGGTCCTGGCGCAGATCATGCCGATCTTCAGCCGGGCGAAACCTGCCTCGCCGATCAGGCGGGCGGCGGTGTCGAGAATCCGTGTCCGTGCGATCTCCTGGTCACGCTGGACCTGGTGCTCCTCCGCAGACGAGTCCACGCCGCGATCCTCCCATGACTTCCGGTTCGTCACCCGTCGACGCGGCGTTACGATCCGGACATGAGGATCGCCTTCGCCGCCGACGACCGGAACGCCACCACGGACGCCGTCCAGGCCTATCTCGCCGAGGCGGGCCACGAGGTGTTCCGCCCGTCGACTTCGGATGTCTGGCCGGAGCTCGGCGCGGCGGTGGGCAGAGCGGTCGCGGAAGGCGAGGCCGACTTCGGCGTGGTGATGTGCTGGACCGGGACGGGTACGGCCATCGCGGCCAACAAGGTCCCCGGCGTCCGCGCGGCACTGGCCTGGGACACGTGGATCGCCGCGGGCGCGCGCAAGTGGAACGACGCCAACGTGCTGGCGCTGAGCCTCAAGCGCCTGGCCCCCGACGTGGCCGTCGAAATCACCGACGTGTTCCTTTCCGGTGTCCTGCCCGACCCCGACGAATCGGCGAATATCGCCCGGCTCGGCGAAATGGACGATTTTCGCCGATAGGCGGCACCGAACCAGTGAACGGTTAACGCTGTCGAACGTATTAGGCCGTTCGCAGGAAAATCACCACTCTACGTAGTGATGCTTCCCATATTGGTCCAGACCACGTACCGTCTCCCGCAACAAAGCGTTCTCCCGTGGAGGTGGTCGATGAAGACGCATCCCCGCCTGCCCGGCTCCGGCCGCGGCAACGCGATGTCGCTGATTTCCCTTTGACGAAATCATCTCCAAGATCATTTCCCTGCACCGGGTTGTAAGGAGTGAAATGTCGAGAAAAAGATGGCATCTGGTCGGCCTGTTCACGGCCGTGGCGGCGCTGGCGGTCGGTCTGGTGACCGTGCCGGCGAACGCGGCCGGTGGCGTCGGAGCCACTCTGACCAAGGGGTCGGACTGGGGCTCCGGCTGGGAAGGCAAGTACACGATCACCAACAACTCGGGATCGAGCCTGTCCAACTGGACCCTCGAGTTCGATCTCGCGGCGGGCCACTCGATCGCTTCGCTGTGGGACGGCAGCTACACCGTCTCCGGCCAGCACGTGACCGTCAAGAACACCTGGAACGGCAACCTTTCCAACGGCGGTTCCACCAGCTTCGGCTTCAACGTCAAGTACTCCGGCGCTTACACCGCGCCCGCCAACTGCAAGATCAACGGCGGCTCGTGCGACCCGGGCGGCGGTAACCCGACCACGACGCCGACCACGCCGACCACCACGACGTCCAATCCCCCGACGTCGACGAGCACCAGCAACCCGCCGACCACCACGACTTCGAACCCGAACCCGGGCGCGAAGAAGAACCTCGGCTACTTCGTGCAGTGGGGCGTCTACGGCCGCAACTATCACGTGAAGAACATTCACACTTCCGGTTCCGCGGCGAAGCTGACGCATATCAACTACGCGTTCGGCAACGTCACCAACGGTTCCTGCACCGCGAACGACGACACCTACGCCGACTACGACAAGTTCTACGACGCGGGGTCCAGTGTGGACGGTGTCGCGGACTCGTGGGACGCGGGCGCGCTGCGCGGCAACTTCAACCAGCTGCGCAAGCTGAAGAAGATGTACCCGGGCCTGAAGGTGCTGTGGTCGTTCGGCGGCTGGACCTGGTCCGGCGGCTTCGGCCAGGCGTCGAAGAACCCGGCCGCGTTCGCGGAATCCTGCTACAAGCTCATCAAGGACCCGCGCTGGGCCGACGTCTTCGACGGTATCGACATCGACTGGGAGTACCCGAACGCCTGCGGTCTCACCTGTGACACCAGTGGCCCCGCCGCGATCAAGAACGTGGCACAGGCGCTGCGCACCAAGTTCGGTTCTTCGTTCCTGGTCACCGCCGCGATCACCGCGGACGCCAGCAGCGGCGGCAAGATCGACGCCGCCGACTACGGCCCCGCTTCGGCGTACTTCGACTGGTACAACGTCATGACGTACGACTTCTTCGGCGCGTGGGCGGCGCAGGGACCGACGGCCCCGCACTCGCCGCTGACCTCGTACCCCGGCATCCCGCAGCAGGGCTTCACCTCCGACGACGCCATCCAGAAGCTCAAGGCCAAGGGTGTACCGGCGAGCAAACTGTTGCTGGGTATCGGTTTCTACGGCCGAGGCTGGACCGGCGTCACCCAGGACGCCCCGGGCGGCACCGCGACCGGCGCGGCACCGGGCACCTACGAGGCGGGCATCGAGGACTACAAGATCCTCAAGAACAGCTGCCCGTCGACCGGCACCATCGCGGGCACCGCGTACGCGAAGTGCGGCAACAACTGGTGGAGCTACGACACTCCCGCGACCATCAACGGAAAGATGGGCTGGACCAAGAACCAGGGTCTCGGCGGCGCGTTCTTCTGGGAACTCAGTGGTGACACCTCCAACGGTGAGCTCGTCACGGCCATGCGCAACGGCCTGAACTGAGAGGTTGACAGTGGCTGAGCGGACTTGGATCCAGGCCGTGGGCCTGGCCGCCGCTGCCGCAACGGCCGGCGCGGTCCTCGTGATCGCGCCGGCCTCCGCGGCCGGCGGCGTCGGCGCCGCCTTCAGCAAGGGCTCCGATTGGGGCTCCGGCTGGGAAGGCAAGTACACGATCAGCAACAACTCCGGATCGAGCCTTCCTTCGTGGACGGTCGAATTCGACCTCCCCGCGGGGCACTCGATCGCTTCGCTGTGGGATGGCAGTTACTCGGTCTCCGGGCAGCACGTGACGGTGAGGAACACCTGGAACGGCAACCTTTCCCACGGCGGTTCCACCAGCTTCGGCTTCAACGTCAAGTACTCCGGGGGCTACGTCGCCCCGGCGAACTGCAAGATCAACGGTGGGTCCTGCGATCCGGGCGGGGGCGGTCCGACCACGACGCCGACCACCACGACCACGACCTCTCCGACGACGACCACGAGCAACCCGCCGCTGCCCGGCGGCCGTGGCGCGCCGTACCTGTACATGGGCTGGGGCAGCCCGCCGAACCCGCAGACGGTCATGAACGCGACCGGGATCAAGTGGTTCACGATGGCGTTCATCCTGTCGTCCGGTGGGTGCAATCCCGCTTGGGACGGCAGCCGTCCGCTGCAGGGCGGCGTCGACGCGAACGCGATCGCGCAGATCAAGGCCGCGGGCGGGCAGATCGTGCCGTCCTTCGGCGGGTGGAGCGGCAACAAACTCGGCCCGAACTGCTCGACGCCGGAAGCGCTCGCCGGGGCCTACCAGAAGGTGATCGACGCCTACGCTCTCAAGGCGATCGACATCGACATCGAGAACACCGACGAGTTCGAGAACGCGGTCGTGCAGGACCGCGTGCTGAACGCGCTGAAGATCGTGAAGGCGAACAACCCCGGCATCCAGACCATCCTCACCTTCGGCACGACGACCAGCGGCCCGAACTCCTGGGGCAACCGGCTCATCGACCAGTCGAAGGCGCTGAACGCCGGGATCGACGTCTACACGATCATGCCGTTCGATTTCGGTGGTGGCGCGGACATGTACGGGAACACCATCCGGGCCGCGAACGGCCTGCGGGACAAGCTGAAGTCGACCTTCGGGTGGAACGACGCCACGGCGTACAGCCACCTGGGCATCAGCGGGATGAACGGTCTTTCGGACCAGCGGGAGCTGACGAGTCTCGACACCTGGACTCGGATCACCGAGTGGTCCAAGACCAACAAGATCGCCAGGCTCGCGTTCTGGTCGGCCAACCGTGACCGGGGCTGCCCGAACGGCGGGGTCGCCGAGAACTGCAGTGGCATCGCGCAGAACGATTGGGACTTCACGCGGATCACCGCGGCCTTCTGACGTCCCCTTCGAACCGCGGGCCCGCACCGATGCTGCACGGTGCGGGCCCGCTCCTTTCTCCCGCAATTAGTCCTCTGAATGCGGGAGGCCGCGAGCCGGTCCGTGAAGGCCTCCTTCCCTACTTTGAGGGTAGGGAAGGAGGCCTTCACGGAAAGTCAGAACGCACCCCATGCGCGGAGCGGTCAGGGCAGGGCGTTCAGGAACGGCTCGTGGGCGTTCTGGAACTCCCACCCGTAGTACCGATCCCAGTTGATCGACCACGTCATCAGCCCCCGCAACGCGGGCGAAGCGCCGCCGCGCAAGGAATACGACCCGCATCCGGAGTTCTTCACCAGGCAGTTCAGCGCCGCATGCACCGCCGCCGGCGCGGTGTGCCCGTTGCCCGCGCTCACCGCGGCCGGCAGGCCGAACGCGATCTGGTCCTCACGCAGCCCCGGGAACCGGAAGCCGGTCGAGGACACCGTGAAGCCCGCCTTGATCATGTCGGTCATCGCGATGTGGAAATCCGCGCCGCCCATGAAGTGGTACTGGTTGTCCAGCCCCATCACCGGCCCGGAGTTGTAGTCCTGGACGTGCAGCACGGTCAGCGCGTCCCGCAGCGCGTGGATCACCGGCAGGTACGAGCCCGTCCGGTTGTCGGCGCCGCCGAGGCCGCCGTAGTACTGGTATCCGGTCTGCACGAAGAACGTCTCCGGCGCCATCGTCAGCACGAATCCCGCGCCGTACTTCGCTTTCAACGTCTTCAGCGCCGAGATGAGGTTGACGATCACCGGCGTGGTCGGGTTGCGGAAGTCGTTGTCGCCGGAGTTGAGATACAGCGAGTGGCCCTCGAAGTCGATGTCGAGCCCGTTCAGCCCGTACCGGTCGATGATCGCGGACACCGAACCGACGAACGCGTCGCGTGCCGCGGTCGTGGTCAGCTGCACCTGTCCGTTCTGGCCTCCGATGGAGATCAGGACCTTCTTGCCCTGCGCCTGCTTCGCGCGGATCGCGGCGATGAAGTCCGCGTCGCTTTCCACGGCCGGGCATTCCGCGACCGGGCACCGGGTGAAGCGGATGTCGCCGGAGGTCACCGAGGTCGGCTCGCCGAAGGCCAGGTTGACGATGTCCCACGCCGCCGGGACGTCGGCCATCCGCGTGTAGCCGGAACCGTTGGCGAAACTCGCGTGCAAGTAGCCGATCAGCGCGTGCTTCGGCAGGCCGGTATCGACGCAACCGGAGGTCGTGGCGCCCGCCTCCGTGGTCTTCGGCGATTCGCCCGCGCTGTTGTACGCGGCCACCGAGTAGTTGTGCGACGAACAGGCCGTCAGTCCCGAGATCGTCGCCGAAGTGCCGGTCACCGTCGCGACCACGTTCCCGCCCTCGTACACGCGATAGCCGGTCACCGTCCCCGCCGAGGCGCCCCACGAGAGCGCGATCGACGAGTTCGTCACCGTGCCCACGGCCGGACTTCCCGGCGTCGGCGGTGCTCCAGGGCTGCCACCGCCGGGTCCGTCGAGGCTGATGTCGTCCGCGTAGAAGGTGCCTGACCCGTACCAGCCGTGGACGTACACCTCCGCCGTCGTCTGTGTGGCCGCCGTCGTGAACGAAAGCGACAGCTGCGTGTAAGAGGTCGCCGCGGTCCACGTCGACGGCCCGCCAGTGACCCCGAGATACACCGGGTTCCCGTTCACCCAGGCCGAAACCGCGTAGGTCGTGTTCGGCTGGACGGATACCGTCTGTGCGCACTTGCCGATCGTCGAGCCGGGCGTCACCGCGACGGCATGACCACCCGAACGGACCGGTGTGCTCACGGCCGCGCCCGCCGCGCAGGACCAGCCGGACGTCGAACCCGCCTCGAAACCGGGATTGAGGAGCAGGTTGGCCGCGTTCGCGGTGCCGCCGCCCGTTATCAGGCCGGTGAAGGTGAGCACCAAAACGGCCAGGAAAGCCAAGGATCTGGAACGCCTCATCGCGATTCCTCCGTGAAAGGGCGGCCTGCCGCCGCGCTGGGCTAATTGTCTAGACCAATCTGGCGAAAGTCCATACCCCGGGGACACCAGGGCCTAAAGACCCGACTACTCCGGGCTGCTGTACCGGTGTGACGCGCGGACGCGCTCCGTAACGTCAAGAGGGCCAGACAGGCCTGGGGGCTTTCGGGAGGTGGGGACGATGAAAACGCACAGGGGCGCGCCGAGAACGGCCGATCCGGCGTGATGACCGTGTCCGAAGCCGTACGCCCGACATATCAGCCCCGCCCGGGAGAGCCGGACGGTGAACTGATCCGTGCGGCGATCAAGGGTGACCGGCGGGCCGTCGGGAGCCTGCTGGCGCTTCTCCGGCCGATCGTGTTCCGATACTGCGTGGGCAGGCTGGGCATGACGACACGCGGCGTCTCCAGCGCCGACGACTGCACGCAGGAGGTCCTGATGGCCGTCCTCGTCGCCTTGCCGCGTTACAGCTACCAGGACGTCAGCTTCCTGCCGTACGTCTTCGGGATCGCCTCGCACAAGGTCGCCGACGTCCGCCGGAACCTCGCCCGCGACCCGTCCGCGCCGGTGCCCGATCCGGAGCCCGAACAGGACGGGCCGTGGAATCCGACGTTCGAAGAGGTCGAGAAGGCGGACCGCGGCCGCCGGTTGTCGCGGCTGGTCGAAATCCTTTCGGCGAAGCAACGCGCCGTGCTGGTGCTGCGCGTGGTCCACGGGTACAGCGCCGAAGAGACCGCCGTCGCGCTGGGCATGGCGAGCGCGGGCGCGGTCCGCGTCACCCAGCACCGGGCGCTCCACGAACTGCGCCGGGTGCTGCGCGAGGATCCCGATTTCGCCGGCGGGTTCACCTTCTTCTAGGAGGTGGACCTGCGGCGTTGCGTGGCGTAGACGGCGGCGGCGGTCCGGCGTTCGAAACCGAGCTTGTGCAGCAGGGACGACACGTAGTTCTTGACCGTCTTCTCCGCCAGATACAGCTTTTCCGCGATCTGGCGGTTCGTCAGCCCGTCGGCGATGTGGTCGAGCACCCGCCGCTCCTGCGGGCTCAGCTGTTCGTATCGCGGGTCCTGGAGGTCGCTCTCCCCGCGCAGCCGGTTCATCACCGACGCCGTCAGCGTGCTGTCCAGGAGCGATCCGCCCGCGGCGACCGTGCGGACCGCCTTGACGAGCGCGTCGCCGGAGACCTGCTTGAGCATGTACCCGGCCGCACCCGCCATGATCGCGCCGAACAACGCGTCGTCGTCCGAATAAGAGGTCAGCATCAGGCAGGCGGGCGGCGGATCGACGGACGCCCGGATCTCCCGGCAGACGCTGACCCCTTCACCGTCCGGCAGCCGGACGTCGAGCACCGCGACCTGGGGTTTGACCGCGGGGATCCGCACGTAGGCCTCGGCGGCCGTGGACGCCTCGCCGACCACGGTGAGATCGTCTTCGGCCTCGAAGACGGTCTTCAGCCCGGTGCGGACGAGTTCGTGATCGTCCAGCAGGAACACCGAAATCGTCATCCCACGCTCCCCTGTCGGGCCGGCAGCTCCACCGACCAGTCGAGCCTCGTCCCGCCCTCCGGCCTCGCTTCGACGCTGAACGACCCGTTCCAGCGTGCCGCGCGTTCGGCGAGGTTCGCCACCCCGCTGCGATGACCTGGTTCGGCGGGCATGCCGACGCCGTCGTCCACCACCGAAAGCTTCAGCCGTCGCCCGTCGCGGTCGACCGAGACGTCGACCGAAACCGTCGTCGCCGCGGCGTGTCTGACCACATTGGACAGTGCCTCGCGCAGGGTCGCGATGAGGTCCGAGCGGACGGTGTCCGGCACGCTCGAGTCGAGCGGCCCGTCGAACCCGACCCGGGGTTCCGACGCGCAGCCCGCGTCCAGCGCGACGCGCAGCAGCTCCGACCGGAGGCTGCCCTGTGCCTCCGCCGGTTCCTGCAGCGAAAAGATGCTGTTGCGGATCTCCCGGATCGTGCGGTCGATCTCGTGCGCGAACCCGGTCACGCGACCGGCGACGGCGGGTTCGACCGCGAGCCTGCTGAGTCCCTCCAGACCGAGCCCGATCGCGAACAGCCGCTGGATCACCAGGTCGTGCAGGTCGCGGGCGATCCGATCGCGGTCCTCGAAGACGGCGAGCCGCTGCCTGTCCTGCTGCGCGCGGGCGAATTCGACCGCGAGCGCGGCGTGCGCCGCGAAGGTCTCCGCGAGCTGGACGTCGTAGGCGGAGAAAGGGGTCCTGTCGCGGAACTTCGCCACCAGCAGGACACCGAGTTTCTCCTCGCCGGCGATCAGCGGGACGACGACCGTGGAGTCGAGGTCCTTGATCGCCGCGGGCATGACGGCACCGCGCCCGCTCTGGTACTCGACGACCTTCTCGCCGTAGTCCCGGACCACGACGGGTTTGCCGGTGGTGAACGCCATCCCGGTCGCGGTGCCCTCGGTCGGCACGACCATCCCGGCGAGCCGGTCCGCGTCCGGGCCCGGCGGCTCGACGACCTCGAAGATCAGCTGCCCGTCGCCGCGGGGACGGGCCACCGCGCCCGCGGTGGCACCGGCGACGACGCGGGCGCGCTCGGCGATCAGGCGCAGGGTCGCGGTCAGATCCTGGTCGGTCAGGAGCGCGCCGGTGACGTGATACGAGGCTTCGAGCCAGCGTTCGCGCCGCTGCACCTGCTCGAACAGCGCGGCGTTCTCGATCACCACACCGGCCGCCGCGGTGAGCGCGACGAGCAGATCCTCTTCGGCTTCGGTGAACTCCTCGCCGTCCGGTTTGCGGGCGAGGTACAGCATCCCGAAGATGCGCCCGCGCATGCGGATCGGCATCACGCGGGACTCGTCCTCGGACGGCGGCAGCTCCCATGCGTCGCCGAAGCGGATGAACTCGTCGGAATCGAGCACGCTCAGCGCCCCGTACGGCGCACCGGTCAGCTCGCAGGCGGATTCGACCATCCGCCGCAGGACGTCGGAGAGGCTGAGATCGTGGGCGATCCCGGCCACCGCGTCCAGAATCCTGGGCGCCTTGGCGTCGCTCGCCGCACTCATCCGCCGCACTGACGTCACCGTCCCGGAGTAACTCCCCGGGCAGTGGGGTCAGGAATGACAGACGCGCCCGGATAGCTCATCTGGTGCGTCGATCACAGACAGCGCTTCGTTACTGCAAGCGCCGAGGATCCTTCGACCGGTCACCGATTCGATCGGGATGCGAAGGTACCGGAAATCCGCCTGACCAGTCCAGCAGCTCAGCGGCAGGGTCTCGAGTTCGGCGATCACGATTGGATCACGCACCTCGGAGGCGCGGCCGACGACGGTGACGAACCAGCCCGTCCCCAGGTCCTTTCCGAACTCGTCGACGGCGAACGCCACCACACTGTCGAGTATCCCGGCGAACAACGCGCTCTGGGACGGCGTCCGGACCACGATCGCGCCGTGGTGGAGCGCGAACCGCGCGGGCTGGATCGCAGGCATGGCCCGCGAAGTGAACACCACCCGGCCGAGCCCTGCACCCGCGAGCAGTGCCAGGCACTGCTCGCGGCCGAGCGTCGCGAGACCCAAGGAGTCGGACATCGGCATCCCCGCGTTCTCGTCGTGTGGTTCGTCGAGATCCACGGTCCCCGGCTTACCGACTCGCCGGTAGGGCCGATGGACCCGGCCCGTGCGGGGGATGGGGCCGGTTGGTCGTGAGTGGCGATTCGGGTCAGAACCCGAATCGCCACTCACGACCAACCGGACCGAACACGCACCTACGCCTTGGGCGACAACAGCACCACGGGGATCTCGCGTTCGGTCTTGGTCTGGTACTGCGCGTAGTTCTTGAAGTCCGCGGTGATCTTGGGCCACAGGAGGGCGCGCTGCTCGGCGTCGGCCACGCTCGCGACCATCGGCTTCGCGCTCTCGCCCTTCAGGGTCACCTGGACGTCGGGGTTGTCTCGGAGGTTGAGGAACCACGCCGGGTGCTGGTCGTCACCGCCGCGCGAGGCGACGATGACGTACGCGTCACCCTCGCGCAGCGGCGAAGTCAGCAGCACGGTGCGCGGCTGGCCGGATTTGCGGCCGATGGTGGTCAGCTCCAGGACGGTCATCCCGGCGACCTGCCAGCCGGCGCGGCCGCCGCTGACCTTCTGGATGACGCGGTGGACGGCGTTCATGGTCTTCAAGGCGAAATCGGAGGGCATGCGGAGAAGGCTACTCCGCTTTCGTCGCGACTTCGATTCCGTCCAGGATGACCGCCAGCGAGAACTCGAAGGCCTCCCTCGCCTCCTGCTCCAGATAGGACACCGTCTCGTCCTCCATCCGGAACGCGTGCTCACTCTCCATCCAGGTCAACGTCGGGAAACGTTCGGCGAAGTCCGGCGAGACCTCTTTCAGATGCGCGGAGCGCGCGTACCACCACTCGTCGTCGGACTGCCCGGTCACCTTTTCGGCCAGCCGCGCCTCCGAGGCCGTCCTGGCAGGCTCGCGCACGCACGAGTACAGCGCGCTGACCAGCCGCCGCAACGCCGTCGGCCGCAATCCGGTCCGGCGCAGGATCTTCACCAGCGCCTCCAGGACGACGTACTCGTTCGGCCCGAGCACCGGCCGCGCCTGCGAGACCTGCAGGACCCAGGGGTGCCGCAGGTAGAAGTCCCAAAGGTCCTCGGCCCAGCGTGCGGCGTCGGCCCGCCAGCCATCTCCGTCGTAAGCAGTCGAAAGCTCGGCGAGCGCCTTGTCGTACATGAGATCGACGAGTTCGCTCTTGCTCGGGACATAGGTGTAGAGCGCCATGGCCGTGCGGCCGAGCCGGTCCCCGACCGCCCGCATCGAAAGGCCCGCCATACCTTCGGCGTCCGCGATGGCGATGGCGGTTTCGACGATCAGATCCACCGAAAGCCCCGGTTTGGGGCCGGGTCGCTCGGCGTCCCGCGACTCGGTCCGCCACAGCAGTGCCATCGACCGCCGGGGGTCTCCCTGCGCCGCGTAGACGACCACTTGCCAACTCCTTACAGCATAAACTAACCTCTGCTACCCTCACTTTACAGGCTAAAGAGTTTCAACCAGGGGAGAGCCATGCCTTCGGCCGCCGACAGCCACGACATGATCCAGGTGCGCGGAGCCAGAGAGAACAACCTCGCCGACGTCTCGGTCGACATCCCCAAACGCCGCCTCACCGTCTTCACCGGTGTCTCGGGTTCGGGGAAGTCGTCCTTGGTGTTCGGCACCATCGCCGCGGAGTCGCAGCGGCTGATCAACGAGACCTACACCGCGTTCATCCAGTCCTTCATGGCCCCGGTCGGACGGCCGGACGTGGACGCGCTGCGGAACCTGAGCGCCGCGATCGTCGTCGACCAGGAGCGGATGGGCGCCAACTCCCGGTCCACGGTCGGCACCGCGACCGACGCGCACACGATGCTGCGGATCGTCTTCAGCAGGCTGGGAACGCCGCACGTGGGGACGTCGGGAGCGTTCAGCTTCAACCTTCCCGAGGGGATGTGCCCCGAATGCGAGGGGCTGGGCAAGGTCTCCAGCATCGATATCGACCAGCTGGTCGACAAGGAGCTTTCGCTCGACGAAGGGGCGATCACCGTCCCGAACTTCACGCCCGGCAGCTGGTACTGGAAGGGGCTGGCGGAGTCCGGTTTCGTCGATCCCGCGGTCAAGCTGAAGGACTACACCCCGCAGCAGTGGGAAGACTTCATGCACAAGCCCGCCACCAAGATGAAGCTCGGCGGGATGAACACCACCTACGAAGGCCTGCTCGTGAAGGTGCAGCGGCTGTTCCTGTCGAAGGACAAGGAAGCGACACAGCCGCACATCCGGGCCTTCGTGGACCGGGCGATCACCTTCCGGCGGTGCCCGGCGTGCGAAGGCGCGCGGCTCAACCAGGCGGCGCTGTCCTCGAAGATCGAGGGGCTGAACATCGCCGACTGCTCGTCTATGCAGATCAACGACCTGGCGGACTTCCTCCGCAAGATCGACGATCCGTCGGTCGGGCCGCTGATGCAGACCCTGCGCGGCACCCTCGACTCGCTCGTCGAGATCGGCCTCGGTTACCTGAGCCTCGACCGTGAATCGGGGACGCTGTCCGGCGGCGAGGCGCAGCGCGTGAAGATGGTGCGGCACCTGGGTTCCAGCCTCACCGACGTCACGTATGTCTTCGACGAACCGACCGTCGGGCTGCACCCGCACGACATCCAGCGGATGAACGGTCTCCTCCTGCTCTTGAAGGACAAGGGGAACACGGTGCTCGTGGTCGAGCACAAACCGGAGACGATCGAGATCGCCGACCACGTCGTCGACCTCGGCCCCGGCGCCGGGCCGAACGGCGGGCAGATCTGTTACACCGGTGACGTCGCCGGACTGCGCGCGTCCGGCACGCTGACCGGGCGGCACCTCGACCACCGGGCGCGGTTGCGCACCGACGTCCGCGTGGCACGCGGGCAGATCGAGATCCGGAACGCGACCCGGCACAACCTGCGCGGTGTCGACGTGGATATCCCGCTCGGGGTGCTGACGGTGGTCACCGGCGTCGCCGGTTCGGGCAAGAGCTCGCTCATCCACGGCTCACTGTCCACAAGGGACGACGTGGTGGTGCTCGACCAGTCGGCCATCCGCGGCTCGCGGCGAAGCAATCCGGCGACCTACACCGGCCTGCTCGACCCGATCCGCACCGCGTTCGCCAAGGCCAACGGCGTCAAGGCGGCCCTGTTCAGCGCGAACTCCGAAGGCGCCTGCCCGAAGTGCAAGGGCATCGGCCTGATCTACACGGACCTGGCGATGATGGCCGGCGTGGCGACGGTCTGCGAGGACTGCGAGGGCAAGCGGTTCACCGCCGAGGTGCTGACGTACAAGCTGCGGGGCAAGAACATCAGCGAGGTCCTCGCGATGCCCGTCGCCGAGGCGCGCGAGTTCTTCCCCTCGGGGCAGGCACGGACGATCCTGGACCGGCTTTCCGACGTCGGCCTCGGTTACCTCGGGCTCGGGCAGCCGCTCACGACCCTGTCCGGCGGGGAACGGCAGCGGATCAAGCTCGCCATCCGGATGGCGGAGAAGTCGGCGACGTACGTCCTCGACGAACCGACCACCGGCCTGCACCTCGCCGACGTCGACCAGCTGCTGGGCCTGCTGGACCGGCTCGTCGACGACGGGAACACGGTGGTGGTGATCGAGCATCACCAGGCGGTGATGGCGCACGCGGACTGGATCGTGGATCTCGGGCCGGGCGCGGGTTCGGACGGGGGTCAGGTGGTGTTCACGGGGACTCCGGGCGATCTGGTCGCCTCCGGTGACACGCTCACGGCGCGGCACCTTCGCACCTACGTGGGCCGCTAGCGCGTGCTATGAAAGGCCCCTTCCTTGCAAATTTCGCAAGGAAGGGGCCTTTCATAGCACGCGGGACCGGCGCCGAACCGCTTCACGAGCACCCACGGCACCGATAAGCCCCAGCACCCCCAAAGCGACCCCCGAAGTCACCATCTCGACCGGCGAAGCCGCCACCGGCGAAACCCCGGTCACCGACTCCAGCCCCACCACCGCGGTCAGCACCGAGTAAGCACCGATCGCCACCCACACGAGCCGCACGCGCCGCCGTTCCGTCCAGTCCGCGAACCGCAGCAGCCACGCGAGCCCGGGCACGATGAGGATCGCGTGCATCGCCACCGCGTGCAGCGGCTTCAGCGCACCGGCGGTGGTGTACGCGGCCTGCGGGTTCTCGCCCCGCGCCGCCACGACGCCGCTCGCGATCATGGCCGCGCCCGCGCCCAGCGCCACCAGCAGCGCGACGAGGCCGAACCGCACCGCGAGCCGCATACTCGCCGTGGTCTCCCCTTCGCCGCGCAGCGCCGCGGCCGTGAACGAGACCGCCGTCAGGATGATGACGCCGCCGCCCGCGGCGAGTGTCGTCGACACAGCGTTGTCGAGGCCGGTCTCGAAGTTGAAATGCGACGGCACCCCGCGCCAGGCCTGCATGCTCACGAGCACCGTCTCGACGACGCTCGCCACCGTGAAGACGCCGAGCAGCATGTTCCGCACGCGCGGCCGCACCGCGACGTAAGACGTCGCCCAGGCGACGGTGATCAGCGTCAGCCCGAACGACAGGCCGAACGTGACCGCCTTCCGCATCGACAGCGGCCCGGTCCAGGAACCGCCGGACGCGACCAGCACGACCGCGTGCACGAGACCGCTGAGGAACAGGAGCGCCCCGGTCGCGTAGGCGACGCGTTCGATCGTCCGTGTCTTCATGCCGAAGAGTCTCTTCCGCGGCGAGACGAAAAGCGTCGGCCGTGAAGCGACACCACGCGTACGCCCATCTACGTACCTGAGACGCCCTCAGCGAAGACGGCGGTAGAGACCAATGGTCTGTTAGTCTGGCCGACATCATGCCCCGCATCCTTGTCCGCGTCGCCGCGCTGATCGCCGTTCTCGCCCTCCTGTTCGGAGTGCCGTGGTGGACGATCGTCGGCTCCCCCGCACTCCCGGCCGCGCTCGAAGTCCTCGGCACGGTCGTGTTCGCCACCGCCGCGGTCGCCGTCCCCGCGTGCATGGTCCTCGGCCACGGCCCGTGGCAGCGTGATCTCGCGGCGAAGATCGGTGATCTCTCGCTCGGGTTGATCTGGCTGCTGTTCTCCTTGTCGGTACTCGGAAACGTGCTGCGGCTCGCCCTCGCCGTGTCCGGAGTGGACAGTGCGGCGGGAATCGTGTCCGGCGTCGTCCTGGTCGCCTTCGCGGCGCTGGCGGCGTACGGGATGTTCGAGGCCCGGCGCGTGCCGAGGCTCAAAGAACTCGACGTCGTGCTCCCCCGCCTCGGCGCCGGGCTCGACGGTCTCCGCTTCGCGATCATCACCGACACCCACTTCGGCCCGCTGAACCGGACGACGTGGTCGGAGAAGGTCGTCGAAGTGGTGAACGAGCTCGACGCGGACGTCGTGGCCCACGCGGGCGACCTCGCCGACGGTACCGTCGCCAAGCGGCAGGAGCAGGTCGCGCCGCTCGGGAAGGTGCGGGCGAAGCTCGGCAAGTTCTACATCACCGGCAACCACGAGTACTTCGGCGAGGCGCAGGCCTGGCTCGACCACATGCGCGACCTCGGCTGGGAGACGCTGCACAACCGGCACGTGCCCGTCGGCCGCGGCGGGGACACGCTCGTCTTCGCCGGTATCGACGACCCGACCGGCGCCGCCTCCGGCCTGCCCGGCCACGGCCCCGACCTGCCCGCCGCGCTCGACGGCGTCCCCGCGAGCACTCCGGTCGTCCTGCTCGCCCACCAGCCGAAGCAGGTCAAGCAGGCCGCCGAAGCCCGTATCGATCTCCAGATCTCCGGGCACACCCACGGCGGCCAGATCTGGCCGTTCCATCTCCTGGTCCGGCTCGACCAGCCCGTACTGGCCGGGCTTTCGCGCCACGGCGAGCGCACGCAGCTCTACACGAGCCGCGGCACCGGCTTCTGGGGACCGCCGCTGCGCGTCTTCGCGCCGAGCGAGATCACTCTCCTGACCTTGCGAAACGGCAAGTAGTCACCGGGTCGCGACACCTCCGGCGTCGCACCACCCACAACCGACAAATTTTTTTGTCTTGACAACTGAGGCTTTCGGAGCGAGAGTTGTGCCAACGCATTAGCCGCCCCGAAAGGCCGAAACGATGACCATCACCGCCACCCGAACCCACGTCGCGCTCCCCACTCGCGCCCTGCTTGCCTGCGGCGCCGTCTCGGGTCCGCTGTACTTCCTGACCTCGCTCACCCAGGCCGCCGTGCGCGACGGCTTCGACCCGGCGAAGCACCCGGCGAGCATGCTGAGCAACGGCGACGCCGGCTGGATCCAGGTGACGAACTTCCTGGTCACCGGGGTCCTGATGATCGCGGGAGCGATCGGGCTGAGCCGGACGCTCGAATCGGGCAGAGGCAGCACGTGGGGGCCACGGCTGCTGGGCGTCTTCGGCGTCAGCCTGCTGTTCGCCGCGGTCTTCAAGGCCGACCCCGGCAACGGCTTCCCGGTCGGCACCGGCCCCGCCACCCTCAGCACCGCGGGCGTCCTGCACATGGCCGCCGGCTCGATCGGTTTCCTGTCGCTGATCGTCGCGACCTTCGTGTTCGCGAGCCGCTTCTCCCGTGAGGGCAGCCGCGGCTGGGCCGTCTACTCCCGCTCCACCGGCATCGCGTTCTTCGCCGCCTTCGCCACGATGAGCTCCGGCAACGCGAACGCCGTCGTGATGCTCGCCTTCTGGGCCACCGTGATGCTGGCCTGGGGCTGGGTCACCGCCGTCATCCTCCGCACCAACCGCTGAACACATCCAGGAGACTTACCGCCATGAGCACCGTGACCTCGCAAGACGGCACCACCATCGCCTACACCCGCATCGGCTCCGGCCCCGCCGTCATCCTGGTCGACGGCGCGATGTGCCACCGGGAGTTCGGCCCGGCCACGCCGCTGGCCGCCGAACTGGCCGCGCACTTCACCGTCTACACCTACGACCGCCGCGGCCGCGGCGAAAGCGGCGACACCGCGCCGTTCTCCGTCGCCCGCGAAGTCGAGGACATCGCCGCGCTGATCAAGGAAGCGGGCGGGACCGCCTACGTCTACGGGATCTCGTCCGGCGCCGCGCTCGCCCTCGAAGCCGCGAAAGCCGGGCTCCCGATCACGAAACTTGCGGTCTACGAGTTCCCGCTGGTCGTCGACGACACCCGCCCGCCGGTCCCGGCCGACTACGCCGAACGGCTGGAGAAGGCCATCGCCACCGGCAAACCCGGCACCGCGATCAAGACCTTCATGCGGGAAGGCGTCCGTGTCCCGGCTCCGGTCGTCTTCATGATGCAGTTCATGCCGGCCTGGCCGAAGCTGAAGAAGGTCGCGCCGACCCTGCGCTACGACGCCGCCCTGTTCGACGGTCTGCACGACGGCACCCCGTTGCCCGAAGGCCACTGGGCGAGCGTGTCCGTGCCGACGCTGGTCATGGACGGCGGCAAGAGCCCCGCGTGGGTCCGCAACGGTGTCGCCGCGCTGGCCAAGGCGGTCCCCGGCGCCGAGCACCGCACGATCGAAGGCCAGACGCATATGCTCAAGCCGAAGGCCGTGGCCCCGGTCCTGATCGAGTACTTCACCGACTGACGGAGCGATCACGATGATCGAACTGGTCGAAGGCGACATCACCGAGCAGCGGGTCGACGTCGTGGTCAACGCCGCGAACTCGTCACTGCTCGGGGGCGGCGGGGTGGACGGCGCGATCCACCGCCGCGGCGGGCCGGAGATCCTCGCCGAATGCCGGGCGCTGCGCGCGGGGCACTACGGCAAGGGACTGAAGACCGGAGAGGCGGTCGCCACCACGGCGGGCCGCCTCCCGGCGCGCTGGGTGGTGCACACCGTCGGGCCGATGTGGTCCGATTCCGAAGACCGCTCCGCACTACTGGCGGCCAGCCACCGCAACTCGCTGCACGTGGCCGCCGATCTCGGCGCGCACACCGTGGCGTTCCCCGCGATCTCGACCGGGATCTACCGATGGCCGGTCGAATCCGCGGCGGAGATCGCCCTCGAGACCGTGGTGAACACGCTCTCGGCCGGGTCGTGCTCCGTGGAGCTGGTGCGGTTCGCACTGTTCGGGAAGCCCGCTTACGACGTGTTCCGCGAGCAGGCGGAAGCCATGGGCCTCGTGAGTGGTAAGGACGGTTATTGAGGGGTAAGGCAAATGTGGCGTGCTGCGTGCTGGAGGCACGGCCTGCCGGGCTGATCGCGACCCCACTGTCCACAAGGGACACAAAGACACCCCCGGGTGCCCGATTTGGGCGCTTTGCGTGGGGGTCGTGAGTGGCAATGATCGCTCTAACCGTCTTTGCCGCTCACGACCCCGGCAAGAAGCGGACATCATGACATCAATCGGGCGCACAATCGGCGTGAAGCGTCCCAGATGGACACTTCACGCCGGAGTCGGCCGATCTCATCACGAAGCCGGCGAAGACGGCCCGCGTGACAGGGAGTCGATCACGCCACGTTCGCCCTTCCCCTCAATAGAACCGTCCTTACCACTCACGAGCCCACTACACGCCCGCCGGCGAACTGCCCTGCTCGACCACCACCCGGGCCGCCCCGCTCCCGTCCGCCGGAACCGCCCAGATCGCCGAGTCCACGCCGTACGCCACGGTCCGGTCGTCGAGCCAGGTCGCCTGGTCGTCCACGCTGCGCGTCTCGGCCAGCATGGTCTCCTTCCCGGAGGCCAGGTCGAGGACGGCGAGCCGCCACGGCGCCGCGAGGTCGGCGGAAACCTTCTTCTTGAAGGCGATCCGCTTCCCGTCCGGTGAGAGCGACGGGCATTCGACGTTCTCCCGGATCATCCTCGCGACGAGCTTCTCGTAGTCCGCCTCGACCAGGTACGTCTTCCCCTTCGTCCCCACAGTCGCGTAGAAGCGCTTGCCGTCGGGGGTGAAGGTGATCCCCCAGTAGTTCACGTCGGACGAGTAGTACGGCTTGCCGTCGAGCAGGAGCCCCATCTCCTCGATGCTCTTCATCAGTTTCCCGGTCGTCAGGTCGAAGATCCCCGCCCTGGTCGAAAACCCTGTCTCCGCATAGGAATCCCCGTTGACGAACAGCGTCCAGTAGGCGAGCTTCCCGTCCGGCGAGACCCGGCCGCGGCTGGGGGTGCCGGGCAGTTCGATCCGGCGGATCTCCTTGAGGTCCTTGTCCAGCACGATGACGTCGGTCATCGGCGGCAGCACGCCGGGTTGCGCGGCCAGGCACAGCGCGGTCCCCGCCGAGGCGGCGAACCGGTCGCAGCTGAGGCCGGACACCTTCCTCGGCTCGCCGGGCCGGTCGACCGGGACGGTCGCGAGATGGCCGAAGTCGGGGCCTTCGGCGGTGTTGCGGAACAGTAGCTGTCCCTTCGCCTGCACCGAAACGGGTTGCCCGGACACGACGGCGACGGCGTTGACGTCCGGTCCGCGGTCCCGGGAGACGACACCGTAGCCGACGGCCGCCGCGATCAAGACGACGACGGCCGCCACCACTCCGAGGATCCGCGCTTTCATGCGTATGTCCGCAAAGGACGGAGCACGGCGGCGACGACGACCACCACGGCCAGCGCGCCCGCGGCGACCAGGACCGCGGCGTGCAGATCCCACGTGGTCCAGGCGAGTCCGAAAAGGACGGACGCGAGCATCCGCGTGGTCGCCTGCCCGGTCTGCACCAGCGCCAGCCCGCTCGCCCGCTGGTGCTCGGGCAGCAGCGGCCCGGCGGCGGCCATCAGGACACCGTCGGTGGCCGCGTAGAAGACACCGTGCAGCACGAGCGCCAGCACCGCGAGGATGCCGCCGTCCACCGGCCCGAGCAGCGCCAGCAGCGCGACGACCAGCGCGACGTGCCCGCCGAGGAACACCTTCCAGCGGCCGATCCGGTCCGAAAGCCTGCCGAGCGGAACGGCGAGCAGCAGGTACACACCGGCGGTTCCCAATGGCAGCAAGGGAAAGAAGACCGCGCCGAGTTCCCAACGGCGCTGCAGCACGAGGTAGAGGAACGAGTCGCTGAGGGTGACCAGGCCCAGCAGCGCCGCCCAGACGCAGATCCGGCGGAACGACGCCTGCCGGATCAGGCCGGCGGTCTCGCGCAAGGAGACCTTGGGCCGCTCGGCTCGCGGCTTCGGCTGATGGTCCTTGACCAGCACCACCAGGATGATCACGCCGATCGCGGCGATGCAGAAGCTCGTGAAGAACACAGAGTCGTAGCTGCCGAGGCTGAGCCAGAGCACCGCCATCGCGACCAGCGGTCCGAGGAACGCGCCGAAGGTGTCCATCGCGCGGTGCACACCGAACGCGCGGCCGAGGTGTTCCGGGTCGCTGCTCAAGGTGATCAGCGCGTCCCGCGGCGCGGTCCGGACGCCTTTGCCGGTGCGGTCTGCCGCGAGCACGGCACCGATCGCGACGGTGGACGAACCCGCCAGCATCAGGCCGATCTTGCCCAGTGCCGAGAGCCCGTAACCGAAGCAGGCGACCGCCTTGAGTTTCTGCCAGCGGTCCGCGAGGTGGCCGCCGACGAGCCGGACGACGGCGGTGACACCGGAGTAGAGGCCGTCGAGCACACCGAACTGCAGCGGACTCAGGCCGAGGCCGAGGACGAGGTAGAGCGGGAGTACCGCGGTCACCATCTCCGACGAGATGTCGGTGACCAGGCTGACCAGGCCGAGCGCGACGACGTTCCCGGTGACGGCCCGTTTCACACCGCTCTTCGGGACATCCGCCGCGGCGTCCGCTCCTCTACTGGTGGCTATGTACATGGGAGACCTCCAGCGCCGTGAGGAGGTGCCGGGCCGCGACGCGGCACCTCCTCACGGGGATCAGTGGCAGGTGTAGGTGGGAGAGGAGTCGATGGTCTTGCCGTCGAGACCGATCAGCTGGGTCGAGAAGGCGTTGTCCGACATGTTCAGCTTGAGCACCCCGTAGGTCGAGATCGCCTTCGCCGTGGCCGGGTGCTCCGTCTTGACCGGGTACAGGCTCGCCCCGCCACCGCCGCCGATGATCTGCACCGGACCCGCGGGGTCCTTGTCGCCGTCGGCGTTCTGCGGGTAGAACCGTTCGTAGTGGTGGTCGTGCCCGTTGAGCACCAGGTCGACCTTGTTCTGGACCAGGGTCTCCCAGAGGGTGGCCATCTTGCTGTTGTCGCCGTGGTCACCGGAGGTGTAGCGCGGGTGGTGGTAGTACGCGGCGACGCAGGGCTTCGTGTTGTTCTTCAGGTCCTGCTTGATCCAGTTCAGCTGCTCGTCGCTGATCGCGTTCGCGGCGAGGCCGGGCGAGAACTCCGTGCTGTCGATGGCGACGAAGTGCCAGTTGCCCATTTCCCAGCTGTAGTAGGTCTTCCCGTTCGGCGTCGCGATCTTGCCGAAGTACTGCTTGTAGGCGCCCAGCGGAGTGTGGTCGTAGGTCTCGTGGTTGCCGGGGACCGGGTGCATGATGTTCTTGTACTTGCCCCAGGTCTTGTCGAAGTACTTCGTGAAGTCCTCGATGTGGGCGTCGTCGTACTGGTTGTCGCCCATGGTGATGACCGCGGCCGGGTTCATCTGGCCGACCAGCGCGGCCGTCTTCGGGTGGATGCACGAAGACGACGAAGCGGTGCACTGTTCGGCGATGTCGCCGGAGGCGGCGAGGACGAACGACGAACCGCCCGCCTGTGTGGTCGCCTGGATCTGGTTGCTGGTCGCCGAGGTGTTGCCGGCGGCGTCCTTCGCGCGGACGGTGTACGTGTACGCGGTCGACGCGCTCAGCCCGCTGTCGGTATAGGAAGCGCTTTCCGTAGTGCCGACGACCTGGCCGTTCCGCAGCACCTCGTAGCCGCTGACGCCGACGTTGTCCGTCGAGCCGGTCCACGTCAGGTCCACAGTGGACGCGGTGACCGAACCGGCCTTGAGATTCGCCGGCGCGGTGGGCGCCTGCGTGTCGCCGGAGGAGTCCGACGTCCCGTAAACCTGCATCTCCCAAAGGGAGTAGCCGTAACTGGTGGCGCGTTTGGTGCCGACGAGGCGCAGGTACCGGCCGCGGGCGGCCAACCCGGTGAGGTCGTCGGTCCCGCCGTTGCCGTTGGTGACGGACTTGATCGAGGTCCACGCCGAGCCGTCGTTGGAGACTTCCAGCCGGTACGCGGTGGCGTACGCCGCTTCCCAGTTCAGCTTGACCCGGTTGATGG
This sequence comes from Amycolatopsis sp. NPDC043887, assembly GCF_056435665.1. Classification (NCBI taxonomy): domain Bacteria; kingdom Bacillati; phylum Actinomycetota; class Actinomycetes; order Pseudonocardiales; family Pseudonocardiaceae; genus Amycolatopsis; species Amycolatopsis sp. NPDC043887. The sequence goes on from NZ_JBWKEB010000002.1 coordinate 641,310, forward strand.
CCGAAGGGCCGCCGAGGTCGACGCGGATGAACTGCGGGTCCACGCCTTCCGCGCTCGCCCAGCGGGTGGTGCTCTTGCCGTCGACGGCGAGCGGACCGCCGTAAGAGGAGTTCTCCACCGAGGAGACGAGGACGGGTTTACCTTGGGACAAAAGGACATCAGCGGCTTGTGCGTTACCGCTGAGCAGCGTCGGCAACAGGATGACGGCCGCGCCTAGTGGCAGTAGTCGGGTTCGGGCCTTCACATCGATCTCCCCGGGAATCCGTGGCGGCGGGTTGAGAGGGACGGGTGCGCGGCGTTCACTTCGAGTACACATGTTCGTTTGGTAAGTTTCCTAACGAATGCGTACGGTAATCCGTACCACTCAGTGAGTCAAGACGTAGACTCGTCCCATGACCGGCGCATTGATCTTCGACTTCGACGGGACGCTGGTCGACACCGAGGCGGCCGTCCTCGCGGCCTGGCAGGAGACCTTCCGCGCTCGCGGCGGCGAGCTCCCCCTCGACGTCTGGCACACCGTGATCGGCACGCAGAACACCGCCGTCGCGATGTTCGAACTACTGGAGAAGAACGACGAGAACCTGGACAGGGTCGCGGTCCGCACCGGCGTCCGCGCCAGGGTCACCGAGCTGCTGGAGTCGGCGGGGCCACGTCCCGGCGTCGTGAAGTACCTCGCGGACGCGAAGGAGCACGGCCTGCGGCTGGCCATCGCGTCCAGTTCGACCGGCGACTGGGTCACTACGCACCTGAACCGCCTGGGCCTCGCGGACGCGTTCGAGGCCGTCCTCACCGGTGACCTCCACGAGGCGAAGCCGAGCCCGGACCTCTACCTTGCCGCGCTCGCCGCGCTGGACCTGCCCGCGGCCGAGGCGATCGCGTTCGAGGACTCACCGCACGGCGTCACCGCGGCGAAGGCCGCCGGGCTCGAATGCGTCGCCGTGCCGAACGAGATCACCGCGGTACTGAACTTCGACCACGCCGACCTCGTACTGGGTTCGCTGGCCGACAAACCACTCGGCGAGTTACTCAACCGTTGAGCAGTTCACCCAGCCGGACGAGGAACGGGCGCTGGCCTTTGAGCAGCTTCTCCTCCGCTTCGGCCAGCGCGAACCAGGCGACCCTGTCGACCTCCGGGAACTCCTGCGTCCGGCCCGACCGCGGCGGCCACTCCATCTCGAAGGTGCCCGGCACCACTTGAGCCGGGTCGAGGTCGCCCTCCACCGCCCAGACCGTCACGACCTTGCCGCCGGACTGCTTCACGACGCCGAGCGGGAGGTACTCCCCCTCGGGCGCCGGCAACCCCAGTTCCTCCTGGAACTCGCGCCGCGCCGCGGCCTCCGGTGCCTCGTCCGGCTCGTACTCGCCCTTGGGCACCGACCAGCCGCCCGCGTCCTTCTTCGCCCAGAACGGCCCGCCCATATGCCCGAGCAGCACCTCGGTCACCTCGCCCGACCTGCGGAAGAGCAGGATCCCGGCACTCGTCTTACCCGCCATGCCGTCCAGTCTGGCCTTGCTCCGACCGGGTGATGTGACCGGCCCGCGAAAAAAGTTTCCGCGCGGATGTCGATTCACGCCGGGCCTGTCCGACGCGTTGTCAGAAGCCGCCCGACAGACACTCCCGGAAGGACCGGAACCATGACGCAGACCATCACCCCCGCCAAGACCACCGCCGCCACCACCACCCCGCGTGCCGCCAAGGCACAGGGCGCGATCCAGTCCGCCGTCCGGATCGTCGTCTCGTTCCTCTTCCTCTGCCACGGTTTGCAGGGATTCGGATTCTTCGGTGGCGTCGACGGTGCGGGCGGCTCGGTCGAGCTCGGTTCCTGGCCCGGCTGGTACGGCAGCGTGATCGAACTCGTCGGCGCCGCCTTCGTGCTGGTCGGTCTGTTCACCCGGCCGGTCGCGGTGCTCCTCTCCGGTGTCATGGCCTACGCCTACTTCACCGTGCACGCGCCGGAAGGCCTGCTGCCGCTGCAGAACATGGGCGAGCTGTCGACCCTCTACTGCTGGATCTTCCTGCTGATCGCCGCGATCGGCCCGGGCACCTACGCCCTCGACACCTTGCGCCGCCGCCGCTGAACGGAAAACGCGAGGCCCCTTTCCTGGAACCATTCCAGGAAAGGGGCCTTTTTATCGCGAACCTGTCGATTCGCTGTCAATAAACGGGGCATACCATGGAATTACCCCCCGAAAGAAAGTTCCCTGCCGATGGGGGTATCCGGCATCCTCTATCGCATCAATGGTTTAGACCACCTTGAGCCGGAAGGATGCGTCATGACCCAGACAGCCGCCGCCACGACCACGGAAGTCGGCCCGACCTCTCCCAAGTGGCAGGGACTGGCCCTCTCCGTCGTCCGCGTTGTGGTCTCGTTCCTCTTCCTCTGCCACGGCCTGCAGAAGATGGGCCTGTTCGACAAGCCCGCCGTACCGTTCGCCACCTGGCCGGGCTGGTACGCCGGGGTGATCGAAACGGTCGGCTCGCTGCTGATCCTGGCGGGCCTGTTCACCCGCCCGGTCGCGGTGCTGCTCTCGGGCACGATGGCGTACGCGTACTTCGTCGTACACCAGCCCGACGCGCTGCTGCCGTTGCAGAACAAGGGCGAGACGGCCGCGCTGTACTCCTGGATCTTCCTGCTGTTCGCGGTGGTGGGACCGGGCACCTACGCCCTCGACACCCTGCTCCGCCGCCGCAAGTCCCTGAGCCCCCGCCTCGGATGACATGAAGGACGCTTTCATCGCAAGATTTGCGATGAAAGCGTCCTTCATTGCACAACGGCGAGGGGCGTCAGCGGCCCTGTGGCAGCCCCGCGGCCAGGTCCGACAGCGTCAGCACGTGCTCCATCAGCACGGTCAACACCTGCTTCGTCGAATCGCGTTCCCGCGCGTCGCACAGCAGCAGCGGGACGTCCATGCCGACGTCGAGCGCCTGCCGGACCTCCTCGGTGCCGTAACGGTAGGCGTTGTCGAAGCAGTTGACGGCGACGACGAACGGCAGTCCGCGGCGCTCGAAGAAGTCCACGGCCGCGAAGCAGCTGTCGAGCCGCCTAGTGTCGGCCAGCACGACCGCGCCCAGCGCGCCTTCGGCCAGCTCGTCCCACATGAACCAGAACCGGTCCTGTCCGGGCGTGCCGAACAGGTAAAGGATCAGCTCGGGGTTGATGGTGATCCGGCCGAAGTCGAGCGCCACCGTGGTGGTCGTTTTCTTCTCGACACCGGTGAGGTCGTCGACGCCCTCGGACGCCGCGGTGATGACCTCCTCGGTGCGCAGCGGGGGAACCTCGCTGACCGAACCGACCATCGTGGTCTTACCGACCCCGAACCCGCCGGCGATGAGAACCTTGACCGCGTTCGCGGTCAAGGATCGCCGGGGCTCAGAGTTTCCGGATGCCATCAAGAACCGCCTGGAGTACGTGTTTGTTGGGGGTGTCGGTGACCGGGGTCGCGGTGCGGAACAGCACGAGGTTCTGTTCGATGAGGTCGCTCAGCAGCACCTTCACCACCGGCAGCGGCAGGTCTATGCGCGCGGCGACCTCCGCGACGGAAGTCGGTCTCTGGCACAGGTTGAGGATCCGCCCGTACTCCGGCTCGAAGCCCGCCACCTCCTGCGAGGAGCGCATCGCGACCACCAGGGTGATCAGGTCGAGGCCGATCGTGTCCGAGCGGGTGCGCCCGCCCGTGACGGCGTACGACCGGACCAGCGGCCCGGCCTCCTCCTCGAACCACGACTCGTGCCGCCCGCTCATGGCGACGTGGGAGTCGCGGCGCGGGGCGCTGAGGTGAGCACCGCGCCGACCCGTTTGACCATCAGGTTCATCTCGTAGGCCACGAGGCCCATGTCCGCGTCCTCCTTCGCCAGCAGCGCGAGGCACGCACCGCGGCCCGCCGCGGTGACGAACAGGAAGGCGTGGTCCATCTCGACCATGGTCTGGCGGACGTTGCCGCCACCGAAATGCCGTCCCGTGCCCCGCGCGAGGCTCTGGAACGCCGACGCGACCGCGGACAGGTGCTCACCGTCCTGCTCCGACAGGTTCCCGGACCGACCGATGAGCAGGCCGTCGGAGGACAGGACTACCGCCCTGTCGGCACCGCTGACGCGCTTGACCAGGTCATCCAGCAACCAGTCGAGTTCACTGACTCCCGCGTTGGCCATCTAGTCACGATCTCCGTACATGTCGAGGTCGGTGTAATCGTCGGTCGGTTCGGTGTCCCGCGCGCGGCGCGTGCCCTGTTGGAACGCGGCGAGGCGGTTCCTCGCCAGCTCGGGGGTGTCCTCGCGGACGTCCTCGCGCTGGGCGGCGGGCCGGTCCTCCATCAGCTGGGGGACCAGGTTCGCCTGACGGCGGCGCTGCGGCAGCGGTGGCCTGCCGGGCGCCTCGGGGCCGGGCCGCCGGGTCTGCGGCGGACGGCCGTCCTGCGGCCGGGTGTCGGCGGGCGGCCACGCCGGCGGCTGCGCCGGCTGCGGACGACCCTCGGCACGCACGGGCTCGGAGCGGATCGGCTCGGGCCGCGGAGTCTCCGGCCGGGGAACCCGTGGCGGACGTGGGGGCAACGGCGGCAACGCGGATCCGGGTTGTTCCGGGGCCTGCTGCTGGGGTTGCGGCTGCGGCGCGACCGGCATCGGCACGGGCAGCTCGGGCCGCTCCGCGGGGATCTCGGTGCGGTGGCGGGCACGACGGCCCGGAAGCAGCGGCGCGGCTTCCGGCACCTCGGTGCTCTCGGGGTCCACCTCGTCCTCCGGCTGATCAGACGGGACCGGCGCGAGCAGGTCGGTGCGGACGAGCACGATGGCCCTGGTGCCGCCGTACGCGGATTCGCGCAGGTGCACGGAGATCCCGTGCCGCGCGGCGAGGCGCGCGACCACGAACAGGCCCAGCCGTGGCTCGGCTGACAGGGCCATGATGCCGAAGTCCGGCGGATCGGCCAACATCGCGTTCAGCTCGGCGGCCTGTTCTGGCTCGATGCCGAGGCCCTGGTCCTCGACCTCGATCACGACACCCTTGCCGACCACGTTGCCCCGCAGCTCGACGCGCGATTGCGGCGGCGAGAAGGACGTCGCGTTGTCGATCAGCTCGGCGAGCAGGTGCACGAGGTCGCCGACGACCGGGCCCTGCACCGCCATCGCGGGCATCTTCGCCGTCTTCACCCTGGCGAAGTCCTCGGTCTCGGCCGAGGCGCCGCGGGTCAGCTCGGCCAGCGTCACCGGCTTGCGCCACTGACGGCCGGGCTGTCCGCCACCGAGGATGATCAGGTTCTCCGCGTTGCGGCGGGCGCGGGTCGAGAGGTGGTCCAGCTGGAAGAGCGTTTCCAGCTGCTCCGGGTCCTCCTGCTTGCGCTCGGCCTGGTCGAGCACCTTGAGCTGGCGGTGCACGATGACCTGGCTCCGGTGCGCGATGTTGAGGAACACCGTCTTGGTGCCCTCACGGGTCTTGGCCTCTTCGACCGCGGCCGCGATGGCGGTCTGCTGCGCCTTGTTGAAGGCCTCGGCGACCTGGCCGATCTCGTCGTCGCCGTGGTCGAGGAAGTGGCCCTTGTCGTCGAGGTCGACGGGTTCGCCCGCCCGCACGCGGTCCACCAGTTCCGGCAGCCGGATCTCGGCGACGTCGAGGGTGTCCTCACGCAGCCGCGCCAGCCGTCCGATGAGCCGGTTGGACAGCCGCAGGGCGATGACGAACACGCCGATCGCCACCAGCAGCGCGAGGGCCGCGGCGATGGCCGACGTGATCAGCGTCCGGTCGGCGTCGTCGACCGCCTGCGTCGTGGCCGTACCACTCTGCTCGACGAAGCCGCGCATCATCGCGTCGCTGACGCCGCGCGCGGCCTGCAGCCACGTCTGCTCGGGGATGGGGAGCGTGGCCTTGCTGTTCTGCAGGAAGGTGTTCTCGACCGTGGTGACGGCCTTCCACGGATCGCTCGCGACGAGCTGGTCGAACTTCGCCTTGACGTCCGGGAGCATCCGCGAGACCGACGACTCCAGCTGCGAGCGGTAGGAACCGACCTCGGTCACGTAGGCGCGGTAGGTCTCGTCGGTGAAGCCGCCGCCGGCGACGGCCGCGGCGGCGAGGGCGTTCGCGCGCTGCATCTGGTCGATGGCGGTGAACAACGGGACCGCGGTGATCCGCTGATAGGCGTTCTCGGCGTTCGGCGCGTCCTGGGCCAGCCCGGTGAGGCCCTCGACGAACTGGTCGAGGATCTGGTTGTAGAAGGTGAAGGCGTCCAGCAGCGGGAGCTGGCCGGAGTCGGCCGACTGCCGGATCTGCGGCGCCTTCTGCAGGAGCCCGTTCAGCGTGGCGATGTTGCGCTGCACGCTGTCGGGCGAGTCACCGACGAACTTCTGCAGATGCGCGGCGACGCCCTGGGCGGCGGCGTCGGTCTTGGCGCGCTGCTCGGTGAGCGTGGCGTGCTGCGACCGGTCGCCGGCGAGCTCGCGCAGCGTCAGGCGCCGCTCTTCCTGAACCTGGACGAAGAAGGGAAGAGAGGGGGCTTCCGAGTCACGGATTCGCTGCGCGTAGTCACGGCCGTCGACCGCGTCGGAGATCAGGTACCCGCCGATCGCCAGACCGACCAGCATCAGCGCGATGCTCGGAATGAGCGCGATCGTCAGAACGCGCGAACGAATCGAAGAGCCGCGGCCTCGTCGAAGGGAATTCTGCTTCACCGTGGTCCGTTTTCCTTCCGGCAGTTTTTGGTGTCGGGTCGCCGGGGATTCCTACCCGCGGGATCCGATAGCCGGATCAACACAGCGTGGTCCGCTCCGCCCGCGAAGACGCTAGGAGACCCAAACGGGTGAGTCAAGTCCGGACGCGAAGGGTAGTCGCGTATGGCCGTGACCTGCTGACAAGAGGCAGCCGGACCAGGAAAGTCCACCACGTGGGACGGGGCGCCCGGCTAAGTGACTCACCAGTAGATCACCTGGCGGTTTACCGCAGGCAGCGGCTTGATCGGCACTCTTCGGACTCGATCAAGTCACACCTCGGCGCGTTCGTGTCCGAGCCGGAAAGTCCACGAAAACTACACGCCGTGACCTCGCTCACGCTTTCGGAACAGAGCTTCACATACCGTTCGGTTTGCGAACGACATCACCGCGGAGCAACGCCGTCGTAACGCCCTTCGCGCCACGAAATCGAGAATTCCCGCCGCCCATTGCCGTCGATTCGGCGAAATGATCTTCGCGGGAACCGCCGAGCTCGTCGTCGAGGAGCGCGTCGACCCTCCCGGAGGCGTCGCGAAGGATCCGGGCGCCCGCCCAGCACAAGGTCGCCACCCCGCAGACGAGGATCACGACGAGAGCGGTCTCGACCGGATACCGGGTACCGAACTCGTTGAGCAGAAAACCGGAGGCGGCACCGGACACGGCGACGGCGACATAGGTGAACGACATGGTCCCCTCCTTCTCCCGGCGCTGCGGCCCGCGCCTCGCCGGTAAGACGGGCGACGCGGGTTTTCCTTACGCCACAAGGGAAGGATCTACGTCACACACGCGGCGAGCGAATATCGAGATTAACAGCGGATTCGCGAAAGATCGCGCGTTCTCCCCCGCCGGGGCGAGGTGATCACCTATTTGCCACGGATTCCCGAATGACGTTCACCCTTTTCGCCACCGCCAGTGTCATCCGGAAGACAGACCGGAGCCTTCGAAAATGATCGAAATACCTGCTCAGCTCCGGAGATCCCGCAGCGTCGTCACGGCGCGAAGCACCTCGCCGTAGGTCGTGTAGAGCGGCGCCAGCCCGAACCTCAGCACGTTGGGCGGCCGGAAGTCGCCGATCACGCCGCGGTCGGTCAAGGCCGCCATCGTCTTGGCCGCGTCGTCGTCGACGACCGAGATCTGGTGGCCGCGGTCTTCACCGCGCGGGGTCGGGATCGTCGCGCCGTCGAGGAGTTCGTCGGCGCACCGGAAGAAGAACTCGCCGAGCGCGAGGCCCTTCTCCCGGAGCAGCCCGCGGTCCACGCCGTCCCAGACGTCGAGGGCCGCGTCCAGTGCCAGCAGCGAAAGGATGTCCGGCGTGCCCGCGCGGCCTCGCGCGATACCCGCGTCCGCCTCGTACGCGCCCCGCATCGCGAACGGGTCGCGGTCGCCGGCCCAGCCCGCCAGCGGCTGCTCGAACCGGTCCAGCCATTTCGTTGCCACATAAAGGAAAGCGGGCGAGCCGGGACCACCGTTGAGGAATTTGTAGGTGCAGCCGACGGCGAGATCCACGCCCGCCGCGTCGAGCTCGACCGGCAGCGCGCCGACGCTGTGACAGAGGTCCCAGAGCGCCAGTGCCCCGGCGCGGTGAAGCGCCGCGGTCAGTCCGGCCATGTCGTGGGCGCGCCCGGTGACGTAGTCGACGTGGTTGATCAGCGCGACGGCCGTCCGTTCGCCGGCCTGGGCGGGCAGGTCCTCGGCGACGACCCGGCGCACCGTGCGCCCGGTCAGCCGGGCGACCTCGTCGGCGATGTAGCCGTCGGTCGGGAAGGTGTCCGCGTCGACGAGGATCTCGTCGCGGCCGGGCTTGAGCCGGGTGGCGGCGACCAGCGCCTTGAACAGGTTCACGCTGGTCGAATCCGCCACGACGAGCTGCCCCGGCGCGGCGCCCACCAGCGGCGCGATCCGTTCACCGACCCGCACCGGAGCCTCCCACCAGCCCTCCGACCAGGATCGGATGAGCCGCCCGCCCCACTGCTCGCGGACGACCGCGGCGACGCGTCCGGCCACGTGCTTCGGCGGGGCCCCCAGCGAGTTGCCGTCGAAATAGGCGACGTCCGCGTCGAGGTCGAATTCGTTTCGCTTGTGCGCCAAGGGATCGGCCGCGTCCAGCGCCGCGGCCTCGGCTACGAGGTCAGTCACGGCGACCATCGTCGGCGAGAGTGTTCCAGAAGTCCAGTTCGTACGACTGGAAGAGCCGCGCGTGCGTCCGAGCGTCCTTTTCGGACAGTTCATGGACGTCGAGCGCGGCCTGCACGGCCCGGACGGCCAGCTCTTCGAGCTCGGGCGACGGCGCGCCGAAGAAGTCGAAGAAGGCGCAGGCCTCGTCGTCGAAGCCGTACCGCTCGCGCATCGCGGCGGCGATCGCGGCACAGTACCGGCCGAAGGCGGCGAAGTTGGCGACGATCGCCACGATGACGTCCGCCGGTTCGCCGTTGAGCGCGAGCCAGGCGACGAACGCCGGGTACGCCTGGCATCCCGCGCGCGGCTCGAAGCCGGGCGACTCCTCGGCGAGCGCCGCCAGCTTGCCGAGCGCCAGCCCCTCGCCGGAGGCCAACGCCGTGAAGAACTCCCGTGCCCGCTGCTCCTGGGAACGCGACGCGAGATGGAGGAAACTGCGCCAGTCACTACGGACGATCCGGTACTCCTCCGCGGCGATCGCGGCGAAGACCTCGCGCGGCGCCTCACCCGCCTCGACCAACGGGATGAGCCTGTTCTCGTCGTCGCGGGGCGCCAGCTCCGCCTGGACCGCGTCGATCAACTCGCGTGCCGAACCGGTCATCGTCGAGGCTCCTCCTGGTGCGGGACTGACGCGGTGAAAACGGGAAAGGTGGACATTTCGCGGAGCACGACCGTGGCCGCGATTCTCTATCCAGCACTGCCGGCAGCCCTTACAGTGTGCCTGATCAGGCAGCATCGAGGAGGCCAGCGTTGACCACCCAGCCGACCGTCGCCGAGCAGATCGAAGGCCAGACCATCCCCGCCCTGCTTCACCGCAACGCCCAGGAGTTCGGTGACCTGCCGGCGGTCACGTCACTCGACATCGAGGGCAAGCCGACCCTGAACTGGGCCGAATTCCGCACCGCCATCGCGGAGGTTTCCCGAGGACTCGCCGGCCTCGGGCTCGGCGTCCGCGACCGGATGCTGATCATGGCGCCGAGCAGTCCGGACCACCTGATCGCCGATCTCGCCGCGGCCCATCTCGGCGCGATCCCCTGTACCGCGTACGCGACGCTCAGCCCGGAGCAGATCGGGTTCGTCGCCCGGCACAGCGCCGCCGGCGTCGTCGTCCTCGCCGGTGCCGACGAACTCGGCCGCTGGTCGCAGGTCCTTGACGACCTGCCCGCGCTGCGGTACGTCGTCCTGCTCGACGCGTCCGTGGTCCCCAAGGACGACAAACGGTTCCTGTCGTTCGCCGAGCTGCGCGCGGCCGGCTCCGAAGCGCACGCGGCGGACCCGCAGGCGTTCGAGACCGCGTGGTCCGCGATCACCCCGGACGATCCGCTGTCGATGATCTACACCTCCGGCACCACCGGCGACCCCAAGGGTGTCGTGCTGTCGCACCGCAACGCGATCTACCAGGCCGTCGCCGTGCAGAAACTGCACGACTCGCCGATGCACGCCACGAACATCGCGTACCTGCCGCTCGCCCATATCGCCGAACGAGAACTGTCGATCTACATGCCGATCGTGTGGGCCGGGCACGTGCACACCGTCGCCGACCCGACGGGCGTCGTCGGCGCGCTGGGCCAGGTGCACCCGAAGAGCTTCTTCGGCGTCCCGCGGGTGTGGGAAAAGATGGTGGCCGGCCTCAAGAACCTGCTCGGCTCGCTGCCGGAGGACAAGCGGAACGGCCTGATCGCCGCGAACGAACTGCTGCAGCAGGGCTACAAACTGCGCAGTGACGGCAAGGAGGTGCCGCCGGAACTCGCCGAAAAGATCGCGCGGACCGACGCGGCCGCGCTCGCGCCGGTGCGGGCGATGCTGGGCCTCGACCAGATCGAGGTCGCCTCCAGCGGTGCCGCCGCGCTGCCGGTGGAGATCCTGTACTTCATCGCCGGGCTCGGCGTCGAGATCCAGGAGGTCTGGGGGCTGTCCGAGACCACCGGCGCGGTCACCTCGAACACGCCGTCGGCGTTCAAGGCCGGTTCGGTCGGCCGTCCGCTGGAAGGCATCGAGGTGAAGGTCGCCGAGGACGGCGAACTCCTCGTTCGCGGCGCGATCGTGTTCCTCGGCTACCTGCAGGCGGACGGCACGATCAACCCGGACGTCGACGCCGACGGCTGGCTCGCCACCGGCGACATCGGGACGATCGACGAACGCGGCTTCGTCACGATCACCGACCGCAAGAAGGAACTGATCATCACTTCGAGCGGCAAGAACATCGCCCCGACGAAGATCGAAGGTCTCCTGAAGGAACACCCGCTGATCGGGCAGGCCGTCGCGATCGGCGAGAAACGGCCGTACGTCACGGCGCTGATCGTCATCGACGACGAGATCGCGCCGGGCTGGGCGACCGCGAACGGCATCCAGCCGGCGGAAGGCGAATCGCTCGCCGACAACGCGGAGGTCCGCGCGGAGATCGAGAAGGCCGTCGAGGCGGCGAACGCGCGGCTGGCCAGGATCGAGCAGATCAAGCGGTACCACGTGATCCCCAAGGCCTGGACGCCGGAAAGCGGCGAGGTGACCCCGACCTTGAAGCTGAAGCGGCGGATCATCAACGACCGGTACGCGCCGACGATCGCGGACCTGTACGCGGCCGCTCCGGAAGCCGCCCCCGCCGCCGGTTCCTGACGCACGTAAGCCGTAAGACGCGTGCTTGAAGCCGTAACTCGCGTGTCTGGAGCCGTAACTCGCGAGTTACGTCTTCAAGCACGCGAGTTACGAGTTCGAGCACGCGTCTTACGGCTTCGAGCACGGGGCGAAGGAGTCGCGACCGGCGAGCGACCGCTGCTAACTTGCCGCCGTGGATCTCTTCTCCCGCTCCTGGGCGGCGCTCCTCGCCGCCGTCGCCGAAACCCCCGACGAAGACTTCGCCGAACCGTCCGGCTGCGCCGGCTGGCTGGTGCAGGACCTGGTGTGTCACCTGGTGATCGACGCCCAGGACGTCCTGATCACCCTCGCCACTCCCGCCGAGACGGAACCCACGCGCGACGCGGTCACCTACTGGGAGGTCGCCGAGAAGCCGCCCACCGGCGAGGACGACCTCGACGCACTGATCGTGCGGCTCGCCGCCGCCTACCAAGAGCCGCGGCTGCTCAAGTTCCACCTCGACGACGTCGGCTCCGCCGCGGGCCGCGCCGCCGGCCTGGCCGACCCTGCGACGCGGGTAGCCACCCGCGACATCGTCCTGACCGCGGGGGACTTCCTCTCCGCGTACGTCCTGGAGTGGACGCTGCACCACCTCGACCTGGTCGCGCATCTTCCGCACCTCGACGGCCCCGCCGCCGACAGCCTCGCCAGGACACGGCAGATCCTGGAGCAGCGCACCGGCGAAACGCTCCCGGCGTCGTTCGCCGACACGGACGCGCTACTGGTCGGCACCGGCCGCCGTCAGCCGACGGACGCCGAGAAGGCCGAACTAGGCGACCTGGCCGCGAAGCTGCCGTTCGTCGTCGGCTAAGTCTCAGGGCAGCGGCCGACTCGCGTGATCAGGCCGTCCGGGTCGACTCCGTCCACTTGCGCAGCCGGGGCGGGACACGCTTTTCGAGGCCGTAGTTCTCCAGGTGCGCGCTGAAGACCTCGTCGAAGGCGCGCTGCACGGTCTCGGTGTCCCACACCGGCCGCTCGAGGATGGGCTGCTTCAGATACGGCTGCCCCATGACGTGCAGCTGCGGCCCGTTGCAGCGGATCATCTGCCCGGTGATCCCGTCGGATCCGGAGCCGAGCAGGAAGAGCACGACGGGCGCGATCCGCGACGGCGTCCGGTCCGGCGGGCAGGCCCGCAGCGACCGTTCGGATTTCCACACCATTCGGGTATGCGCGAGCGGGCAGACCGCGTTCACCCGGATCCCGCTCTCCTCCAGGTCGAGCGCCCACGAGTAGGTCAGCGAAGCTACGGCGCCCTTGCTGGCGGCGTACACGCCGAGCTTGCGCTGCCCGAGCGACGCCCCCGAAGAGATGTTGACGATCGAGCCCGGCTTGCCCCGCGCCACCATCGCCTTGATCGCGGCGAGCCCGGTGTACATGACGCCGAGGACGTTCACCTCGATCAGTTCGCGGGCCTGCTCGACGTCGTCCTCCCACGGAAGCGCCTCGTAGTTCAGGCCCGCGTTGTTGACCAGCCCGTCGATCGCGCCGAACTCGGCGAGGCACAGGTCGACGATCTCCTGTGCCTGCTTCGGATCCGCGACGCTGTGCCCGCTGGCGACCGCCCTGCCCCCGGACCGGCGGATGTTCTCCGTCGTCCGTTCGGCCAGTTCGGCGTCGATGTCGTTGACCACGACGGCCCCGCCCGCCCTCGCGACGTGCACCGCGAACGCCTCGCCGAGGCCTCGCCCCGCCCCGGTCACGACGACGGCCTTGTCTTCGAGCAACCCGTTCATCGCCTTCACCCCTTTGACCCAGCCGGCCTCCACCTCCAGACCGGTCTCTACTCAGTGTTGGACCATTCGGCCCAACCGGAACGCCGGCGGCGGCGAACGGCGGCCCGGCTGCGCCGAGCGAGGGCGGGGCGATCGGCGCGCAGATACCCGCGGGCGAGTCAGCCGACGTCACCCACCGGTCAGACGGCGTAGCCCGATCAGCTCAACAGGCGAAGGATTCAGCGGTCTTCTGTTGGTCTCCCTGTAGCCGGAGGCATACTGAACGTTGTCCGGCGGGACGAAAACTGTGACTCCCTCAGCGACCGCGTAACACGGCAGGCAAGAATGCGAGGGACGTAAGTTCACCCGATCGGGGGGAGGTGGTCACGCAGTGAAGACGAACGCGGCGCCGCGGATGACCGCCGCCCTGGCGAACCGCGAGTTCCGCGCACTCTGGCTCGCCGAGGTGCAGTCCCTCATCGGGGACCAGCTCACCATCGTCGCGCTGGCGATCCTCGTCTACGACCGGACAGGCTCCGCACTGCTTTCCGCGGTGGTCTACTCCCTCACCTTCCTGCCCGCGCTGGCCGGCGGTCTCGGCCTCTCCCAGCTGGCCGACCGGTACCCGAGGCGCACCGTCCTCGTCGTCTCGTCCCTGATCCAAGGCGTGCTGATCGCGATCATGGCGATCCCCGGCACCCCGCTCGCCCTGCTGTGCGGGCTGGTGGTGCTGGCGCGGCTCGTGAACGCTCCCGGCAACGCGGCGCAGAACGCGCTGACCCGCGAGGTGTTCACCGACGACGACCTCTATCTCAAGAGCCAGGACATCAGGGGCATCTCGACCAACACCGCCATGCTGCTCGGCCTGGCGGGCGGCGGCCTGCTGGTGTCTCAGGTCGGGGTGAGCTGGGCACTGGCGCTGGACGCCGCGACGTTCCTGCTGAGCGCGGCCGTGGTCCGCTTCTCGGTCTCCCGGCGGGCGGCGGCGTCCGACGGCAACGGCAGCTGGTTCGGCGCGGTGAGGCAGGTTTTCGGCAACCGTCACCTGCGGGTGCTGGTCTGGTTCTCGTGGCTGGTCGGCCTGGCCGTCGTCCCCGAGGGGCTGGCCGCGCCGCTCGCCGCGGAGCTGGGCGTGGGGAAACAGGCCGTCGGCTGGCTGCTGGCCGCCGATCCGCTGGGCTTCGTCATCGGCGCGTTCCTGCTGTCCCGGTTCGTCTCGGCGGAACAGCGGCGAAAGCTGCTCGGCGTGCTGGCGGCACTACCGATGGTCGCCCTGATCGCCTTCGCGCTCGAACCCGGGCTGATCCCGGCGTTGCTCCTGCTGGCGGCGGCGGGTGCCGCGGGGGCGTACCTGATCACGGTGAGCGCCACGTTCATCACGTGGGTCCCGAACGTACTCAGGGGCGGTGCGGGTGGGGTGTACCGCACGGGGTTGCGGGTGGCTCAAGGAATAGGGGCGGGACTCGGCGGGTTCGCCGCCGACCGGCTCGGGTCGGCGACCTCGGCCATCGCGCTGGCGGGCGTGGTCGGCCTGCTGCTGGCCGTACTGGTCGCACTCAGCTGGGGACACATCAACGGATCCAGCCCGGAACCGCTGCTGTCATGAGGAATCCACACTGGACGACCCCTGGGGCGGCACGGCCGCCCGGCGGGTTCGTACTCGGAAATCTCGACACGACACTGCTTCGGCACCTCAGTGAAAAGAAACGGCTTCTGATCAGAAGTCACGGCTCGACACGGTCACACACCTCCCGGCCACCTCGTTGCTGCGAACTAATACCTTGTCCGGGCTCAGAAGTCACGACTGGACACTATCCGTCACCCCTTCCGCGTCACGTCTCGAAAAACATTCAGTTGCCAAGATCAGAAATCACGGGACACGATTGGCACCTCCGGTCCGTGTTCGCGGGCACCCTTGCCTGTGTCGGACAACCGATGCGATGGGATGATACCGGCCGTGGAATACGAACGGTGTATCAGTCGGTACCGGTGAGATTACTCAGCCGTGCCGTCCGCGCGGAAAAGAGGTAGCAATTGCCAGCCGAGACCGGTGACCGCCGCCAGCACGGTGACGGCACCGGCGACCTTGACGACGCGACGGCGACACCCGCCGCCCAGAGCGGTGTACCGGTGACCGAACGCGGGCAGGCGAGTCCGGAAGGTGACCGGACCGGGCCGCCGGAACGCCATCCCTACGATCCCAGGGCGTGGGCGCTGTGGCAGCGGCCGAAGCGATTCATCGCGTTCCTTTTCGCGATGGAGGCCATCGGAATCGCGATCATGGTCGTCGCGACGATGAATTCCACTAATCCGGGAAGAATAGACTGGGTTCGTTTCGCGGTTCTCGCTGTCGGCGCCACGGCACATATTCAGCTCACCCAGCGGCAAGAAGAAAGACGGCGCGACCGAAGCCGCACCGTCCTCATCGACCTCACGGCGGTCTGGACATTTCCCGCCGCGGTGATCCTGCCACTTTCGCTCACGCTTTCCATCATCGCGATCGTCCGGATCCAGCATTGGTTCATCGCCCGCCGTCCCGCGCACAACTTCGTGTTCTCGTCGGTCACCCACGGCGTTTCGGTGACACTGACGTCGCTCACCTTCGCCGCGTTCGGGCCGCATGAATGGGGCAGGATCTCCGGCTGGGACACCCTCGGCGAGTTCGGTGTCCTGATCGTCACCGGAATGGTCTTCGAAGCGGTGCAGATCGCCTACATCGGCGGCATCCTCGCGCTCGGCTCGCCGAAGCGGCCGTCGATCTCCACAGTGCTCGGCAACGCGGCGGACAACCTGCTGGAGGCCATCACGATCGGCCTCGGCGCGGTCACCGCGGTACTGCTGTTGATCATGCCACCGATGGTGATCGTGATGGCCGTGGTGACGGTGGTGTTCAATCGCCTCGCCGAGATCGACCAACTGCAAAACGACGCGCGGACGGACCCGAAAACCGGCGTTCTCAACATGCGCGGATGGTCGGAGTCGGCCGATCGGGCGCTCGGAAGGACTGCCCGATCGGACGACAACCTGGCCCTTCTGATGATTGATCTCGACCACTTCAAGTGGATTAACGACACATATGGACATCCGGCGGGCGACGACGTCCTCCGCGATGTGGCACGGAAATTGGACGAGGTCACCCGGCCCGCCGACGTCATCGGCCGCTTCGGCGGCGAGGAATTCCTCGTACTCCTGCCGGATATCGACGAAACGGCGGCCAAACTCGCCGCCGAGCGAGTGCGCAGTGCTATCGCCGAACTGCATATAGTGACTACCGACAAAAGGGGCAGCCGGGTGACCATCTCGGGCCGCACCGCCTCGATCGGGGCGGCCTTGTTCCCTCGTCACGGTGAATCCCTGGAGGAACTCCTGCACGCCTCCGACGCCGCCGTCTACGTGGCCAAGGAGAACGGCCGCAACCAGGTGCGCTTCGCCCAGGACGTGGACCGGCCCGCTCCTCCACCGTCCACCGAAGACGAGCATTCAGAGGACTGAACGCGTTCGGCCGGTCACGCCATCAGGGGACCGCCCAAGAAACCCCGGGGGTTATCCGGATGTCGGCCTTGATCGGCGGATGGCACCCTGGACGCCATGCCAGCGACAGCCGAAGCCGCCGCTCGTCCTGCCCGGATCCGGCGGCCGTGGTCGACTTCGGGCTGGTTGCTGCTGGTCACCGTGCTGGTGTTCGGCTTCGGGCTCATCGCGTCACGGCCCGCCTCGCCGCCGGACCAGGGGCCACCGACGGGTGACATCCTCGCCGCGCAGAACGCGGTCGACGCGCTGGTGCGGCCGGGCCCGGTCGAGAACGCGATCGCCGCACTGCCCGCCGACTTCACCGCGGTCAGCGGGATCACCCCGGGGGTGATGACGGCACGCGACGGCACCGTGCGCGCCGTCCACACCGACGGTGGATGCTCGGCGCCCTGGGGCGACGACAACACCAAGTGGGACTACGCGGTCCCCTGCAAGGCGCACGACCTGGGCTACGACATCCTCCGCTACGCCGAACGCAAGGGGCACCCGCTCGGGCAGGAGGCCAGGGCCTCGCTCGACGACCGGCTCTCGGCGGACATGCACAACGCCTGCGTCCTCAACCCGATGGACTCGCGCGGCACCTGCGACGTCGTCGCCTCCCTCTATACGGCCGGTCTCGTGCTCAACTCCTGGCATCAGCGCTGGGGGCCGCCGGTCGGCGACCCGCTCGGCCCGATGATCGTCGGCGTGCTGGTGATCGGCGCCCTGCTGGTGTTCCGGCTGCGCGGCTGGGTTCGCAACCGCCGGGCCGCCGTCACGCTCCCGGCCGAGCCGCGGCCGGTCGTCCCGGTCGGCCGGTGGGCGTTGCTCGGGGTCACCGGTGTCGTCCTCATGCTGCTCGGCGAATCCGCCGTCGCGCTCGCGCACTGGGCGGGGGCGCCGGAGCGGTCGTTGTGGCCGTTCACCTGGCTCGCCCAGCTCTGCCCGCTAATCTTCTTCGCGGTCGGCCGGATCAACGAGGCCGGCTGGCGGTCGATCCGCGCGACCGGCGGCCGCTACCCGCAGTACCTCGCCGACCGCGCGAGCCCGTTGCTGCGCCCGGCGCTGATCTTCGCTGTCGTCGCGCTGGTCGTGCCCCTCGCGCTGGAGGTACTGGGGATCCCGACGGGCACGAACGCCACCGTCATGCGGATCGCGCTGCATCCGCTCTGGCTGCTCGGGGTCTTCCTGCTGACCGTCGTCCTCGCGCCGGCGCTGCTGACGCTGTATCGCCGGACGCGGACCGCCTCCGTCGCCGGGCTACTGGCCTTGACCTTGGCGAGCGAGGCCGCCGCGCAGTGGTCCGGTTCGGCCGTCCCGCGCTACGCGGAGACGTTGTTCCTCGCCCTGTTCGTCCAGCAACTGGCGTTCGCCCACGCCGACGGCGTCCGCCTGCCGCGTGCCGCCCTCGTGGTGACGGCGTTCACCGGCGCGGCCGGGCTGGGTCTCGCGGTCGCCGTCCGCGGCGAAGGGCCGATGCTGCTCGGCGGGCCCGGCGCCCCGGCGGCCCTGTCGGGTCCGCCGTGGGGAGTGCTCTTGCTCGGCCTGGTGCAGCTCGCGCTCCTCGGCCTGCTCGCGCGGCCGCTGGCCCGGCTCGGCGGCCGTCCCGCGGTCGCCGCCACCGCGCGCCTCGTGCTGCGCGCCCCGATGAGCCTGTACCTCGGCTTCCTGTCCGCGATGCTGCTGCTCGTGGCGGTCGTCTACCTGCCGGGGCCGTTCGTGGACGGGCTCAGCTGGCTGGCGCGCCCGAGGGTCCTGCTCGCGATGGCGCTGCTGGCCGTGCCCGCCGTGCTCGTCTTCTGGTGGTTCGAGCGGCATTCGGGGCCGCAACAGCGGACGGTCGACGAGCCGGGCCTGCGGGCCATGGTCTTCTGCCGCGCGGCGGCCACGGTCGGGATGGCGTACGCGATGCTCGGCGTGTTCGGGTTCGCCCTGACCCGTTTCGGTGGCGCGTCCGCCGACGCCGACCTCCTCGGGATCCGGTTCGGCCCGGTCCAGAGCCTGGTCAACCTGCTGCTCGGGGTGTACCTGCTGCACACCGTGCGGAACGGCACCAGCCGGATGACCGGGACCTGGCTCGTCTGCGCGGTCGCGTGCGCGCCGCCCTTGATGACCGCCCTCGACGGGAAGCAGGTGAGCGCCGCGTCCGTCGCGCTGCCGGTCGCGACGATCGTCGTCGCGATGCTCGCGGCGGCCGCCACGCTGGTCCCGGCCCGCGCGGCCCGGCGTGTCCTCCCCTGATCCATACGGCGCTGACCAGGCATTCTCCGTACCATTACGAGGAAACCGGTGGCGCGTGCCACATCTTCGGGGGGATGTGTAATCCTGCGACAACCCGCAACAGGCACCATGCGTCCCTTGAAGAGACCGTCGAACCGGTAACGACCAGAAGGAGCAGACCGCGTGGAGTACCCGCCTCGGAATGGGCATGGGGATCGACGTCCCGCCCGGCCTAGGCAGGACGCGCCCGGACGCGTTCCTTCCCGACCGGCCCCGCCACGTGGAGCCCGCCCGGCGCCCGCCCGTCAGGCCGCGGGCATGCCGCCCCGGCGCCCGGCACCGCGCCGGCGGTCGTTCCGCGGCCCCAAGATCGCTCTCGGGCTGGTCTCGCTGCTGGTGATGGGCCTGACCGGGTACGCGTGGGCCGCGATGGACGGCCTGACCTTCGCGAACGTCGGCATCGGCGCGGACGAGGGCGAGAAGCCCGCCGACGGCGCCCGCGACATCCTGCTGGTCGGCCTCGACAGCCGCACGGACGCACAGGGCAACCCGCTGTCCAAGGAAGTCCTGGCCCAGCTGCGCGCCGGGCAGGCGGACGGCGAGCTGAACACCGACTCGCTGATCTTCGTGCACATCCCGAACGACGGCTCCAAGGCCGTCGCGATCTCGCTGCCGCGCGACTCCTACGTCGACATCCCCGGCGGCTACGGGAAGCACAAGATCAACTCGGCCTACGCCCGCGCGATGCTCGACGAGCGCAAGAAGCAGCAGGAGAACGGCGTCTCCGACCCGAAGGAACTCGACCAGAAGGCCAACGAGGCCGGGGCGAAGACCCTGATCAAGACGGTCGAGCAGCTGACCGGCTCGACCATCGACAACTACGCCGCCATCAACCTGCTGGGCTTCAGCGAGATCACGCAGGCCATCGGCGGGGTCGACGTCTGCCTCAACAACGACGTCAACGACCAGTTCTCCGGCGCGAAGTTCTCCAAGGGCCCGCACACCATCTCCGGCGTCGAGGCGCTCGGCTTCGTCCGGCAGCGGCACGGGCTGCCGCGCGGCGACCTCGACCGCGTCGTCCGGCAGCAGGTGTTCATGGCCGGGATGGCGCGGAAGGTGCTGTCGGCGGGCACGCTCGCGAACCCCGGCAAGCTCAACGACCTGATCACGGCCATCAAGAAGTCGGTGGTGCTCAACCAGAACTGGGACGTCTTCGGCTTCGCGCAGCAGATGAAGAGCCTGACCGGCGGCCAGCTCGAGTTCCGGACGATCCCGATCGTCAACATCGAGTACAAGACCCCGAACGACGGCGTCGCCATCCAGGTCGATCCGAAGCAGGTGAAGAACTTCGTCCAGGGGCTCGCGGGCCCGCAGCCGGGCGAACAGCAGCAGGCGCCGCCCGCCGAGTCGCCCAACAAGGCCACCACGGTCGACGTCCGCAACTCGACGAACCGGGACGGGCTGGCCTCGTCGGTGCTGAAGCAGCTCGTCGACAAGGGCTTCACCGCGGGCGACACGGCCACCGCGAGCGCGCGCAAGAAGACGGTGGTCTGGGTCGCCAAGGGCGAGAAGGCGGCGGGCCAGGCGGTCGCCGACGCGCTCGGCGGCAACCCGACCGTCCAGGAGGACAAGAGCGTCGAGGCCGGGCACGTGATGGTCTTCCTCGGCTCGGACTTCAAGGCGCCGAGCGGCGCCGAGGGCTCCGGCTCCTCGCAGAACGCCGCCGGTTCGTCGGCCGCCGCACCCCCGCCCGAGCAGTCCGACGAGAAGCCGATCACCGCCGAAGGCGTGCCCTGCGTCAACTGACAACGGGCGAGCGGGTGGTGAAGGCCTCCTTCCCTACCTTCAGGGTAGGGAAGGAGGCCTTCACCACCCGCCGGCGTGGCTTTGGCGAGCCCCTTGTCCGGACGTGTGTCGCGAAGCCACCGCCGCGTCAGGCGGCGGGCGGCGGGCAGCACTGACACGCTCAGGAGCACGCCGAAGGCCACCGAAACGGCCCTCCAGCCACCTTTCCTTCACCCATTCGGCCCAGCGAGCCGAAATCGATAGGAAAAGCACCCCCGAAACCGCGTAAGAGCGGCGACCCTGCCGACTTTCATACACGTGAGCGCGCTCGTCCCCGGTTTTGTCACACGGAGCGGGCGGCGGAGAAGGTTGGCAAGGCAGGAGATGGGGAGTGCTGATCGACGCTGAGAGCTATCAGCGGATACTCGGAGACGAGCTCCGCAAGCTCCGCCGTAAACGTGGCTGGACACGCAAGGAACTGAACCAGCATCTGCAGAGCGAGATCTCGCTCCAGACGCTGGCGACCTACGAGCTGGGCACCCGGCACTGTTCCGTGGTGCGGCTGGTCGAACTGTGCGTCGCGATGGACGAACTGCCACAGGATCTGCTGGCCAAGGTGCATCGCCGGGTGTTCGTGGACGAACCGGGCCGGGTCCGGATCGACCTGCGCCAGGTGATCAAGGACGAGCAGGAGGAACTGCTCCCCCTGCGGCGGTGGGCGGACGACCGGCTCAAGCGGTCGAGCGACAACGGCTCCGCCGAGGTCCATCTCGATCTCGCGGCGCTGGAACGGATGGCCGAGCTTTGCGGCATCCCCACCGTCGATCTCATCGGAAGGCTTCGCCGGCTCAACCCCTCATGAGCGCGGCGTTCCGCGGTCCGTGAAGGCCATGCCCCCCATCTTGGCTTTCACGGACCCTCCCTCTTCCCGGCTCAGCCGAGCAGTTCGTAGTCCTCGCGGCGAACCTTGCGGGTGTCGAGCCAGTACCGCCAGGTGAAGCCCGGCCAGATCGTGCGGTTGACGCCCTTAGCGTCGAGGTACCAGCTCTTGCAGCCGCCCTGGGTCCAGATGCCCTTGGCGAGTTTGCGCTGGATCTCGCCGTTGAAGCGCTCCTGCGCCTCCGGCCGCGGGTCGAGCGCCTTGCCACGCGCGAGCCGCAGCGCCTGCGCGACGTAGGAGATCTGCGCTTCGATCATGAACACCACGGAGTTGTGCCCCAGCCCGGTGTTCGGCCCGAGCAGGAAGAACAGGTTCGGGAACCCGGACACGGTGATCCCCTGATATGTCCGCATCCCCTCGGTCGCCCACTCCTTGCCGAGGTTGCGCCCGTCGCGGCCGATGATCTCCAGGTCGTCGAAGGCGTCGGTGACGTGGAATCCGGTGCCGTAGATGATCGCGTCGACCTCGTGCTCGACACCGGCGCCGTCGACGACGCTGTGCTCGCGGACCTCCTTCACGCCGTCGGTGACGACGTCGACGTTGTCCCGCGCGAGCGCCGGGTAGTAGTCGTTGGAGACCAGGACCCGCTTGCAGCCCATGGTGTAGTCCGGCGTCAGCTTACGGCGCAGCTCCGGGTCCTTGACGCTCTTGTGGATGTTGCGCTTCGCGATGCGCTGGCCGATCTTCATCACCCACGGCTGCCCGTTGAAGCCGATCGCGCGGGCTTCGAGACCCCAGTAGAGGACGTTGCGGAAGGCACGCTGCAGCAGCGGCACCGAGCTGAACGTCTTCCTGAGCGCTTCCGGCATCTCGCGGTCCGGCTTCGGCATGATCCACGGCGGCGTCCGCTGGAAGAGCGTCAGCTCGGCGACGTCCTTCGCGATCCGAGGCACGAACTGGATCGCGCTCGCGCCGGTGCCGACCACGGCGACGCGTTTGCCGGTGAGGTCGTAGTCGTGTTCCCACCGCGCGGAGTGGAAGGCGCGGCCGTGGAAACGCTCGATGCCGGGCAGCTTCGGGATCTGCGGCAGATGCAGCGCGCCGACCCCGGCGACCAGCGCGGGAGCGACGAACTCGTCCCCCGACTTCGAGGCGACGTGCCAGCGGTTCTCGTCCGCGTCCCAGCGGGCGCCGGTCATCTCCTGGCCGAAGCGGATGAAGCGGTGCAGGTCGTACTTCGCGGCGACGTCGCGCATGTACTGCCAGATCTCCGGCTGCGGCGAGTACGCGCGGGACCAGCCGGGGTTCTGCTCGAACGAGAACGAGTACATATGCGAGGGGATGTCGCAGGCGCAGCCGGGGTAGGTGTTGTCCCGCCACGTGCCGCCCACGTCGTCGGCCTTCTCCAGGATGACGAAGTCCTCGCGGCCCTCTTTGCGCAGCTGAATGGCCATGCCCAGCCCGGAGAAGCCGGTCCCGACGATGACGACACCGGTCTCGGTGCGGTTGCCCATGACCCCGGCCTCTCGTTCGTTTTACCTGTTACCGGGAGTTCACCTTACTCGAAGTAGGTTACCTTCGGTAGAGTGTTGAGGTGACGACGGCGAAGCGCAAACGCATGCCACGAGCAGAGCGGATGCGGCAGATGATCGAAATCGCCGAAGAGGTCTTCGCCGAACGCGGCTACAGCGCGGCCTCGATGGACGACATCGCGGAACGCGTCGGGGTCTCCAAGCCGATGCTCTACGAGTACTTCAACTCGAAAGAGGGGCTGCTGCTGGCCTGCATCCAGCAGTCGCGGGCGGCGCTGCGCGAGGTCACCGAACGGGCGACCGTCGGCGCGACCTCCGCCGAGGACGCGCTGCGGCGCGGACTGCTCGCCTTCTTCGTCTTCATCCGGGAACGACGGCAGGCCTGGTCGCTGCTCCGCCACGAGATGGCACTGATCGGGACCGGCGCCGCCGACGAGATCGAGCAGACCCGGCGCCAGCAGACCGACCTGATCGCCGCACTGATGGGTGACTACTTCGACGCGGGAGACGACCTCCGTGCCGAGGCGTCCGCGGAGTTCGTCGTCGGCGCGTGCGAGCGGCTCGCGATCTGGTGCGAACGACACGAGGACGTCAGCCCCGAAACCGCGACCGGATACGCCATGGATGTCCTCTGGTCAGGCCTGTCCGCGCGGGCCCGCTGAAACGACTGTGAAGATGCTCGTGCATTAGGCCATTCGGTCGTCACTCAGAGCACATTGCCGCCAGTGTCTTGTGACACAGAGTTGTCCTACTGTATCGATAACACTGTAGAAAGTCTGATGGACAGTCGCGGCCTCCGTCAGGAGGGGGCGCCACCACCCGAAAGTGGCGTCATGACGGCGGCGTGACGAAGTCCATTGAGTGACGCTTGCTCGCGAGGAGAGGGGTGAGGCGGATGACCGAACCGATCACCGCGTCGTACGTCCAGGAGGACGACGACTGGAAGATAACGGTCAGCGGCTCCGGCAAGGAACTGACCGGTCGTGCGCCGGGCATCATCGCGGCACGGGACCGGGCCGACCAGCTGGTCGAGAAACTGTCCCCGCCGGAACATTCGACGGTGGTGCACCTGCTCAACGGCAGCGCCCTCGAGTTCACCGCCGCCTACATGACGGCGAGGCTCACGCTTCCGGAGATCGAACCACTCGAGGTTCCTCCGCCGGCGAACGGCAAAGCCAAGGAGAAGACCGGCGGCAAGCCCCCGGTGCCGCAGGGCAAGGAACTCCCGAAGGCCGTCGACGAGGCGAAGTCCAAGGAGAAGTCCGAGCCTGCCAAGACACCCGCCAAGGCGGCTCAGACCTCCTGAGACCTACTTCAGGAGTTTGCGGATCAGCAGCACGCCGATCAGCACCGCCCCGCCGATGAGCGGGTACTTCACCTTGGGCTCGTCCAGCTTCGCGCGCAGACCGGTCTTCGCGGAATCCACCAGCTTCGCGGGGTTCGCCTTCGTGCCCAGCTGGTCGAGCGTGGCGACCAGCGCGTTCCTGGCCTGCTCGATCTCACGCTCGATGGTCTCGGGATCGCGAGCCACGTGTCCTCCTCGCCGCGACGGACTTGCTGGAAGCCCACGTTAGAGGACGCCACCCCGCGCGGTGGCACCGGCCACGCCGAGAAACGCCGATCGTGTCGCACGCTACGATTTCGGGGCAGTACTGGGGGCCCGTAGCCCAATTGGCAGAGGCACACGGTTTAGGTCCGTGCCAGTGAGAGTTCGAGTCTCTCCGGGCCCACCCCTCACAGCAACCAGCCGAGTGGCGGGGTTGCATCCTGAGATCGACATGGATTTGGCGAAGACGGCGCGGCCGGCCATCGCCAAGCCGACAGTCCGCAACGCGACTTCTACGAGTCGATCAGGGCGAGTGCACTGACGGCAAGACCGTTTCGACCACGCATCTCCTCCCCGTCGAATGGGACTGGAAGCGCCTCAGCGCGGAGCAAGCGGTCGCCTGGCGACGCGAGATGAAGCAGTTGGTGGTCCATCTCATCGCCATGTCGCTCACCAGTGGAAAGCTCGCGGTAGCCGAGTTCCAGAACCATCGCATCAAGGCACTCGTCCGCGTCGATGACGCCCACGAGGCCTACCTGGTGATCATCGCCGATGGAATCCCGGATCCAAAGATCTTCGCCCTGCTCCTCGACTGCGTTCCCGGCGTCACAAAGGACGATTGGCAACCCGAGCCGTCCGAGCTGGCGGCAATGAACCGGCGCCCGGCGAGATCGCCTGGTCGACACTGTTCCCGTCAGAAGTCGCGAGCGCGATCCTCGAACTCGACGCCGCTCAGCGCACCCGGTCGTAGACCAGCGCCATCTCCCCCAGTTCCCCGGCCTCCCGGTAAGCGAGCGCCCACTTCGAGGCGGGCAGGCCGTCGACGAACAGCCGCTGCCCGCCGCCGGTGATCTCGGGGCAGATCATCAGGTACAGCCGGTCGATCAGGTCGTCCGCGAGCAGGGCCTTGATGACGCTGGCGCTGCTGTTGACCAGGATGTCGCCTTCCCCGTTCGCCTTCAGGCCGGCGATGACGTCGGCGGCCGGGGCGTTCACGACGCGGGCGCGGTCCCACGGCGCTTCGGTCAACGTCTTCGAGAAGACGACTTTTTCGGCGTCCACCAGCCACTTCGCGTAGGCGCGGTCGCGCGGGTCGGCGTTCTCGTCGGCGGCGATGGTGGGCCAGAAGCCCAGAAATCCTTCGGCGTTCAGCCTGCCGAGCACCGCGGTGGTCGCCTTCTCGTGGATGCGAGCGAGGTGAGCGCGGGCGACGTCGGTGGTGGCGTACGAAACGATCGCGCCCATGTCGCCGGGTCCGCCGGGGCCGCTGTAGTGGCCGTCGAGGGTGAGGCTGATGTTCGCGGTGACGCGGCGGCCGGTCGGATTCGTCATGTCGTTCAGTCCTTTTCGTGAGTGAGCCGAGCTGCGAGGTTGTCGAGCACCTGACCCCAGCCGGTTTCGATCCCGGCGATGAAGGGGACCGCCTCGACGGTCGTTTCGGTGATGCGCAGATCGAGCCGGAGCCGGGTCCCGCCCGGCGCCTCGGTGAACTTCAGGTCGTAGTGACCGGTGAAGAAGACGTCCCCCTTGGCGTCCAGTACCGAGAGGTCGAATTCGAGGTGTTCGGGTTCGGTCGCGGCGCGGACCTCGCCCGCGGAGCGGTATCGCCCTTCCGCGTCGCGGTAGTCGAGCACGGCCCGGCCCCCGGCCCGCGGCTCGATGACGCAGTCGGTGACGGTCATCGAAGGCGGCGCCCACCAGGACGCGAGCAGCGCGGGCTCGGTCCAATGCCGCCAGACTGCGTCCGGCGAAGCGGCGAGCAGACGGTCGAACGAGAACGCCCGCCCGTCCGCCCACCGGTCCTGCTTCGCGGAGACGGCGTCCGCGGAGATCGCGTCCTGATAGCGCGTGAGGACATCTCGCTCGCCCTCGTTCGCCTCGATGGTCGCGATCAGCGCCCGCAGCCGCCCTTCGAATTCCTTCAGCGGGCCCGCTTCGGCCGCATAGACCCGACGCTGGCCCAGCGGGAAAACCGTCACGAGGCCGGCGCGGGCGAGGGTCTGCAGGTGCTTGGTGGTCTGCGGCTGCCGCAGGCCGGTCAGCTCGGCGAGCTCACCGACGGACCGGGGCCGCTCGGCGAGAAGCTCGACGATGCGCCGCCTCGCCCCGTCTCCCAGTGCTGCTGCGATCGGCTCCATGCCCAGAAGTATTCACTCATTCGAATATTCTTGTCAAGGAATATCTTCGCGATGGAACTCCAGCAGACTTCGCTCCTCGGTCAGCGTGGTGATGGAGTCGAAGACCAGTCCGTGCGCGGCGGCGAGCTCGCGAAGTTCGTCGAGGCGCCGCTCGCGGCCGCCGTAGAGCACGAGCATCACCAGGTCCCACTCGGTCTGCGCCCCGATCCCGCCGACCGCCTCGATGACGAGGACCCGGCCTCCGGGCTCGGCCGCCTCGGCACAGCGGGCCAGGATGTGCTGGGCGTGCTCGTCGTCCCAGTCGTGGAGGATGTCGGAGAGCAGGTAGGCGTCCGCGCCGGCCGGGAGCGGGTCGAAGAAGCTGCCCGCGGTGACCTCGACGCGGTCTTCGAGGCCCTGCGCGAGCAGTTCCTGTTCCGCGGCCGCGGCGGTCGGCGCGAGGTCGACGAGATGGCCGCGCATCGAGGGGTTGGCCTTCAGGATCGCGGCCAGCAGGCTGCCGTGGCCTCCGCCGACGTCGACGAGCGTGCCGAACCGTGACCAGTCGAACCCGGAGACGAGCCTCGGCACCTGCGTCAGGAACCGCTGGGTCATCTGCCGGTCGAACGTCTCCCGGAGCTGGGGCTGCTCGGCGAGATCGGTCCAGAAGTCCTTGCCGTAGCGGCGGACGTACCCCGCCTGGCCGGTGGCTACGCTGTGCGCGAGTTCGATGAACGCCAGCTCGCCCCGCCCGCCGGCGGCGTTCATGTCCAGGAGCCCGGCCAGACCGTTCCCGGCGTCGGCGCGGAGTTTCGCTCCGTAGTCGGTGGTGCGGTAGCCGGTCGGAGTCGCCTCGACGACGCCGAGGGTCGCGAGATGTCCGAGCAACAGGCCGAGGGCGAGCGGAGATTGGCCCAGCTCCGCCGCCAGCTCGTCGACGGCCGCGCCGTGCTCGGACAACCGGTCCGGTAGTCCCAAGGTCACGGCGACCCGCAGCGCCATCGGCGTCGCGAGCCCGGCCAGCCGGAGGAATTCCTGTCTGTCCTTGTCATGGATCGTCACGACTGTCCACTGTGGCAGCGGGGTCAAGCGACTTACGGCACCAACGTGCGTCCGGTGAGGTCCCCGTTCTCCACGGCCTCGACGTAGCTCCGCGCGACGTCGGCCGCCGGGGTGCCGCCATCCTGTTCGCCGAGTGCGGCGAGGGTTTCGCTCACCCAGCCGGGACTGACGGCGTTGACCCGGAGGTCGCGCGGCAGTTCGCGCGCAGCCGCGGCGACGAACGCTTCGAGACCGGCGTTGGTCAGGACGCCGAAAGCGCTGCCACGCAACGTCTCCGGGATCCGGCCTGCGGTCAAGGTGATCGAGCCGCCGTCCGGCAGACGCGGGATCGCGCGCCGCAGCAGGAACACCTGCCCGAGCAGTTTTCCTTGCAGCCCTTGGGTGAACTCTTCGTCGGTGCCGTCGTCGACCGGCACCAGCGAGCCGCTCCCCGCACAGCACACGACGTGCTCGATCCCCGGCTCGGCGCCGAAGAGCGCGTCGAACGTGGCGGGCTGCTCGACGTCCACCTTGATCTCACTGGAGCGGGACGCGGGGAGCACGGTGTGGCCGCGCGCGGTGAGCGCTTCGGTGACCGCGGTCCCGATCGTCCCGGTGGCACCGACCACGAGGATCTTCATCGGCGTCTTCCCTTCAAGGTCGCGTGAGAGGTTCGGATTCGTAAGCCTGGTGCAGTGCCGCGACGAACGCCGGGGCGGAGGGCAGCGGCGCCGCGCCGATCCGGCGCACCGCGATCCCCGGCGTCCACGAGTTCATGACCACCGCGCCCGCGAGCGCCGGCAGGCCGGCGATCGTGACCTCCTGGACCCGTTGCGGCACGCCGAGTGCGCCCAGCCGCCGCTGGACGATGCCCATCGTCGTTCCCCGTAGCAGGCCGGCGTCGGGCCACACCACCGTATCGCCGTCCCAGAACGCGAGGTTCCAGATCGTCGCCTCGCTCAGCCTTCCCCGGCGGTCGACGAACGCCGCGTCGTCGAACCCTTCGCCGATGGCCTGCCGCCGGAAGTACGTCTTCGCCATCTCGCCGGTGTGCTTGATGGACGGGAGGACGCGCTCGTGGCCGACGGCCGTCAGCGCC
This sequence comes from Amycolatopsis sp. NPDC043887, assembly GCF_056435665.1. NCBI lineage: Bacteria > Bacillati > Actinomycetota > Actinomycetes > Pseudonocardiales > Pseudonocardiaceae > Amycolatopsis > Amycolatopsis sp. NPDC043887. Next base: position 670,249 of record NZ_JBWKEB010000002.1, read on the forward strand.
AGCGGCCCCGCCGGACCGGACGCCGGCGGCCGGGTGCGCACCAGGACTTCGAGCTCCCCGGGCTGGTGGATCGTCACGGTGAGGGAGACATCGGCTGGGCCGGGCTCCAGCGCCTCGCGCACGTACGAACGGATCCGGTCGTCGGGCAGGGCGTCGCCGAACAGCTCCAGCGAGGCGGTCCGGAGCCGGTCCAAATGCAGGTCGAGACCGCGCACGCGGCCGTCACGCACCTGCATGGCCGTGAAGTGCGCGAAACCGGCGAAGGCGAGCTGCGCCAGCTCTTCGGCGGTCGCCGTCCGGCCGTTCAGCCGCGCGACATGAGTAGTCATGCCCGCACGGTAAACCGGTTGCGGCCGCCCTGTCCCGGAGGAAGGATCCCGCGGGTGTCCGCATCGCGTACCGAACTGTCGCGCTGGCAGTTCGATCTGACCTGGTCGTTGTTCGAATACCACCTCGCCGACCTCGAACCGGCGGACTTCCGTTGGGAGCCGTCGGCGCTTTGCTGGACGATCCGGCCGGACGGCACTCCCGACTGGGCCGACACCGAACCCGACCCCATCCCGGTCCCCACGATCGCCTGGCTCACCTGGCATATCGGCTGGTGGTGGAGTGTCACGCTGGATCACGCGAACGGGCGGACTCCGCGCGAGCGCGAGGAGATCACCTGGCCCGGTGAAGAATCCACCGTCGAATGGCTGCGCGGGCTTCACGAAGAATGGCTGGCCGTCTTGGATCGCTTGACCGACGCCGATCTCGACGCGCCCTCCGCCTATCCGTGGGGCGAGGAGGCCGGGCTGACCTTCGCCCACACAGTCGCCTGGGTGAACTCCGAACTGATGAAGAACGTGTCGGAGATCGGACAGCTCAGGTTGCTGCGGCGCAGCTCGGTGTGATGCCGGGGATGGACTTCAGCTCGCCAAGGAGCATCGAACTGACGGCGACCGGGTAGTCGTCGAGGGCGTACACCGTCTCGGAGAGTTTCACCCGGACCGGTGTTCGTCCTTTGTGCGCCAGCAAAGTCCGCTTCAGTTCGAGGACCGCGTCCTCGGTCAGTCGCTGGGCGGTCGCGTGCAGGGTCAGCGGCGGTTCCCCATCCTCCGCCGCGGAAAGATCGAGCGGCACGAGACCGCCGCCGAACACGGACATCTTGTCCTCCCGCCAGTTCACCCGCCCGCTGACGCGGACGGCGTTGTCCTCGGCGAGATCCGCCGCGAACAGCGCATACGCCTTGGGAAAGAACAGCACTTCGAGCGCCGCGTCGAGGTCCTCGATCGTGCAGATCGCCCACGGCTCGCCCTTCTTGTTCACCCGCCGCTCCAGCGACGTGATGAGCCCGGCGACGACCAGTTCCCCCTCGCGCGGCGGGTTGTCGAGGATCGCCGCGATCGGCCGGGGCGCGTGACCGCGCAGCACGCGTTCCGCCCCGTCGAGCGGATGCGCGGACACGTACAGGCCGAGCATTTCCCGTTCGTGCGCGAGCAGTTCCTTACGCGGCCACTCCTCGACGCCGAGCTTGAGGTGCGCGAGCGGCGAGGTGCCCTCGTCGCTCTCCTCGCCCGGGCCGAAGAGGTCGAACTGGCCCATCGCCTGCTTGCGCTTCAACGGCACCACGGCGTCCACCGCGTCCTCGTGCACCCGCTGGATCGAGAGCCGCGTATGCCCCAGCGAGTCGAACGCGCCGGCCTTGGCCAGGGATTCGATGACGCGTTTGTTGCAGGCCACCAGTTCCGACTTGTCGAGGAAGTCGGTGAACGACGCGTACTTCCCCTTCTCCCGCCGGGTCCTGATGATCGAGTCGACGACGTTCGCGCCGACGTTGCGCACCGCGCCCAGCCCGAACCGGATCGCGCCCCCCACCGCGGAGAACCGGAGCCCCGATTCGTTGACGTCCGGCGGCAGCACCTTGATCCCCAGCCGACGGCATTCCGACAGGTAGACCGCCGACTTGTCCTTGTTGTCCCCCACCGAAGTCAGCAACCCCGCCATGTACTCGGCCGGGTAGTTCGCCTTCAGATGAGCGGTCCAGTAGCCGACCAGGCCGTAGCCGGCGGCGTGGGACTTGTTGAACGCGTAGCCGGCGAACGGCAGGATCGCGTCCCAGAGTGCCTGCACGGCCTCGCGCGAGAAGCCGTTGGCGACCATGCCATCGCGGAAACCCTCGAACTCCTTCTCCAGTACCTCTTTCTTCTTCTTGCCCATCGCCTTGCGCAGCACGTCGGCCCGGCCCATGGAATATCCCGCGACGTCACGCGCGATCCGCATGATCTGTTCCTGGTACACGATCAGGCCGTGCGTCTCGGCCAGGATCTCGCGCAGCGGCCCGGCCAGTTCGGGATGGATCGACTCGATCGGCTGCCTGCCGTTCTTGCGGTCCGCGTAGTTGTTGTGCGTGTTCATCGCGATCGGACCCGGCCGGTACAACGCGTTCACCGCGATGATGTCGCCGAAACCGGTCGGCCTCAGCCTGCGCAGCAGATCCCGCATCGCGCCGCCGTCGAGCTGGAAGACGCCGAGACTGTCGCCGCGGGCGAGCAGTTCGTAGGTCGCCGGATCGTCGACGCCGAGCGTGTCGAGATCGATCTCCTCGCCGCGATTGGCCTTGATGTTGTCGAGCGCGTCGCCGATGACGGTGAGGTTCCGCAGGCCGAGGAAGTCCATCTTCAGCAGGCCGATGGCCTCGCACGACGGGTAGTCCCAGCCGGTGATGACCGCGCCGTCGTCCCGCCGCCACAACGGGATCGCGTCGAGCAGCGGTTCACTCGACATGATGACGGCGCAGGCGTGGACGCCGGCGTTGCGGATCAGGCCTTCGAGCCCGCGCGCGGTCTCGAAGATCTTGGCCGCCTCGCCGTCGCCTTCCAGCAGCGCGCGGACCTCCGCCGCCTCGGCGTACCGCTCGTGGTCCGGCTCGACGATCCCGGCGAGCGGGATGTCCTTCGCCGCGACGGGCGGCGGGAGCGCTTTGGAGATCCGGTCCGCGATCGCATACCCACTCTGTCCATAGTGGACACGAGCGGAGTCCTTGATGGCCGCCTTCGTCTTGATGGCGCCGAAGGTGATCACCTGGGCGACGTGCTCGGCACCGTACTTTTCGGTGGCGTACCTGATCATCTCGCCGCGACGCCGGTCGTCGAAGTCCATGTCGATATCCGGCATGGAGACCCGCTCGGGATTGAGGAACCGCTCGAAGAGCAGCCCGAGGTCGATCGGGTCCAGATTGGTGATGCCGAGCGCGTACGCCACGAGCGAGCCCGCCGCCGAACCGCGGCCGGGCCCGACCCGGATCCCGACGCGGCGGGCGTGGTTCATCAGGTCGGCGGTGATCAGGAAGTACGCCGGGAAACCCTTGTCGGCGATCACACCGATCTCGAAGTCGGCGCGGGCGAGGTACGCCTCCGGGACACCGTCCGGCAGACGGCGGCGAAGCCCGGCCGCGACCTCCTCGCGCAGCCAGGACTCCTCGTCGTGTCCGTCGGGAACCTCGAAGACCGGCATGCGGTCGACGTGCCGGTAGACGTCGTCGTAGGGCTGGATCCGTTCGGCGATGAGCAGCGTGGAATCCGCCGCTCCCGGCACTTCCGTGTCCCAGTACTCCCGCATCTCCTCCGCGGATTTGAGGTAGTAGCCGTCGCCGTCGAACTTGAACCGGCCGGGATCGTCGAGGGTCTTGCCGGACTGGACGCACAGCAACGCCGAATGCGCGGACGCCTGACCCCGCGTGACGTAATGCGAATCGTTGGTGGCCAAGGGTTTCAGCCCGAGTCTGCGCCCGATGTCCAGCAGCCCGTCCCGCACGGACCGCTCGATCGGGAGCCCGTGGTCCATCAACTCGAGGAAGAAGTCGTCCGCGCCGAAGATGTCGCGGTAGTCCGACGCCGCCTGGATCGCCTCGCCGGGCTGCCCGAGCCGGAGCCTGGTCTGCACCTCGCCGGACGGGCATCCAGTGGTGGCGATGACGCCTTCGTGATGCCGGGCGAGGAGTTCCCGGTCCATCCGGGGTTTGCGGTAGTAGCCCTCCAGGCTGGCCAGCGAGGACAGCTTGAACAGGTTCCGCAACCCGGTCGCGTTCTCCGCAAGCATGGTCATATGCGTGTAGGCGCCACCACCGGAGACGTCGCCGCCGTCGCCACGCCGTCCCCAGAACACCGGTTTCCTGTGGAAACGGGACTCGGGCGCGACGTAGGCCTCGATGCCGATCACCGGTTTGAGCCCCGCCTGGACGGACTGCCGGTAGAACTCGTCCGCGCCGTACATGTTCCCGTGGTCGGTCATGCCCACCGCGGGCATGCCGAGCCGCTGGGCCTCCGCGAACAGGGGCGCGATCTTGGCCGCGCCGTCGAGCATCGAGTACTCGGTATGAACGTGCAGGTGCACGAAGGAGTCCACCGGCCACTCCCCACGGTTGTACGATTCCGGTCCGACGCGGCGATTGGACCCAAGCGTCGCCGGTGTTGTCCAACAAGCGACACGCGACCAGCGACAACCAGAAGTTGTAGGGAGTGCACAATGGAGCTGGACCTGGGCGCGGTGCGCGCGTTCGTCGCGGTGGCCGATGACCGGTACTTCGGCGAGGCGGCGATCCGGCTGGAGGTCAGCCAGCAGGCGATCTCCAAACGCGTCGCGAAACTCGAGTCGGATCTCGGCGTACGACTGCTGTCGCGGACGCGCGGCGGGGCCGAGCCGACCGAAGACGGTGAGGAGTTCCTCAAGCACGCCCGTACGTTGATCAGCCTCGCGGACCAGGCCGTCGAGCGCCTCCACGGCAGGCGGCGGGCGCTGCGCGTCGACGTCCTCGGCACGCGGCTGGCGACCATGGAGGTCATCCGGGCCTTCCACGCCGACCACGACGACGAACTGGAGCTCGTCACGCCCGGGCTGGGCGCGCTGCGCCGGTCCCTGCTGCCCGAGTCCGTCGATGCCGCCTTCGCCCGCGTCAGCACCGTGCCGTCCCCGGGGATCGGCCGCACGCCCGCCTACCTGGAACCGGCGAACCTGTTGGTCGGACGGCGGCATCCGCTCGCACGTCGGCGCCGGGTCGCGATGGCGGAACTCGACGGCCTGACGGCGTGGATGCCCTACAACGCACGGGCCAGCGAATGGGCGGAGTTCTGGCAGGAACTGTGCCCGGAGTTCGGCATCCTGGTCGACACCGACGGCCCGAACTTCGGGCTCGAACACCACATCGAGGTGCTGAGCGAGTCGAAGGACAGGCTGGGTTTCGTCGGCGCGAAGATGCACGTGCCCTGGCATCCGGACGTCGTCCAGATCCCGCTCGTCGACCCGACGCCGGTGTACCCGTTCTCCCTGCTGTGGCGGCACGAGAACCGGCACCCCACGCTGCGGCTGCTGATCGAGCACGTCCGCTCCGCTTACCGGCCCTTCGATCCGGAGCGGCACTGGCTCCCGGCGTCGGATCGGGAGGCCATGAGCGCGGATCAGTGAGGGCGGCCGGAAGTCCGTGAAGGCCTCCTTCCCTACCCTCAAGGTAGTGAAGGAGGCCTTCACGGACTTCCGGGCTCAGCCGACGATGTCGATCTCGAAGTCCACGGCCGAGCTGTACTCGAAGTCGGCCCAGACCGCGCCCGGCAGGTGGTAGCGCCGGTGCGAAGCGGTCTTCGGGTCGAATCCGGGTATCTGCGTGGGATTCCCGCCGACACCGACCTTGTCGCTGCCCCAGGCGTAGATGTTGCCCTGCCACACGGGCGCTTCGGAGATGCCGTCGCCGTCGATACGCGGCCGCACGATGATCGCGGCCGTTTCGCTGCCCGAAAGCAGCAGCCGCACCGACGTGGTGTCTTTGCTGGCGGGAATGGTCCTGCGTTCCATGAGTTCTGTCGTCGCCTTCCGTTTCGGGGCGGCGCCGCCGCCGGTCAAGTGGGCGTTCGTGTAGGACTCGTTGAGGTCGACACTGCTCGCGCGGATGCCGGGGATCTGACCGGCGTCCGAGTACTGGTGCACGTCGTAGCGGCCCGCCGCGGCATCGGGTCTGGCGCCGTAGCGCGCGATCCAGATGACGAGGTCCCGTACGCCGAACTGGTCGGGGCGCAGCATCTTGGCGAGTGAGTTGTTCATGTAGATCCCGGGGCGGAACCCGTGTCCCGCCACGCGGTCGCAGAACCTGATCGAGAAGTCGCGCTTGCGCCCGTCGGGGATGTTCGGTGCCCCCGAACCCGGCGGGTTGTCCTCTAGGTCGAGCATCGGGACGCAGCCGGTCGCCCCGAGCCGCCGGACCTCCGCGATGAACACGTCGGCCTGCGCCTCGGGCGAGGGGCTCGCCTGAGCGTAGTGATAGCCGCCCACCGGGATTCCCACGGATCTCGCGCCCGCCACCAGCGCGTCGCCGGTGTTGCGCCCGCCGTTCGGCAGGCCACCGCCGTCGGTGAGCTTGACGAAGACGAAGGTCACGCCGTGATCCTTGACAGCCTGCCAATTGGTAACGGATTGAAAGCGACTGTAGATATCTATTCCCAGCGCCATTGTTACAGCCTGACGGGTGAACCAGTTGGACAAAAGGGCCTAGTGGGCGATAGCTGGTATGCCCCGATTCGCCCTTTTGGGCGGGCCCTCCCTGGCTGACGCGGCTCATCCATACCCGTACTGTGACGACATGGCGTCTCGAAGCCCCATTCGCTGGCTGACCCGATGGGCCGACTGGTTCGAAGAGCGCGGCGTCTACGTCCCGGGCGAAGAAAGCCGGGCGGTCGATCCGATGCGCGATTTCGGCTGGCTGATCGTGGCTTGGGTGTCCGGACTGGCGATCTTCATCCTGTTCTTCGCCTTCGCCGTCTGACCCCTCGGCGATGTGCCACCGAGGTGACGACTGTCACTAGTCGTGTCCTTCCGGTCACGGATCGGCCACGGCTGTACACCAGGTGCGCGTCAACCCGGCCTCGCCGCTCCTCTCGGCTCCGGAAGACCGTCACTCTGGACTCTTCGGCACTAATACCTACCTCGAACGGCCCACCCGCACCGCCGACTGGAGTAACCCCACATGGCGCCCCCGCGCACCCCGAAGCTCTTGATCGCCGCCTGCTCGTTGCTGCTGGCGGCCGCGTGCGGGGTTCCGGCACCGGAAAAAGGGGCCGCCGTACTCGGCGCGGACACTCCGGCGCAGGGCCTGGCCGCGACGCACGCGGAAGGCGACCTCGCCTTCGGCGCCCCGCACCGGTTCGCGACCGGGGTCACGATCTCCGTTTCCGCGCCGAAAGCGTTCCGTCCCAGCGCGTCCGCGTACCCGCAGAGCCCGCGCGCGGTGGCCTTCGGCATCGAGGTGACGAACGCGGGCGAGGGCACCTACCGGCTCTCCGGCCTGTCCGTCACGGGCGAGGTCGACGGAGAGACCGCCGCGGTCAAACAGGTCGTCGACCCCGTGCAGGGGTACAACGGCATCGCGGACGCGGGCAAGGACGTGGCGCCCGGCCGGTCGGTCCAGCTCAACCTCGCCTTCGCCGTTCCGGACAGGCCGGTGAGGCTGCGCCTTCAGGTGCGGCCCAGCCCTTCGGAGCCTGTCGCCGCGAAGTACTGCGGAAAGGTCTGACGCCGCCGATTCGCTACCGTGTGCGTCATGACCGAGCAGCGACTTTCCCCCGGCGACAAAGCGCCCGACTTCACCCTCCCCGACAGTGAGGGCAACGACGTCAAGCTCAGCGACTTCCGCGGCAATTCGGTCGTCGTGTACTTCTACCCGAACGCCGGCACGCCGGGCTGCACGAAGCAGGCATGCGACTTCCGGGACAGCCTCGCGCAACTAAACGACGCCGGCTACCAGGTGCTCGGCATCTCGCCCGACAAGCCCGCGAAGCTCGCGAAGTTCGTCGAGGCGGAGGGGCTGACCTTCCCGCTGCTGTCCGACACGGAGAAGACCGTCCTCAAGGCGTACAGCGCCTTCGGCGAGAAGAAGAACTACGGCAGGGTCTACGAAGGCGTCATCCGCTCGACGTTCGTCGTCGACCCCGAGGGCAAGATCGCCGTGGCGCAGTACAACGTGCGCGCGACCGGCCACGTCGCGAAGCTGCTGCGGGACCTCTCCCTGGCGTCCTGACGATGACGGGGCTGGAGGGACCCGCACTCAAACTGGGCGGCAGTATCGCCACGCACGCGGCGAAGTCGTGGCTGCAACGACGGCGGAAGAAGACCGAACGCGAGTCCAGCCTCGCCGAACTGGCGGCGGACGAACTCAAAGGGCCGCTGGAAAAACGCAAGCTCGAGAATCTGGTGGAGACGATCGGCCTCCAAGTGGCCGAAGAGCTGAAACCGGTCCTCGTCGCACGGTTCTCGACGCTGCCCGAGAACGAGATCGCCGCGGCGTTCCTCGCGGTCGAGGACACGCTCGGCAAGGTCGATCTCTCCGATGAAGCCCTCCTGGCGGACGACGCCGACCCGGAACTCCTGGCCCGGCGCGTCCGCGAACAGTTTCCCGCTCGCTCGGCCCTGCTCGCCGGGCGGGCGGCGGATCTGTACGAGCTGGTACTGGATCAGTCTTGCCGCCACCTGGTGATGGTGGTGCGGCACCTGCCATCGTTCCAGCCGACGACGCTCGCCGAGATCTTGGGACGGCTGACCCGACAATCGGACCAGCTGGACCAACTCCTCGCGCGGATCCCGAAGACGAGCCTCACCGCTCCCGCGGGAACCGACCACGACGCGGAGTTCAGGGCGGAGTACCTGAGCCTGCTCTCCCGGAAACTGGACAGGCTCGACCTGCTCGGGCTGACCAAAGACGACCAGCCGACATTGCCGCTGACGGTCGCTTACCTCAGCCTTTCCGTGTCTTCGGAAAGCTCGCGCGGCGACGACCGGCCGAAAGACTGGTTCGAGAAACACCCCGCCCGCCGCGACGGGACGACCATGCGGGCGGAAAGCGCGATCGGTGAGGAGCATCGGACACTGGTCCGAGGCGAAGCGGGTTCCGGCAAGACCACTCTGCTGAACTGGCTCGCGATCAGTGCGGCGGGCGGCCGGTTCACCGGGAAACTGTCGTCGTGGAACGGATTCGTCCCGTTCCCGATCCGGCTGCGGAGCTTCGCCTCCGGCGATCTCCCCGGCGCCGAACACTTCGTGGCTCACGCCGCCGCCACGCTCGCCGGACGGGCGCCCGCGAACTGGGCGGACCGTGTGCTGCGAAGCGGCAAGGCGATGATCCTGGTCGACGGCGTCGACGAGGTCGAACCTCCCCGCCGCCGCAAGGTCAAGGACTGGCTCCACGAACTCGGGCTGACCTACCCTGAAGCACGTTTCGTCGTCACTTCCCGGAGCGCGGCGGCCGACCAGCGGTGGCTGTACCAGGAAGGCTTCGGTTCCGTTCTGCTGGAACCGATGAGCGCGACCGACATCCACGCGCTCGTCGACAAATGGCACGAGGCCGCGGTTTCCGTACGCCCAGAAGAGGAACTCGACGATGCCCGGCGGCGGCTGCTGAATCAGCTGAACAACCGCCCGCATCTGCGCACGCTGGCGTCGAGCCCGCTGCTCTGCTCGATGCTGTGCGCGTTGAACTGGGCGCACCGTTCGGAACTGCCGCGTGACCGGATGGACCTGTACCGCAAGGCGTTGTCGATGCTGCTGCACCTGCGCGACACCGCGCGCAGCATCACCGTCCTGCTCACCGAGCAGCAGAAACAGATCCTTCTCGGGCATCTCGCCTGGCGGCTCACTTCCAGTGGCAAGGTCGAACTGCCGAAGGACGAAGTCCTGGAGCACATCGCCTATCGGCTGCGCTGGATTCCGCACGTCGACCACGGCGCCGAAGAAGTACTGAACCATCTCCTCGAACGCAGCGGTGTGCTGCGGGAGCCGGTGAGCGGCCGGGTGGACTTCGTGCACCGGACCTTCCAGGAGTTCCTCGCCGCGAGCGAAGCCACCGAGGCGCGTTATCTGGACACTCTGATCGCGAACGCGCATCGGGACACCTGGCGAGAGACCGTGATCATGGCCTGCGGTCACGCCAAACACCATCAGGCCGACAAGCTGCTGACCGAGATCCTCGACCGTGCCGACGCGGAACAGCAGCACACCCGTCGCTTGCGTCTGCTCGCGGCTGCCTGCCTGGAGACGGTCAGCAATGTCGATCCGGCCGTGATCGAACGGGTCGAACGGGTCATCCGGGAGCACCTCGTCCCGCCACGAGACGTTCGCGAAACTTCATCACTCGCGTCTGTGGGATCCCGGCTTTTGCGCTACCTACCGGAAACCACCGACGGGCTCAGTGAACCGGCCGCCGCCGCGACCGTCCGGGCGGCCACGCTCACCGCGGACGACGACGCTCTGCCGCTTCTGCGCAGCTACGCTCAGGACAGCCGGGAGAAGGTCCAACATCAGCTCAGTGAGGCTTGGCAATACTTCGACCCGGAACGCTTCGCCGATGAAGTGCTGGCCGATTCCCCTTTGCAGAACGGCAAGTTCGAAGTCAATGTCGGCAGGCTGGTGCCATACACGGGACGGCTTCGCCATCTCGACGCCTTGTCCGTCAGCCTCCCCCGTTCTGAAGAACTGCCCGATCTCAACCTGCTCTCGGGTGTGCCCGCTCTTCGGGTACTCGACCTGGACTTCTACGAAGACGCCACTGTGGACTTGACCCCGCTCGCCAACCATCCGGCGCTGACAGCTGTGAGCCTGCACTTTGCCAAGAAGTACACCGGTATCCAAGCTCTGAAAGCCCTGGCAGGACTCGAAGAGCTGACCCTCTTCCGGTCTTCGCCCTGGCGCGGCTTGGAAACACTCGGCCGTCTGACACAAGTACGGAGTCTGTCGCTTGATCACCTTCAGTCGGTCACCAGCCTCGAGGCTCTCACCTCAATAACCTCACTGGCCAGACTCGCTCTGTGGCAGTGTTCGCGGCGTGCGCTGACCACCACACCGCCGATGCCCGGAATCGCCAGCCTGAGACTGTTCAGCGGATTGAAGACCGGAATAACCGCACAGTTGATCGCCGAGACCTTTCCGTGCCTGACGTACCTCTGGGCATCCTCCTTCAACCTGACGGATTTGACTCCGCTGGCCGACCTTCCATTGACTACGCTCGGTCTCTGGTCGTGCAAACTGAACGATCTCGGCCAACTCGCTTCGCATCCCACGCTGAAGAACATCTTGATCTACGCCGGCGCCGAGGGGGACACTGTGGACGTTCGACCACTGGCGGATCTCGACATCACTCTCACCGCATGGCCGGAATCCCGCATAATCGGACTCGACGAACTCGGCCCCAGCGTGAAGATCCTCTGACGGTCAGCCGGCCAGCTTCCGCAGCTCCCCCACCAACGCCCGCAACGCCTTCCCCCGGTGCGAAGCTTCGTCCTTTTCGGACGGTTCCAGCTCCGCGGAAGTCCGAGTCTCACCCTCGGGCACGAAGATCGGGTCGTACCCGAATCCGTTGGCACCACGACGTTCCCGGATCAGCGAGCCGCGCCATTCCCCGCGCACCACGGTTTCGTCACCACCGGGGACGACGAGCGCGGCCGCGCAGACGAAGGCGGCGCCCATGCGCTCGTCGGGGGTGTCGGACAGCTGTGCCAGCACGAGATCGAGGTTCGCCTCGTCGTCGCCGTGCTTTCCCGACCAGCGTGCCGAGAGCACGCCCGGCATGCCGTTGAGCGCGTCGACGGTGATGCCCGAATCGTCGGCGATGGCCGGAAGACCGGTCGCGGCGGCCGCGTCCTGGGCCTTCGCGAGCGCGTTGCCTTCGAAGTCCGGAGCGGTTTCGGGTGCTTCGGGGAACTCGGGGACGTCGGCGAGGCCGATGACCTCGACGCCCTCGATCCCTTCGGCGACCAGGATGCGCCGGAGTTCGCCGAGCTTCTTCGCGTTGCGGGTGGCGAGGAGCAGCTTGGTCACTTCGCGCCCTTCTTCTTGTCCGGACGCGGCTCGGGCAGTTCGCCGGGGTACGGCAACGCGAGCGCCTCGGTCTGCAACCGGGTCAGCTCCTCGCAGCCCGCGAGCGCCACGTCCAGCATGGTGTCCAAAGTGGACCGCGCGAAGGTGGCCCCCTCGCCGGTGCCCTGCACCTCGATCAGGGTGCCCGTGTCGGTGGCGACGACGTTCATGTCGACCTCCGCGCGCGAGTCCTCTTCGTAGGGCAGGTCGAGGCGCACCCGGCCGTCGACGACGCCGACGCTCACCGCGGCCACCGAAGACGAAAGGGGCTGCGGGTCGGCGAGGCGGCCAGCCGCGCCGAGCCAGGTGACAGCGTCGGCGAGCGCGACGTAGCCGCCGGTCACCGCGGCCGTGCGGGTGCCGCCGTCGGCCTGGATGACGTCGCAGTCGATGACGATCGTGTTCTCCCCCAGCGCCGCCAGGTCGATGCAGGCGCGCAGGGACCGGCCGATCAGCCGGGAGATCTCGTGGGTGCGGCCGCCGACGCGGCCCTTGATGGATTCGCGGTCGCTGCGGGTGTTGGTCGCCGACGGCAGCATCGCGTACTCGGCGGTGACCCAGCCGAGGCCGGAACCGGCCCGCCAGCGGGGGACGCCTTCGGTGACGCTCGCCGCGCACAGCACCCGGGTGTCGCCGAATTCGATCAACACCGAACCCGCGGGCCACCGCTGGAAGCCACGGGTGATCTTGATGTCGCGAAGCTGGTCGTCGTTCCTGCCGTCTTTTCTCGCCACGGCAGCCACTCTAGAACCCCGCGTCAGAGGTCGTAGACGGCGCCCTGCTCGACCAGCTCGGCCGCGGGGAACGCGACGGCCGCCTCGGCGAGGACCGCGTCGCGGTCGGTCCAGGGCGCGACGTGGGTGAGCAGCAGCCGCCCGACCCCGGCCTTGCGTCCCAGCTCCCCCGCTTCCTTGCCGGACAGGTGGACGCCGGCGGGCCGGTCGGGCGAGTCGGTCCACGACGCTTCGGACAGCAGGACGTCGACGCCGCCCGCGAGATCGGCCAGGGTGTCGCAGACGCCGGTGTCCCCGGTGTAGGCGAGGGTCTTGCCGCCGTGCGCGAACCGCAGGCCGAAGGCCGGGGTCGGATGGTCGACCGGGACCGCGGTGACCTCGAACGGCCCGATCTTCATGGGCTCGGCCCGCAGGACGTCGAAGGCGAAGACGTCCGAGAGATCGGTGGTCGCCCGCTCGTCCTCGTTCGCCGCGTACGCGTAGGTGAGCCGCTCCCGCACGTCCGACGGCCCGTACACCGGCAGCCGCCGCGGCCTAGCCGGGTACGGCAGCGCGGGGTGGTAGCGCCGCAGCACGGTGAGCGCGCTGACGTCGGCGCAGTGATCGGGGTGCAGGTGCGACAGGATCAGCGCGTCCAGTTCGAACGGGTCGCGCAGCGCCTGAAGCCTGGCGAGCGTCCCGTTGCCGAGTTCGAGCCCCAGGACGAACCCGTCCGCCTCGATCAGGTAGCCGGACGCGGCGGCGTTGGGCCCGGGGATGCTGCCGGAGCAGCCGAGGATCGTGAGACGCACTGTGACACCTTAAGCACGGAATCGGCGATTTAGGCGCTGGTGGGAGCCAGCACACCCGGAGCGAAGCCCATGAACCGCTGAGCGAGTCTGGTGAACGGCTCGGCGGATCCGGTGGCGACGAACTCGTGCCGCGGCGGGGTGTCGCGCTCGGCGAGGAGGTCGGCCTCGGTGAGGACGCGCACGAGGTCACGCGCGGTCTCCTCGGCGCTGGACACCAGCGTGACGTCCTGGCCCATGACGATCTGCAGCACCCCGGACAGCAACGGGTAGTGCGTGCAGCCCATGACCAGCGTGTCGACCTGCGCGTCCAGCAGTGGTTCGAGATAGCCCTGTGCGAGCCCGAGCACCTGGCGCCCGGTGGTGATCCCGCGTTCGACGAAGTCCACGAACCGCGGGCACGCGACGCTGGTGATCTCGACATCCTGCGCGGCGGTGAAGGCGTCGTCATAGGCGCGCGACCGCACGGTGCCCTCGGTGCCGATCACGCCGATGCGGCCGGAGCGCGTCGCGGACACGGCCCGGCGCGCGGCCGGGAGGACGACCTCGATCACAGGGACGTCGTAGCGCTCCCTCGCGTCGCGAAGGCAGGCGGCGGAGGCGGTGTTGCAGGCGATGACCAGTGCCTTCACCCCGCCTTCGACGATGTCGTCCAGCGCTTCCAGCGCGTACTGGCGCGCGGTGGCGATGGGTAGCGGACCGTACGGGTTGCGGGCGGTGTCGCCGACGTAGCGCAACTGCTCACCGGGCAGCTGTTCCAGGATCGCCCTGGCGACGGTGAGCCCGCCCACTCCGGAATCGAAGACGCCGATGGGGGCGTCGGCGCTCGGCTTGGTCACACGGCGAGGCTACCGGGACCGGTCGCTTTCCTGGCTTGGGACCTGTCCACCCGCGCCATCAACCAGGCCGCGAAGACCCCGGACAGCGCACCGAACAGGTGGCCTTGCCACGAGACGTTCGGATCACCCGGCAGCAGTCCCCAGAGCATCCCGCTCCAGATGCCGAGCAGCACCACGGCCACCAGGATCTGCCCGACAGCGCGGTTGAAAATGCCTCGGACCAGCAGGAACGCGAGCCAGCCGAAGGCGACGCCGGACGCTCCGACGGTCACCGTGCCGCCCGGCGAGATCAGCCAGACTCCGACGCCGGAGAGCACCCAGATGATCGCGGTGACCAGCACCCACCGGCCGATGCCCGCGGACATCGCGAGGAAGGCGAACACCAGCACCGGGACGGTGTTGGAGAACAGATGCCCCCAGCCCGCGTGCAGCAACGGCGCCCAGAGCACGCCGTCAAGCCCGGAGAGGTCACGGGCGAGGATGCCGCCCTGGTCGAGGTCGGCGGGCAGCACGACGTCGACCAGCTCGACCAGGTAGAGCAGCACGGTGAAGGCCAGTGCGACGATCGCCGCGGCCCTCGGGTTCGGCGGCAGGACGCGTTTGGCCGGATCCGTACCGGACGGCTCGCTCGCCGGGGCCGGCAGGGGAGGCAAAGTGGTCACCTCCACAGGCTACGACGGCGAACGGCGAGATCGCCTCCGTGAGAACCCTGATTTGTCGGTGGGTGCCGTTACGGTCGATCACATGGGGATTCCTTCTTCCGAGCACGTCGACGTGCCCGCCTACCTCGCGCGACTCGGCCTCGAGCACGAGCCGCCGAGCCGCGACGCGCTCTTCCGGCTGCACGCGGCCCATGTGGAGCGGGTGCCATACGAGGATTTCGAGGTCCAGCTGGGCCGGGTGACGTCCCTGGACCCGGCGGTGTCGTTCGGCCGGATCGCCGCCGGCCGCGGCGGCTACTGCTATCACCTCAACGGCGCCTTCTCGGCACTGCTGCGGGCGCTCGGCTACCAGGTCACCCGCCATCCGAGCGGGGCACAGATGGCGGGCGCGCGGTCCGGGATCCACCTCAACCATCTGGCGCTGACGGTGACCGGGCTGCCGGAGGAACCCGACGCCGGCTGGCTGGTCGACGTCGGGCTCGGTGACGGCGTCCACGAGCCGCTCCCGCTGCGTGAGGGCGAGTACAAACAGGGGCCGCTGGTGTTCCGTATACGGCCCTCGGAGGTCACTCCCGGCGGCTGGCGGCTCGATCACGATCCGCAGGGCAGTTTCGTCGGGATGGATTTCGCGCCGGAGGCGGCCGTGATGGCCGACTTCGCCGAGAAGCACGTCGAGCTGTCCACGTCCGAGGATTCCGGTTTCGTCCGCACGCTGGTGGTGCAGCGGCGCGACGCGGAGGGAGTGGATTCGCTGCGCGCGCTGACCTTGAGCGGTCTGCCGGGCGGCAAGACCGTGCTGGAATCACCGGCCGAGTGGTGGGCGGCGATCGAGGACGTCTTCGGCGTGCCGCGCGGCGGTTTCACCGGTGAGGAACAGGACAGGCTGTGGCGGCAGGCCGTCGCCCAGCACGAACGTCACACCGCGGGAGGGAGTGAGGCCTTGCCCAGCGCGTAGTCCACGGCCGCTTCGGCATGCAGCCTGGTGGTGGGGAAGGTGGGCACCGGGCTGTCCTCAGGGCCGACGAGCAGCTCGATCTCCGTGCAGCCGTAGATGACGCCCTCCGCGCCCTCCTCGACGAGCCTCGCGATGACGTCGCGGTACCGCTCACGGGAGTCTTCGGTGACGACGCCGTGGACGAGTTCGTCGTAGATGACCCCGTGCACCGTCTTGCGGTCCTCTTCGCCGGGCACGAGCACGTCGAGGCCGTGCGCGGCGAGGCGTTCGCGGTAGAACGGCTGGGCCATGGTGAAACCGGTGCCCAGGAGCCCGACACGCCCGACGCCCGCGGCCTTGATCGCGGTCGCCGTGGTGTCGGCGAGGTGCAGGAGCGGCACGCCCAGGCCGTCGACGAGCTGGTCGGCGACCTTGTGCATCGTGTTGGTGCAGAGGACGACGAAGTCCGCTCCGGCGGCTTCGAGCGCGAGGGCGGCGCGGTTCAGTTCCCGCCCGGCGTCGTCCCAGCGACCTTCGGCCTGCATCGCTTCGATCTCGGCGAAGTCCACGGAGTACAACACGGTGCGCGCGGAGTGATACCCGCCGCGCAGCTCGCGGACGCGTTCGTTGACCAGCCGGTAGTACTCGGCCGACGATTCCCAGCTCATCCCGCCCAGCAACCCGATGACCTTCATACCCGCCATCGTGCCAGCGTCGCCCTTGCGCTGGGTCTCGTGAGTGGTAAGGACGGTTCTAACCGTCCTTACCACTCACGAGGGGACCTGGACCAGCCTGAACGTGCCGTTGCCGGCGTTCTGGTGTCCGTGAAGGCCTCCTTCCCTACCTTGAGCGTAGGGAAGGAGGCCTTCACGGACCCGCGATCGACCGGCAGTCACCTCCGGTAGGTACGCAAGACACCGTTGGCTCTAGCCGTCCTTACCACTCACGAGACATGCCCCACCACGCCACCGCCACCCTTGCTCGCCCCTGCACCCCTTCCTGTACTCGGGAAGGGGTGCAGGTCGAGTTTCCTCGGCTGAGCCGAGGGAAGGGGGCCTTCACGCGGCGCCGCTGTGACTGCTGGTGTTGCTGGGGCTGCTGGTGTTGCTGGGCTGCTGGGGCTGCGGGTGGGCGATCGCGTAGTCCGTGAAGGCCTCCTTCCCTACCTTCAGGGTAGGGAAGGAGGCCTTCACGGACTCACGACCAATGCCGCCACATTCAATAGGTGCCTGAGACACCCTTAGCCCTAACCGTCCTTACCACTCACGAGGCCAGGGTGACGCGGATCAGGCCCAGAGCTGCCCGTCGAGCCTTTCGGCCGCTTCGTCGAGCGAGCCGGAGTACGCGCCCGTCGAGAGGTACTTCCACCCCGCGTCAGCGACCACGAAGGCCACATCGGCGGGCTTCCCCGCGGCGGCGGCCTTCTCTGCGACGGCCAGCGCCGCGTGCAGCACGGCACCCGTCGAGATCCCCGCGAAGATGCCTTCGTGCTCCAGCAGCTCGCGGGTCCGGCGAAGCGCGTCGTACGCGCCGACGGAGTACCGGCCATTGAGCACGCTCGCGTCGTAGAGCTCCGGCACGAAGCCCTCGTCGAGGTTCCGCAGGCCGTACACCAGCTCGCCGTAGCGTGGTTCGGCCGCGATGATCTGCACGTCCGGCTTCACCTCGTGCAGGTAGCGCCCGACACCGACCAGGGTGCCGGTGGTGCCGAGACCGCCGACGAAATGCGTCAGGGTCGGCAGGTCCTTGAGCAGTTCGGGCCCGGTGCCGCGGTAGTGCGCGTCGGCGTTGGCCGGGTTGCCGTACTGGTAGAGCATCACCCAGTCCGGGTTGGCCTCGGCCAGTTCCTTCGCCCGGCGCACGGCCTCGTTGGACCCGCCGGCGGCCGGGGAGAAGACGATCCGCGCGCCGTACGCCTGCAGCAGCTGCTTGCGCTCGGTCGAGGTGTTCTCCGGCATCACGCACACCAGGCCGTAGCCCTTGAGCTTCGCGGCCATCGCGAGCGCGATCCCGGTGTTGCCCGACGTCGGCTCCAGGATCGTGGAGCCGCGCCGGAGCGTGCCTTCGCGTTCGGCGGCCTCGATCATCGCCAGCGCGGGGCGGTCCTTGATCGAACCGGTCGGGTTGCGGTCCTCCAGCTTCGCCCACAACCGCACGTCATGGGTGGGCGAAAGCCGGGGAAGGCCGACCAGCGGCGTGCCGCCGAGCGCGTCGAGCAGCGACTCGAAGCGAGCCATCGATCAGCCACCGGCCACGGCGGGCAGGATGGTCAGGGTGTCGCCGTCCTTGACCTCGGCCTCGAGCCCGCCAGAGAAACGGACGTCCTCGTCGTTGACGTAGACGTTGACGAAGCGGTGCAGCTTCTCTTCCTTGACCAGGCGGGCCTTGAGGCCGCCGTGGCGGGACTCGATGTCGTCGATCACCTCGAGCACGGTCTTGCCGGTCGCCTCGACGGACTTCTCGCCGTCGGTGTGCGTACGCAGGATGGTCGGGATGGACACGGTCACGGCCATGGTTTTCTACCTCCGGTGGGTTCTCTGCTACGCAGACGTTCTGTTCGGGCCGGGTTATTCCCAGGCCCGGGTTCAGCCGATGATCTCGACGGGCTCCTCGGTGATCTCCCCGTCCACGATCCGGTACGACCGGAACTGGTGCGAATCGGGGTCCTTGGTGGAAACGAGCACGTAGTGCGCGTCGGGTTCCGAGGCGTACGAGACATCGGTTCGGGACGGATAGGCGTCAGTCGCGGTGTGCGAGTGGTAGATGACGACGGGCACCTCGTCGTTGGCGTCCATCTCGCGGTAGAGCTTGAGCAGATCACCCGAGTCGAATTCGTAGAACGTCGGCGAGCGCGCCGCGTTCAACATGGGGATGTACCGCTCGGGGCTGTCCGATCCCTCGGGACCGGCGATCACCCCGCACGCCTCGTCGGGATGGTCACGACGGGCATGGGCGACGATCTCGTCGACGAGTTCACGGCGGATCCGGAGCACGTCGCCTATCTTAGGTGCTGGAAAGGGCTGGTCCACACTCTGAGATCGCCGCCACTCACACCCGCGTTTCGTACTCTGAACGCGATCCTTGCGTGTGCAACTACCGCATTCAGAGGACGAAACGCGTGGTCAGGAGAACGCTTCGGGCCAGACGTCGCGGTACGCGCGCATGTCCCCCGCCGAAGTGGCCGAAAGCACACCGTGCACCATCGCGCGCCCGAAGACCCGCGCGGCCGCCGAGCACAGTGTGTCCAGCACCAACGCGCGCCGCGCCGCCGCGACGGGACCCGCGCCGCCGGGGAGTTCCCGATCGCCGGTCGCCAGCGCGAACACCGTGTCGCCGTCGAACATCGTGTGCGCGGGCCGCACGGCCCTGGCGAGACCGTCTTGCGCGGCCACGGCGAGCCGCCGCGCCTCCGCCTTGGACAGCGCCGCGTCGACCGCGACCACGCCGATGGTCGTGTTGAGCCCCGCCGCCTTCGCCTCGACGTCACCAGGCCGATCGGGCCAGCGGACGCCGAACTCGCCGTCGACCTCGTGGTCCGCCGCGTACGCGCGCCCCGTCGAGAGATCCACGGCCTCGCCGGCGGCGTTCACGGCGGCGACGACGCCGACGGTGAACTCCCCGACCTTCTCCGAGGCCGTCCCGATCCCGCCTTTGAGTGATCCCGCCTTCGCCCCTGCGCCCGCACCGACGGTCCCGAGCGCGACCGGACCCCCGACGGCCGCTTCGCAGGCCGCATAACCGAAGGAGGCGTCCGGACGGTTGCCCCACTCGCTGCGCGGCAGGTCGAACAGCACCGCGGCGGGCACGATCGGCACCACCTCGTGCGGTTCGGCTCCCACCGGGATGCCCAGGTTCCGCTCGGCGAGCCAGCGCATGACGCCGTCCGCGGCGGCCAGGCCGTACGCGCTCCCGCCGGACAGGCAGATCGCGTTGACGTGCTGGACCAGGTTCTCCGGCTCCAGCAGGTTGGTCTCGCGCGTTCCGGGCGCGCCGCCGCGCTGGTCGACGGCCCCGACCGCGCCGCCGGGGACCAGCACGACCGTCGTCCCGGTCGCCCAGCCGTCGCCGACCCGCTCGTGATGCCCGACCAGCACCCCCGGGACGTCGGTGATCATGACGTCAGCGACTGGATGAGGGTCTCCTGCACCCAGGTCAGCCAGTGGTAGACGCCGAGATGCGGCGCGCGGGGATCGTCCTCGGGCAACTCGTCGGGCATGTCCTCGGTGACGTCGAGCGCGGTGCCCAGCGCCAGCCGGACGTCGTTGAGCGCGCCCAGCCACGCGTCGGCCTGCTCGAAGGTCAGCCGGACGTTCCCGCCGTCACGCGGCAGGGTGTCCAGCACGATCTTGGCGACGCCGACCTTCTTGTCCAGGAGCTCGGGCTCGTGGATCGACCGCATCGCGGCGGCCGAGTCGATGTCCTCGCGGGTCGGGTTGTCCGGGTCCAGCTTGTGGAAGTCCGGCAGCAGCCGGGACAGGACCGGGTCGTCCGGCGATTCGGTCGGGCCCATCCGGATGCCGGTCAGTTCGGCCAACTCGTCCTGCGGCGCCTCTTCGGCGCGCGCGGTGAGCATGTCCTCCAGCTGGCTGACCAGGCCACGCAGCACCGCGGCCTCCTGCTGCTCGAACCCCGCGACGATGGTGTCGCCCTTGCGGCGCCATCCGTTCATGAAGGCTGCTCCATGGTGGCCCAGAGGCCGGCCGCGTGGAGTTTCGCGACGTCGGTCTCCACCTTCTCCTTGGAACCGGACGACACGATCGCCTTGCCCTTCTGGTGCACGTCGAGCATCAGCTTCGTCGCGTGGTCCCGGCTGTAACCGAACAGCTTCTGGAACACGTACGTCACGTACGACATGAGGTTCACCGGATCGTTCCAGACGACCGTCCGCCAGGGTTTGTCCTCAGAGACGACCTCTACTCCCTGTGGATCAACCTGCGTCTGCTCGGATGCGACAGGCGTGGACATGCACTCCATGGTGTCACGGGCCCGTTCCGGTATGGGCTGGCAGGTCCGGCCATGTGGGTGAATAGGCTGGTGCCATGGGTTTCCCCGAGGCGGCCACTGGCGCCAGCACCGCGCTGCTCACCGACCACTACGAGCTGACCATGCTGGCCAGCGCCCTGTCCGACGGGACGGCGGACCGGCCGTGCGTCTTCGAGGTCTTCGCACGTCGTCTGCCCGACGGCCGCCGCTACGGCGTCGTCGCGGGTACCGGGCGGGTCCTCGACGCGATCGCCGACTTCCGGTTCACCGACGCCGAGCTGAGCCAGCTGGAAGCGACGGCCGTCGTCGACGACGCCACCCTTTCGTGGCTCGCGGACTACTCCTTCTCGGGGAACATCGACGGTTACCCCGAGGGCGAGCTCTACTTCCCCGGTTCCCCGATCCTGACCGTCACCGGCTCCTTCGGCGAGGCCGTCGTGCTGGAGACGCTGATCCTCTCGATCCTCAACCACGACAGCGCGATCGCGTCCGCCGCGGCGCGGATGTCCGGTGCCGCGCACGGCAGGCCGATCATCGAGATGGGTGGCCGCCGCACGCACGAGTACGCCGCCGTCTCCGCCGCGCGGGCCGCGTACCTCGCCGGCTTCGCCACGACCTCCAACCTCGAAGCCGGCCGCCGCTACGGGATCCCGACGCGGGGCACCGTCGCGCACGCCTTCATGTTGCTGCACGACAGCGAGGAACAGGCGTTCCGCGCGCAGGTGGACAAGATGGGCACCGACACCACGCTCCTGGTGGACACCTACGACATCACCAAGGGCATCGAAACGGCCGTCCGGGTGGCCGGGACCGAACTGGGCGCGATCCGCATCGACTCCGGCGACGTGGGCCCGCTGGCGCGCAAGGCCCGCGAGCAGCTGGACGCTCTCGGCGCCAAGGACACCCGCATCGTGGTGTCGGGCGACCTCGACGAGCACGCCATCGCGGCGTTGCGCGCGGAACCCGTCGACGCGTATGGCGTCGGGACCTCGGTCGTCACCGGTTCCGGCGCGCCGACCGCGGGGATGGTCTACAAGCTCGTCGAGGTGGACGGCAGGCCGGTCGCCAAGCGCAGCGCGCACAAGGAATCCCGCGGCGGCCGGAAATCCGCGCTGCGACGGCACCGCGAGACCGGCACCGCCGTCGAAGAGGTGATCTGGACGGCCGCCTCGCAGGTCCCGGAACAGGGACCGAACGACCACGAATTGCAGATTCCGCTGGTCCGGGACGGCCGGACAGTGGATGATTTGCCCACGCTGGACGACGCGCGCCAGCGGCTTCGGCGGGCGCTGGTGAGCCTTCCATGGGAAGGCCTCAAGCTCTCGCACGGGGAGCCCGCCATCCCGACCGTATTCGTCTGAAGAGAACTCAGGAGCAACACATGGGGACCGCCTTGATCGTGGTCGATGTGCAGAACGACTTCTGCGAAGGCGGGTCGCTCGGCCTGCCCGGCGGCGCCGCCGCCGCCGAAGCGATCTCCAAGCAGGCCGCGGAAGGCGGTTACGCGCACGTCGTCGCCACTCGCGACTACCACATCGACCCGGGCGATCACTTCAGCGAGACACCGGACTTCAAGGACAGCTGGCCGCGTCACTGCGTCGCGGGCACTTCCGGCGCGTCGTTCCACCCCGCGCTCGACGTGGTCCCGATCAGCGAGGTCTTCTCCAAGGGCGAGTACACCGCCGCGTACTCCGGCTTCGAAGGCAACGCGCGCGACGGCAAGACGCTCGACGCGTGGCTGAAGGAGCACGACGTCACCGAGGTCGACGTCGTCGGCATAGCGACCGACTTCTGCGTCCGCGCGACGGCGCTCGACGCGGCGAAGGCCGGTTTCAAGGTCCGGGTGCTGCTTGACCTCACGGTCGGCGGCTCGCAGCCGACCGTTGACGCCGCGCTCAAGGACTTCGACGAGGCGGGCGTGACCTACACCGGAAAGGCGCCGGTCCCGGCCGCATGATCCAGCACGACCTCCAGGACACCCTGATCGAAAACCGGCTCGTCGCGATCTTGCGGGCCGCGGAAGCGAGCCGGTTCGCCGACGCCGCCACGGTGCTGCACGCGGCGGGCTTGCGAGTGCTCGAAGCGGCGTTGACCACGCCGGGCGCCACGGACGCCATCGCGACCATCCGCAAGAAGCTCGGCGACGACGCGCATATCGGCGCCGGCAGCGTGCGCGAGGTGTCCGATGTGGACAAATCGGCGGACGCCGGCGCGACCTTCCTGGTCACGCCGACGGTGAACCCGCTGGTCATGGAGCGCGCGCACGAACGCGGGCTGCCGGTGATCTGCGGCGCGCTGACCCCGACCGAGATCGACCAGGCGTGGCGTCTCGGCGCGGCGGCGGTGAAGGTCTTCCCGATCGCGGCCGTCGGCGGGATCGCCTACCTGCGGGCGGTCCGGGCGCCGATGCCGGACATCCCGCTGGTGCCGACGGGCGGCGTGCACCTGGCCGACGTCGCGAAGTACCTCGAGTCGGGCTCGATCGCCGTCGCGGCCGCCACGCCGCTGGTCGGTGACGCGCTCACCTCGAAAGGGTCGCTGACAGATCTGGCGACCCGCGCGAGTGAGTTCGTCGCGGCGGCCGCGAAGTACGTCTCACGCACCTGACGCATTTCGTCCTCTGGATGCGGTACTTGCGTGTGCAAGGACCGCATCCAGAGGACGAAATGCGGCTTAGGGCTTCTTCTTGCCGTACGGGTCGCAGCGCGCGGTCCCGAGGTAGATGTCGCCCTTCGCCGGACCGCCACCCTGCGGGAACAGCTTGATGTGCAGCATGTGCGTCACGAGGCTCCCGTCGGGCGGCGTCGGCGTGACGGTCTCGTTGACCGTGAGCGACGCCAGCGCCGTCCCGCCCTTGCCGCCCGCGATGGTCAGCCGGTAGTTCTGCGGGATGTTCTCCGGCAGAGTGAACCCGGTGACGTCGCCGAACTCGATGTAGCCGAGGCTGCCGTCCTCGGTGGTGCTGCACTTCGCCATGAACGTGCGAACCTTGATCACCGGACCGCCGAACCGCTTGAGCAGGGTGGTCTCGAACCGCCGCCCGGCCGCCTCGCCGACGGCCACCGCGCCGTTCCGGCCGCAGCGCGACTCACCCCCGCTGAACCGGGCGAAGTCGCCGACGACGCCGCCCTGGGTCTTCGCGGTCAAGGGACCGTCGACGTCGCACGGCGCGAGTTCGCCCGTGACCACGTGTTCGTCGCCGATCTCCACGTCGAGCGATCCGACCGACGCGGCCGCCGTCGCGGGGGCGGGCCCGGCCGACGCGACCGCCGGACCTCCCGCCACCAGCGCCCCGGTCAGCATCGTCACCGACAACAGCCTCGAAACGGGTTTCCTCATGTCCGGCAGCCTCCACCAACCACCGGTCCCGTGCAGGGTCATGCCACCCGGACGAGTGGACGCGCGATGACCGTGAGGTGGCCGACATTCGGTCCGCGACCCGTCTTCTGACGTTAACCTCGGTTCACATTCGTGTACTCATAGGAGGTCTGAGTGTCTTCGCTGTCTGTGACCGGCACCCGTCCGGTTCTCGCCGACCTCGTTCCCGGCGCACTGGTCCGTGACGCGGTCCTGGTCGCCGGTGGTGCCGCCCTGACCGGCGCGGCCGCGCAGATCCTGATCCCGGTGCCCGGCTCCCCGGTGCCGATGACCGGCCAGACGTTCGCCGCCCTGCTGGTCGGCGCCGCGCTCGGCTGGAAGCGCGGCGCGCTGTCGATGGCGCTGTACCTCGCCGTCGGCGCGGCCGGATTCGGCTGGTTCCAGAACGGTTCTTCCGGCCTGTTCGGCGCCAGCGCCGGCTACATCGTCGGCTTCGTGCTCGCGGGCGCACTGGTCGGCGCGCTCGCCGGCCGCGGCGGGGACCGCACGCCGCTGCGCACGGCGGGGACGATGGTGCTGGGCAACCTCGCCATCTACTCGGTCGGCGTGCCGTGGCTGATGGCGTCGACCGGCTTCGGCCTGTCGACCGCGCTCGAAAAGGGTGTCGTGCCGTTCCTGATCGGTGACGCGCTGAAGATCGCCGTCGCGGCCGCGCTGCTTCCGGGCACCTGGGCGCTGGTCTCGCCTCTCCTTGAAGACAAGCACGGCCGCAAGGAGTCGTGACCGGTCCTTTCATAGCCCCACGAGCTGCAAGAAAGGTCCCTTCCTCGCAAAATTTGCAAGGAAGGGACCTTTCATTGCACGGGGCGGACGATCTTGACGGTGCCCCCGGCTATCGTCTTGTCCCGTGCCCTCCCGTGCTGATTTCCCCGGTGTCCTCGAACTCCTGACCCACGCGGTCGAGTCCGTGGGCGGTGCCGAGCGCGAGGGCCAGGTCAAGATGGCGGACGCCGTGGGCCGCGCCATCCGCACCGGCGAGCACCTGGCCGTCCAGGCGGGCACGGGTACCGGGAAGTCGTTGGCCTATCTCGTTCCCGCGATCCGGCACGCGGTCGAGAAGGAAGCCACGGTCGTGGTCTCCACGGCCACCATCGCGTTGCAGCGCCAGCTCGTCGACAGGGACCTCCCCCGGCTGGCGAAGGCGCTGA
Organism: Amycolatopsis sp. NPDC043887; assembly: GCF_056435665.1. Taxonomy (NCBI): domain Bacteria; kingdom Bacillati; phylum Actinomycetota; class Actinomycetes; order Pseudonocardiales; family Pseudonocardiaceae; genus Amycolatopsis; species Amycolatopsis sp. NPDC043887. Next base: position 695,583 of record NZ_JBWKEB010000002.1, read on the forward strand.
AGAAGCCCCTCGGCCGCGAGCCCACCTTCGCGATCCTCAAGGGCCGCCGTAACTACCTCTGCCTCCACCGGCTCGATTCCGGCGCCCCGGACGAGCCGGAGGATCAGCAGTTGTTCGACCCGTTCGCCGTCTCCCGGCTCGGCAAGGAGGTCACGCGGCTGCGGGAATGGTCGTCCGACACCGAAACCGGTGACCGCGACGAGCTGGTCCCCGGCGTCTCGGACCAGGCGTGGCGCCAGGTGTCGGTCACCGCCAAGGAATGCCTGGGCGCCTCGCGCTGCCCCATCGGCACGGACTGTTTCGCCGAGCGGTCCCGCGCCGAGGCGGGCAAGGCCGACGTCGTCGTCACCAACCACGCGCTGCTGGCGATCGACGCGCTGCAGGGCTACCAGGTGCTCCCCGAGCACGACCTGGTGATCATCGACGAGGCGCACGACCTCGTGGACCGCGTGACGTCCGTGGCGACCGGAGAGCTGACCAGCGGCATGGTCTCCGCCGCCGCCCGGCGCTGCGGGAAACTGGTCGACGACGAGGTGGCCGACCAGTTGCTGGAGGCGGGCGACGGGCTGGCCCTGATCCTCGACGACCTGCCGTCCGGCCGGATGGATTCGCTGCCGCAGGCCCTCACCGGCGCGATCCCCGCGGTCCGCGACGCCGCGCATCGCTGCCTCACCGCGCTCGGCAAGGACCGCAAGGAGGACGTCGACGAGGCCACGGCCCGCAAGCTGGCGCGGTCGCTGCTCGAAGAGGTCCACGACACCGCGGTCCGGCTGCTCGAGGCCTTCGACGACGACAAGGCGCATCAGCGCGACGTCGTCTGGCTGACCGGGGACCGCTTCTCCACGAACCCTCGCCCGCCCGCGCTGAAGGTCGCTCCGCTGGGTGTCGCCGGTCTGCTGCGGGAGCGGGTCTTCAACCAGCACACGACCGTCCTCACCTCGGCGACGCTGACCCTGGGCGGCACGTTCGACACCATGGCCCGCCAATGGGGTCTCCCGCCCGGCGGCGCCAGGGTAGACAAGGCACCGGGCGCGGCGACGGACAAGGCCGCCCCCGCCGACAGCGACGACGCCGACGGCCCGAAGTGGACCGGCCTCGACGTCGGCTCCCCGTTCGACCACAAACGCAACGGAATCCTCTACCTGGCCAAGCATCTGCCGCCGCCGGGCAGGGACGGCTTGCAGCCCTCGACCATGGACGAGCTGGCCGAGCTGATCGAGGCCGCGGGCGGGCGCACACTCGGCCTGTTCTCCTCGATGCGCGCGGCGAAGCAGGCCACCGAGGAGATGCGGGAGCGGCTCGACCTGCCGATCCTCTGCCAGGGTGACGACGCCACCGGCCTGCTGGTGCAGAAGTTCTCCGAGGACGCGCGCACTTGCCTGTTCGGCACGCTTTCGCTGTGGCAGGGCGTCGACGTGCCCGGCCCGTCGCTCCAGCTCGTGGTGGTCGACAGGATCCCGTTCCCCCGCCCGGACGACCCGGTCTCCTCGGCCCGGCAGCGAGCCGTGGAAGCCAGAGGCGGCAACGGTTTCCTCACCGTCGCGGCCACGCACGCGGCGCTGCTGCTCGCACAGGGCACCGGACGGCTGCACCGCTCGGTCAGCGACCGCGGCGTCGTGGCGATCCTTGATTCGCGGCTGGCCACCGCCCGCTACGGCGGATTCCTGCGCGCCTCGCTGCCGCCGTTCTGGCCGACCATGGATCCGAAGGTCGCCCGCGACGCGCTGCGCCGCCTCGACGCCGCCGCCCCGGCCTGAGTGGCCTGGAACACGGCCGAGTACCGTTAACGGAACGCCGAAGACAGGGAGAACCGGTTGTCCCACGAGTCGCCCAACGCACAATCCCGGACCGTCAGCGTCGATGACACCGGAGTGCGGCGCCAGCTCGCGGACGGAAGCGAGGAAGCCGTCACGTGGTCCGAGCTGTCCGCGGTGGTGGTCAGAGTGATCCCTGAAGGCCCGTGGAAGGAAGACGTCTTCTTCATGCTCGCCGGCGCCGACGGGAAGGGCACCGCGATCCCCAGCGGCGACCCGGCCGCCGACGCGCTGATCGAGCGGTTGCAGACGCTGCCCGGCTTCGACAACGAGAAGTTCATCGAGGCCATGACCACCGACGCCGACGAGGCGTACGTGGTCTGGAGTGCCGAAGGCCACCCGGCCAAACACTGAGCCCAAGTGCAATGAAGAGGCCTTTCATAGCAAATTTTGCTATGAAAGGCCCCTTCATTGCACGCGAGGGAGGGCTTACTCGACCGGGAAGCTCTCCGTGACCGGGATGCCCTTCTTCAACGTCCGGCTCACCGTGCACAGCCGCTCGATGGCGCGGTCCACCGCCCCCGCGAGCGCCTCGCGCTCCTCAGAGGCGAGCGAAGACACGTCGACGTCGAAAGCCACATGGACGGCGTCGAGCTCCGAAGCGCCTTCCCGCTGGTCCGCCGTCACGCCGACCCGGAACTTCGAGTCCTCACCGATCCGGCGCGTGATGAGGTTCTCGGCGGTGACGGCCGAGCAGCCCGCCGCCGCGATCTGCAGCAGTTCGGCGGGCGAGAAGGCGCCCTCGGCGCCCTTGCGGCCGATCACGACCTCGGCACCGCGTTCGTTGCGGCCGATGAAGCGGTGCTCACCGTCGCGCTGGACTTCCAAAGACACGGCTTCCCTTTCAGTGTCCGTAGGCGAACCCGCGTCCGCCATCGACGTCGGCAGGACGCGGCCTGGTCTTTCTCTTTCAGAGTGGCGGCAGCCTGGGGGCGATCTCGCCGGCCAGCCGTTCCGCGGCCGGGCACATCTCCTGCGGCTGCTTGACCTTGTCCGCGACGTAGATCTCCACCGTCTCGATCATGGCACGACCGTTGCCGGCGAAGGTCCGGTGCGGAATCTCGGCCTGACAAGCCTTCCACTCGGCCGAGACCTCGACGAAGGCTTCCCGCGATCCGAGAGCGACCCGTCTGCCGTCGTCCTCCAACGGCGCCCGCTCTCGTTCGAACCGGATCGTCACCTCGGTCTCGCGATGGTTCCAGGAGCACTCCCAGTTGCCGAACACCGGATTAGGCGCGGCCGGACCGCCGACGATCGCCTGGGGCAGATCCCCGCCCAGCGCGCAGGCGTCGAGACTCCCGAGCGAACCGGCGGGAAAGGGAGCGGGACGCCGTTCGACCGGCTCCCGGTTCAGCACGCTCACCGCGTGCGTGGCCACCGGATCGACGTAGTCGCAGAGTTGCGCGTGCCAATTCCGGATGTGCCGGGCGTGCACCCATACCTGGTTGCCGTCCGGCAGCGGGATACCCCGTGCGCACTTGTCTTCGGAGTCGCTCGGGATCTCGCGCACGATCAGCCGCCCTGGCATCGGCTTGTCCAGCAACGGCGACGTCGGCGTCGTCAGTTCGAGCCGGATGTCGACGATGTCCTCTTCGTCGGGGCTCAGGCGCAGCCGGACACCGCAGGCGTTGAAGTTGCCGGTGGCGCTGTCCGGCTCGGGGGTCCCGAGGTGGTTCAGCACGGAAGGGTCGACCAGCGAGCAAGGATCCGCCGTCCGCCGGTCACCGACCAGTTCGGACGGCGGGCCAGCCGCGATCGACGCGGGTTCCCTAGTGGCGTAGAGCAGGCCCCCGGTCAACATCAGCACGGCCGCGACGGCCGCGATCGCGATGGCGCGCTTGGTCACCCGGAAACGTCGCGTCCGCACGGGTACGGCGACGTCCGCGACCTCGGACAGCAGCTCGGCGGCGCGGACGGCGTCCGGCCGCCCGGCGGGTTTGCGCCGCAGCAGTTCCATCAGCGCGGGCGCCAGCGGTCCCGCCCGGCGGATCGGTTCCAGCGTGTACGACGTCGCCCGCCGGAGCTGGACGAACGGACCGACGCTCGCGTCTCCCCACACCGACGTGCCCTCGACGGCGGCGAACAGTGTCGCGCCCAGCGAGAACACGTCCGCCGCGGCACCCGCCTGCCGCCCTTCGGCCATCTCCGGCGCGACGTAGCCGGGCGTCCCGACGTCGAGGCCGCCGCCGGTGCGGGTCACCTCCGCCCACTGCGCGATGCCGAGGTCGGTGAGTTTGGCCGTACCGTCGTCGGCCACCAGGACGTTGCCCGGTTTGAGGTCGCGGTGGACCATGCCCTTCTCGTGCATCGCCGCGAGCGCCGCGGCGAGCTGGACCCCGATCTTGGCCACCTTGCCGGGTGGCAGCGGCCCGTCGGCGTCGATGACGTCGGCGAGGCTGCGCGAGGGCAGGTACTCCATGACGAGCCAGCGATCGTCACCGTCGATCACGGCGTCGAAGACGGTGACGACGTTCGGGTGATGCAGGCCCGCGCCGATCCGTGCCTCGCGCCGGATCTGGCCGCTGTCCCCGGCCTGTGAGCGTTTGAGGGCGACGACCCGGCCGAGGTCCAGATCGGTGGCACGCCAGACCACACCCATGCCCCCGGCGCCGATCCGCTCCTCCAAGCGATAGCGCCCGGCGATCAGCCGGTCACCCATGCGGGGAGTATAGGAGGCTAAGCCCTTTGGGCTATGACCGTGACTGTTCCGGGATCGACTTCGGTGAACCCGGCGTCCCGGACCGCGACGACGCCGTCACGGCGCCACGAACCTTCGGGATCCTCGACCGGGCAAAGCGCCTTCCAGGTCGCGACCGGCGGGGTCCGCACCGAGCACCGGAACCCGGTCCCGGCCCAGGCCGCCCGTTCGGCCTCGTCCAGCAGTGACGCGAGGATCATCGTCGCGTGCCCGACCTGGGCCGAGCCCTTGCCGACGGTCATCGAGACCTCGGGGTTCAGCAGCAGCCGCGGGACACCGTCCGGCGCGGGCCCCGGCTCGTCGGCCGGGAGTTCGCTCCCGGAGATCTGCAACCGCGAGACCTCCTTGGGCGTCTCGACGACGCGGCAGGGAAGCAAGGCCCGCGCCTCGGCGCCGTCGACCTCGACCGTGATCCCCGGCAGTTCCTGGACCGCCCGCCAGTGCGCACCGCGCGCCCGCCGGGCGACCTTGCGGATCCGGCCGTCGACCCACGCCTTGAGCGGGTCGTGCCATTCGCCCTCGGGCTCGGCACGTTCGTCGAGACAGACCGCGACCGCGGCCGCCGCGGCGGCCTCCAGCAGGGCGGTCCGCGACGGCGGTTCTGCCCGTTCCATCCGCAGGATCACCGGCATGGCCCGGACCTCGGCGGGATCCTCGTCGGAGGTGTCCACCGTATCCTCGGCGGGCAGCCCCAGCCAGAACGCGTAGCGCGCGGCCAGCGGCTCCAGGACGCTCATGGCCGGGAAAGTTCGAGACCGTCGGCCGCGTCGGCAGCCTCGATCTCGGCCCTGGTGACCCCGAGCAGGAACAGCACGGCGTCGAGGTATGGGTGGGAAAGCGCGGTGTCGGCGACCTCGCGCAGCGCGGGCTTCGCGTTGAAGGCGACCCCCATCCCGGCGACCGAAAGCATGTCGATGTCGTTCGCCCCGTCACCGACGGCGACGCACTGCTCCAGCGAGATCTCGTACTCCTCGGCGAACCGGCGCAGCGCCGTCGCCTTGCCCGCGCGGTCGACGATGTCCCCGACCACCCGGCCGGTGAGCTTGCCGTCGACGACTTCGAGTTCGTTCGCGGCGGCGAAGTCGAGGCCGAGGTCGTCCACGAGCGACTGGATGATCTTGGTGAAACCACCCGAAACGACCCCGCAGCGGAAGCCCATCCGCTTCAGCGTGCGGATGGTCGTGCGCGCGCCCGGGGTGAGCTCGATGGACGCGGCGACCTCGTCCAGCACCGTCTCCGGAAGCCCCTCCAGCAGCGCGACCCGGCGCTCCAGCGACTCGCCGAAGTTCAGCTCGCCGCGCATCGCGGCCTCGGTGATCTCGCGGACCTGCGGTTCGACGCCGGCGTGCGCGCCGAGCATCTCGATGACCTCGCCCTGGATGAGCGTGGAATCGACGTCGAAGACGACCAGGCGCTTGGCGCGGCGGGCGAGCCCGGCCCGCTCGACCGAGATGTCGATCCCGGCCTCGACAGCGGCGTCCGCCAGCGCGGTGCGCAGCGCGGCGTCGGCCTCCGGAGTGTCCTGGGCGAGCGAGGCGTACAGCTCCAGCCCAGTGACCGGATAGTCGGCGACGCTGCGGATCGAGTCGATGTTGACGTCCAGCGCGGCGAGACGGCGCGCGACGTCGGAGAACGCCCGCGCGGTCACCGGGCGGCCGAGCATCAGCAGGACATGCGTCGAGTCCTTCTGGCCGATGGCGAACGGGTCGGCGCCGATGGCCGAGCCGATCTTCACGTCGACCTGCATCCCGACCGAGGCCATCGCCTGCTCGACGTACTCCTGCAGGCCCTCGGGGTCGCGGTACACGCCGGCGAGCACACCGAGCACCAGCTGGCCGCGGATGACGACCTGCTCGACGTCGAGGACGTCGACGTCGTGGCGCGACAGCACGGCGAACAGCACCGAGGACACACCCGGCTTGTCGGGACCGGTGGTGGTGATGAGAACTGGTGTCTGCGTCACGGGGGTCAGTCTCCCTCAGCCAAAGCAAAAAAAGGCGCGTGCCTTGCCCCTGTGTGAGGCAAGGCACGCGCCGTTTCCGCTTATCGGGTCACTTCTCGCTGGAGTTGTCCTTGGAGTGATCACCCGGCATGGCCGCCTCGGTGAGCACCTGGGACGGCGCCCGGTGGGTGTTGACCTTCTGCTTCCCGAAGAAGCCGATCTCACCCTCCTTGTGGATGCGCTCCACCATATGCGGGTAGTGCAGCTCGAACGCCGGACGCTCGGACCGGATCCGCGGCAGCTCGGTGAAGTTGTGCCGCGGCGGCGGGCAGGACGTCGCCCATTCGAGCGAGTTGCCGTAGCCCCACGGGTCGTCCACCGTGACGATCTCGCCGTACCGGTAGCTCTTGAAGACGTTCCAGATGAACGGCAGCGTCGAGGCACCGAGGATGTACGCGCCGATCGTGGAGATCGTGTTCAGCGTGGTGAACCCGTCGGACTGCAGGTAGTCCGCGTACCGGCGCGGCATGCCTTCGGCGCCGAGCCAGTGCTGCACCAGGAACGTGGCGTGGAAGCCGATGAACGTGGTCCAGAAGTGCCACTTGCCGAGCTTCTCGTCCATCATGCGGCCGGTGATCTTCGGGAACCAGAAGTAGATCCCGGCGAACGTGGCGAACACGATCGTGCCGTAGAGCACGTAGTGGAAGTGCGCGACGACGAAGTAGCTGTCGGACACGTGGAAGTCGATCGCCGGCGCGGCCAGCATGATGCCGGTCAGACCGCCGAAGAGGAACGTGACGATGAAGCCCATCGAGAAGATCATCGGCGTCTCGAAGGACAGCTGGCCCTTCCACATCGTGCCGATCCAGTTGAAGAACTTCACGCCGGTCGGGACCGCGATCAGGAAGGTCATGAAGGAGAAGAACGGCAGCAGCACGGCGCCGGTCGCGTACATGTGGTGCGCCCACACGGCCACCGACAGCGCGGCGATCGCCAGCGTCGCCCAGACCAGGCCCTTGTACCCGAAGATCGGCTTGCGGCTGAAGACCGGGAAGATCTCCGACACGATCCCGAAGAACGGTAGCGCGACGATGTAGACCTCTGGATGGCCGAAGAACCAGAACAGGTGCTGCCAGAGGATCACGCCGCCGTTCGCGGGGTCGAACACGTGCGCCCCGAGATGCCGGTCCGCCAGCAGGCCCATCAGGGCCGCGGTCAGGATCGGGAACGCCAGCAGGATCAGGATGCTGGTGACCAGGATGTTCCAGGTGAAGATCGGCATCCGGTACATCGTCATGCCGGGGGCGCGCAGGCAGACCACCGTGGTGATCATGTTGACGCCACCGAGGATGGTGCCGAGACCGGACACGACCAGACCGGAGATCCACAGGTCGGCACCGACACCGGGCGAGTGGATGGCATCCGACAGCGGGGTGTAGGCGAACCAGCCGAAGTCGGCGGCGCCACCCGGGGTCAGGAAGCCGGACATCACGATCAGGCCGCCGAAGAGGTACAGCCAGTACGAGAACGCGTTCAGCCGCGGGAAGGCGACGTCGGGCGAACCGATCTGCAGCGGCAGGATGAAGTTCGCGAAACCGAAGAGGATCGGCGTCGCGTACAGCAGCAGCATGATCGTGCCGTGCATGGTGAACAGCTGGTTGTACTGCTCCTGCGAAAGGAACTGCTGCCCGGGACGCGCCAGCTCGGAGCGGATCAGCATCGCCATCGCGCCGCCCACCATGAAGAAGGCGAACGACGTGACCAGGTACATGATGCCGATTTGCTTGTGGTCCGTCGTGCGGAACAACCGCAGCAGGTACGAACCCTTAACCGACTCGCGCGCGGGATACGGGCGCGTGGCGATCGGCTTGGGGGCTACGGCCGTCACTCCTGCCTCCAACACTCAAACCTTGTGGTGGTCAATTTGCGGTCGCCGGGCGGGTTCGGGACCCACTCCGGCGGCTAGTGGGGATCGTAGCCCTCACTACCGACAGTCGCGCGCACCGGCTGGCAAGATCGCGCCGTGACCGACGAACACACCCGCGCGGGAGTGGCCGCGGCGGTCGCCGTCGGTGCCCGGTACGGGCTCCCGACCGGCACCCCCGATGTCCTGCATTTCAAGTCGAACGTGCTGGTGAGACTGGGTCCGGTGGTGGCGCGGGTGCCCGGCACGACGCGCCTCGCGCGGTCCTCGCCCGAGGACTGGCTCAGACGCGACGTCGAGCTGTCGAAGTACCTCACGGAACGTGGTGTGCTCGTCGTCTCACCCACCACGGATCCCCCGGCAGGACCGCATTTCGCCGACGGCCTCCCGGTCACTCTCTGGCACTACACGCCGCACGAGCCGGGGCACACGCTGTCGCCGCACGAGGTCGCGCTTTCGCTCGCCCGGGTGCACGACGCGCTCGCGGACTACCCCGGTGAACTGCCCGAACTCGGGCCCGTCCGCGAACTCCGGACGTTGCTGGACCGGCATGGTGCCCTCATGGGCGGGGCGGCGCCCCGGTTGTACGACGAACTCGAACGGGTGGCGGCCGCGCTGCCGGACACCGCGGCGCGTCCGTTGCACGGTGACGCCCATCGGGGGAACGTCGTCGCGACGGCGGCCGGGCCGTGCTGGCTCGACTTCGAGGACACCTGGCGCGGGCCGCTCGGCTGGGACCTCGGCGTGCTCTTCGCGGAGGCCGGGCACGCGACGTTGGACGCGTACCCGGCCGATGTGGCGCCCTCGTCGCTGGAGCCGTTCATCGCGTTGCGGCGGTTGTTCGAGGTCCCCTGGCGGTTCGTGATCGCGCGGCGGTTCCCGGAGCGGCTACCGGAGGCAGAAGCCGCCCTGGAGCGCTACTTCTCCCGCAATTAGTCCTCTCGATGCGGTCGTTGGCGATGCGAACTACCGCATTCAGAGGACTAAATGCAGGGGTCAGACGGCGTCCATCAGGAGTTTCGCCGCCACGTCGACGCCGTCCGTCCGCACCTCACCGCCGACCTGACGCGCCCGCGAGGCGACGCCGGGGCGCAGCACCTCGCCCAGAGCGAGGGTCAGCGCTTCGGCGGAGGGCTCCCCGGTGATCGACGTCCCCAGCCCGAGTTCCCCGACGCGCCGCGCGAAGTACGGCTGATCGAACATCTGCGGGACGAGCACCTGCGGCACCTCGGCCCGGGTCGCCGCCGTCGTCGTACCGGCACCGCCGTGATGCACGACCGCCGCGACCCGCGGGAAGAGCGCCTGCTGGTTGACGTCCCCGATGGCGAGGCAGTCGGGTTCGTCGTCGATCGGCGCCAGCTCGGTCCAGCCGCGGAACACGATCGCCCGCCGCCCGTGCGCCCTCGCCGATTCGATCATCGCCTTCGCGATCTCCTCAGGGGCGCGGATACTCCCGAATCCGAAGTAGACCGGGGGCTCGCCGTCGTCGAGGAACGCCTCCAGTTCCGGGGACAACGGACTGTGGTCAGGCAGGATCCAGGCGCCGGTCTGGTGCACGTCGAGCGCCGACGGTCCCCGCCACGGCGCCAGCACCGGATCGGCGGCCAGCCACGGACGCTCGGTGAAGACATGCCCGCGGACGTCGTCGACGGGCGGGAGACCGAGCATTTTCCGCTGCGCGTTCAGCACCCCGCCCCAGTGCTCGTTCCATCGTCGTGCGTCGTCGGCCCACAAGGCCGGGATGGCGGCGTCGGGATTCTCCGGCGCCCATCCCGCGAAAACGGGCGGACGATGGTGTAATGAAGGCAGCGTTATCGGGCAGTATGCGGTGAAGAAATAGGGAATTCCTTTTCGCTCGGCCACCGAATGGGCGGCGATGTTCAAGGCCATTCCCGCGACGACGGCGTCGCAGTCTTCGGCCACCTCCGGCATCGTCTCGAATTGGCCGACGACCATGGCCTCGGCCATCGCGCGCCGCCCCTCGGGTGTGGCCATCGCCTTGGTCATGGCGGAATCCGGCTTCGCGGTCGACCGGAGTTCCGGCCCCAGCGAAGCGAAAGAGATCCCGAGACCTTCGGCCCAGTCACGGAAATCGGGCGGTGCGCAAAGCCGGACTTCCTGGCCGAGTTCCCGCAATCGCACCGCCAAGGCCGCCAGTGGCTGCACCTCACCCCTCGTCCCGATAGTGGACAGGAGTACACGCATGGGAATCCCCCTTCGGCAAAACGTGAAGGCACGAATTGTGGACCGGGAATGGGGGCTTGCCGCAAGCCCCGGGGTCCGCTATACCTTGGAAGGGGCGAGGGAAACGTTTCTTAAGCGGGGTACCAGCCCAAGATCGCTTCGACGACTCCGGCCGGATCCTCCAGCGGTGTCAGATGCCCGGCCTCGGGAAGCACGACCAAGGTCGCGTCCGGCAGCGTTTCCACCAGGATGTTCGCTTCCTCCAGCGGAGTCAGGCCGTCCTCTTCGCCGACCACGACCAGCGCCGGCACGTCCGCCGAGCGCAGCGTTTCGAGCGAATCGGGCCGCGCCGCCATCGCGCGCGCCGCCCACGCGACACCGGACGGAGGCTGCGTCGTGATCAGTTCGCGAAGTCGTTCTGCCACCTCCGGACGGGCCTTTTCGGCGAGCAATCCGGGTGTGACGGCCTCGGGCATCCAGCCGGTGCCTTCCGCTTCCACCCTGGCCGCGACATCGTGCCGGGTCCGCACGGCCTCGGGAGTGTCGGCCGTCGCCTTCGTGTCGATGAACACGAGGCCGCCCACCCGTTCCGGCGCCAGGCGCAGCACCGCCATCGTCAGGTAGCCGCCCATCGAGCAGCCGCCGAGGACGACCTTGTCGAGGCCGAGCCGGTCGAGCAGTGCCACGACGTCGCGCGCGGCGTCGGCCAGATCCGGCTCCCGGTCGGTCTCGGGCAGCGGACTGCGGCCGAGGCCGCGCTGGTCGGGCGTGATCAGCCGCAGGCGTTCCGAGAGCGGCGCGCGGACCGCGTCCCACATGCGGGCGTCGACGGGGAAGGCGTGCAGCAGGACCAGTGGGAGAGCGTTCATGGCGGCAATTCTGTCGCACCCTGGCGCTACCGTCAGATCCGTGCTGACAGAGATCAAGACGGAGAGGCTGCTGCTGCGGAGGCTGCGCGAGGCGGATCGCGAGAACATCGTCGCGCTGCAGGCCGATCCGGAGACGAACAGGTTCAACCCGGAGCCGCACACCGTCGACGGTGCGAACGAGCTTTACGACGCCTGGATGAAGCAATGGGCCGAGCACGGGTTCGGCTATCTCACGGTGTCCGCTTTGGACGATCCGGAGACGATCCTCGGCTTCGGCGGCGTCCGGTATCACGAACGGAACGGCGAGCGCGTGCTGAACCTCGCGTACCGCTTCTGGCCGTTCACCTGGGGCAAGGGCTACGCCACGGAGATGGCGGCCGCCGTCGTCGCATGGGCGGAGCGGGAGATCCCCGACGTGCCGGTGATCGCCAACATCATGGTGTCCAACAAACCTTCGATCCGGGTCGCCGAGCGGCTCGGTTTCACGATCCACACGGAGGAGGAATTCGCGGGCGAACCTTCACTGCACCTGCGGCGCTGAATCACCAGCGGCCAGGGCGGCGGCGGGACCGCGCGCCCCAGCACGCCTTGTGCCAATGGCGGCGGTCGGCGACCCCGCCGGTGTCGTCGGCGGGCCAGGCGACCACATGCGGGGTTCCCTGCCGGATCTCGTGATCGCAACCGGGGCAGCGATAGTCCTTGGTGGCGTGTGCGCCGGGCACGGTGCTTACCAGCCAGTCGCCGTCGGCGGCGGATTCGGAGCGCGCCCAGCCGGTCGACGCGCCGAGGTCAGGGCGTCCACCGCGTTCGGGCCGGTTACGTCGTGGCACGCCGAAACGGTATACGGCGAGGTGCCGTGTGATCCCGCTCGCTCGACGTTTGGATACGGAGCGCGTGGCGGTTTCGCGTGATCAGCGGGACAACACGCTGAGATCCCTGTGCCGCGGGTTGCCATCCATCCGATCACGCGTGTCGTCCGCCGGATCATGCGTGACTGAAGGCGGATCTCGCGTGACTGAAGGCGGATCACGCCACGGTCAGCCGCCGAAGTAAGCGCCCGGCGTCACACCGACCGCGCGGCGGAAGGCGGCGACGAACGCGCTCGGCGAGGAGTAGCCGATCCGGCGGGAGACCGCGGTCAGCGGCATGCCCTCGGCCAGCAGCGGCAAGGACGCGCGCAGCCGTGCCTGCACGCGCCACGCGCCGAACGTCGTACGGCATTCGGTGAGGAACAGGCGCGCGAGCGTGCGTTCGCTCGCGCCCGCGTCGCGGGCGAAGTCCGCGAGGCCGCGGCGGTCCGCCGGATCGGCGATCACCGCTCGCGCGACGGTCAGCGCACGTCCGTCCGACGGCATCGGCACGGTGATCGGCACGACGTCCACCGGTTCGAGCAGATCGAAGGCGACGGCCTCGGCCCGGCGGCGCGCGTCGTCGCCGAGGTCGGCGGCGCCGAGGTGCTCCAGCAGTTCCCGCAGCAGCGGGCGGACGGCGACGAGCGTCGGTTCGGGCCAGCGCACCGGGCAGCGGACCCGGGCGGCGTAGATCCCCCGCAGCACGGTTTGCGCGGTGGCGCCGGTTCGGTGGACGACACCTGCCGGGATCCAGAGCGCCCGTGTCGGCGGCAGCACCCAGTGCCGCTCACCGACGTTCACGCTCAAGATCCCCCGGGCCGCCCAGGCGAGCTGGTGGCCGTCGTGCTCGTGCCATGGGAGCCAGGTGCCCGCGGGCAGATCCATCTCGCCGAGCACCATCGCCGTCGACATCGGTGGCAGGAGTCCGATTTGCGACATCACTTGGCAGCCTATCGCCTACCGGTCATGGCTAGCTTCGGGTTCATGCCGATGAACCTGGTGCACCGCAAACTCTGCAGTTCCGCGCTGTGGGCGAAGGCCGTCGCCCACGAGATGCCGGGCAACGTCGCCGGCTTCGACCTCGGCGACTCCGTACTGGAGATCGGCCCGGGCTTCGGCGCGACCACGCGCGCGCTCGTCGGGCTCGTTCCCCGGCTCACGGCCGTCGAGATCGACGAAGCGTCGGCGGACCTCCTCAAACGGGAGTTCGACGGCCGGGTGCGGATCGTCCAGGGCGACGGAGCGGCGTTGCCCTTCGAGGACGGCGAGTTCTCGGCGGTCGTCTGTTTCACGATGCTGCACCACGTGCCGACGACGGCGTTGCAGGACGCGATCTTCGCCGAGGCGTTCCGCGTGCTCCGCCCCGGCGGCGTTCTGCGCGCGATCGACAGCCTGGAGAGTCTGCCGTTCCGGCTGCTCCACATCGGCGACACGATGAACGCCCTCGACCCGGTTTCGCTCTGGCCCCGGCTCACCGACGCCGGGTTCACCGACATCAAGGTCGACCACGTGCCCAAGCGCTCCGTGAAGTTCTCGGCCAGGAAGCCCGCCTGACGCATTTGGTCCTCTGAATGCGGTCCTTGCGTGTGCAACTACCGCATTCAGAGGACTAAATGCGGGTCAACGGCGCGCGAGGACCAACGGGACGAGTTGTTCGGCCGGGGTCAGCGAGCCGTGCTGGCCGACCAAGGAGGACTCGACGGCCTCGGCCAGTTCCCGCACGAGCCCGAACCGTCCCTTCGACGCCACGACCACGTCGCCGATACGCGGGCGCACCCGGTCGGAGACGGGCCCGAACCAGCCCGCCTCGATGGCCTCGTCGCGCGGGAGGATCCACGCCCGGTCACCGATGACCTCGCTCCAGGCGGCCAGGACGTCGGCCTCCGCACCCGGTTCGCTGTAGACGTGCCGTGCCCGGACCTCGCCCCCGATCGCCCGGACGCCGCCGAGCAGCGCGGGGGTCTCGTCGATGTCGAGCGCACCCTCGACCGTCACCATGCCGTGGTCGGCCACGACGGCGAGGAGCGCACCGGGTGACAATCCGTCCACAATGGACTCCACCAGCCTGTCGACCTGCCGCAGCTGCATCCGCCACGGCGCCGAACCCGGCCCGTAGATGTGGCCGAGCATGTCGAGTTCGCTGTGGTAGCCCCAGCAGAACGCCGGCCGCATTTCGAGGCAGTGCAGGACACAGGCGGCGAGGTCGCCGAGCGCGTGGACACCCACGTAACGCGCACCGGACTGCGTCGCGCGGGTGAGCGCGGTGTCGGCGAACTTCGCCGAAGACACCACGCTCGTCGTGATCCCGGCGGCCGCCGCGCGTTCGAACGTCGTCGGCAGCGGCTGCACCTCGCGCGGCGGCAGCGCGCCGCGGAGATCGCCGCCGTCCACATGGCTGCTCCAGCGCAGCGCGTTCAGGACGCCGGTGCCCGGCACCTCGAAGCTGTAGCCGACCAGTCCGTGCTCCCCCGACGCCAGCCCGGTGCCGATCGCGCCGAGACCGGCCGCCGTCGTCGCCGGGAAACCGACCCGCAGCGGCGACTTCGCCAGCTGGGTGAGCACGGGCGCGTCGGCGGCGTGCTCGGCCAGCAGTTCCCAGCCGAGACCGTCGATGAGCAGGACGCAGGCACTGGACGCCTCCGCCAGGCTCAGGGAGTTCACGAACCCGTCGGCGCCGAGGGCGGAGAGCACGGACGGGACGACTTGGCCGAGGTGCGGCACATGCGCCGCGACAGGCAGTTCCACCCGGCCAGCTTGCCATCCCGGAGGCCGGAAGGAGATGGGATAATGCCGGCATGCCGACTTACGCCTACCGCTGCCGCGAATGCGCCGGAACCTTCGAACTGCTGCGGCCGATGAGCGAGTCCGGTGCGCCCGCGCCGTGCCCGGAGGGCCACCAGGACACCGTCAAACTGCTGACGACCGTCGCGCTGACCGGGTCGGCCTCCGGTCCCGCCCCTGTTCCCGCAGGTGGAGGCGGTTGCTGCGGAGGCGGCTGCTGCAGTTGACCCACCCGTTCGGGTGGCGCAACGTGTGATCGCCCGAACGGCGGGTACCCCCTTCCCACCAGTCTGGAAGCTCCAGTGGTGGGAAGGGAGAAAGTCCAGTGGCCACATCAGCACTGGCGGCCGTCGACTTCGGTCAGGGCGTGTCGAGCGCCTGGAGTTCGGTCGCCACCTTCGTCCCGAAACTGCTCGCGTTCCTGGTCATCCTGTTCATCGGCTGGCTGATCGCCAAGGCGCTCTCGAAGGCCGTGAGCATGGTGCTCGAGAAGGTCGGGTTCAACCGGCTCCTCGAACGCGGGGGCTTCAAGCAGATGCTCGCGCGCAGCCAGTTCGACGCGTCGAGCATCATCAGCAAGATCGTCTACTACGCGATCCTGCTGATCGCCCTGCAGTTCGCGTTCGGCGTGTTCGGTCCGAACCCGGTGAGCGCGCTGCTCAACGACATCGTCGCGTGGCTGCCGCGCGCCATCGTCGCGATCGTCATCGTGGTGATCGCCGGCGCGGTCGCCAAGGCGGTCAAGGACCTGATCGGCAACGCCCTCGGCGGTGTCTCCTACGGCAAGGTGCTCGCCACCATCGCCTCGGTGTTCATCTGGGGCCTCGGCGCGATCGCCGCGCTGAACCAGATCGGCGTGGCCACCGCGGTCACGATGCCGGTGCTGATCACCGTGCTCGCCACGGTCGGCGGGATCGCAGTCGTCGGTGTCGGTGGTGGTCTCATCAAGCCGATGCAGCAGCGCTGGGAGACCTGGCTCGGCCGGGCCGAGGCGGAGATCCCCGCCGCGAAGGCGCAGGCCGAGGCCTACCAGCGCGGTCGCGAGGACGCCGGCCGCTCGGGTGAGGTGCCTGCCGAGCGGACGACGGTCCACCAGCCGGTGTCCGCCGGGCATCACGCCGCGAACCCGAACGCGCCGACTCAGCACCAGCAGTTCCCGCCCAGCCAGGGTCAGATGCCCCAGCACCAGGATCCCGGCCAGCGGCCCCCCGGTGGAAACATGCCCCCTCCGCCGGAGTACCGCTGACCTTCCACGGGAGCGGGTGGGGCGTCCGGCCGCCCTACCCGTTCCCGGTCGGCTGGGTCCGCCGGTCGTCCATCGAGGCGGCCAGCGAACACACGCCGACCAGCCGCGCGGTCATCCAGTCGCTGGTGGTCCAGGCGGGCAGATCGGCCGGGATGCGGAACGTCCACCCCTTGGCCTTCGCCTCGTCGAGCAGCCCGCGCGTGTAGCCGGCGAGAAGGACGACCCCGGCGACCGCCGCCGAACCTTCGACCCCCGCCGCGAGGATGTCCCGCACCGCGGCGGAGTGCTGATCGAAGACGGCCGACAGCCCGGGCACGGCCGCCGCCGCGGCGAGCCCGGCCACACCGATCTGCTGGTGCAGCCGGGAAAGCGTGCTACGAGCCGAAGATTCCACCCAGGACGAGACCAGATCTTTCACCCGACCAGGTTAGCCAGGCCGGACGATTTGTCGACATCCCGGTGATGACGATCGCAGAATTCAGCAAGACTTGAGGGCCTGATCCAGGTCGTGCCACAGGTCCTCGACGTCCTCCAGTCCCACCGACATGCGGATGAGCCGGTCGGTGACCCCCGCGCCGCGCCGGTCGTCCTCGGCGACGATCCGGTGGCTGATCGAGGCGGGATGCTGGATGAGCGAATCCACACTGCCGAGGCTGACGGCCGGGGTGATCAGCCGGACCGCGCCGATGAGCGCGTGCGGATCGCCCTCGACCTCGAACGCGATCAACGGACCACCGACGGCCGGGTAGTGCACGGCACTCACGTTCGCGTGGCCGCGAAGCCGCTCGACGAGTTCGGCGGCCGTCGCGGACGCGGCGTTGACGCGCAGCGGAAGAGTCGAGAGGCCGCGAAGCAGCATGTACCCGGCGAGCGGGTGCAGCACGCCTCCGGTGGCGAAGCGGATCTGCCGCAGCATCCCCGCGTCTTCGGCACTGCAAGCGACCACGCCGCCCATGACGTCGCCGTGCCCGCCGAGGAACTTGGTCGCGCTGTGCAGGACGAATCGGGCACCGTGGCGCCCCGGCCGCTGGAGCACGGGAGTCGCGAAGGTGTTGTCGACCAGCACCGGGACCTCGCCCGCGGCACGCACGATCTCGGCGATGTCGACCTCGCGCAGGGTCGGGTTCGCGGGGGTTTCGAGCAGCACCAACCCGGTGTCGGGCCGCAGCGCCGACGCGACGCCTTCCGGATCGGCCCAGGTCACCTCGGTACCGAGCAGACCGGACGTGAGCATGTGATCGGTGCAGCCGTAGACAGGCCGGACGGCGACGACATGCCGTTTGCCCTGCGCGACGGCGGCGAGCAGCGACGCCGAGACCGCGGCCATGCCGGTGGCGAACGCGACGGCGTCGTCGAATCCTTCGAGTTCGGCCAGCGCCTTCTCGAAGCGTTCGACGGTCGGGTTGCTCAGCCGCCCGTAGACCGGGAGCCCGGACAGTGATCCCGAGGCGGCGAATTCGTCGATGCGGCCCGCCTCCTCGACGCTGTCCCGCGACGGGTAGGTCGTGGACAGGTCGAGCGGAGCGGCGTGGACGCCGAGGTCCGTGAGATCGTCACGGCCGGCGTGGACGGCTCGGGTGCGCAGCGTTGCGGTCATACTCCAGATAGTGCGATTTTCTTCGGATTGTCCGCAATATCCTCGGATATCATTCGCTGATGTCGGATTCCGTCGAACTGAGTACGGTTGATCTTCGAATTCTGCGGCTCTTGCAGAACGACGCCCGGATCTCGAACAAGGATCTGGCGGCCGAAGTCGGCGTCGCGCCCTCGACCTGTCTCGATCGCGTCAACCGGCTGCGCGAGCTCGGGGTGATCATCGGCCAGCGCGCCGAGGTGGACGCGGCCAAGCTCGGCCGCCCGCTCGAAGCGCTCCTGTTCGTGCAGGTCCGTCCGCACCGGCGCGCGCTGGTCGATTCGTTCGTCGAGCATCTGCTCGCCCTGCCCGAGGTCCGCGCCGTCTACCACCTGACCGGCCCGGACGACTTCCTCGCGCACGTCGCCACCGCTTCGGCGACCGAGCTGCAACGGCTGGTGCTCGACGAACTGACCGCCCGCGACGAGGTCGCCCGGGTGCACACGAACCTGGTCTTCCAGCACTGGAGCGGGGGACCTTTGCTACCGCCCGGCTAATCGATCCGGACCTTGAAGGGATGCGTGACGTCGGTCGGGCACGTGAAGACGTTCAGCACCCCCTGGCGGTGGAAGGACCAGCCCGCCGCCTCGCCCTCGGCGACCTCGCATCCGCAGCCGACCTCGTGCTCCTCCGAGGCCAGCGCGATCGTCTGGCGCAGGTCGGCGCCGCACTCCCGGCAGCCCAGCTCGTGCCGATCGGTCGCGTCCCAGGCGGTCCAGCCGCCGATCTTCGAGTACTGGTCCAGCTCCGGCCAGCCCTCCGGGTCGTCGCCCGCGCCCTCGGGAATGCCGAGCGCGGCGCGGGTCTCCGCCGGGAAGTCGCAGAGCCGGGGCAGCTCGTCGATCGAGCACGGTTCGAAAACGCAGGGATCCGGCACGTAGGCGGCTTCGGCGTTCTCGGGGGCCGGAGGCGGGTCCGCGATGTCCCGCACCTCGCCCGCGTCACGCCAGACCAGCCGGACCGCGGGCCCCTGCTGGTGCGGGCTGTCGTGGTCCATCGGGCAGAACAGGATCTGCAGGACGTCGGTGCCCTCCGGGAAGGGCAGCTCCGGGAAGTCGTCGCGGAAGAACTGCGCCGCGACGACCATCGCCGGGACCGGCTCGTCGAGCGGATGCCCGCCCGTCCACGCGTCGTCGGACGCGTCCGGGTCGGGCGGCCAGGTCACCGGGCACTCCGGCCACGGCTCGTCCGACGGCCAGAGCAGCGGGCCGCCGAAGTGGCTTTCGTCCGGACCGGGGACTCCCGGCGCGGGATGCAGCCGGATGGCCGTCCGGACCAGGTCGTTCAGACCGGGGATGGGCACCCCGTCGTAGGTGAGCTGACGCACTCCCGGGAGCTTAGAGGTCCGGGAGCGGATCTTCAGGTTTTGCCTGCATGATCTCGGCATCGGCGGCGTGCACGACGGAGATGTACTCGTCGTCGATCTCGTAGTCGACGCCGTTGAACTTGAACCACGGGACGGTCGACGTGTCGACCGGTCCGATCCGGTGATTCCGCAGTGTCGTCGCGACCACCCGTTTCGGGGTCTTCCGGCTCAGGTACCCGGTGGTGAGGACCGTGATCGTCTTGCGGGTCACCGCGAAGAACACGCTGGGATTGGTACTGCCGAAGATGTCGGCCGGGAACACGTAGTGGATCTCGTCGTCCGGATCGAGGAGCTCCTTGATCCGCTTCCTGACCCCCGAGGAAACCGGCATGCCACCAAGTTACCGGGCCGAGTAGTCCTTGAACCCCTTTCCGGTCTTCCGGCCGAGCCGTCCGGCGGTCACGAGGTGTTCCAGCAGCGGCGCGGGCGCGAAGCCCTCTTCGCGGAACTCGTTGAACAGAGTCCGCTGGATCGCCAGGGAGACGTCCAGCCCGACGACGTCGAGCAGTTCGAACGGGCCCATCGGCAGGCCGCAACCCACCTTCATCGCGGTGTCGATGTCGTCGGCTTCCGCGTAGTGCGCCTCGAGCATCTTCACCGCGTCGTTCAGGTACGGGAACAGCAGCGCGTTGACGATGAACCCGGCCCGGTCGCCGCAGTGCACGGGGTGCTTGCCCACGGCCGCGCAGACGGCGTCGACCGTCGCGATCACGTCGGGCGCGGTGGCGATGGTCGAGACGACCTCGACGAGTTTCATCACCGGCGCCGGATTGAAGAAGTGCACGCCGACCACGTCCGAAGGCCGCGAGGTGGCGGCCGCGCATTCGATGACCGGCAGGGACGACGTGGTCGTCGCCAGGACCGCGCCCGGCTTCACGACGTCGTCGAGCGCGGCGAAGACCGCCTGCTTGACGGCCAGGTCTTCGGCCACCGCCTCGACCACGAGGTCGACGTCGGCCAGTTCCTCGAACTCCACCGCCGGCGAGATCCGGCCCAGCGCGGCGGCGGCGTCTTCCTCGGACAGCTTGCCCTTGACGACGGCCTTGTCCAGCGACTTCTTCACCCGCGCGACCGACGCCGCGGCCTTCTCCGCGCTCCGCGCCCGCAGGATGACCTCGTAACCGCGTTTCGCGAACACCTCGACGATGCCCGTCGCCATGGTCCCGGTCCCTACGACGCCTACCTTGCGCACCTCACGAGGCGCCACGCTGTCCACTGTGGACTTCGTGACCGCGTCGGTCACCGTCGGCGAATCGGGCTCGTCGTAGGTGTAGAAACCCCGGCCGGTCTTCCGGCCGAGCAGTCCGGCGGTGATCATCTGCTTCAGCAGCGGCGCCGGCGCGTGCAGCCGGTTGCGCGACTGGTGGTACATCGTGTCGAGGATCTCGTACGCGGTGTCCAGCCCGATGAGGTCGAGCAAAGCCAAGGGCCCCATGGGATACCCGCAGCCGAACCGCATCGCCGCGTCGAGATCCTCGCGCGTGGCGTAGCGCTGCTCGTACATCCGCACGGCGTGGTTGAGGTACCCGAAGAGCAGGGCGTTGGCGATGAACCCGGCGCGGTCGCCGATCACCACCGGGGTCTTGCCGAGGCGTTCGGCGAACGCGACGACGTCGGTGACCACCTCGGGTTCGGTGACGACGGTGCGGACGATCTCGACCAGCTTGAGGATCGGCGCCGGGTTGAAGAAGTGCATCCCGACGACCTTGCCCGGCCGCGCGGTGTGCACGCCGATCTCGGTGATCGACAGGGAGGAGGTGTTCGAGACGAAGATCGTGTCCGGGCCGGTGATCTTGTCCAGCTGGGCGAACACGTCGGATTTCGCTTCGAGGTTCTCCGGGATCGCCTCGATCACCAGGTCCACATCGGACAGTTCGGTCAGCGACGTGGTGTATCGGATCCGGTCCAGCAGCGCGCTCCGGCCGTCGGCGTCGAGTTTGCCGCCGGTCACCGCCCGTTCGGTCGAATGCTCCAGATGGCCCCGGCCACGCTGAACGCCGTCGTCGTCGATCTCCACCGCGACGACGGACACGCCGCTCCGCGCGAGCACCTCGGCGATCCCGGCACCCATGGTACCGAGACCGATGACTCCCACACTCGAGATTTCCCGCGCCACAACCGGCCTCCGGAGGTTACTCGCTGGTAGTTTCTCCGATCGTGCCATGCCAGGGCGCGGAAAGCAGCGGCTGTCACCCTCCGAATCGAGTAAGTGTCACTCGCGGACGAAGGCCGAAGGGAACGTTTTGCGGCCCCACATGCCGTGAAGGCCTCCTTCCCTACCCTCAGAGTAGGCAAGGAGGCCTTCACGGCATGAGACGTCAGCTCACTCGCCGAAGTTCTGGTCCACGAGATCTTTGACCTTGGCGAGCGCTTCCTCGGCCTGCGCCCCCTTCGCCCGGACCTCGATCCGGTCACCCTGACGAGCGCCGAGCGCCATCAGCGCGAGCACGCTGTTGGCGTCCGCGGTCTCGTCGCCGAGCCGCACGGTGACCTGCGCGTCCAGCCCCGCGATACTGCGGACCAGGACCGCGGCGGGCCGCGCGTGCAGTCCGACGTCGTTCCGCAGCGTGAGTTCGACACTGCTCTCGCCGTCCTGCGTACCTTCGTCGAACGTCAGGTCCGGTGGCGCGCCCGACGCCGCGGCCGCTTCGGCGACGGCCTTGCGGTCCGCCCCGCCCTGCGCCGCGACGGCGGCGGCGATCGCGCCTTCGACCAGCGGCGCGTCCACGACGACCGCGGCCGACGGATCGGCGAGCGATTCGACGGCCAGTTCCGCGGTCATCTGCGCGCTGCCCAGGTCGTACAGCAGGACGACGCCCGATCCCGACTCGGCGCGCTGTGTCGCGGCGACGACCTCGTCGTAATCCGTGCCGATCCCGCCGTCGGCCAGGCCGCCCGCCGCCGCGATGGTGACGTCCGGCGCCATCTGCGCGGCGAGTTCCGCGAGCCCTTCGGCGAGTTTGGCGCTGTGGGAGACGAGCACGATTCCGACGCTCACTTGGCGGCCTCCGCGAACGCGCGCAGCAGTAGCGCCGTCGAACGGGCACCGGGATCCATATGCCCGATCGCCCGCTCGCCGAGGTACGAGGCCCTGCCTTTGCGCGGCACAAGCTCCACAGTGGACTCGGCGCCCTTGTCCGCGGCGTCCGCCGCCGCGGTCAGGATCTCCGCGATGCCGGATCCGGAGGCTTCCTCGGCGGCGGAGACGGCGGGGATCAGGGCGTCGACCATGGTCGCGTCTCCCCCGACGGCCTTGCCTCGCGCCTGCACCCCTTCGAGTGCCGCGCGCAGGGCCTCGACGAGCAGCGGACCGTCCACTTCGGCCGCGTCGCCCAGCTTGACCGACGCGCGCAGGAAAGCCGTGCCGTACAACGGTCCAGCCGCGCCGCCGACCTTCGAGATCAGCGTCGTGGCGGCGAGCTTCGCGACCGCGGCGGGGGTTTCGGGGACGGCGGTGTCCAAAGCGGACACGATGGCGGTGAACCCCCGGTCCATGTTCTCGCCGTGGTCGGCGTCGCCGATCGCGCGGTCGAGTTCGATCAGCTCGACCCGATGCTCGGCGATCACCACGGCCGCCGCCCGCAAGGCGGCGGCGAGCGTCTCGGCGGTGCAGGCCATCAGACTCCCCACCTCAGGGCCGGGGTGTTCACCGGCGCGTCCCACAACTCGGTCAGCTCGTCGTCCAGTTTCAGCAACGTCAGGCTCATCCCCTGCATCTCGAGGCTGGTGATGTACGGCCCCACCAGCCGCCGTTCGACCACGATCCCACGCTCGGCCAGCAGCCGCTCGGCGATCCCGTGGGCCAGGTACAGCTCGACCAGCGGGGTCCCGCCCATCGAGTTCGTGAACAGCAGGACCTTGTCGCCCTCGGCGAAGGGCAGATCCGTGACCACCGCTTCGACCATGCGCGCGACGAGTTCGTCGGCCGTCATCACGGCGGTCCGTTCGATACCGGGTTCGCCGTGGATGCCGATGCCGAACTCGATTTCGTCGTCGGCGAGGTCGAAACTCGGCTCGCCCGCGTGCGGCACGGTCGGCGCGGTGAGCGCGACCCCGATCGACCGGACCTGGCCGATCACCTTGCGCGCCAAGGCCTCCACCGCGTCGAGCGAGTCGCCTCGTTCGGCGGCGGCACCGGTGATCTTCTCCAGCAGTACCGTGCCGCCGACCCCGCGACGGCCGGCGGTGTAGGTGGAGTCCTTGACCGCGACGTCGTCGTCGATCACCACGCTGCGCACGTCCAGCCCTTCGGCGGCGGCGAGTTCCGCGGCGGTCTCGAAGTTGAGCACATCGCCGGTGTAGTTCTTCACGATCAGCAACGCGCCCGCGTCCCCGGTGGTGGCCTTGACCGCGGCCTCCACGGCGTCCGGCGTCGGCGAGGTGAACACCGCGCCCGGGACGGCGGCCGCGAGCATGCCCTGCCCGACGAAGCCACCGTGCAGCGGTTCGTGCCCGGAGCCGCCGCCGGAGATCACCGCGACCTTGCCCGCCACGGGCGCGTCCACCCGCACCACGAGCGCCGGGTCGTCCTCCACGCGCAGGACGTCCGCGTGCGCCGCGGCGAGGCCGCGCAGGGATTCCGCGACCACCGTCTTCGGGTCGTTGATGATCTTCTTCAAGGGTGGCCTCCGGCCGTCGGCGGGTGGGGTGTCCCCTTCCTACCTCGCCCGGCCGGATGCCGCCAGCGTCAGGGCTTCGGCAGCTTGGAGATCACCGATTTGGCGACCTTGGCCGCCTTGCCGCACGACGCCGCTTCGTCCTTCTTCTCGTCGTAGTTCTTGTAGTTGACGCTGACGATTTCGACCTCGTCGTCCGCCCACGGTTTGTGCTGCCACTCGAGCTTGCACTCGGCGTCGCTGCCGCTGCCGACCTTCTGGTACACGGCGACGCCGTCGATGTCGATCTTCTTGTTCCCGTCGCGTTCCGCCGGCGGAAGGGCGCGGCGGAAGCCGATCGAGATCCGCGGATTGGAGCCCGGTGTCCAGTCACAGAAGTGGAAGGAGTTCAGCGTGGCGGCGCCGTGCGGCACCACCTCGTTGAGGACGGCGGTATCGGCGGCGGTGCACGGATCGACACCGGTGAGCGTGCCCGCGACGGCCGGGTACTTCGCCGGTGACGCGTGCAGGCTCTTCACGGCCTTCGCGGCCACCGCACGGCCTGTCGCGCACGGGTCGCCGCCGTCGTAGGTGACCGAGAAGTTGATCCCGCGCTCGGGCTTGCGCAGGGTCATGATGCCGACGTCGCAGGTCTTTCCGTCCTTGTCCTTCCGCTCGATCTGCGGCAGCCCGTCGACCGCCGAAACGGTGACGCCGTTGATCGAGGAGTAGATCGACGCGCCGATCTCGACCCTGACCGTGAGTGCCTTGCCGCCGGCGTCCACGGCCTTCGCCCGGCAGGTGCCGAACGAGCTGAGGTTCGCCGTCGGGTCCTCCGGCGTGCCGAGGCCGCCCATGACTTCCTTGCTCACCAGCCCGCACGGGTCGATCGTGCGCAGCACCGCGGGGGTGACCGCCGGATCGTTGATGTCCCCGTCGGGCACCGAGCCGTTACCGGAGCCGGGTTCGGCGGCGACGGTGGTGCGGGCGAAGTTGGACTTGCCGAGGTTCTGACCGCAGGCCGACACCGCGCCGAGCGCGGCCACCAGGGCCAGCACGGACGCGATCCGGCGACGTCGAGCGTTGAACAGCACGAAGTGCACGGTAGCCGGAGCCCCTCGCCGGTGTCCGGACAACCCGGCTATTCCCCGTCCTCGGTGCTGGGCGGCACCACGATGGGCCGCAGCTTCGCCCACAGCACGAACAGCGCCGCGAACACCAGCATGCCGATGCCCGCCCACAGGTTGATGTTGACGTCGGCGGCCTTGGTCAGCTCCTCGTCGGTGGTGAACCAGAGGCCCATGATCGTGAGCACCAGCCCGTAGCCGCCGATGAGCAGGGCGATGATCAGCCGGATGTCGAAGACGCCGGCCTTCTTGGGAGCTTGCGACGCAGCCATCTCCGGCCTCCTAGAAGATGATGTTGAGCACGATGGTCAGGATCAGCACGATGCCCGCGAGCAGTCCCGGCTTGCGGTACCAGCCCGCGTCGTCGCCGGTCTCGTCGTGCTTCAGCGACTCCTTCGGGGTGAGGGAGTACACGAGGCCGACCAGCTGGGCCTCCGGCTTCGGCGCGGTGGCGAGCGAGACCCCGACGCTGACCGCGATGTCGACGACGAACGCGGTACCGGCGGCCACGAAGCTGATGCCCTGCCCGGTGAGCCCGAGGACCCCGGCCTGCGACAGCAGCCACACGGTGATCGCGGAGGCGGTACCGGACACCAGGCCGACCCAGCCCGCCGTCGGCGTCATCCGCTTCCAGAACATGCCGAGGATGAAGGTGGCGAACAGCGGCGCGTTGAAGAAGGAGAACAGATCCTGCAGATAGGTCAGGATGTTCCCGGAGTTCGACGCGATGAACGCGGTGCCGATCGCGAGCACGGTGCCGATGGCGGTGACCAGGCGGCCGAGCCGGAGGTAGTAGCCGTCCGACTCGTTCTTCTTCACGTACGACTGCCAGATGTCGTAGGTGAACACGGTGTTGAACGAGCTCAGGTTCGCGGCCATCCCGGCCATGAACGAGGCGAGCAGACCGGCGAGCGCGACCCCGAGCATGCCGTTGGGCAGCAGGTCGCGCATCAGCAGCAGGATGGCGTTGTTCGCGGTCACGCCGCTCGGCGCGTCGCCGCCGTCGAGCAGTACCTGCTTGTCCTGGACGTACTCGGAAACGGTGACCGCGGCGATCATGCCGGGGATGATCACGATGAACGGGATCAGCATCTTCGGGAAGGCGCCGATGATCGGCGTCCGCCGCGCGGCCGACATGCTCTTCGACGCCATCGCGCGCTGGACCTCGACGAAGTTCGTGGTCCAGTAACCGAAGGACAGCACGAAACCGAGACCGAAGACGAGACCGAGGACCGACAGGAAGCTGTTGCCGAAGCCGGTGAGGTTGTCACCCGGCCACGAGTGCAGCTGCGCTTCGCCGCCGGGGCTCGCGGTGACCTTGTCGACAAGGCCCTGCCACCCGCCGACCTTCACCAGGCCGACGATGGTCAGCGGCAGCAGCGCCGCGACGATCACGAAGAACTGCAGGACCTCGTTGTAGATCGCGGCGGAGAGGCCGCCGAGCGCGGTGTAGGAGAGCACGACCGCGGCCGCGACGATGATCGACACCCACAGCGGCCAGCCGAGCAGGAGGTTCACCACGCTGGCGAGCAGGAACAGGTTCGCGCCCGCGATGAGGATCTGCGCGCTCGCGAAGCTGATGCCGTTGACCAGGTGGGCGGGTTTGCCGAACCGGCGGAGCATGAACTCCGGGACACTTCGGACCTTCGAGCCGTAGTAGAACGGCATCATCACGATGCCGAGGAACAGCATCGCCGGGATCGCGCCGATCCAGAAGTAGTGGACCGTCGGCAGGCCGTAGAGCACGCCGTTGGCCGACATGCCCATGATCTCGACCGCGCCGAGGTTCGCCGAGATGAAGGCGAGACCGGTGACCCAGGCGGGCAGCGAGCGGCCGGAGAGGAAGAAGTCGAGGCTGCTCGAGACCGACCTTCGCGCCATGTACCCGATGCCGAGCACCAGTGCGAAATAGAAGGCGAGCAGGACGTAGTCGATCGGACTTGCGTCGAGCCGCAGGTTCGCATCGGCCAGCACGTGCAACCGACCCACCTCCATAGTGAAAATGTCCACGAGAAACGCCGGTATCGCGTCAATCGCGGACCATACTGCATGGATTCAGGAGCGGCAGTACGGGTGGGCGGCGACCGCCCTGACGTGTCTGTTTCGGGTCAATTCTTGACAATTCCTGTCCGATCAGCGGCAGAACTGCCGTCCCGGCGCCGCGGCACATCCGGTTGGCTGCCTCGATGGACTGGACTCTTGTCGAGCGCGCGTCCTGGATCGCGGGCATCGTCAGCGCCTTGCTGGCGGTCATCGCGGCCTGGCTGGCATACCGGGCCACCAAGGGGACGACCCGCGATCTCGCGCTGCTCATCTCCGCGGCCACGGACAAACCCGAGGTGCTGGAGCGAGTGGAAGCCGCCGCACGGGAGCGGGTCGAGACCATCAGGCAGCGGGTGCGCGCCGTACTGGCCACGACAACCTCGGCAGCGGGGTTTCTCGCCGCCGCCGGCGTGATCGCGCTCGTGCTGGCATCCTTGCCGGATCACGTGCGGACCACGGTCGCGGGTGGCGACGCACCCCGGACGGTGCAGGAGTGCCCGAACGCGGGCGAAGCGACGTTATGCGCACCGATGCACATCTACGAACTGGCTCCCGGTGGGAAGGTCGAGACCCGGTTCGCGGGAGTCCACCGGCCGTCGAAACGAGGTACCGGCATGCTGTCCGTCGAACTGCCCGATTGCGAGGCGGAGGTGCGGTGGCACGTCTCGGTCGGCGGCGCGGTGGCCGCCGAGGCCGTCTCCCGCGACAGCCTGGTGCGCGTCGAGTTCCCCGTGGCGAGCGACCAGGGGTACACGTTCACGGCGGAACGTCCCGCCGGCTCGGGCTGTCCCGGAACCGAGCTGCGAGTGCGGACCGGGATCACCTTCGACCGTTAGGACGCAGCACGAAAAGGGCCGCTCCGGGCTTCCGCCGGGAACGGCCCTTTCCCGTGACCGGTGGGGGTTTACCGGTCCGTGGGCAGGCCTACTTCGCCGTCCTCCTCGATCAACCGGGCGAGGACGTCGTCCGGCAGGTACGTGCGGTGCGGGTAGCCCGAGCCCCACGAGTTGAGGAACGGCACGGCGCCGAGTTCGTCGGCACGCGGGTTGCCCAGGACCTCGTGCACCTCGTCGACCGTCTTCGCCCAGCGATAGGCCTGGATGCCGTTCTTGACGTCGGGCGTGTAGGCGGCCCGCTTGACGTGGTCGTCGTCCGTGTAGGTCTCGGACCACGGGACGTGGCCCAGTTCGAGCAGGACCTCGGCCGCCGCGCGGACGGACGTGCCGTTGTTGTCGCCGGGGTTGGTCTCGCCCCATTCGTCACGGAGCTTCGACTGGTCCCACAGCCACCGCGCGGCGTACAGGTCGCCGTTGAACATCGTCATGCAGCGCGACCAGCCGAAGCCGACGCAGGCGCCTTCCTTGCCCTGGTCGTAGAAGGCGTACTGGGTGTCACCGTCGGTCGATTCACCGGGTTCGAGGCAGACGCAGTGCCCGCCGCGGATCCTCGTGAGCGATTTCGCTCCGCCTTTCGCGACGAAGAACTCGCCGGACTTCTCGTCCTTCTCCGGTACGTCGAATTCCTTGTACCAGTTGACACCGATGACGACCGGCGACCGGGTGGGCCGGTCCTCGGTGGCCAGCGCGGTCAGCGGATAGCGCTCGACGTGGCGCCAGTCGTCCGGGACGAACCGGCCGAGGCGGCCGTCCGCCGGGTCGCTGCCGATCGGGCGATAACGCATGGGATCCTCCTATCCCTCATCCCACCGGAATACCGCCGGCGAGTTCACTGCGGCACAATCTTTTCCAGAAACCGCCGCGCGGCCTCCCGCCCGCTTTCGAAGAGGCGCTTCTTCTCCTCTTCGCCGAGCCCGAAGTCGACGGCGGAAACCCCGGTCGTGTCGACGTACACCGTCCGCCGGTTCACACCTTCCTCGTGCAACCGGTAACGATTCCAGTCCGACAGCAGGGTTTCGAGCGAACCGATGGCGATCCGCAACGCGCTCTTCACCGGTTTGTCGTTGCCGCCCGCGGGTTCCCCGGACAGCTTCACGCCCCAGGTCGGCCACCTCGGCTTCTTCGCGTCGGTCCGGTCGAAGACGGTGATCGGGAAGTTCGACAGCAGGCCGCCGTCGACCCACGTGACGGTCCCCTCGGGGTGGACGTCGAACTGCACCGGCCGGAAATAGAGCGGGATCGACATCGACGCGCGGACGGCGTCGACGATTTTCTCCGCACCGGGATCGCGGCCGTACTGGGAATAGTCCCAAGGCAACCGGACGAGCACGCGACGGGTCAGGTCACTGACGTGGACGACGAGGGAATACCGTTGGTACGGAAGCAAAGCACCCTCGGGATCCTCGATGGCGAGATCGGCGAAGGTGCGCACTCCGACCTCTTCCAGCAACGGCGTGAGCCATTCGGTGAGATACTCACCGGAGTGCATCCCGTCGTGCAGGAGCAGATCGACGCCGTCGCCGATCGGGCCGGTGACCTTGTCGAGCGACTGATCCTGAAAACGGCGGCAGTCCAAGTCGTTCATCACCGCTTCCAGACCACCGAGATCCTTGCCCGCCTTCTGATACGCGGCGACCAGTGTCGCGACGATCGCGCCCGCGCTCGTCCCGGCGATCCGGGGAAACGAATAACCGGCTTCGTGCAACTCCAGCACCGCGCCCAGCAGCCCGATACCTTTGACGCCGCCGCCTTCCAGCACGAGATCGACGTTCTTCCGAGAATCAGCCATGGCACATCACCCCTGCACCCGCGACCGCCGCATGTCGGCGATACCCCTCGCGGAAATCGAGTGTGACACAGCGCGAGACCGGGCAATCCGGCGTTCACCCGAATGGCACAGAAATAGCTGGTTCTTTTGCAGGAGAACGCGAGTTCGTTAATTTCTCGCCGCCCTTTTGGGCATTCTGTGGCGCGAGAAAGAATACAGATACAAATCGAAGGACTCGATTCGATATCGGCTGTTCGCCGCGAGGAGCCGACGCGAGTAGTCCTCTGAATGCGGTGGTTGCGCGTTCAACTACCGCATCCAGAGGACTACTCGCGAAACTCAGAAGAGGCGGAACTCGTCCGATTCGATGCCGCGCAACGCGTCGTAGTCCAGCGTGAGGCACCGGATCCCCCGGTCCTCGGCCAGCACCCGCGCCTGCGGCTTGATGATCTGCGCCGCGAAGACGCCCTGCACCGGCGCCAGCAGCGGGTCGCGGTTGAGCAGTTCCAGGTACCGCGTCAGCTGCTCGACGCCGTCGATCTCGCCACGCCGCTTGATCTCGACGGCGACACTGGCCCCGTCGGCGTCGCGGGCCATGATGTCGACCGGCCCGATCGCGGTCGGGAACTCCCGCCGCACCAGGGTGTAGCCCTCACCGAGGGTCTTGATGTGCTCGGCGAGCAGTTCCTGAAGGTGCGCCTCGACACCGTCCTTCTGCAGTCCCGGTTCCGCGCCGAGTTCCTGGGGGTGGTCGTGGAAGATCTCGTCGATCGTGATGACGAGCTTCTCCCCCTGCTTGTTCTCGACGATCCACAGCTTGCCGTCCTCGATCAGCCAGCACGGCGGGCTCATCCAGTTCAGCGGCTTGTAGGCGCGGTCGTCCGAATGCACGGACACCGAGCCGTCGGCCTTCACGAGCAGCAGCCGGGTGGCCATCGGCAGATGGGCGGTCAGACGGCCGGCGTAGTCGACCTGGCAGCGAGCGATCACAAGGCGCACCCCGCGAGGGTAGGACAAGCACGGCGATACTGTGCGCATGGACCCCGTTCAGCGTGTCAGCTCCCGCGAGGTGTACCGGAACAACTGGATGACCCTGCGCGAGGACGCCATCCGGCGGCTCGACGGTTCCGAGGGGATCTACGCCGTCGTCGACAAACCCACCTGTGCCGTGGTGATCCCGTTCGACGGGGCCCGGTTTCACCTGGTCGAACAGTTCCGCTACCCGGTCGGGATGCGGCGCTGGGAGTTCCCGATGGGCACCGCGCCCGAGCTGGCCGACGTCCCGCCGCTCGAACTCGCCGCCCGCGAACTGCGGGAGGAGACCGGGCTGATCGCGGGCTCGATGGCCGACCTCGGCAAGACCGACGTCGCGCCCGGGTTTTCGAGCCAGCGCGGGCACGTGTTCCTCGCCACCGATCTCACGCAGGGTGAAGCCCAGCGCGAGGTCGAGGAGCAGGACATGCGGACGGCGTGGTTCGAGCGCGGGGAGTTCGAGAAGATGATCGCTTCGGGCGACATCACCGACTCACAGACGCTGGCCGCCTACACACTTCTGCTCATGCGCGAGCGACTCTGACCCCCACCCGCGCGTGCCATGAAGGGGCCTTTCATAGCAAATTTTGCTATGAAAGCGTCCTTCATGGCACGCCCAGCGTGGCTCAGTCGGGCCACACCGGGGAACGCTTCTCCAGGAAGGCCGCCATCCCCTCACGTGCACCGGGCAGCTGCGAAGCCGAAGCCATCACCTCCAGCGCCAGCGCGTAGGCATCGGCCTCGGGCCGGTCCAGCTGCGCGTAGAGGGTCTGCTTGCCCATCGCCTTGCTGGCCCGGCTCCCCCGCGTCGCACGTCCGAGCAGCGAAGCGACGGCCTCGTCCAGCGAGTCGTCCGGCACGACGCGGTTCACCAGGCCCCAGTCCAGTGCGGTCGCGGCGTCGACGACGTCGCCGGTGAGTGCCAGCTCCATCAGGCGTTTCCGCCCGATCGCGCGCGCCACCGGCACCGCGGGCGTGTGACAGAACCAGCCGCCCTTGCCACCGGGAAGGGCGAACCCGGCGGACTCCGCGGCGACGGCGAGGTCGCACGAGGCAACCAGCTGGCAGCCCGCGGCGGTCGCGAGCCCGTGCACCCGCGCGACGACGACCTGTGGGACGGACCGCATCGTGCCCATCAGATCCGTGCACAGCCGCAGCAGCTCGCGCACGCCCATCAGGTCGCGCGCGGCGACGTCGCCGAAGTCGTGTCCCGCCGAGAACACCGGCCCGGCGCCCGCCAGGACGATCCCGGTGGCGTCGGTGTCCCCGGCCTCGCGGAACGCCGCGACGAGCTCGGCGAGGTGGTCCGCCGACAGCGAGTTCCGCCGCGCGGCGCGGTTCATGGTGATCGTGACGGTGTCGCCGTCCCGCTTCACGAGGATGTGCTCGTACTCGGCCATGCTTCGACGGTAACCGACCGGAACGTCCGGCGATACGAATCGGGCCCGACACCGACGTCGGCACGGAGCCTTCGCCGCAGGTTGGCGGCGGTGCCGAGGCCGGAACGCTGCGCGACCCGCTCGACCGGGAGCTCGGTGGTCTCCAGCAGCCGCCGCGCGAGCCGCACCCGCTGCGCGCGCAGCCACCGCCCCGGTGTCACGCCGGTGGCCGCCGCGAACTCGCGATGGAAGGTCCGCTCGCTCAGCCCGGCGTGACCGACGAGGTCGTCGACGCCGATGTCGTCGGCGATCCGCTCCAGCGCCCAGTCCATTGTGGACGACACGCTCGGCCTCGACGGCTTGGGCGGCAACGGGTTGTCGACGTACTGCCGCTGGCCACCTTCCCTCGCGGGCGGCATCACCAGCCGCCGGGCGAGGGCGGCGGCGACCTCGGCGCCGTGCTCGCGGCGCACCAGATGCAGGCAGAGATCCAGCCCGCCGACCACCCCGGCGGAGGTCAGGACGTCGCCCTCGTCGGTGAACAGGACGTCCCGCTGGACGACGGCGTCGCGAGCGGCGGCTTCGAGATCGTCCAGCAGCCGCCAGTGCGTGGTGACGGAGCGGCCGTCGAGCAACCCGGCCGCGGCTAGCGTGAAGGCCCCGGAGCACAGCGACGCCACGGTGATCCCCGCCCGGTGCGCCTTGCGCAGCGCGGCGACGGCGGCCGCGGGCACCCCGGCGTGCGGGTCAACCCGGCCGGGCACGAGGACGAGATCACAGCCCGCCAGCCCGCTCAGCCCATGGGTGGCCTCGATCCGGCCGAACGGATGGACGGCGATCGAGCCGCGGCCGGACGCGCAGAGCCGGACCTCGAAGGGACCGATACCGCTGTCGGTCCGGTCCACGCCCCAGACCTCGCCGATCACACCCAGATCGAAAGACCGGCTGCCCGGCAGGAGGAGCACACCCACGGTTCGCATGGCAGGAAA
Organism: Amycolatopsis sp. NPDC043887; assembly: GCF_056435665.1. Lineage (NCBI taxonomy): Bacteria > Bacillati > Actinomycetota > Actinomycetes > Pseudonocardiales > Pseudonocardiaceae > Amycolatopsis > Amycolatopsis sp. NPDC043887. Next base: position 728,720 of record NZ_JBWKEB010000002.1, read on the forward strand.
GTACCGCATCGCGCTTCGTCTGCCACTCCCCGACGACGGCGGAACGCGTGAAACTCGACGCCATGACCACTGAAAACAAGGCCCTGCTCGTGATCGACGTCCAGCGCGGCTTCGACAAGCCCGTCTGGGGCCCGCGCAACAACCCCGGCGCGGAAGCCAACATCAAGGCGCTCGTCGACGCCTACCAGGAGCGCGGGCTGCCGATCGTGCTGGTGCACCACGACTCCGTGAAACCCGGCTCGTCGCTCCAGCCGGGACAGGAGGGCAACCACTTCAAGCCCGAACTCGACGGCGTGCGCGCGGACCTGGTGTTCGGCAAGAAGGTCAACTCGGCCTTCCACGGCGACGTCGATCTCGACGGCTGGCTGAAGACGCGCGGCATCACGTCGTTCGTGCTCGCCGGTATCCAGACGAACTTCTGCTGCGAGACCACCGCGCGCGTCGGCGGGAACCTCGGCTACGACGTGACTTTCGCGCTCGACGCCACCTTCACCTTCGACCTCGCCGGGCCGGACGGCAGCGTCCTGACCGCGGACGAGCTCTCCAAGGCGACCGCGACGAACCTGCACGGGGGCGGGTTCGCCACGGTCACCTCGACGAAGGAGATCCTCGGGAGGCTTTGAGACTGCCGGGCCGGACTGGGTCAAGTTGGTCGTGAGTGGCGATTCGTGTTCTAACCCGAATCGCCACTCACGACCAGTTGCACCGACGCGGTCGTGAGCCTCACGCCCGGTCGATGACCGCCTTGAGGAACCGCCGCGTCCGGTCGTGCTCCGGGTCGTTGAACAGCTTGTCCGGCGTGGCGTCCTCCAGCACCTGCCCCTGGTCGAACATCATCACCCGGTCCGAGACGTCCCGCGCGAACTGCATTTCGTGCGTGACACAGAGGATCGTGATGTCGGTGGACGTCGCGATCTCGCGCAGCACGCGCAGGACGTCGGCGACCAGTTCCGGGTCGAGCGCCGACGTCACCTCGTCCAGCAGCAGCACGTCCGGCCGCATCGCGAGCGCGCGGGCGATCGCGACGCGCTGCTGCTGGCCACCGGAAAGCCGGGTGGGGTGCGCGTCCTTCTTGTCCGTGAGACCCACCATTTCCAGCAGTTCGGCGGCCCGCGCCTCGGCCTCGTCCCTGGCGACGCCGAGCGAATGGATCGGCGCCTCGGTGATGTTGCGCAGCACGTTCATGTTGGGGAACAGGTTGAACTGCTGGAACACCATGCCGATCCGCTTGCGCGCCTCCCGCAGGTACTTCTCGTCCGCGGGTACCAGTTTCTCGCCGCGCTTCATATGGCTCAGATAGTCGCCGCAGACCTCGATGGTGCCGCCGTCGACCTTCTCCAGTGTCATCAGCAGCCGCAGGATCGTCGTCTTCCCGGACCCGCTCGGCCCGATCAGCGAGACGAACTCCCCTGGCGCGACGGTGAAATCGAGGTCGCGCAGCACGACGTGGTCTCCGTAGGACTTGACCACCTGCGAGAACCGGATCATCGGGGAATCAACTGTGGGCGGCACGTCGCTCCAACCTTCTCACCAGAATCGAAGCCGGCAGGCTCACCAGCAGGAACAGCACCCCGGCCAGGGTGTACGGCTCGACGACGCGGAACGTGTCGGCGCCGACCTCCTTCGCCCTCGCCAGGACGTCGACGACGCCGATCGCCAGCAGCAACGGCGTTTCCTTGAACATCGAGATCGTGTAGTTGCCGAGCGCGGGCAGCACCCGTGGCACCGCCTGCGGCAGGACGACCGCGGTCCACACCCGCGACCTCGGGAGGTTCAGCGCGGTCGCGGCCTCCCACTGTCCTTTCGGGACAGCCTCGATCCCGGCACGGTAGACCTCGGCCGCATACGTCGCGTAATGCACGCCGAGCGCGATGACACCGGTGGTGAACGGGGACAACGTCATCCCGCCCACCGGCTGGATCACGTAGTAGAGCACGAACACCTGGATCAGCAAGGGCGTGCTGCGGACGAACTCGATGAACAGCAGAACCGCCTGGGACAACACGGGAATCCCCGTCCGGCGGATCAGCGCGAACACCAGGCCGAGCGCGTACGCGACCACCGAGGCCAGCAGGGTGATCTCGACGGTGACGAGAAGCCCTTCCAGCAGAAGGGGAACCGATTTCGCGGCGGATTCCCAGCTCCAATCCATCACACACCTCCCGCGGTGGCCGTCATCTTGGCCGGGGCCCGGCCGAGACGCCGCGCGGCGAGCCGTTCCAGCAGCCGCATCCCGCTCGTGATCAGCAACGCGAGCAGGAGGTAGAGCACGAGTTCGGTGCCGTAGATCCAGCCGATCTCGGCACTGAACACCGGCCGCAGCAGTTCACCTTGGCGGGCCATCTCCGGGACCCCGATGAACGACAGCAGTGCGGTGCTCTTCAGCAACTGGATGAAGAGATTGTTGAACGGTGGCAGCATTTCCGCGAACGCCTGCGGCAGGATCACCCGCCGCATCCGCTGGGCCGGGCTCAGGTTGAGCGCGACGGCGCCCTCGAACTGCGCGCGCGGGACCGAATTCACCGCGCCGCGGACGATCTCCGCGCCGTAGGCCCCGTGGTTGAGCCCCAGCACCAGGATCCCGGCGAACATCGGCACCAGCTGGAGGCCGACCAGCACCGGAAGCACGAAGTAGAGCCAGAACAGCTGGACGACTTCCGAGGTGCCGCGGAAGATCTCGACGTAGACCCGGGAAATCCCCCGCACCGGCCGGGACGGGGATCTCAGCGCCAGCCCGGCGGCCAGCGAGAGCACCACGGTGAGCGCGATCCCGCCGAGCGCCGCGGTGACGGTCGCGGTCAGTCCACTGAGGACGGACGTGATGATATGCGATACCGACGAGGACATGTGGTTCGCCCCGTCACACCGCGCAGAGTGTCTCGGTGGTGACACCGGGCTTCGGCAGGTTGTCCGCCGAGAACCCGAACGGTGTCACGATCCTGGTCCATTCGCCGCTGTCCTGCAGCTTCTTGAGTTCGACGTTGAACGCCTCACGCAACGGGTCGTCGTCCTTGCGGAAGACGAAGGCGCCGGCGGACACGACCGGTTTGCCGTCCTTGATCGGGTCGAAGCCTGGCGTGACTTCGGCGGCCGCGCCGGGGCTCTTCGCCAGGACGTCCTTGAGGGAGATGTCGGTGAGCGCGGCGCAGTAGACCCGGCCGTCGGTGACCGCGCGGAGCATGTTGTCCTGCGAATCGAGGGTGACGATCTGGTCCTCGGCGACGCCGGAGTCGGTGGCGTACCCCTTCTCCACGGCCGCCGAGAGCACGGCGACCTTGACCTTCTTGGCCGCGATGTCCTCGAACTTCAGCACCTGCTGTGGGTTCCCCTTGGGTACCAGCAAAGCGGTCAGCGCCGAGTAGTCGGGGATCGAGAAGGCCGCCGCGTCGCAGCGTTCCTTCTTGATGTTCATGCCCGCCGCGACGACGTCGTACTTCCTGGCGTTGAGCGCGGGGATCAGCTGGTCGAAGGAGACCGCTTCGGCGTCCACGTTGTCGATGCCCATGGCCTTGAAGACGGCGCGGGCGACCTCGGGTGCCTCACCGGTGACCCTGCCGCCTTGGTCCGTGAAACCGTACGGCGCTTCGTTCGCGATACCGATCCTGATCTTCTTCGCGTCCTTGGCCGCCTGCAACGCGTCCCCGGAAGACGTGGACGTGCACGCGGACAGCAGCACCGGACCACCGATCGTCACCGCTCCCAGAACCGCTGACCGCCGGAAGAACTCCCGCCTCGACCACTCGCCGTGCACCATCGCGGCACCTCTTTTCGATTAATCGGTTTTAATCGAAACGTAGGTGGGTACCTTGGCGCGGGCAGTGTGAGCGGGTGACGAACCACCTGCCGTTACGGTACCGAGATTTACGGTGACCTTATGTGCTCAGACCGTGGCGCTCCCGCACCAATCCGACAATTCCGTCCATGATGTCGGTGAGTTCGTAGTCCTTCGGCGTGAACACTTTCGCGATCCCCCGCTCCAGCAGGAGCTTCTCGTCGTCCGGCGGGATGATGCCGCCGACGATGACCGGGATGTCGCCCGCGCCCGCGGCCCGCAAACCGTCCACGACCTGCGGCACGACCTCGAGATGCGAACCAGAGAGCACCGAAAGCCCGACGACGTGCACACCCTCCTGGACGGCGGCCGCGACGATCTGCTCCGGGGTGAGCCGGATGCCCTGGTACACCACCTCGAAACCGACGTCGCGCGCCCGCACGGCCACCTGCTCGGCGCCGTTCGAGTGCCCGTCTAGGCCGGGTTTGCCGACCAGGATCCGCAGCCGCTCGCCGATCTCGGTGTTCGTCGCCTTGACCCGTTCACGGACCCGGCGGATCTCCTCGTTGCCCTCACCCGCGGCCGCCGACGCGGAAACCCCGGTGGGAGCGCGGTATTCGCCGAACACCTCGCGCAGCGCGCCCGACCATTCGCCGGTGGTCACCCCGGCGCGGGCACAGTCGATCGTGGCCTCGAACAGGTTCTCCGACGTCTTCGCGATGGCCTTCAGCTTCTCCAGCGCCGACTCGGCGGCCGCGTTGTCGCGCTGCGTCCGCCATTCCTCGATCGCGGTGACGGCCTGCTTCTCGACGGCGGGGTCGATCGTTTCGATCGCCTTGGCCCCTTCGGCCTGCAGCGGCGAAGGCTCGGTGGTCTCGAACTTGTTGACCCCGACCAGGATCCGTTCGCCGTTCTCCATACCGCGCCGGTACTCCGCGAGCGAGGCGACGAGCTGGGACTTCATGTAGCCGCTCTCGACGGCCGCGACGGCGCCGCCGAGATCCTGCACGCGCGCGATCTCCTCGCGCGCGCCGGCCATGATCTCGTCGACCTTGGCCTGGATGACGTGCGAGCCGTCGAAGATGTCCTCGTACTCGAGCAGGTCGGTCTCGAACGCGAGCACCTGCTGCATCCGCAGCGCCCACTGCTGATCCCACGGCCGGGGCAGGCCGAGCGCCTCGTTCCACGCGGGCAGCTGGATCGCGCGCGCCCTGGCGCCGCGGGAAAGCGAGACCGCGAGCATCTCCAGCACGATGCGCTGGACGTTGTTCTCGGGCTGCGCCTCGGTCAGGCCCAGCGAGTTGACCTGCACGCCGTAGCGCAGCCGTCGCGCCTTGGGATCCGTGACGCCGTAACGATCCCGGGTGATCTCGTCCCAGAGCGCGGTGAACGCGCGCATCTTCGACATCTCTTCGACGAACCGCACACCGGCGTTGACGAAGAACGAGATCCGTGCGACCACCTTGGCCATGTCGGCCTGCTCGACCTGCCCGGAGTCGCGGACCGCGTCGAGGACGGCGATGGCGGTGCACAACGCGTACGCGACCTCTTGCGTCGGCGTCGCGCCGGCCTCCTGCAGGTGATAGCTGCAGATGTTGATCGGGTTCCACTTCGGCACGTGGTGCACGGTCCACGCGATCATGTCGGTGATCAGGCGGAGACTCGGGCCCGGCGGGAAGATGTAGGTACCTCGGGAGAGGTATTCCTTGATGATGTCGTTCTGCGTGGTGCCGGTGAGCTTGGCCAGCACCTCGTCCACGTCACGGCCCTCGGCTTCGGCCTGCTCGCGCGCGACGGAGACGTAGAGCGCCAGCAGCCACATGGCGGGCGCGTTGATCGTCATCGAGGTGTTGGCCTCGGCGAGCGGGATGCCGTCGAAGAGGCGCCGCATGTCGCCGATATGCGAAACCGGGACGCCGACCTTGCCGACCTCGCCCTTGGACAGCTGGTGATCCGGGTCGTAGCCGGTCTGCGTCGGCAGATCGAAGGCGACCGAGAGGCCGGTCTGCCCCTTCGCGAGGTTACGGCGGTACAGCTCGTTGGACGCGGCCGCGGACGAGTGGCCCGCGTAGGTCCGCATCACCCAGGGGCGGTCCCGTTCACGGTCCGTGGGATAGGGCACGGTGCACCTCCGGCGCTGGACGACCGCCCGAGTGTACCGGCCGGTAACATCAGCCGCACGGTTGTATAGCACACAGTCGGGTCATTCTCCGGCCATCGATCCCTGGCGCTGTCGTGCCTCGTCGACGGCTTTCGCGAGCTTCTCGCGCACTTTCGCCACGTCGCTGACACCCACGAGGATGACCGGCGGCTCGCGGTCCTTCCCGGTACCCGCGCCGAAGTTCGCCGACGCCCACGCCAGCACGCCGAGCCTGCCGAAGGTGATCGTCCCGGTCTTGCCCGGCCCGGGCGTGACGACGGGATCCGCCAGTCCGGCCAGCGCCGCGGACTCCTCCTTGCGGCGGACGAGCGAACTGGTCGCGATGACCCTGCCGTCCGTGACGGCGTACGTCGTCGAAGCAAGCCTGAGGTAGCGGATCAGGGGCCTGCCGGCGAGATGGAAGACGCCCGCGGCGGTGAGCACGACCCACGCGGCCATGTGGAACGCCGTGTCGTGGTTGGCGGCGAAGAACGCCGTGACGCCACCGAGCCAGAGCAGTCCGACGGGGACGTTGAACCGGTCACCGGGATTGAAGAGGGGCCTGCGCACCGGCTGCCCGGCCCAGATGACCCGTTCGCCCGGAAGGAGGTCGATCTGCCCCTCATGCATGCCACGGCACACTACCCGTCCGGGGGACGGGCGGCAGTGTCCGTTCGTCGGTGAAATTCCGGGCCGAACGGACCTATCCGAGTCGTCGGCGCGGGTGGGTCGTGGGGGGGGGGGTGGGGTTTTCCCCCCACCCCCCCCCCCCACCCCCCCCCCCCACCCCCCCCCCCCCCCCCCCCCACCCCAGGTCCACAAAAAGAACCAAAAAGAAAAAAG